>CABSNU010000013.1 GCA_902479135.1 uncultured Collinsella sp. | reverse complement strand
AGTTCGTCGGCAGCGTCAGATGTGTATAAGAGACAGCCAATAAACGCGTTATCATCTTGACCCATGAACATACGTTAGGAGCAATTATGCCAAACGAGAACAGCTACGAAGTCGCGCTGCAGAAGAGCAACGCCATTCGCGAGGGCCTGGCCAAGACGCCCGACAAGTTCACCATGCTCACCGGCGACCGCCCCACCGGCCGTCTGCATCTGGGTCACTACTTCGGCACCCTCAAGGGCCGTGTGGAGCTGCAGAACATGGGTGCCAAGACCAACGTACTCATCGCCGACTACCAGGTCATCACCGACCGCGACACGACCGAGCACATCCAGGACAACGTGTACAACATGGTCATGGACTACCTTGCCTGCGGCATCGACCCCGACAAGACCATGATCTACGCGCACTCCGCCGTGCCCGCCGCCAACCAGCTCATGCTGCCGTTCCTGTCGCTGGTGTCCGAGGCCGAGCTGGCGCGCAACCCCACGGTCAAGGCCGAGATGGAGGCCTCGGGCCACGAGCTCACCGGCCTTCTGCTCACCTACCCGGTGCACCAGGCCTGCGACATCCTGTTCTGCAAGGGCAATGTGGTGCCCGTCGGTCGCGACCAGCTGCCGCACATCGAGCTCACCCGCACCATCGCCCGCCGCTTTAACAACCGCTACGGCAAGGTGTTCCCCGAGGTCGACGCACTGCTGTCCGAGACCCCGCTGCTGCCGGGCCTGGACGGTCGCAAGATGAGCAAGAGCTACGGTAACGCCATCAACATCTCGATGACCGCCGAGGAGACGGCCAAGCGCATCAAGAAGAGCCAGACCGACTCCGAGCGCATGATCACGTTTGACCCCGAGAACCGCCCCGGCGTGTCCGGTCTGCTTTCGACGGCCGCCATCTGCACCGGCCGTTCCGAGGTCGAGATTGCCGAGGAGATCGGCATGGGCGGCTCCGGCCAGCTCAAGAAGTACGTGACCGAGGCCGTCAACGAGTACTTCGCCCCGATCCGCGAGCGTCGTCAGTGCTACGAGAACGACCTGGACTACGTGAAGGACGTGCTGCACGAGGGCAACCGTCGCGCCAACGAGATCGCCGAGCAGACCCTGGCCGAGGTTCAGGACGCCATGGGCATGGTGTACTAGGCAAAGCGCTTTCGCACAACATAGACGGTGAGGCTGAATCCTCACCGAAACAGGAACAGGCCCGCTGGCAGATAGTTGCCAGCGGGCCTGTTCCCGAAGTACACCGTTGAATCGCACAGAGGGGAGGAATGCGAATCAAACTCAACAGGGCAGGCTTTTTCATCGCCTATTGCCTGCTCTGTTGCTGAAAACAATATAGTTCACCGTGGTTTACTTTGCTGCGACAAACCGCGCCGCCATACCTTCTCCATAAGTTAACCTCGGTAAACCTGCCAAAACCACCACAAAGGGGATAGGCACCTTTGTGGTGGCTTAAGCCACGGCAGAGCCGCTAGAGCCCTGCAGGCCAGCGACAGGCGGCCAAGTCGACGTGCATGTCGTCCTTAAACGCCACACCCTCCCCTAGCAAAAGCTCACGTTGAGCATCGGGACCGCCAAAAGCAAAACCATCGCATATGCGGCCATCGGCAAACACCACACGATGGCAGGGAATCTGACCAGGGCGCGGATTGCTATGCAGGGCATACCCCACGTACCGCGCACTCCGCGGACGACCGGCGAGCAGCGCCACCTGACCGTAGGTGGCGACCATCCCCTCGGGAATCTGCTCGACCACCTCGTACACCCGCTCAAAAAAGCCCTCAGACGCCATTGCTCGCTCCCTTCCACCCGGAATAGCCTAAACCACCACAAAGGTGCCTGTCCCCTTTGTGGTGGTTTATAGCAAGTCGGTTAGTTGACGGGCTGGAAGAAGGCTACGGCTACGGCGCCGGGACCTACGTGGGTGCCGATGGTGGCGCCAATGGTGTGGACAGGCAGTTCGCCCTCGGTGTGGCCAGCCCACAGTGCCGCGCTGTCCTCGATATACTTCTTGAGCACCGCATCCGAAAGGCCCGTATAGCCGAGCGCCAGCGGCATGGAAAAGTCGATGCCGCCCGCCTTTTCGACCTTCTGGTTGAGCAGGTTACGTCCGTTCTTGGAACCGCGCGCCTTGCCCAGCTGCACGATCAGACCGTCCTCGGCAGCCACCACGGGCTTTACGTTGAGCAGCGTACCCACGGCACCGGCCGCAGCAGACAGGCGACCGCCGCGCACCAGGTACTCCAACGTCTCGAGCAGGCCGATGACGACCACGCGGTCGCGCACGGCCTCGACAGCCGCCGCAACCTGAGCCGCGCCCTGGCCCTCGTCCACCAGGCGCAGCGCATACTCGACCAGCACGCGCTCGCCCAAGGTCACGTTATTGCTGTCCACGACGAACATGTCGCCGCCCGGCGCCTCGGCAAGTGCCGTACGAGCACTCTGGTTGGTGCCCGAGAGCTTGGCACCCACGGTAATAATCACGGCCTCATCGCCGGCCTCACGCGCTTCGGCAATCGCCTGCGAAAAGGCGTACGGGTTGACCTGACCGGTCTTGGGCAGTTCATCGCGCTCCACAAGCATCTCGTAAAAGCGCTGGTGATCGATGTCGACGCCATCCATATACACATCGGTGCCAAAGGTGACGGACAGCGGCAGAACACGCAGAGCGGGGTGCTCCGCCGGCGACATATCGCTTGCGGAATCGGTAATAATGCGGACGGACATAACGAATCCTTTCTTGCGCAGGTCCCGCGCGGGGAATTTTGACAGCAATGCCCCGGCACGGCATACGCGCTCAAACGGGACTATGCAGTTTTTAATGGGAAGCAAATGCCTTGGCGGCCTTAGATCTCACGCAGGGTGTTGAGAATCGTACGCAGCGACGCATACATCTGCTCGCGCTGCTCCACACCCATAGCCTTACCGGTGGTGTCGAGCACCTCGCGAATGATGCGGTCCGCCTCGCTCATGCTCTCGCCGCCCAGAGCGGTCAGGCGCACCGGGGCACGATACTTAACGGCCGCATCACCCGAGTCGTCGACCTCGACGTAGCCGCCCTCCTCCAGATGCGCGAGCGTGCGCGAGACGGCGGCACGGGTCACGCCTGCCATGCGAGCCAGGTCAGCGCCAGTCAGGCCGTCCTTGCTGCGCTCAAGATAGTACAGGCACATAACGTCGGAGCCCTTGAGGCCCAGCCTTGCGCCCTCGGATGTCTTAATGCGCTGGATCTCCTTGTAGAGCCCGCTGATCAGTCCGACAAAGTCCTCGAAACGTGTCTCGTCGTTCTGCTGCATGGGAGACGACCGCCTTTCGCTTGCATGATGCTAACGGGTAAACATCTTAGCCGCACAAGGCAACACCCATACCCAAATATCCCATTTGTTAACCCATCAACATAAAAACCACCACAAAGAGGACAGGCACCTTTGTGGTGGTTTGGGGGCATCAATTGGTTCTAGGCGTCGCTACAGCTCCACGCAAGGATTGTCGCGGGTCACAAGCGTCTTAACGACAACCGTCGCTCCCAGATAGCGCTCGAGCAACTCGGCGAGACGATCAACGGCAGCCTGGCAATCCCCCATCCGCTCGGGCTCCACGCACTCAATCGCCAGGAATGCATCGGCCGAATCGTCGGACAGCGCCGTGCGAACGCCATCGCGCCAGTTCCAGCAGCGGCATACGGCGCCCGCATCATCGATGTAGGCGAGCTCGCCGGGCAGCGTCGGGTCATCTGTTTCCTCGCCAAGCGGCAGAAACGCATCGCCACCGTCGGTCACCGCTAACCGCAGATCGCCCTCGATAGCATGTAGGTCCTCGCCGCCAACGGGCAGCGCGTAGGTCAGCGACACCGTGTTGTAGATGTCCACCGCGGGCGTAATGTGGCCCACCGGTTTGCCCTTGAGCACGCGCTTGAGCAGGTTCTCAATTGAGCAACGCGCGCCCTTTTTGGTCTTGAACAGCCGATAAGCCTCGCGCCATGCCTTGACCGGTGCGTTCTCGCTGATAGTATCGCTGGTCAGATGACGCTCCGCGTCGATATTGGCGCGGTCGAGCAACGCCGCAATCGCGTCCACGTCCTCTTGAGGAATCTGAGCCGCGGGCTTCATGCCCTTTACGACCACAACACCGACAGCCGCCTGCGGAAACAGCTCCCAAAACGAATCCTCGGCAATAAAGCTCTTCATGTGCTCTCCCTTCATAGCATGCGCCCGAGCCCGGGTGCCTAAACAAAAAGCGCCCTTACGACGGCCGCCTTCAAAGTCCTACGGTGCCGCCACAAGAGCGCTTACGCTGCCCCCATCCGGAGAAGGGAGCGATATGTCAGGCGTATTGTAACCCGAGTCATCCGCGCGAGTAAAACCACCACAAAGGTGCCTGTCCCCTTTATGGTGGTTTTGGGTCTGAGGCGACGCTAGTGGCGAAGTCCCAGCAGGCCGTGGCCGCGATGACGGGCGTCGGCGTGCACCTGAGCATGCGGACCGGCGGCCTTGACGGATTCGGGCAGGTGCGAGTACTTCTTCTCGAAGTTCTCCTCGAACATCACGGCCAAGTTGTGCGCAGCCTCGTCGTAGCGAGCGGTGCTCTGCCAATACTGGCGCGGCACCAGGATGCCGTCGGGTACGCCGTGGCACGTGGTGGGAATGTCGACGTTAAAGATGTCGTCGTGCACGAACTCGCTGTCCTCGATGGTACCGTCGAGGGCGCGGGCCACCAGGGCGCGCGTGTAGGCAAGCTCGATGCGATGACCCACGCCGTAGCCGCCGCCGATCCAGCCGGTGTTGACCAGGTACACACGCGTGCGGCCGTCGGCGATGCGCTCACCGAGCATCTTGGCATAGACCATGGGGTCGAGCGGCATAAACGGCTCGCCAAACAGCGAAGAGAACGTGGGCGTGGGCTCGGTGACGCCGACCTCGGTGCCGGGGATCTTGGCCGTAAAGCCCGTCACAAAGTGATACATGGCGGAGTCGGCCGTCAGGCGCGAGATGGGCGGCAGCACGCCAAAGGCATCGCAGGTCAGGAAGAGCACGACGCTTGGAGTGGTGCCCATGCCCTTGGTCCACGCGTTGGGAATGTGCTCCACAGGGTATGCCACGCGCGTGTTGTGCGTGATCGAGATGTCGTCGTAGTTGGGCTTGCGGTTCTCGTCGAGCACCACGTTTTCGCAGATCGCGCCAAAGCGGACGGCGTTGAAGATCTCAGGCTCGTGGAACGCGTCCAGGCCCTCGCATTTGGCGTAGCAGCCACCCTCGATGTTGAAGATGCCCATGTCGGACCAACCGTGTTCGTCGTCGCCGATCAGCAGGCGCGTGGGGTTGGCCGAAAGCGTGGTCTTGCCGGTGCCGGAGAGGCCAAAGAACACGGCGGTCTCATGCGTGACGGGGTCCATACTGGCCGAGCAATGCATGGGCAGCACGTCGTCCTCGACGGGCAGCAGGTAATTCATGACGCTGAAAATGGACTTTTTGATCTCGCCGGAGTAGCCGGTGCCGGCGACCAGAATCACGCGCTCCTGGAAGTTAATGACCACGGCGGCGCTGGAGTTGAGGCCCTTGATGGCGGGATCGCACTGGTAGCCCGGCGCGGCGAGCACGCAGAAGTCCGGCTCGCCGGTGCGTGCGATTTCGCGGGCAAGCGGGCGGGCGAGCATCTGCTTAATAAAGAGCGCCTGGCTGGCACGCTCGCAGGCGACAAGCAGACGACGCGTATGGTTGCGGTCGGCACCGGCCATACCGCGAGTGACGAACACGTCGCGCTCGTTGAGATAGTCGACGATGCCGGCCTTGATGGCCTCGTAGCTCTCGACAGACAGCGGGCGGTTGACGGCACCCCAGGCAATCTTGTCGTGAACATCGGGGGTGTCAACGATAAAGCGGTCATTAGGCGAGCGGCCAGTGCGCTCCCCCGTCTCGATCACCAGCGCGCCGTTGGAGGCCATACGACCTTCGTTGCGACGGATGGCGTGCTCGACGAGCTCGGCTGCCGGCAGGTCGACCAGCAGGCGGGGCTGGTTCTCGGCAGGATCTTCGACCAGCGTAATGCCAAAGTTGGACAGAACTTCTGCAGGGGTAACACCTGGCATGGGGCCTCCTTTAAAAGCGCGACACGTGGACGAGGCGCGCACTTTACTCACGTAAAGCCCGTTGTACCCGATATGCAAAAACGTTTTTGCGGCAACGGCGAAGCGCCCGCCCAACGGTCAAAAATCGCACGCAAGCGGCCTAGTCGTTAGGGACACTCTTGAACAGGCAACAACCAAGAAGCGACCCCGGATGCCGGCACTTAGGGACGTTCCCAAAGTGCCGGCACATAAGGAACGTCCCCAAATGCCGTCTACTGAATGGCGCCGCCGAAATTATCGAACAACCTGTTCAAAAACACGAACGAACACCGTCGCGTCTATACTAGAGCGCAGCAATAGAAAGGACTCCGCTTTGAGCATCACGCCCATCGATAGCATTCGCCGCGCCATCGCCCGCCGCAATGGCGTCGCCGACCCCACCGTATCGGACGGGGCGCACGGGCAGGGCGGACGCATCGAGAACGGCCTGTTCCCCGCATCGCACACCGCCGAGGAGCTCGCACGAATCCAAGAGCTAAGCCAGCGTAACGCCGGCGGTCCCGACAGCAGCCAGGCCACACGCCGTCGCCGCGAGCGCAATCGCCAGCCTGGCCCCATCCACCGCATGGTCAATGCCTGGTGGAACCGCCTGCTCGGAGCCGTCTACGGCGGCGGCTTCTCCACGCAAGAAGCCGAGTACGAAGATCACGCCACCCGTCGCGACTACCTTTGGAATACCCTGGGCACCGCCGTGTGGGGCATGGCGTTTCCGTTGCTCACCATCGTGTCCACACAGCTCGCGGGCGCCGAGGAGGCTGGCAAATTCTCCATCGCCTTTGTCACCGGCACGCTCATCATGATCGCGTGCAACTACGGCGTGCGCAATTTCCAGGTCTCGGACATCGACGAAAAGACGTCCTTTGCCTCTTACCAGCTCAACCGCTGGCTCTGCGGAGCGCTCGCGCTGGCATGCGGCCTGGTATACAGCAGCGCCCGCGGCTACGATGCGCAGATGGCCACGATCGGCCTGGGCGTCTACCTCTATAAGGTGATCGACGGCATCGCCGACGTGTACGAGGGCCGCCTGCAGCAGGCCGACAAGCTCTATTTGGCCGGCATGAGCCAAACGCTGCGTTCCGCCGGCGTCATCGCGGTCTTTAGCGTGGCACTGTTCCTCACGCGCAGCATGCCCATCGCGGCCATGGCCATGGGTGTCACCGCCATCGCCTCGATCGTGCTGGTCACCGCGCCGCTTGCCCTGCTCGAGACCGAAAAATCGCGCCACGTGAGCCTGCGCGAGGTCGGCCACCTGTTTGTCCAGTGCGCCCCGCTCTTTGGTGCACTGTTCCTGTTCAACCTTATTGAGAGCATGCCCAAGTTTGTGATGGAAGGCACGCTGGCATACAAATATCAGCTGTACTTTAATGCCCTGTTCTTTCCGGCGCAGGCTATTTTGCTGAGCATTGGATTTATCTATAAACCGCAGCTCCTGCGCTTGTCGAGCATTTGGGCTAATCCTCGCAAGCGTCGTCGCTTTGACCTGATTATTGTTGCCGTTATGGCGCTGATCGTGGTCATCACCGGCGTGTGCGCCGCATTTATGGCAGGTCCCGGTATTCCCCTCATGAGCTTTATGTACGGCCTCAGCTTTGAACGCTACCGTACGCTGGCGCTGCTGATGGTCGTCGCCGGCGGCGTAACCGCGGCCATCGATTTTATCTACGCCATTATCACGGTGCTGCGCCACGCTGGAGACGTCACCAAGATCTACCTGATCTGCTTCGCCGTAAGCGTGGTGCTGCCGGTGATCCTGATTAAGCTACTGGGTCTGATGGGCGCTGTGGTGAGCTACCTAGCCATCATGGCCCTACTCCTGGTGCTGTTGATTGTCGAATACGCCCACATTCGCCAGCGCATAGAACGCGACCGCAACCCCTACGGCGCCTAATTCGAATCAATTTGAAGAAAAGAAACGTCGATGTTTTGGCACCGACAGCGAGCAGTCTCGAAGTGCCCCAGGTTGGCGCGAAGGAGGAGCGACGCGTACTTCTGTACGCGAGCGACGGTTTGAGCGACAAGGTGGGGTGCTTCGGGGCTGCGCAGAGTCAACGTGACCGCCGTTCGGTAGAACGGCGGAACAAAGTTATTCCCCGGGGCGAATATTCGCGTAGAACTCCGCCCCATCATCGAGCCGCAGGATGCCCACGCGACCGAACTCGGAGCCGGTGGCGGCAGCGCAGTCGATGTCGATGCGATCGGGCACACCGGCGGCATCCTCGCCGCCCAGGCGCACGATCTGCCCGCGGCCCGACTCCTCATCGAGCCCCGCAAGACCACCGACCTCGCAATAACGCCCGAGCGACACCGTTGGCGTGTGACCGCTCACCACGACCGGACCCTTGCCCTCGGCAGAAAGCAGCCCGGTCGGCGCATCCCAATAGCCGTGACGAATCCACAGCAGGTCATCGGCCGACTGCACCGCGAGCATCTGCTGCAGCAGCTCGCGATCGGCACCCACCGCTCCAACGCCATCGGCACAATCGACGCCATGCTCAAGCAAAAACGCGCGCGCCGCCTTCATCTCGATTCCAGCATGTACCAGCAGATACGGGCGCTCCTCGGTCTCGGCCACCGCGTAGAGCGGCAGCGCGGCCATCCATCGCACGAGCTCCTCGTATGCGTCAAATTCCATGTCGTTGAGCTGCTCGCGCGTCGTCCAGCCACCGTTGATATCCCAGGTCTCGGCATCGAGCGGATCCTGGCCAATGATGGCATCGAGCATGATCTGCTCGTGATTGCCCTTGAGCACGCGGGCGTTGGGCAGCGAGCGCACGAGCTTAATAACGCCGACCGGATCGGGCCCGCGATCGATCATGTCGCCCAGCACGTACAGCGTGTCGTCGGACGCCAGCGAAATCTTAGACAGGGCCTCGTCAAGCGCACGCACGTGCCCGTGAGCATCAGATGTCACATAGATCGCCATGGTACGCCTCTCCTTGCATTGCGGCCAAAGCCCGGCGCCGCAACTAAAACTTCAAGTTGAACTTAAACGTTACCCATTGTACTCCGTTGCAATAAAGCTGGAAAGGGTTTCCGAGCAGAGGCAAAGACGGCAGCCGTCTATGACGATATCGCGCACGCCCGCAATCCAACCCCATAAACCCACCATCTTTGGGTACAAATAACCGCAGACAACTAACCGTGCCACGCCAACCACCTAGGAGCGGACACCATCCATGAACCAGATCCTTCTTTTTATCGGCCTCGTCATCATTTTGTGCCTGACCATCAAACCCGTCGGCAAAAAGCTCCCCTTCCCCACCCTGCTTATCTTTATCGCGCTCGGCATGCTGTTGGGCGTCAACGGCCCGGCGCATATCGACTTTAGCGACTACGCACTCACCGAAACCGTCTGCAGCACGGCGCTATTGTTCATCATGTTCTACGGCGGCTTTAACACCAACATAGACCGCGCCAAGCCCGTCGCCGCGCCGGCGGTGCTGCTGAGCACGCTCGGCGTCGTCATCACCGCAGGCATCACCAGCGTGTTCGCCCACTTTGTGCTGGGCTTCGACTGGATCGGCGGCCTGCTGCTGGGATCGGTCGTGGCGTCGACCGACGCGGCCAGCGTCTTTAGCGTTCTGCGCGAGAACAGCCTTTCGCTGAGGGGCGGCACCGACTCGCTGCTCGAGGTCGAATCGGGCTCCAACGACCCCGTCGCCTACATGCTCGCCGCCGTGCTCGCGACCCTCGCGGCGGGCGGCAATATCGACATTCCCGTGCTGCTGGCCAAGCAGATCATCCTGGGCGTGGGGCTGGGCCTTGCCATCGGCTGGATATCCAGCCGCCTGATTGAGCGCGCACACGCAACGGCCGAGGGCGCGCAGACTATCTTTTTGTTCGCCGTGGCGATCGTCGCATACGCGCTACCAAGCTATCTGGGCGGCAACGGCTTTTTGGCTGTATACCTGGCCGGCATTGTGCTGGGTGCCAGTGACATCACCGGCAAGGTCGAGATGGCGCACTTCTTTGACACTCTCACCGAGATGGCCGAGATGACCATCTTCTTTTTGCTGGGCCTGCTCGTCACACCCGCACGCCTGCCGCAAATGCTGCTACCGGGCCTGGCACTCATGGCGTTTATGCTCTTTGCGAGCCGCCCCATCGCCGTAGGCATGCTGCTGGCGCCGTTTAGGACGAACCCTCGCCAGGTTGCGCTCGTAAGCTGGGCGGGTCTGCGCGGAGCAGCTTCGGTCGTCTTTAGTCTCTTTGCCGTGGTGGCCGGCGTTCCCGGCGGACACGACCTATTTGACCTGGTGTTTGTGATTGCCGTGTCGAGCATTGTGGTGCAGGGCTCGCTTCTGCCGGCGGTGGCGAAGAAGCTCGATATGATCGATGCGACCGGCGACGTGCGCCGCACCTTTAACGACTACCGCGACGAGGACGGCATGTCGTTTGTAAAGCTCAAGGTGGGCGCTGGACATCCGTTTGCCGGACGCTCGCTCGCGGACATTGGCAGCGCCACAGATATGCTCGTGGTCCTGGTGCTGCGCGACGGTGCGCACCCGGTACTGCCCAATGGCGACACCGTGATCCAGGAAGGCGATCTGCTGGTGATGGCCGCCCCAACGTTCGAAGAGCGTGCCGAGGTTACACTGCGCGAGGTCACCGTGACACCCCACGGTCGCTGGGCCGGCCAGCGCCTGTGCGATGTGTCGCAAGGCAAGCATCCGTTTATTGTGGTGATGCTCAAGCGCGAAGGCCAAACGATCATCCCCGATGGCAACACCCTAATATACGCCGGCGACGAAGCCGTCATTGCCACGCTGGCGTCGTAGTGACCAGGAGGTGGCTAATTTGCGACGAAGAGATCAAGCGCCTAGAGAACCTTATGTCTTCGCTCGCTGATTTGGATTTGCCTGAGGAGTAAAGCGCCCCTCCCCCATGTAACCATCCTGTAAATCATAGCGGCGTAGTCGAGTTTTACCGTGATGCGGTCGCGCCTACCGCTCCACTGTGCTAAAGTATCCCGAACGTTCAAACGACTACGAGGGGAACTAGAAGATGGCACGTGTGCACAACTTCTCAGCTGGCCCGGCCGCGCTGCCTACAAGCGTGCTCGCCGAGATCGCCGACGAGATGATGGACTACCGCGGTTGCGGCATGTCCGTGCTCGAGATGAGTCATCGATCTAGCATGTACCAGCAGATCATCGACGACGCCGAGGCAACTCTGCGCCGCCTGCTAAGCATCCCCGACAACTACCGTGTCCTGTTTTTGCAGGGCGGCGCCACGCTGCAGTTTGCGGGCATCCCCATGAACCTCATGCGACGCGGCCGCGCCGGCTACGTCGTGACCGGCAACTTTGCCAACAAGGCGTACAAAGAGGCCGCCAAGTACGGCGAGGCCGTGCTGCTCGCGAGCTCCGAGGACACCAATTTCGACCGCATCCCCGACATGGCCGACATCAACGCGCGCATTGCCGCCGAGGCCGCGGGCGACGGGCTCGACTACGTCTACATCTGCCAGAACAACACCATCTTTGGCACCATGTTCCACAGGCTGCCCGATTGCGGCGGCGTGCCGCTGGTCGCCGATGTCTCGAGCTGCTTTTTGTCGCAGCCGCTCGACGTCGAGCGCTACGGACTCATCTACGCCGGCGCGCAGAAAAACGCCGGCGCCGCGGGCGTGACCGTGATCATCGTGCGCGACGACCTGATCGCCGACGGTCCGGCCTTTGCGCAGACGCCGCAGTACCTGGACCTTAAGACCCAGGCCGCCAAGGGTTCCATGCTCAACACGCCCAACACTTTTGGCATATACGTGTGCGGCAAGGTGTTCCGTTGGGTTGAGCAGACCGGCGGACTTGCCGCCATGGCCGAGCGCAACTGGGCCAAGGCCAACCTGCTCTACGACCTGCTCGAGAACAGCAAACTATTCCACGGCACCGCGCAGACAGACAGTCGCTCCATCGCCAACGTCACGTTCCGTACCGGCGATGCCGACCTCGACGCCGCCTTTGTCGCGGGCGCGGCAGAGCACCAGATCCAAAACGTCAAGGGCCATCGTCTCGTCGGTGGCATGCGCGCCAGCGTGTACAACGCCGTCACCATGGAGGACGTGCAGGCGCTGGCCACATACATGAAGGACTTCGAAGCGCAGCATAGTTTGAGTCCGCGATCTAACTAGCCCGCAACACGCGGGCCGACCAGCCACCTCAGACCACCCTGTTTAGATCAAAACCTGCTAAGGAGTTTTTCCATGCGTAAGATTAAGACCATCGACGACATCACTAAAGACGGCAAAGTCGAGTTTGGCGAGGGCTACGAGTTTGTGGGCACCGCCGAGGAGGCCGACGCCATCCTGATGCGCTCGACCGACCTGCACGGCTACGAGCTGCCCGAGGGCATCCGCGCCATCGCCCGCTGCGGCGCCGGCGTCAACAACATCCCCGTCGAGGAGTACGCCAAGAAGGGCGTCGTCGTCTTTAACTCCCCCGGTGCCAACAGCAACGCCGTCAAGGAGCTCGTCCTGGGCATGCTGGTGCTTTCGAGCCGCGGCGTGGTGCAGTCGATGAACTGGGTGCGCGACAACGCCGACGACCCCGAGATCCAGGTCGACGCCGAGAAGGCCAAGAAGGCCTTTGTGGGCCGCGAGCTCAAGGGCAAGCGCATCGGCGTTATCGGTCTGGGCAACGTGGGCTCCAAGGTCGCCAACGCCTGCGTCGATCTGGGCATGGACGTCTACGGCTACGATCCGTTCATTTCCGTCGAGCACGCGTGGGTGCTGAGCCGCGAGGTGCAGCGCGTGGGCACGCTCGAGGACCTCTGCCGTGGCTGCGACTACCTCACCGTGCATGTGCCCAGCAAGGCTGACACCATCGGCATGATCAGCTCCGAGCAGATTAACCTGCTGGCGCCCGACGCCGTGCTCATCAACTACGCGCGCGAGACCATCATTGACGAGGACGCCGTCGACGCCGCCCTGCGCGAGGGCAAGCTCAGCTGGTTTAGCTGCGACTTCGCCACGCCCAAGACCGTCAAGATGCCCAATACGTTTATCACCACGCACTCGGGCGCCGGCACCGGCGAGGCCGAGGCCAACTGCGCCGACATGGCCATCAGCGAGCTCAAGGATTACCTGGAGAACGGCAACATCGCGCACAGCGTCAACTACCCCGCCTGCAGCATGGGCAAGGCGCGCGCCGCAAGCCGCATCGCCTGCCTGCACGCCAACGTGCCCAACATGATCGGCCAGATCACGGCGATCCTGGCCAAGGACAACGCCAACGTGCAGCGTATGACCAACGAGTCCGCCGGCGAGAACGCCTACACCATGTTCGACACCGACGAGCACCTGGACGGCAGCACCATCGAGGCGCTCAAGCAGATTCCGTCGATGTATCGCGTGCGCGTGATCAAGTAGCGCCGACTGACCTGACGGGCAGCTCCCCATGTGGCCTGCCCGTCACTGACATTGAATGCCCGCGGGGGTGCCTTTCGCACGAGAGGCGCCCCCGTTTTTGTGAGCGCTCCATTAAATGCACCGAGCCGCTTCTTGGCATACAATCTGTATGTTGACCTAACTATCTGTGAGGTGCCTATGGTTGATACAGATTTTGCCTGGCGGCTTACGCAAGGGCTCGTGCGGATCGACAGTTCCGACCCAGGTGCGTATGAGGGCGAGATTGAACGCTATATCAAAGCGTTGGTTGAGGAACGGTTGGCGCAGCTGAGCCATCCGGTACTCGATGCCGTGCAGGTTGAGGAACTCGAGGTGCTGCCCGGGCGCCGCAACCTTATGGTCACCGTGCCGGGACTGAGCGACGAGCCACGGCTCGTCTATATCTGCCATATGGATACCGTTACACTGGGCGATGGCTGGGACGCGGACATTCCGCCGCTCGGAGCGATCGTGCGCAACGATAAACTCTATGGCCGCGGTGCCTGCGATATGAAGGGTGGCCTGGCCTGCGCCATTGCCGCACTGGTCCATACGCTCGAGCGCGTGGCGGCAGAAGGCAAGCTGCCCCGCCGTGGCTTCTCACTCATTTGCTCGGTCGACGAGGAGGACTTTATGCGCGGCTCAGAGGCCACGATCGATGCTGGCTGGGTCGGCTCGCGTGAATGGGTGCTGGACACCGAGCCCACCGACGGACAGATCCAGGTGGCGCACAAGGGGCGTACGTGGTTCGAGATTGAAATGACTGGCGTGACGGCGCATGCGAGCCAGCCCTGGAAGGGCGCGGATGCCGTCGCTGCCATGGCCGAGGTCGTGTGTTCGCTCCGTCGCGCGTTTATGGCGCTGCCCGCGCACGATGAGCTGGGGCCTTCGACCATCACGTTTGGCCAAAACGAGGGCGGATATCGCCCCTACGTCGTACCCGACCGCGCCAAAGCCTGGGTCGACATGCGACTGACCCCGCCGACCGATACGGCCGCCGCGACGCGCATGGTAGAGCAGGCCATCGCCGTCGCCGAAGCCGCCGTTCCCGGTTGCCATGGCAGCTACACCGTAACGGGCGACCGCCCCGCCATCGAGCGCGACCCGAACTCTCCCCTTCTAGCAGCGCTCAAGCGTGCCGCCGATGACGTGACGGACGCGGACACGACCGTCGGCTTCTTTACCGGCTACACCGACACCGCCGTCATTGCCGGCAAGACAGGTAACCGCAATTGCATGAGCTACGGTCCCGGGTCGCTCGCGCTCGCGCACAAGCCCAACGAATATGTGCCCCACGCCGATATCGTTCGTTGTCAGCAGGTGCTAATCGCGCTCGCCGATAACGTGCTCTGGGACGCGAGCGGCCAAGTTGGGGCATAATAAGCCGCGAACAAACCGACTCGTGCGTTAGGACCGCCCATGAAAGCACTTCCGTTTCCCTGCATCCGCCCGGCTCAGGACCGCGTGCTCGAGGCGCTGCCTGCAATGGGCAGCATCCTGAGCGGCAACGATGCTCTGCGCGGAGCCCTTGCCGATGGTCTGATGCTCAAGGACCCGGGTGCGGCGTATTACGTGTACGAATGCTCGGGCGAGCCGGGACGTGTGACGGGTGTCGTGGCGATCTGCCCGGTTGGTGCGCTGGCGGGCGGCGACGCGGTTGCCGCCGATACGACCGCCGCTGCGCGCGCAATCGCCGACCTCAAGGTACAGCCCCGTCCCGTAACGCTTGTCTACGAAGCCTCTCCCGTCATGGATATCATCCTCGGCGCCGCAAAAGAGGGCGCTTCACTCTATGCCGTCACCGACCCCGCCGGCATTACGCACCGCGTGTGGGAGGTCAAGCGCGAGGACGCCGTCGGGGCCATCCGCGCCATGCTCGACCAGGCGCCGGAGCCGGCACTGGCCGACGACCCTGCCTACGCTGTCGCACTAGTCGAGGCATCACAGCTCCTGGCCGACGATGCACGTGCCGCCGGCACCTACACGGGCAAAGAGCCGTTCAACTTTGCCGTAGCTGCGCTCTTCCCCGCCGCGCAGGTCAGCGGCGGCGCGGCGCAGGTTCCGACGGGTCTGCTCACGCACCAGGTCGCGCGGTTCTAGCAAGACCAGACCGTCCAGCACAAAAATCGGCAGCCCAACAAACAGGGGGCGGAGATGCAGCAGGTACATGCATCTCCGCCCCTTTTGCGTCGAGAAGTTATGCCGACGACCCGTGCCGCCGCGCTCGCGTTATCCGCGCTGCGGACCCGCAGTAGCCACGAGCGGTTCAAGCCCCAGCTCGCGCGCGTAGTCTTCCTGCGTAAAGACTTCGACCAGTTCAAACGTATCGGCCGCATCGTCAAACGCAAAATGCAGCACTGAGCAGTTGCCCGGCACGCGTTCGCGCTCGTCGGCCGCCGCGCCCCGCACGTGGTCCAAAAACTCCTTGATAGCCGAACCGTGGCTCACCGCGAGCACGCACTCGTGGTCCGGACGTCGCATAAGATCGGTTATCGTCGCCGCCATGCGCTCGCGCACCTGCATCTGGCCCTCGCCGCCAAACTGACGATAGAAATCTCGCCACGGGCGCTCGGGCATAAGCATCACGCGCTCGGCCTCAAAGTCGCCAAAGAACCACTCACGCAGACCGTCCAGGCGCTCGTACGCCAAGCCCGGCCACAGGTTGGCGATAGTCTGCTCGGTGCGATGAAGTGTGGAGGTGTAGGCATGATCGGGTTCAATGCCGCGCGCACGTAAGAACATGCCGGCACGCGCCGCCTGGTCGCAACCCAACTGCGTAAGCGGCGAGTCACTCCAACCCTGAATAATGCGCTTAAGGTTGAATATTGTCTGCCCATGACGAACCAGATACAGGTCTTTATTCATAGGGGTCCTTTCGTTCGTTACCAATCAAGGAGTGAAAACGCACCGTCGCAATAGCCAAAATGAAGCACGGCACCGTTGTCGGGTAGCTCTCCCCTGCCAGTCACATACTCAAGAAACTCCTGGCAGGAAGAGCCGTGGGAGACTGCCAGCACACAGTCGTGCTGCGGCCTGGCCATGATGTGGGACAGCGCCGCGACCATGCGCGACTGGAGCTCGCCTTCAGACTCGCCACCAAAGGCCACCGGATAATCACCCCAGGGCTGCGGCGGCATCTCGCGATTTGATGTACCCTCCAGCGAGCCCAAATGCCACTCGCGCAGGTCATCGACCAGCTCTATCGAGCGGCCCTCACCAGCAATTAGCTCAGCCGTATGCCGCGCCCGGCCCAACGGCGAGGAATACACACGGTCAAAGGTCACGCCACGCGCCTCAAACGCCGCGCGCGTCGCCAGCGCCTGCTCGCGCCCGCGCGCCGTAAGCGGCGAATCGTGCCCACCCTGCAAAATGTTCTGCACATTGAGCTCAGTCTGCCCATGCCGCACCAAATACAAATCTGCCACACGTCCTCCCCTCGCACCACCGCAAAGGGGACAGGTACCTTTGTGGTGGTTTACCGCCGGATCACACCGCGGTGACGCTCAGCTACACCAGTACGTCGGCAAGCGGGCGCTTGGGTACGTGGTGCACCTGCGCCTCGTCGCGCCAGTAATTAATTGAGCCGTCGGGGTTGGAATCGATCGCATCGATCACCTGCGTCTCGGCCGGAACGCCAAACGCCATGATCAGCTTGAGCTCATACTTGTCGCTATCGAGCCCCATGGCATCGATCGCGTGGGGCGTAAAGGCCTTGAACATGCAGGCAGCCACCTCGGGCGTGGCGCTGCGGGCGGCGAGCATCATCGTCTGCGCGGCAATGCCCGTGTCGACCTCAGTAATAGGAGCGGCGGGCTTACCCGGAACGGCGCGCTCGGCAAGAATCGCGATGTAGCCGGTCGGGCGCTCGCCCTCATCGGGACCCGGCCAATCCTTGAGCGCACCGGCCCATGCAAGCTCGTCAAATACACGCGCGCAGTCCTCTGCACCGCTTACCACATGAAAACGCAGACGCTGAGCATTGGCACCACAGGGAGTCAGGTGCGCCAGCTCCGCCAGCTCGAGCAAAAACTCGCGCGGCACGCGCATGGACTCGTCAAAACGGCGGCATGTACGGGCACGACGGACCAGCGCATCAAACGCGTCCAAGCCGAGCTTTTCGCAGCCTTGCTTTGCCATCGATTCGACACTCAACGGTGCCTCGGGAACTGCTTCGTTCATAGGGACCCCCAATACAAGCCAATTGTCCTTAGGAAAATCTAACCTAAAACGTAGGCAATAACGAACAGGGCTGCAATGTTCTACACCTGTTGAATAGAAAATTGCGACGTGGGGAACAACGGAAACAATTCGGGACCTTTGGGTTACGTTTCGCCCTCCCCGACCCATACGCCAGCGCCTTTAGGCGATACTGGTTGTAACGATCAAGGCTTACGCCGCACGGAAAGGAGACATTATGGGCATCTTTAAGAACGATGACCAAAAATCGAGCCAGTTTGGATTTGACGAGAAAAGCATGGCAGGCAAGGCCGTCAAGGCCGTGCGCTGGATTTACGCCATCACGGGCGTCTTGGCGCTCATTGCTGGTATCGCGCTGCTTTTTGCACCCGCCAAGTCCCTCGTCTTTTTGACGACTGTCCTGGGTTTTTACTTTGTAATCACTGCTGCCATCAGGCTGTTCACTGCCATTTTGAGCCGCTGCTGCCCACCGGCTGGCGCGTGACGAGCATCATCTCCAACCTACTCATTATCTTGGGCGGCGTCATAATCCTGCGCAACCAGGCCTTCTCGACCGCGACGCTCACCACGATGGTGGTTATCGTGGCCGGCTTTGGCTGGATCGTCGAAGGTGTCATGTCCATTCTGGAGTCCGAGCTTTCGTCCAACCGTGCCCTCGCCATCCTGAGCGGCGCGCTCTCCATCATCGCCGGCATGTTCGTGTTTATCTATCCGCTGTGGTCGGCCAAGATGCTCGTCATCTTTAGCGGCGCCGCACTGCTGGTGTTTGGCGTAACGCTGATTGTTCGCGCTATTCAATTTGGCAAACTGGTGCACTAGATGCCGCGAACGCTCTTTATTGATGCAGACGCCTGCCCGGTCACGCGCGAGTCGATTGACTGCGCGCGGCGGGCGGGCGTTGCCGTCGTTATCGCCGGCAACAGCACACAGAACCTGGAACGCCACATTCGCCGCAACGATCAGCGCGACGTCGAGCATGCGCGACGCGGATTTTGGGTCACGACGCTCGATGTGAGCGTGGGCGCCGACAGCGCCGACTTTGCCATTGTCGAACGCCTGCAGGCGGGCGACGTAGTCGTGACGCAGGACATTGGCTTGGCGAGCATGGTGCTCGGGCGCGATGCCGCCGCCATCGGCGTGCGCGGGCGCGTCTACGATAAGGCGACCATCGACATGCAACTGTTTATTCGCCACGAGGAAAAGAAGGTGCGCCGCGCCGGCGGTCGCACTCGCGGTCCGGCGGCATTTACCAGCGAAGACCGGGCCCGCTTTAAGCGCAACCTCACCGAGCTGCTGCGCTAACCAAGGTAGATTTTCGGGACATGCCCGGAAATCTACCTTTTTGTTTTGCGCGGTGTGAGCGCTCGGAATCCATGGCTCAACAAAAAACGGGCTTCAAAATGCCATGCGTCGCCGCATTGCGCAGGCGCCGAGCATGGCTATTTGAAGCCCATTTTTTAGGCCTACTTAGAGGCCGAAGGCGGATAGGATAAGGCCCCAGCCGGCGCCGATGACGTACATCATGACCAGGAACACGGCGTTTTCACGAGCGCTGCGGTTGGTGCGGAACAGGACAAGATAGCCCACGCCGGCGGAAATGAGCGTGCCGGCGAGCATCGGCGCCAGCTGTAGCGCGCCCTCCAGGTACAGCTGCGTAATGACCACGCTGGCCGAGCAGTTGGGGATCAGGCCGACGAGTGCCGAGCCCAAGACGGCGAGCGTCTCGTTGCCACGCAGGAACTGCTCGATCGCGGACTCTCCGAAGGTCTCGAGCACGGCAACTAGAATCAGCGTCACCAGGAAAATAAAAACCGAAACCTGCACGGTGTGCGAGATCGCGCTGCGGATAATCGACAGGACGGGCGCACCTTCGTGGGAGTGACCGTGGTCGTGCCCATGGCCGTGGTGGTGCTCATGCTCGCCTGCGTGACCGTGGTCATGGCTGTGTCCGTGGTCGCGCTCGTGTTCATCTTCATCATCATCGCAACCGCAATGGTCGCGCTCGCACAACTCGTGGATGTGGTCGGCGCTCACGCCCGCCTCGGCCACTTCATCAATGATGTCGCCCCCGGTATGGTCGTCGTGCGCGCAGTTCACATGAGCCGGATTGGCAGCGGTCCCCAGCACGGTACGGCGAATCGCCGCATGCGCGCGGGAATTACGACGAAGGCCGCGGATAGCCGCGTCCACGATAAAGCCCGTGACCAGCGCGATCAGTGCCTTCGAAGCCAAAAGCATCGCCATGGTCTGCACGGGCACCTGCTCGGCGAGCAACAGCGGCAGCATCTCATCGGAGGTCGAGAGGAACACGGCGACCAGCGTGCCCAGCGTCACGACACGGCCGGCGTACAGCGTTGCTGCCATGGCCGAAAATCCGCACTGCGGCACAATGCCCAGCAGCGAGCCAGCCACGGGACCCGCAGCGCCGGCGCGCTTGATAGCGCCGTTGACGCGGTCGCCCGCAACGTGCTCAAGTGTCTCGAGAGCAAGATACGTCACCAACAAAAACGGCGCCAGCGAGAGCGTGTCCTTGCCGGCGTCGAGCAGAATATCAATCAGCAAATCCATGACGGATGGAACCTTTCATGTCTTTCGGCAGCATTGTAAAAGTCCTAGCGGTCAACTAGGGTATTGTAGTTGTCCTAGGCGCGATGCCAATAGTTGCCCATGGTAAACTATCATCTCGCCATAACTCAATGCCACCGAGCCGCGCGACACGGCCCGTCCAAGGAGCAGTTATATGAACGTTTCACAAGCACTCGAATACGAGCGCCAGCCGTTTATTCCCATGTTTATCTATGGCGATCACGGCGCCATGGAGTCCGAGCGCCAGAAGGGCGAGGAGGCCCTTAAGGTGCTCGAAACCGAGTACTTTACCGCCGAGGGCGACCCCAGCTTCGACTTTGCCACCGTGCGCGACCTGGCTGACCGCAACCGCGACCTGTGCGACCAGATTGGCGAGGCGCGCCTGCGCAACGTGACGCCCGCGACGCTTTCGCGCGGCCTGTCCGATGCCGACACCTGCGCCGCCATCGGCAAGATGCAAAAGCGCACCGCCGCGTCGGTCATGCGCGAGATCCGCGGCGACCGCGACGCGCTCGGCGTGGCCTACGCCCGCAAGCCCATCCAGGGCACCGTGCTCGGTATCGACATCGAGACCACCGGCCGTGCACCCGAGCGCGGTTATATCATCAATGTGGGTTGGGAAATCATGGAGCTCACCAGCGACGCCGTCCCGCACGACGCCGAGGCGCACTACTGCGGTCTGCCCGACATCTACCGCGGCGAGGATGTGCCGTTGTCGAATATCCACCACATCACCTGGGACGACATCGACGGCAAAAAGCCATTCCGCGAGAACAAGGAACTGCAGAAGCAGCTGCTCAAGCTTATGAAGAAGTACCCGTACATGGCGCACAACGCCGCCTTTGAGGACAGTTGGTTCAAGATCCACCTGGACGGTTACGCCGAGGCACGCCGCGCCGGCAAGATCATCGTCATCGACTCGCGCCAGATCTGCCGCAGCCTGGATGCCGACGTCCGCTCGCTCCCCCGCGAATCCGCGCCCGCCGCGCTCGAGAACTGGGCGCGCCGCCGTGGAACCCTCGCCGCCGACGCCAACGAGCAGCACCTGGGCCTCGACGACACCGACCTCATGCTCCGCACGGTTCAGGCCGAGTTCAACCTCAAGAACCTGTTTGCCAAGTAGAAACGTCTACGACAAACTCCGACGTAGATCACGAGCGGCCTCGCAGCGGGAAACCCCGCAGCGGGGCCGCCCTACGTTCCACAGATAGATCTGCCATCACAAATTCTGAACCCTCATTTTGAACGATTTCGACCAATTCCCAACACGCAATTCGTTGTCGGATGGTGATACATCGATATCAAATGTGCAGCAATTGAGTATTTATATGCTATAGCTAAGCTGCGAAAACTTTTATTTAGGGCATACCAACTCATAATTGCGTCAAGCTTTTGGACAGCATTTGGTTAGACCTCTAAAACGGCTTTTCCACTCAGTGCCATCAACACGGCATTAGCTGACACGATATATACCATGAGTATCGTATTGTCACATACCACTGCAAAAGCGGTCTACCAGGCCGCGCATTCGGCGTCTGCGAAAGACACCGAGCCCTGTAACCCTGCCGCGATTTACGGATCATGTCCCACCGGAACGCTCCTTGACGCAGCCGCAGAATGGCTCACCAAACACGATGTTTCCCTTGACGCAAATGATTGCCTCGAGATAATGGTGTTTGATCGC
Source organism: uncultured Collinsella sp. (assembly GCA_902479135.1). Lineage (GTDB taxonomy): Bacteria > Actinomycetota > Coriobacteriia > Coriobacteriales > Coriobacteriaceae > Collinsella. The sequence continues at coordinate 32,743 of CABSNU010000013.1, read as the reverse complement.
AGGAATGCGCGCTATGCAATGAACTGTCAATGCCACGTTTCGTCAAAACGATTCTCGAACTCACGCTTTATAGAGCTCAAAGATGGCATCTTCATTGTTGGCGTTGAGCTTTGCGCACTTCAGGCCGCCACCTATCTCCCTTTTCGCGAACTGGTGGAGTACTACTTTGAATTGTGCGGCGCTTACTCCCTTGGAACCGGCTCTTCCACCTCGTATAACGAGCGTTTCGCGCTCACCTCGACCGAAAGGTTAAAACAGTTCTTTAATTCCATTACCAGACGCGACGGTCTGGCCCTTGCCCGAAAGGCGATTCAATGTGTGCGCGACGGATGCCGGTCTCCTATGGAAACGGCCTTTGTCATGATGCTAACGCTGCCTAAAAGCGAAGGAGGGCTTGGTATTAAGGGAATTGAGACCGATTACGAGGTGCAGGTCACCGCTGCCGCAAAGAATCTCACGAGACGTAAAAAGTTCTTTATGGATGCGTATCTAAAGAAATCTCGCACAGACATTGAATACAACGGGTTTTATCATGACACGGAAGAAGACCGCGCCATCGATGAGGAGCGCAAGAATGCGCTTGCGTCCATGGGATACGGAATCATCACCGTCAGTCGTTATTCCTTTATGCATGCCAGCGCTTTCGTTAGGGTCATGGAGGCGATCCAACGGAAAGAGGGCATACGCCCCTCGCGTCTGCCAAAAGACTTTCAAATCATGCAAGAGGACCTGAGACAGTTTGTGCTCAGAAGGTTTATAGAAGAGAAAAAGCGAATTCAGAAGCAGCTTCGCCAGGATTCCGAAGATCGTCAACGAATCGACCTCGAAAAAGCAACACTCGAAGGTATCACGCTGGATGACCCGACAATAAATGAAGTTCCGGCAATCGATGACATGCAGACTGTCGAATCCGACAGCCCATCATTTGCCCAAATAAGCAGCCTCGCGCCCGAGGGCAGAATCTTCGGGGCCGGAAGCTAGACCGGCTAACAAGGTGGGTACCCTAGCGATGTGCAAAATTGCGAGTATTCAGCATGGTCGGCCCTCCAGCACCCACAAGTTAATCCAAATGAGAAACAAAAACGCTATCGAACGGGAACGTTAGGCAACATTTGAGGAAGACCTTGTCTTTTTACCGCCCTTGGATAACTCTTGAGCGGCTTTATTTGGCCTGGAATAGATTAACGGACCCCCTATAGTTGCAGAATACTCCAATTTTTGCACGGCGCGGGGGCACCCACCCCGGCATCGGCTATCAAAACCGCTCAGTCCGGAATCTCGTCCACTATTCCCCATCATTTTGTGCGACGAATTACCTGAACGTCATTGACATATGAACATGCGCTCATATAATCGGAAGTAAGTTATATGAGCGCATGTTCATATGAAAGGATATTGCAATGAGCAGCCACGCTGATGAAACAAAGACTGGCATCGAGGCCACCGAGCCGATCGTCCCCACCACCTGCTCGCCCGAGGACCTTCCCGACGAGGAGCTGTTGTACGACCTGGCCGACCTGTTCAAGGTCTTCAGCGACACCACACGCATCAAGATTCTCTATGCCCTCATGGGTCGCGAGCTCTGCGTGGCCGACATCGCCGAGGCGACCGCAACCTCGCAGTCGGCAGTATCGCACCAGCTGCGCACGCTTAAGCAGTCGCACCTGGTCAAGTTCCGCCGCGACGGCCGCAACATTCTCTACTCGCTTGCCGACGATCACGTCTACACCATGCTCAACCAGGGCATGAGCCATATCTGCGAATAGCAATCAACCACGGTATCAGCGCGGCCGGCACCCAGACCGCTAACACAGGGAAAGGAACCCACCATGAAAAAGCAGTTTAAGCTCGACGAGATCGATTGCGCCAACTGCGCGCGTGAACTTCAGGACGAGCTGGCTAAGCTCGATGGCGTCAAGTCCGTTTCGGTCAACTTTATGACCCAGAAGCTGACGCTCGAGGCCGACGACGCCGAGTTCGACGAGGTCCTGGACCGCGTCGTTGAGTTCACCGCCGACGCCGAGCCGGACTGCGAGATCATTCTCTAACCCGCGCATACGTTGACCTGCAAGGCCGCGCTTGCCGCGGCCTTTGCTCGCGAAATTATATGAGCAAGTGTTCATACACTCAAATGGGAGGTTTGAATCATGGCAGCCGCCGATCCCAAAAAGAATAAGAAGAAGCGCAAGAAGAAAGAGTCCCTTGAGCATAAGCGCAACCGCATCCTGGTAGCACTGGGCGTTTTTGCCGTTGTTTATGCCCTCGACGAGCTCGGCGCCCTCACTATCGCATTTGGGGAGCCCGGCAACATCTACGCCAGCTTCGCGCTGTTCCTCGTGCCGTTTTTGATTGCCGGCTACGACGTACTGCAAAAGGCATTCAATAACATCCGCCGCGGCAAGGCCTTCGACGAGAGCTTCCTCATGGCCGTCGCGACCATCGGCGCGTTTGCCATGGTGCTCTTCCCCGATACCGACCCGCACATGGCCGAAGGCGCTGCCGTCATGCTGTTCTACCAGGTCGGCGAGCTGTTCCAGGCATACGCCGTGGGCAAGAGCCGCAAGTCGATCAGTGCCATGATGGACATCGCGCCCGACTATGCTAACGTCGAGCAGCCCGACGGCACGCTCGAGCAGGTCTTCCCCGATGACATCGCCGTCGGCACCGTGATCGTGGTCAAGCCCGGCGAGCGCGTGCCTATCGACGGCATCATCGTCGAGGGCGAGACGCAGCTCGACACCGCCGCACTCACGGGCGAGTCAGTCCCCCGCCCCGCCAAGTCCGGCGACGATATCATCAGCGGCTGCATCAACATGACGGGCCTCATCCACGTGCGCACCACCAAGCCGTTTGGCGAATCCACCGTCGCGCGCGTCCTGGAACTCGTAGAGAATGCCAGCGAAAAGAAGGCGCGCACCGAGAACTTCATCACGCGCTTCGCCCGCGTCTACACGCCCGCCGTCACTGGCGCTGCCGCGGTGCTCGCGCTTGGCGGCGGCCTGGTGACTGGCGCTTGGTCCGATTGGATCCTGCGCGGCCTGACCTTCCTGGTCGTCAGCTGCCCGTGCGCCCTCGTGATCAGCGTACCGTTGAGTTTCTTTGGCGGCATCGGCGGCGCGTCCAAGCTGGGCGTTCTCATCAAGGGCTCCAACTACCTCGAGACGCTCGCCGACGTGGACACCGTCGTCTTCGACAAAACGGGCACCCTCACCAACGGCACGTTCTCAGTCGTCGCGGTGCACCCCGAGGCTGGCCATACCGAACAATCGTTGCTTGAAGTCGCAGCCCTTGCTGAATCGTTCTCCGATCACCCCATCGCGCAGTCCGTGCGCGACGCCTACCAGGGCGAGGTCGACCCCAAGCGCGTGAGAGACTCCGCCAACGACGCGGGCCACGGCGTGACGGCAACCATCGACGGCAAGCACGTCGTCGTTGGCAACGCCAAGATGCTCGCCACGGCCGGCGTTGAAGCACCGGACTGCGAGGTTGTCGGCACGATCCTCCACGTGCTCGTTGACGGCGTGTACGCCGGCCACATCGTGATTGCAGACACCGTTAAGGCCGATGCGGAGCAAACGATTCGCGACCTGCATGCCGCCGGTATCAACCGAACCGTCATGCTCACGGGCGACCGCGAGGAGGTTGCAGCGTCTGTGGCCAAGCAACTCGGTCTCGACGAGTTCCACGCGCAGCTCCTGCCGGGCGACAAGGTCGAGCGCGTTGAGGCGTTGCTCGCGGCCGAAAGTGGCAAGGGCAAGCTCGCCTTTGTCGGTGACGGCATCAACGACGCGCCTGTGCTTACGCGCGCCGATGTGGGCATTGCCATGGGCGCCATGGGCTCGGACGCCGCGATCGAGGCCGCCGACGTGGTGCTGATGGACGACAAGCCGTCCAACATTTCCCGCGCGATCCGCGTGGCGCGCAAGACCATGACGATTGTTTGGCAGAACATCATCTTTGCGCTGGGCATTAAGCTGCTGATTCTGGTGCTTGCGGCACTGGGCATCGCCAACATGTGGCTTGCCGTGTTCGGCGACGTAGGCGTGGCGATCATCGCCATCCTGAACGCCATGCGCGCGATGGGTGTCAAGAACCTGTAGCGTTCGTGGGCTGTCCGGCCGGGACCGGGCTTGGTTTTGAAAACGTCCTCGCGCATGAGGCCCGCCTTTCCTGCTCCTACGGAGCAACGGAAAGGCGGGCCTCGCGCTGCGGAGTGTTTTCAAAACCAAGCCCGGTCCCGGCCTGCGGTAACATCGCAGGCGGTTCTTGAGCATCGCTTGCTGGCAGGGTTCCTTTGCTGAAATGGACTTGGCCGAAAGAGCCGCTGGTCCCAGTCGCTGGTTCGCGCTTTGCGCGAACTCCGCGCTACTGGGGACCTGTTAGGATTCCGTTGTTGAGTTCGACGTCTCTTCCCTGGCGAGCATCGACCTCAGCTTCTCGAAGCTCTCCTCGCTTAGGCAGTGCTCCATGTGGCAGCCCTCTTTCGAGGCAACCTCTGCCGAAACGCCTGCGTCCTCGAGCAACCGCACGAAAAAGCAGTGGCGCTCCCACATTTGACGGGCAACCTCAAGACCGCGTTCCGTCAGATGCACATCGCGTTTGCCCATCTCCACGTAGCCGTTGCTTTCCAGCGTCGCCATGGCTTTAGAGACGCTTGCCTTGGTTACGCCCAGGTATTCGGCAACGTCAATCGAGCGAACGACGCCCTGGCGCTCCGAGAGCACATAAATAGATTCGAGATAGTCTTCTCCAGATTCACGCAGGGCCATGGGCCGCCTTTCGCGATGGCTTCTAGTTAGCCTTTGGATACTTTTACTTGATTTACTTTACCGCAAAAGTTGCCCATGTCTTACTACGTTGTTTAGAAAGTTAACCGTGTTTCACAAAACGCACTGGACGAAAACAAAACGGGGACACACCCCGCAAGGAGTGTCCCCAGCTGCCGGCACAAAAGGAACGTCCCCAAGTGCCGAATCCGCAGCTACAGCAGGCCAAAGTGTTTGGCGGCGTTGTAGATGCCGTCGTCGTCCACGGCGGTCGTCACGTAGGTCGCCGCGGCCTTCACGGTATCCTGCGCGTTGCCCATGGCCACGCTCGTGCCCACGGCGGCAAACATCGACAGGTCGTTCTCGCCGTCGCCAAAGGCAATCGCCTCGCTCGCGTCGATACCAAGCCGCTCGAGCGTCGCCGCCACACCCAGGTCCTTGCCGCCGTTAGCGGGAATAATGTCGCAGAACAGGTCGCACCAGCGCGTGGTGAGCGAATGCGACACGGCGTCGGTCACGATATGCTCGTCGGCCGGATCCACAAAGGCGCAAAACTGGTAGACCGGCGCGTCAAAGGCGTGCTCAAACGGCTCCTCGTGGTAGACAATTCCCGCGTTGCTGCCTGCCGTCACCACGCGCTCGGATAGACGGTTCACAAACGAGTTCTCGCCCTGCATGCACAGCGAGTCGTAGCACCCCTGCGCCACCTGGTCCACGATCGCCGCGACGTCGTCCGGATCGATCGGGCAGCTGCGGTAAACGCCCTTGCCATCAAAGCAGTGCTGGCCCGAAAGCGTAATGTACGCATCCCAGCCCAGGTCGAACAGCCAGTCCGGCATCTGGTAGGTCGGACGGCCCGTGGCGATCACGCACGCAATTCCCTGCTCGCGAAAGCTGTCGAGCACCTGCTGCGCCGACGCCGGAATCCGGTGGGTCTTAAAGCTCAGCAGCGTACCGTCGATATCGAAAAACGCGGCTTTGATCATTCTCGCCTACTCCTCGCCCTCGAGCTTTTCGCTCGCCTCGAGCCACGCCATCTCCAGCTCGTCCATGGCAGCGTGAGCCTCGTCGATCTTTGCCTGCTGCTCGCCGAGCGCCGTGTAGTTGGTGGGATCGACCTGGGCCATTGCTGCCTCGGCCTCCTCAACGCGGACGCGCTGCGTCTCCATCTTGCGCTCGAGCGAGCTCACCTCGCGGCGAAGCTTCTGACGCTCGGCGTTGGACAGGCCATTGGGCTGACCGCTCGCCTTGGGCTTATCGGCCGTCGCAGCCGCGGCACCGGTGTCGAACGTGCCGGTCTTGGCACTCGGCGCGCCCACGGGCTCGCCCTCGGCGGTAGCGTTGCACAGGCGCAGGTACTGGTCCACGCCGCCGGGCATATGCGTCAGGTGGCCGTCGAGCAGCGCCCACTGCTGGTCGGTCACGCGCTCCATGAGGAAACGGTCGTGCGTCACCAGGATCAGCGTGCCCGGCCAGCCGTCGAGCAGGTCCTCGACAATCGCCAGCATATCGGTATCCAGGTCGTTGCCGGGCTCGTCCAGGATAAGCACGTTGGGCTCGTCCAGGATCGTCAGCAGCAGCGACAGGCGACGGCGCTGGCCGCCCGAAAGATCGCCGATGCGACTCCAGAGCTGCTGTGTCGTAAAGCCCAGGCGCTCGCAAAGTTTCTCGGGCGAAGTCTCCTTGCCGTCGATGACGTAGTACTTCTTATAGTTGCCGAGCACCTCGCGGATCGTGTCACCCATGTAGGGCTCGAGTTCCTCGAGCTGCTGCGACAGAACGCCAAAGCGCACCGTCTGGCCAATCTTCACACGGCCGCGCGTGGGCTCAATCTTGCCCTGGATCACGTCGAGCAAGGTCGACTTGCCGGCGCCGTTCTCACCCAAAAGACCATAGCGGTCGCCCGCGCCGATGAGCCAGGTCACATCGGTGAGCACCTGCTTGGGCGCACCATCGGTATCCGCATAGCCGGCATCCACGTCGATGACATCGATGACCTGCTTGCCTAGGCGGCTCACGGCAAGGCGCTTGAGCTCCAGCTCGTCACGCACGGGCGGTACGTCGGCGATCAGCTCGCGAGCAGCCTCAACGCGAAACTTGGGCTTGGTGGAACGCGCCTGGGCGCCGCGGCTCAGCCACGCGAGCTCCTTGCGCGCCATGTTGCGACGGCGCTCCTCGGTAACGGCGGCCATGCGGTCGCGCTCCACGCGCTGCAGGATATATGCCGAGTAGCCGCCCTCGAAGGGATCGACCTGGCCGTCGTGGACCTCCCACATGCTGGTGCAGACCTCGTCCAAGAACCAGCGGTCGTGCGTGACCACGAGCATGGCGCCCTGGCCGCGCTGCCAGCGGGCCTTTAAGTGACGCGCAAGCCAGTTGATGGTGCGCATGTCCAGGTGGTTGGTGGGCTCGTCGAGCATGAGCACATCGTAGTCGCCGATCAGCAGGCGCGCAAGGTCCACGCGACGGCGCTGACCGCCCGAGAGCTCGCCCACCATGCCCTCCCAGGGCACATCGCTAATAAGACCGGCCAGAATCTGGCGCGTACGCGGACTCGACGCCCACTCATACTCGGGCGTGTCGCCCACAACGGCATGATGCACGGTATCGGTGTCGACAAGCTGATCCTTTTGGCCGAGTAGACCGATCGTGGTGCCGCGGCGGTGCGTCACGCGTCCGTCATCGGGCTCCAGCGTGCCGGCGAGCACGCTCAGCAGCGTCGACTTGCCGTCGCCGTTTTTACCGACAATACCAATGCGGTCGCCCTCGCCCACGCCGAGCGTCACGCTATCGAAAATATGCTTGGTGGGAAACTCTAGGCTGATGGAATCGCATCCCAAAAGAATCGCCATATGCCCTGCTCCTTCGTAGAGATTCAACGTTGTCCATGATAGCGAAAACCACCACAAAGGGGACAGGCACCTTTGTGGTGGTTTTGGGCAAGCGCACCAGCACGCGACGCAAAAAGGCGGGCCATCTCCCGCAAGAGATGACCCGCCTCTCCAATCAGCCCCGCGGCAACCGTGGCCGCCGCGGGCCTCAAGCATGTCCCGGACTAGGAGAACATGCCGGTGAGGTAATCATTCAGCCGCTTATCCTTGGGCCGTTGGAAAATCTCGTCGGTCTCGTCGTACTCGACCATATCGCCCATGTAGAAAAACGCCGTGCGGTTGGAAACGCGCGACGCCTGCTCCATGTTGTGCGTCACGATGACGATGGCGCGGTCGGCCACGATCGACGACATGAGGTCCTCGATCGCCAGCGTCGAGATGGGGTCGAGCGCCGAGCAGGGCTCGTCAAACAGGATTACGTCGGGGTTGAGTGCCAGCGTGCGCGCGATGCACAAACGCTGCTGCTGACCGCCCGAAAGCGCGTAGGCGCTCTTGTCGAGCTTGTCCTTGACCTCGTCCCACAGGGCCGCACCGCGCAGGCTTTCCTCGACCATGCGATCGAGCTCGTCGCGGTCGGTGATGCCGTGGCGCTTGGGCGCAAACGTGATGTTGTCTCGAATGGACTTGCGGAACGGGTTGGGCTGCTGAAACACCATGCCAATGGACCGGCGCAGCTCGTAGGTATTCTCGGTCTTGGTGTTCACGTTGCGTCCGCGGTAGCTGATCTCGCCCTCCACGCGGCAGCCGCGAATCTCGCGATTCATCAGGTTGAGGCTGCGCAAGAAGGTCGACTTGCCGCAGCCCGAAGGCCCGATGAGCGCCGTGATCTCACCCTTGTGGAAGTCGAGCGACGTGTCGTGCAGCGCATGGTGGTCGCCATAGTACACGTTGACGTCCTTGGTGGAGAGCACGACCTCGTCGCTCACGGCCTTGCCGCTCACGCGCACGTGCTTCTCGCTCTCCCCCACACTCGACAGAAAGTCCTGGGTCTCGGACGTGGCCGCATCGGTTGCGGGCGTCGCATTTATCTCGCTCATTCGGCCGTCATCCTCCTTGCCAGTTGCTTGCCCACGATACGGGCGACTACGTTAAACAGCAGCACGCAAATCATCAGCAGCGCCGCGGTGCCCCAGACGATCTGCTGGGCCTCGGGGCTGCCCTCGCCATAGATCTTGTAGATGTGCACGGCAAGCGACTCACCGGGGCGGAACACGTTCCAGGCGCAGGTGGGGCTCGACAGGTTAAAGCTCAAGAAATTCAGGCGAACCGGCGAGCTCATACCCGAGGTAAAGAGCAGCGCTGCGGCCTCGCCAAACACACGGCCGGCCGAAAGCACGATGCCGGTCACGATGGCGGGCATGGCCTCGGGAATCAGGATGTGCAGCGTGGCCTCCCAGCGGGTAAGGCCCATGGCCAGGCATGCATCGCGCTGCGCCTGCGGCACGTCCTCGAGCGCCTGCTGAATCACGCGCACCAGGATGGGGATGTTGAACATGGTGAGCGCGACGGCGCCGGAGATGATGGAGTACTTCCAGCCCAGCTGCACCGAGAACACCAAAAAGCCGAACATGCCGACGACGATGGAAGGCAGCGAGGACAGCGTCTCGATGGCGGTGGAGGCGATGTCGCGGACAGGACCGTCGGGTGCGTACTCGACCAGGAAGACCGCGCCGCCCAAGCTGATGGGCACCGAGATGACTAGGGTGATCAGCAGCAGGTAGAACGAGTCGAACAGCTGGTAGAGCACGCCGCCCTTGGTGCCGTTGGCGCGCGACGGCTCCGTGAGGAAGCCCGGCTGGAACAGCGTCGAGATGCCCTCGAACAGGATGTAGGCCACCATGGAAATGACGATGAGCATGACGATGGCGACGATTGCCGTCAACACGCCCGTGGCGATGCGGTCCTGTTTTTGGACGCGCCCGAGTCTCGCCTCGTCGATGTGGATGCGCGTGCTAGCCACGAGCCTTCGCCCCCTTGCGGCCAATGAGATGGATGATCAGGATGAAGATGAGGCTCATGCCCATCAGCAGCAGGCCGAGCGCCCACAGGACGTCGTCCTGGGCCGAACCCTCGGCATAGACCGCCATGGACGTGGTGAGCGTGGTCGTGATGGTCGAAGCCGGCGACAGCAGCGACGTTGGCATGGCCTCGATGCCGCCGATTACCATGCGCACGGCGAGCGTCTCGCCAAAGGCACGGGTCATACCCAGGATGACCGCGGTCATGAGCGACGGCATGGCGGACTTGAGCACCACGTGCCAGATGGTCTGCCAGCGCGTGTAGCCCAGTGCGAGCGAACCCTGACGGTAACTATCGGGCACGGCGCGCAGGCCGTCGACCGAAAGCGTGGTCATGGTCGGCAGGATCATGACGGCCAGCACGATGGCGCCGGGCAGGATGCCCAGGCCCGTACTCACGTGAAAGACGCTCTTCATGAGGCCGACGACCACATGGAAGCCGATCAGGCCAAAGACGACCGAAGGGATGCCGGTCAAAAGCTCAATGAGCGGCTGGAAGATCTTGGAGCCAAACTTAGGGCTAATCTCGACCGCGAAGATGGCAGAGCCGATGGCGATGGGCAGCGCGATGAGCGTGGAGAGTACCATGACCGCAAACGAGGTGACGATCAGGGGCAGGGCGCCGGTATAGGGCAGGCCGTTTTTGGCCGTATTGGCCAGATCCCACTTGGTACCGGTGAAAAACTCGACGACCGAGACGCCGTCCTTAACGAAAGCCGAGAGGCCCTTTTGGGCGACCATGAAGATGAGCACGGCAACAACAAGCGTCACGAGCGCTACGCACGCGCCCGTGACGCCCAGGCCCACGTTCTCAAGGTCGCGCTTTGGCAGCTGTTTTGCCATTGCAAACCTTTCCGGGGGCGATTACTTATTTAGCGGAAACCTTGCCGCTGGCGTCCTTGACGACCTTCATGGCAGAGACGGGGATGAAGCCCTGCTCCTCGACGAGCTTGCCCTGGACATCGTCAGAAAGCATGAAGTCCAGGAAGGCCTTGGTGGCGTCGTCGGCATCCTTGGAGCAGTACATGTGCTCGGTAGCCCAGATCTTGAAGGAGTCGTCGGTGACGTTCTCGCTCTTGGGCTCCACGCCCTCGACCTTGACGGCGTTGAACTTGGAGTCATCGAAGTGCGAGAAGTCGAGGTAGGAGATGGCATTGTCGGTGCTGGCGATCTGAGTCTGGACGTCGCCGGACTTGTCGAGCTCGGCGTCGCCCTTAAAGTCGACAGCCTCGTCGCCAAAGACGGCCGCCTCGAAGGTGGCGCGGGTACCGGAGCCAGCCTTGCGGTTGAGGACGACGATGGTAGCGTCGTCGCCGCCGACCTCCTTCCAGTTGGTGATCTGGCCGGAGAAGATGCCCTTGAGCTGCTCGAGGGACAGGTCGTCGACCTTGACGTTCTTGGAGACGACGGGGCCCATGCCCACGACGGCGACCTCGTGGTCGACGAGGTTCTTGACCTGGTCGGCCTCGAGCTTGGTCTCGGCGAAGACGTCGGAGTTACCGATGGTGACGGTGCCGGCGGCGACAGCGGTCAGGCCCTTACCCGAACCGTTGCCCGAACCGGAGATGGAGACGTCGGGGTTGGCGTCCATGAACTTCTCGGCAGCAGCCTCGACGAGAGCCTGGAACGAGGAGGCACCGTCATAGGTCACCTCGCCGGAGACGGACTCGGCAGCGGCAGCGGCGCTACCCTTGTCGGCGGTGTCGGAAGTGTTGGAGCCACCGCAACCAACAAGGCCGAGACCGACGATGCTGGCAAGACCACCAGCGAGGCCGAGGAACTGACGACGAGAATAAGCCTGATCGAGCATGATCTTCCTTTCATACATGCGACTCGCGGGCACCCTGCCCGCTTTGCTGTTTGGAAAGATACGACCTCGATCGAACGGCAGCCGCGCCAGCTGCGGTTTCTTACGGGCATCTGATAGACCCTTACCGCAAGCGCTGCCCAGCCTTTACAAACGAATAACAATCCCGGCATTTAGCGTGGCGCGCCTTTTACACCGATAAAAAAAGTTGCGGTGAAATAGTTCCTGTTTGGCTGTCAGGCAGCCGATTCTAGGAACTATTCCACCGCAACTTAGATTGGCAAAACGCCGTAACCTTAAAGCTCCAACTCGTTGAGCCTTAAGATGGCCACGATATAGATCTTGAGCGCTTGCTTGAGCTGTTCTTCGTTGGCGCACTCGTTGGGGCCGTGCATCTGGCCGCCCCACGCAGGCAGCTCCAGGCCGGTCTCCTCGGGGCCAAACGACACGGCGCGGGCAAAGTTGCGCGCATACGTGCCGCCGCCCATGGCGAAGGGCTCGGCGTGCTTGCCCGTAAACTCGTTATAGGTGTCGATAAGCGCCTTCACGGCCGGATCGTCGGCCGAAACCGAGAACGGCACCTTGGCGCGACCCACGCGATACGTCACGCCAAAGCGGCCCACGAGCGGCTCGAGCTGCCCGCACATGGTATCGGCGCTCGTGCTGTCGGGGAAACGCACGTCGATGACCTGCTCGATGTGGCCATCCACCACGCGGATGACGCCGGGATTGCAGGTGAGCGGGCCAAACGCCGTGCTCGTCGCATCAATCCCCAGGCCGCGGCCATAGGCATCCGCATGCACAAAGGCCAAAAACTTGACGAACTCGTGCTCGGCAGGCGTCAGCAGGCGCTCGCCGCGGGCACCAAACGCGTCCTCGGCCTCGCGCAGGTACGTCACGATCAGGCCGACGGCGTTGATCGTGCCCTCGGGCATCGAGGCGTGGCCACCAATGCCATGGGCGAAAATCTGCGCATGACCGTTGTCGAGCGCCGTAATCTCCAGGCGATCGGCGTTCTCAACGGGTGCCGGCAGCTCGTCGACGGCAATCGCAAGCTCGCACATGGACTGTGACGGGATAGCGTTGGTCGCCTCGGCACCGCTCCACGACACGATGCGCCCGCCGTCAATCCTGGGGCTCACGAACGTCGCCTCAAACTGGCCCTTCTCGGCATTGCAGACCGGGAACTCGGCATCGGGCGTAAACAAAAAGTCGGGGTCTGCGTAGTTCTCCAGATAATGGTGAACGTCGGACATGCCCACTTCTTCATCGCAGCCCAGCAGCGCGCGGAAGGTATAGCGCGGGGTAATGCCGTGCTTGAGCAGGTAGGCGCCGGCGTAGAGCGACAGCACGGCCGGGCCCTTGTCGTCGATCACGCCGCGGCCGAGCAGCCAGCCCTCGCGACGCTCCATCGCAAACGGGTCGGTGTTCCAACCGGGGCCGGCGGGGACCACGTCCACGTGGCAGATGGTCGCAAGTTGCTTGTCGCCGCGGCCAGGGATATCGGCAATGCCCACATAGCCCTCGTCGTCGCTCGTCTGGTAGCCGAGCTTCTGCGCGATGCCGAGCGCGCAATCGAGCGCGTCACGGACCGGGCGGCCAAACGGCGCACCGGGCTCCGCATCGGCAGAAACCGCCACGGACGGATAGCTCACCAGCTGCGCAATATCGGCGACGACATCCTCCCAGACCTCGTCGACATACTCAGCGACGCTCTGCTCCACCTGATTCATAGACTGCCTCCTTACCAATGAGCGGCAAGCGTACCCGCCCCTCACATTTAGTTCCTAGATAGAGAAAAGTTTAGCAAGCTCGGCCACCGAGTGCACCACTGCATCGGCACCCGCCGCCTCATGCTCACCCGGCGCCGCCGCGCCCGAATAGATGCCGATGCACGGCACGCCCATCGCGTGCGCACCCTCGACGTCGTTAAAGCGATCGCCGATCATCACGGCATCGTCCGCCGTCGCGCCGAGCGCCGCCAGGGCATCGCGAACCGAATCGGCCTTGGTCTCGCGCCCCTGCGGCGGATTCATGCCAACCACCGCCTCAAACTGCGAAAGCCCCAGCTCGCCCACCATGTCAATGCACTTTGCCTCCATGCGCGACGTCGCCACGACCAAGCGATGCCCCTGCGCGACAAGGCCATCGAGCAGCTCGGGGATTCCATCGAACACGGGATACTCTTCCGGTCCCAGCTCATCAAAAAAGGCACGGTACTCGTCAGCCACCACAAGCGACTCCTCGCGGGAGAAGCCATAAAAGTCGTGAAAGCTCTTCCACAGGGGCGGCCCGATCATGCGGCGCAGGTCACCCATCTGCGCCTCCGAAAACCCGCGCGCGGCCAACGTCTTGCGCGTCGAGCTCATCACCGCCCGGCCCGTATCGGCCACCGTGCCGTCAAAATCGAACAGCACAACCGGCCGCCTGTATATCTCCAACGCCTCCATCGGCATTCCTCTTCCCCAGTTGATGATTTCCACACCGACACTTCAAACTGTTGACTATTCAACAATTGAACCTAGAAATGTGGAACGACTCCACTATACTTGTCGCACTTTGCTCTCAGAAGGCGGCGCGCAAGCGCCCCAATGAAAGGTGCAATTATGTCTTTTGCCATCATAACCGACTCCACGTCGGACATCTCCCCCGCCCGTGCTCAAGAGCTTGGCATTTACGTCATTCCACTGCATGTGATTATCGAGGGCGAGGACCTGCTCGACCAGGTACAGATCACCGCCGAGGAGTACGTCGCCCGCATGGCCGGCTCCGAGCAGCTGCCGCACACCTCGCAGCCGAGTGCCGGCGAGTTCAAGGCACTCTTTGACCGCGTGCGTGCTGACGGCCACGACAGCGCGATCTTTATCTCGCTGTGCAGCGAATGGTCCGCCTGCTATTCCAACGCATGCCTGGTCGCCGAGACCCACGAGCTCGACGTGCGCTGCATCGATTCGCGCACCGGCTCGGGTGCCGAGGGCCTGCTGGTGGAGTACGCGCTCGCCATGCGCGAGGACGGCCGCAGCCTGGACGAGACCGAGGCACAGATCCGCGCGACCCTGCCCGACGCGCACCTGCTGCTGATTCCCCGCACGCTCGAGAACCTCGTTAAGAACGGCCGCGCGCCCAAGCTCGCCGGCCAGCTCACGCAGATGCTCAATATTCGCCTGGCCGTTTCGCCGGAGTGGCAGTCGGGCGAGATCAAGGCCATCAAGAAGGGCCGCGGCGCCAAGCGCATCGTCGCCAACACCATGGCAGACTGCCTCGCGTTTTTGGCCGAGCATCCGGGCTCCAGCGTGCGCGTGCTCACGACCGGTGCCGCCGAGGAGCAGGAGCTTGTCGACGAGGCACTCGCAGGCCAGGACTACGTAGACGCCGGCACCGGCCCCATCGGCTGCACCATCGCCACCCATGTAGGCGTCGACGCCATCGCCATCAGCTACTGCCCCCGCTACCAACCCATCCACTAGGGGCACCTTTACCTCTTGCGGTGGAATAGGGACTGTTTTTGGCTTATCAGCCGCCAATCAATCCCTATTCCACCGCAACTTAGAAGCAGTTCATTTGGGACGGGGCTAAAAGACTGGTATCAAACGTTTCAGACCAGTCTTTTTAGCCCCGTCCCATTTTAGCTACTCTACATCAGCCCGCTCAGGGCGATGTCGACGGCCTCGTTGAGGTCGTCAGTAATGTGTACCAGATCCGGATCGAGCGGGCTGATCATACCGGCGCTCATCACCGGGCCGTTGGGCCAGTCGAACAGACCCCCTCGCGGTACCCACTGGACAAAAATGGCAAATATGAGTACTGCCACCAAATTAGTAGCAGAAAAATCTCGCCGGAATCGATCGTTTCGATTAATTTCACGCCTTGCCAAGGCTCAAAATGCCGTGTTTGGTGGGTTAGATATATAGAATAATGTCGAATTGGTATTCTATTCTTGCCAAATATTATGAGACTACATTAACAGCAGTACTCACATTTGACGTTATTTGACCACGGGGTCATTCGAAAACCCCTCCCCACGCCGCCAACCCGCCCCATAGCCGTCAAAAACCTTTAACAACAGCCGCCGCACGTTTTGGCACCGGCTGATTGCCACTCACGGATCGGTACCCCACTATTACCGAACCAAAATCGAAGTCGCGTATCTCATAAAGCTGAAATGACGTACCCTCATCCCAATGAACGCTGATAAGAATGGCTTTCAAATGAGCAACGGCACGCATCAATACGCCCTTTTCGGGAGCGCCCTATTCAAATTCAATAAAACGGTCGTCCACGCTTCGGATCCGCGCAAGCAAATCGTTATCTGCAGCAGCGGTCCAGACATCCGTTATACAACGCTGGAAGAATGGGAGAAAGCTGGCGATTCTTTCGATAGACGGGCGCAGATCGAAGATATCGTCACCAGCGCAAGCCCAGCGCGCGACAAACTCGAGCTCTTCCGCAATCTCTTTACTGGTCGCAAAGATGTCTACGCTCATGGGTACCGCAGAAAAGACGGAGGAATTGGCTATACGCCCGCCTGCGCAAATGAGTGGAAGTCAGGCATTTGCCCCAAAGCAAGCCACCAGAGAGTCAAATGCACGGAATGCAGCAGCCGCGTCTTCCCCGAGTTGAGCGATGCCGCGATCATCGCCCATTTCAGAGGCAATGACGATAGGCTTCGAGACGTTATAGGCCAATATGTGCTCGATAAAGACAGTAACACGAAAGTCCTGGTCATCGATTTTGACGGAGCCGATTGGAAAGAAGCGACGAAAGCCATTCGACATGTCGCAAAAAGCCACGGAATCGATGTCGCAGTTGAGCGATCGAGATCGGGCGACGGCGCACATGTCTGGTTTTTCTTCCTAGAGCTCGTCAGCGCAAAGACCGCACGAGATTTTGGAAGCAGCCTTATCACCGAAGCGGCGATACTGAACAAGACAATCACCTTCAAAGCATTTGACCGAATGCTGCCCGCGCAGTCCACCATTCCTGAGGGCGGCTTTGGAAATCTCATAGCGCTGCCTTTTCAAGGAAAAGCGCAGCGAAAAGGGAACAGCGTATTTGTTGACGAGCAATTTGAGCCCTTTCCCGATCAATGGCTTTACCTTTCGCAAATCCAGTTAATCCCGCGCGTGACGGTGCAAAATCTGATCGAGAGCATCGAAAATAGGTCACATGGAATAGCAGCTGTTGCGGCGGCAAACACCGGTGTGCCACATTCCCAGAGACTGCGAAAGCGGCTTCCGCTCACACCGCGGGACTTCCCGTCATCGCTGTCCGTCACGCAGACCGATATGCTCTATATCCCCGAAAAATCTCTGAGTCCCGCAGCTCAAATGGAAGTCCGCAGGCTTGCAACATTTGCCAACCCAGAATTCTTCCGCGCACAATCTATGCATCAATCGGTATTCGGCAAACCGCGGTTCATAGACCTCAGCGAACTTAGAGATGGCTACGTCGCGATTCCCAGAGGCTGCAAGGTTCAACTTGAGCGGCTGCTTCAAGAAGCCGGCGTTTCTGCCCACTATTCAGACAAACGCAAGTCGAGCCATCCAATTGCGATGGCATTTAAAGGGACTCTTCGCCCTGAACAGCAAATTGTCGCTGAACAGATGCTCAGCTATGAAGACGGGATCATGTCCGCACCGACGGGGTTCGGCAAAACCGTCATCGGAGCTTATCTTATTGCTGCCATTGGTCTTCCAACGCTCGTCATCGTTCCTAAAACTGCGCTCATTGCCCAATGGAAATCCCAACTCGAACGATTTCTCGACATCACGGACAACAGAGAGCCCGTCCGAACCCCAAAGGGACGAATCAGCAAAAGACAGCCTCCGCTCATTGGGCAAATCGGAGGAGGCAAGACCGCCATAAGCCGTCTCATCGACATTGCTTCATTCCAGTCGCTATCCGGCAAGGATCCCCAAACCGGCGAGTCATTAGCCAAGGAGTTCGTTCGCGATTACAGTCTCATCATCTGTGACGAATGCCACCATGCGGCCGCGCCACAGCTTGAGCTTGTCCTCAAGTCCGCTCCTGCCAAATATGTATATGGCCTTTCCGCAACGCCCGAGCGTTCGGACGGACTCACGCGGGCACTCTCGATGCTCTGCGGCCCGGTTCGCTATGTCGTCGATCCAAAAACGCAAGCAATCCAACAGGGGATTCAGCGCATTGTTAGACCGCGTTTCACCGGAATTCGATTACCCACCTACGGACCAGGAGCATCCTTTAACCAAATTCTCGATCTCCTGTGTGTACACGCCGCGAGAAACGAAGCAATTATCGAGGACGCCCTCGAGGCCGCATCAAACGGCCGGCATCCGCTTGTGCTATCTAAAAGAAAAAAGCATGCCGAAGAGCTATGCAGGCTACTTCAAAGCCGTGGACACGAACCCATACTCTTAACCGGAGAAATCGACGCCAAAGAAAGAAAAGCAATACTGAAGAGTCTTCCCAGCTTTGAGCATGATCATCGAATCATCGTCGCAACTGAAAGTCTTCTGGGCGAGGGCTTCGACCTGTCTTACCTTGACACTTTGCTCATTGCCACTCCAATATCTTGGGACGGCAGCATAACGCAGCAGGCAGGTAGGCTACACAGAAGCCACGAGGGCAAACAGCGGGTTGAGATATTCGACTATGTTGACCTGTCGATACCCATGTTCGCGCGCATGTACCAAAAGAGGCTCAAGACCTACGCCAAGCTGGGGTATGAAGTCTTTGCGGCAAACGACAACAGACAGGACGATCGAAACATCCTCGTTAGGTCGGCAAGAGCCGTGGAGGCTTTAGTGAATGACATCGAGAACGCATCGAAAAGCATTTTTATTGCCGCACCCTACGCGTCCGCCGCATGCCTTGAAAAGCTCGCCGCTGCACTCGCGGATGCCGCTACCCGTGGAATTGCCCTTGAGATTTCTATTGCTTCAACTCCACGCGATGACGTGAAAGCGATTTTTGCCGAGATGAACGTCAACTATCTCATCAAAGCCGAAGGACGCCTGTGCGCATCAGTGATTGACGAGGAAACTGTCTGGTACGGAGCTATTCCGTTGCTGGCTTTCCCAAAGAAAGAAGACTGCAGCATTCGTTTCAAAAGCAGCGAAGTCGCAGCCGAGCTTTTGAGCGAAATTCAGCGAAAAGTGGAACCGGAGGCCGCGGCGACGAACGGGGTACCCCCAGCAGTTGCGGTGAAATAGGGACTGTTTTTGACTTATTAGCCGTCAACCAATCCCTATTCCACCGCAACTTAGAAATCGGCGATCAGCCCAGCGGACCCTGAAACAGTTCCTGATGAGTGCCCATTCTCACCAGCCTAATCACTGGGTTAGTCTTATGGGGAAGATAAAGAACGACCACATCGACCAAGCCATCGGATAGGTGGAAATCGATGTGGCCGTTGTAGTTTCCGCCCGGGTTTGAGAGCTCGTGGGCGCCATACTCCGCCGGAAGTGACCCATGAGCCACAAGCTCTGCAACCGCCGCTTTAAACTCACTTTTTAGCTGCGGATGCATGCGCATCGTTCGTTTGTAGTCCACCTTAAATTGAGCCTCGACTTTAATCTCGAACATCGCTATTCCTCATCGAGGAATGACATAAGCTCATCAGCGTTATTGAATGACAGGCTATCGTCCGGCAAAATCCCCAGCTCATGAGCCTCGGCGATCACCATGGCGCGCCTCGTCACCTCGTTGGGCACCTCCGCCCTTCCTACAATCTCAAAAGGAATCTTTCGCTGATTTACCAGCTGCCGAACGGCAAGATTGAGATAGGAATTGAGGCTGAGGCCGACCGAATCCAAGAACTCAGTCGCCTGCTCCTTGAGCCCCTCTTCGATTCGAACCGTCGTAGGCTTAACTGTTGCTGTAGACATTTGCGACCTCCTCGCCCTCGTCTTTTACACCAGTATACCCAATATAAATGGCAATCTGATGTTAGATAACATCAGATTGCCATGCGTATTCATGTCGCGTGGGCACGATTGATCTACATCAGCCCGCTGAGCGCAATGTCAACGGCCTCGTTGAGGTCGTCGGTAATGTGTACCAGATCCGGATCGAGCGGGCTAATCATACCGGTGCTCATCACCGGACCGTTGAGCCAGTCGAATAGGCCCTGCCAGTACTCGGTGCCCACCAGCACGAGCGGCATGCGCTTGACCTTGTGCGTCTGCACCAGCGTGAGAACCTCGAACATCTCGTCGAGCGTGCCAAAGCCGCCGGGAAATACGATGGCGCCCGAGCTGTACTTAACGAACATGGTTTTGCGCACAAAGAAGTAGCGGAAGTCCATGCCGAGGTTCACGTATTTATTGAGCCCCTGCTCGTGCGGCAATTCAATGCCTAGGCCAACTGACTTGCCGTTGACACTCGCCGCTCCCCTGTTGGCCGCTTCCATGATGCCGGGGCCGCCACCGGTGATGACCGCCACGCCACGTTGCGCGATCTTGCGCCCGACGGTACGCGCCGCCTTGTAGAGCGGATCGGTCTTGGGCGTGCGGGCGCTACCGAAGATGGTCACCGCAGGTCCAAGCTCGGCAAGCGCGCCAAAACCATCGACAAACTCTGCCTGAATGCGCAGCACGCGCCACGGGTCGGCATGCAGCCAGTCGGTCGAGTCCTCGGGCGCCAGCAGGTTGGCGTAGGTGTTGTCCTTAGGAATCATGGGGCCGCGCATGACCACGGGGCCGCGGCGGTACGTCTCGTCGTAGACAGGCTCGCCCTCGACGTTCTCATTCTTAATCATGGGTACTCCTATCGAGAAAAAGAAAAACGGGCGGGGTCGACGCTGTGCGCCAAACACCCGCCCGAACATCAACTATTCGGTATGGTACCCACGATGCATCAAGTGCTTGCAAGCTATCGGTCATCGGTCGCGCAAGCGGTGTTAGCAAACGTGATGACCGGCCGGCGCTCGCCCCTTGCCGTTGCCCGCGCCCTGCAAGCGCCCGTGCTGCTCTTAGTAATCCACCGCCGCAGGGCTGTTCATCCAGTCGCTCACGAACGCGCCGTAGCGGCCCTCGATAATGGCCTGGCGGGCCCGCTGCATAAGGTTGAGCAGGTAGTAGATGTTGTGCATCGAAAGCAGAATGCCGCCGAGCATCTCCTTCTGCGTGACCATGTGACGGATGAGCGCACGGCTGTAACCGCCCGTGCACACCGGGCAGGTGCAGGTGGGATCGATGGGACCGTCGTCGTGCGCAAAGCGAGCGTTGCGGAAGTTGAGGCGACCCTCGCTGGAGAATGCCGTGCCCATACGGCCGGTGCGCGTCGGCAGCACGCAGTCAAACATGTCGATGCCCACGCCAACGCCGCGCACGAGCGTGGTCGGGTTGCCGACACCCATCAGGTAGCGCGGCTTATGCTTGGGCATGTACTCGCTCACGAGCGGCGCCAGGGTCTCGAACATGGTCTCGTGATCCTCGCCCACCGAATAGCCACCGATACCATAGCCCGGGAAGTCGCCGCACTCCTCCAGATGGCGCAGCGAACGCAGGCGCAGATCCAGGTGCATGCCGCCCTGAACGATGCCAAAGAGCGCCTGGTCATCGCGGGTATGCGCCTTATAGCAGCGCTCGGCCCACATGCTCGACAGCTCAACGGCGCGCTCAACGTAGGCGCGCGTGGCGGGATAGCCCGGGCACTGGTCGAGCTGCATGCAGATATCGGAGCCGAGTTTCATGGCGATTTCCATGTTGTCCTCGGGCGTCCAAAACACGTGGCGGCCGTCGTAATCGTTGACGATAAAGCGCACGCCCTCATCGGTGAGCTTGACGGCATCGTTGTGGCTGAAGACCTGGAAACCGCCCGAGTCGGTGAGGATGGGGCCGTGCCAGTTCATGAACTTGTGCAGGCCGCCCAGCTCGGCGATGGTATCCTCGCCGGGACGCATGGACAGATGATAGGTATTGGCGAGCACGATCTGGGCGCCGAGCTTCTTGACAGTCTCGGTAGGAATGCCCTTGACGTTTGCCTTGGTGCCCACGGGCATAAAGATCGGCGTCTCGATGTCGCCGTGCGGGGTGTGCAGTACGCCGGCGCGCGCGTGCGTCGTCGGATCCTCGGCAATCAGGTCGAATTTAAAAAGGTTCTGGTCCATAAACTGGAACTCCTTGGTTGCGGTTCATACGCAAACCATTATACGGGCAACCCGCAAGAAGCACCGACTCGACAGAAACTGGTGCGAGGAGGATACGGCAGGGACACGGCAAATGAGCGTGGATTTTTGGACGCTTACCGGATGAGCGTGGATAATCTCCCACTTTTGCCCAAAGCACAGCCCAAAAACGGGAGATTATCCACTTTCATTCTGCGGGCACTCATTTAAGTACGTCCCCGATGAGTGGAGCTATTTACCAGCCACGGCAACGCCGATATTTTGGCAACGTCAGCGAGCGGGTCGCATTTGAGACAAGGTGCCGTGAAATGAAAGGGCGCTGACCTTCTGGTCGCGCCCTTGAAATTGAACGGCAGATTGTCCAAATGCGGCCCGCGCAGCGTCGGCCGGTCCGCCGTTCGGTAGAACGGCGGAACCCCTAGGGACGCTGGCCCATGCCACCCTCGAGGGTGACGGTCTCGCCGTTCATATACTTAAAGTCGGGACCGCAGAGCTGAACGACAACGCGGCCGATTTCCTTCTCGACGTCGCCGTAGTGGCCAGCCGGCGGCATGTGGACGTTGGCCTTGAACGCCTCGGGATAGGCATCCTGGAAGTTCTCGAGCGCAGCGGTCCAAGCAAGCGGGCAAACGATATTGACGTTGATGCCGTCCTTGCCCCACTCGTTGGCAGCGACGCGGGTCAGACCGCGGATGCCCTCCTTGGCAGCGGCGTAGCTGCACTGGCCATAGTTGCCAAACAGGCCGGCGCCCGAAGCAAAGTTGACCACGGAGCCCTTGGTCTCCTTCAGGTGCGGATAGGCCTTCTGCATGTACAGGTAGGTGGCATACAGGCCAGAGTAAATGGCCAGGTTAAACTGATCCATGGTGTGATCGGCAATGGTCACGCCCGAGGCGCTGGCCTGAGCGTTGTTGACGACGGCGTCGATGCGGCCGAACTCCTCAATGGCCTTGTCGATGACGTTCTGGACGACGGCCTCGTTGTCCTGACCAGCCGAGACATCGGCCTGAACAGGCAGAACCTTGACGCCGTACTCGGCCTCGAGGGATTCCTTGGCAGCCTCGAGCTTGGCAACGTTGCGGCCGGTAATGACGAGGTTTGCGCCCTCCTTGGCAAAAGCGATATCGATACCGTAGCCGATGGAGCCAGCGGAGCCGTCCTTGAGCGTGGCCTTGCCGCCGCCGGTGACGATCACGGTCTTACCAGTGAAAAGTCCCATATAAAGTCCTTTCAAATCGCGACGGGCGCACCCGCCGACTGCGCGCATCCAAATAAACGCGACAAAAGCTGAAATGCAACTTTAACGGGTTCAAGTGAAAAGAAAAGGCCTCGGCAGGCGAACGGCATAACGTCTTTCGGCGAAGGGATTGTCAAGTACAAACTGGATAAAGTGGCCGAGTTTTTGCTATCGACGCGAGTCATCGAACACGTTTTGAAACTTTGCTGCAGCGCGCGGGATGTCGGCGCGAGACTTTATCATAGGGTGACGAACAACGATGAGGAGCACATGCCTATGACAGACGAGCTGGACCCCCAGACTCAACAGCATATTGATGATTCCGCAGACGTCACTGCAGATGCCGACGCTGTGACCTGCGATGATATTGACCTCGACGACCCATTCTTGGACGAAAGCGCTACGGCGGAAACCCCTGGCGCCGAAGATGCAGACGAGCAAAACGACGATGCGCCCGCTCAGGACGACCACCCCGTACAGGATGCTGCTCCGCAAGCTGCGGGCCCTATCGAGGTTTCTTCGGAAGAAGAGCTCGACGCCGTCATGGACTCCATGATGGATGCCGTCAAAGCGATGAAAGACGCCGTGGCCGACGCTGACGTTGACGCCGAGGAAGAGGAGGCCGCCGAGGCAGCCTCGACCTTCGTACCCGGCGAGACTCCGGTTGCCGACCAGGGCAGCGCCATGCCCTCGTTTCTGCAGCTCGAGCATCCCACGATTGGCGCCGATGCGGTCGACCCGCACGCAGCAGGCTTTTCTGTGGTCGAGGGCGGCACCGGCAATATCGCCGCGCCGCAGGCTACCGATGCGGACGCTGCCGACACCGCTCGCCCGACCGCCCCGCACTCCCCCGCCGCGAGCCGCGATCTGGGGACCGCCGTCTCGAACACCGCGAACGCCGTGGGCACCTTTATCGCCCAGGGCGCCTCGGCCATGCGCGAGATGAACGCCGCGAAAAAGGCACTTGCCGATGCCCGCGCCCACCTGGCCGAACTTGAGCAGCGCATTGCCGATCAGGCCGAGGAACTCGAGACGCGCCAGGATATCGCAGGCCGCTACGACCAGATCGTCGCCGACCAGCGTCAGGCGATCGCCACAGCGCAAAAGACCGCTGCGGCAGCCGAGATTGACCGTGATGCCCACGCCGCCAAAGCGACAGAGCTCAAGGGTCAGTTCGAACAAATGAAGACAGAGGATGACGCGACTGAGCTCCGCCTGAAGGCCGCGCTCGACGCCGTGGAGGCCCGCGAGGCGAGCTCGCGCGAGACCGGCAACCGCCTCGTTCGACGTCTTGAGGATTCCAAGCGCATCCGCGACAAGGTGAAGGCAGAGCGAGACGCCGGCATTGCCGCTGCACAACAAACCGTCGACGCCACGCGCGCCCAGCTCGAGACGCTGCGTCATGAGTATGCCGAGCTGCAACGCAATCCCTCGGCAAATCCCGCCAACTATACGGTGCGCACCAGCGAGCTCTCGATGCAGATTTCCGACACGGCAGATGCCCTGCGTAAAGCCGAAGAAGATGCCCCGCGCATCACCGCCGACCTTGAGCACTCGCTTGCCGCAGCCGAGCAGGCCGTCGAGCAGGCTCAAGCCCCTATCGCCGACGCAAAACGCGCGCACCAAGCCGTGACGACCGAAGCCGATGCCGCGCGCGACGAGTTGCAGACGGCGAAGACTGCCGCCGCGACTCGTCAGCGCGAACTGCGCGAGAAGATCGCCGCGGAGGACAAGGCACGCCGCGAGCAGGAGCAGACCATCGCCAACGCCCAAGCAGATACCGCACATGCGCAGTCGATCATCGAACAGGCGACCGAGGTGCACGACCACCCAGAGATCACCGAGTCGCTTGCAGGGTCCCTGGCCCGAGACAAAGCCGAACACACCGAGACCGAGCGAGAAGTCGCCCAGCTCGAGGCCACCGAGGACGCGGTGCGCGAGCGTACCCGCGACTCACGCATCAAATTCACCGGCGCCATCGTCTGCATCGTTGCCGCAATCCTGGTGATCATCCTAGTCTGGCTGTTCGCAAGCAAGTAAACCAGCTGCCAAAAAGCTCACCGCAACTTATTCAGATTGGCACAGGGCAACCTATCCCTCTTGCACCGATCTCTTGACATAAGGACTGTCCCCAGGTGCCGACACAAAAGGAACGTCCCCAAGTGCCAACAACGGCGACGCCGATGTTTTGGCGAAGTCAGCGAAAACCCGCCAGAGCGAGCAAGGTGCCTTGAAACAAGGCGGCATTGACCTTCTGGTCATGCCGCCGAAGTTGAAAGGCAGATTGCCGCTCTGGCGGGTTTGCAGCGTCAAGTGGTTACGCGGTTTGGTAAAACCGCGTAACTAACAAATGAGCATCGCGTCGCCAAAGCTGAAGAAGCGATAACGTTCTTCGATGGCAGCGGCGTAGGCATCCATGATCTGGTCGCGGGTGGCAAGCGCGCTCACGAGCATCATGAGCGTGGAGCGCGGCACATGGAAGTTCGTGATCAGCGCATCGACCACGTGATAGGTCGAGCCGGGCATGAGGTAAAGCTGCGTCGTGGCGTTCTCGCGCACCACGATGTCACCGCGGCCAAGCGTATCGGCCCCGTCCTCGCGGCCTTCAAAATAGCGCGCCGTCACGGCCGGATCGGACACCGGCGCGTCCGTGTCAAACGCGCTCTCGAGCGAGCGCACCGCGGTGGTGCCGACGGCGATCACACGATGGCCCTCGGCCTTGGCCTTATGCACGGCGTCGACAACCTCCTGCGACACGTGGTAGCGCTCGGTGTGCATCACGTGCTGCGTGGGGTCGTCCTCCTCCACCAAGCGGAAGGTATCGATGCCCACCTCGAGCTCGACGGCGGCAAACTTGGCACCCTTGGCCTCGATAGCGGCCATGAGCTCAGGAGTAAAATGCAGACCCGCCGTAGGAGCGGCAGCCGAGTGCTCCTCCTTCATGGCGTAGACGGTCTGGTACTTCTCGGGATCGCCCTCGTAATCGGTAATGTAAGGCGGCAGCGGCACGTGGCCGGCAGCATGGATGGCCTCGTCGAGCGTGCGCGGGTCGCCGGCGGCATTGCAACCGGCCGGCTCAAAGCGCACCAGACGGCCACCGCGGCTATCGGTGACAAAGTCGACGACCTCGGCCGTCAGCACCACGGGCGCGCCCTCGGGCGCATGGGCGCCGCCCGCACGATACTCAATCTGAGCACCGGGCTTCAGGCGCTTGCCCGGCTTGACCAGGCACTCCCAGACGTGACCCAGCGGGTCAACATCCTCGCGGCGCTTGAGCAGCAGCGTCTCGACCACGCCGCCCGAGCCCGTCTTGCGGCCAATCAGGCGAGCCGGCATCACGCGCGTCTGGTTGATAACGAGCACGTCGCCCGGCTCGATATAGTCGATGATGTCACGGAAGATGCGGTGCTCAACGGTGCCGCCGTGCTCCAGCGGCGTTCCCGCCTGGGAGCCTTTGCGATCAACCACCAGCAGGCGGCAGGAGTCGCGCGGATCGGCAGGAGCCTGTGCAATCAGTTCCTCAGGAAGGTTGTAGTCAAAATCATCGGTACGCATAGACACGTCGGATACTCCTTATATAGCTAAAGTCCGCCCTACATCCTAGCAGGCTGCCAGCCCAAAAGAACTACTTTTTGGACGCTTTGCGCTCGTCGCGGATGCGGGCGCGGTCCATGGCCGCCTCGACAGCCGAGAAGCGGCAACCACAGTAATTCTGCCGGTACATGCCCAGCTCGCGCGAACGACGCGTGGCCTCGGGGTAATACGGACGAAAATCGCGAATCACCGGAGTGAGACCGCGGGCGGCAGCCAGACGCTCCAACACATCATTGCAGGTGTCGAACAGCTGGTACGGCGAGACGGCGAGCGTCGTGCCCACAAACTCAAACCCGCGCTCCTGGGCCACGCGGCACGCCTCGGCCAAGCGCAGGGCATAGCACGCGCGACAGCGACGAGGCCGATCGGCACCCAGCGGTGCCACGCCGGTCTCCCAGCGATCGCGGTCCTCCCCTGCCTCGATGAGCTCGATGTCGCCATCGGCACACCACCGGCGCAGCTCGTCCAAGCGGCGCTGCCATTCATCGTGAGGTTGAATATTAGGGTTGGTCCAGCAAATCGTGGGCTCAAACCCCTCCTCGCGCAGCAGGCGAACCGGCTCAAGCGAGCATGGTGCGCAGCACGCATGCAGCAACAACGACTTCATCGACATCTCCTCACCCAAAAAAGCGCACGCCAAAGGACGTATCCTCGCAGGCGACAATGCGGCGGTCGCGCAGGATGGTCCGCACGTAATACCAATCGCCCACGCAGCCCGACAAGTGCAGACCAGCCGCCAGGTAGCACAGCAGCGGATAGTCCGAGAACGCAAACCCCAGGGCAAATGCTGTCGTCACAACAACCGTCGGCGCCAGGCAAACCGCCATGTACCGCCGGCGCGAATACACAACGCCCTCGGCGCAGGCATAGATCATCGCCGTCTCGAGGTTCGCCCCAAAGGTCACGCGCGCGCCCGCAGGCGCCAGCAGCTTAAAAAACACCGCGTGCACCAGCTCGTGCACGGCAAACGACGCTGCAGAAACCGCGGCCACACCGACCATCCAGCCCACGACGGTGGTCCAGCCGCCCGCCTCAGCCGCGTCCAAGTCCGCAGGCCCGCCCAGCAGCATAAACATCGGCACCAGGCACACGGCAAACACCGCGATCACGGCCATCCCCCACACGAAGCAGGCGTGCAGAAAATCCTCGTCCTCAAACGCATGTATGTTGGAAATCTCATTCATAGCATCTTAGGATAGCGCCCCTGCCACGTACCCGTCCGCATGTGCGATAATGTCGAACGATATGCACGAATTGACCACCGCGTCGCCAGGCCTTGCGCCCGGCCGCGCTCCCACCATATGCGAAGGAGTCCCATGGCATCCAAATACTCCATGAACGACCGTCCCAGCTGGCCTCGCCGCGCCATCGTTACCGCCGGCGAGCCCTACGGCAACAAGGGCCTTCACTTTGGCCACGTTGGCGGCGTCTTTGTCCCGGCCGACTTCTTCGCCCGCTTCCTTCGCGACCGCCTGGGCCGCGAAAACGTCATCTTCACCTCGGGCACCGACTGCTACGGCTCGCCCATCATGGAGAGCTACCGCAAGCTCAAGGAGAACGAGGGCTACGATAAGTCCATCGGCGAGTATGTCGAGTCCAATCACTCCCGCCAGGCCGCGACCCTCAACAACTACAACATCAGCTGCGATATCTACGGCGGCTCAGGCCTTGAGCCGGCTGCGCAGATTCATAACGAGGTGACCGCCGAGATTATCAAGCGCCTGCACGAGCAGGGCACCATCTCCAAGCGCTCCACGCTGCAGTTCTACGACGCCAAGGCCGGCACGTTCCTCAACGGCCGCCAGGTCATCGGCCGCTGCCCCATTCAGGGCTGCAAGTCCGAGAAGGCCTATGCCGACGAGTGCGACCTGGGCCACCAGTTTGAGCCCGAGGAGCTCATCGCGCCCAAAAGCCAGCTCACCGGCGAGGTGCCCGAGCTGCGCCCGGTCGACAACCTCTACTTCGACCTGCCGGCCTACCTCGACTTTATGAAGACCTATACCGCCAAGCTCGCCCAGAACCCGCAGGTTCGCTCCGTGGTCTCCAAGACCATGGAGGAGTGGCTGCTGCCGGCTCAGCTCTACATCCAGAACAAGTTCCGCGAGGCCTTCGATGCCGTCGAGGATCAGCTTCCCGAACACACCGTGCTGGAGCCCGAGGGCAACAAGAGCAGCTTTACCGTCACCTTCCCCAGCTGGAAGGAGCGCGACGATGCCCACGCCGTGCTCGCCAACGGCGGCGTGCGCTTCCGCAGCGGCAAGGCGCTCGTACCCTTCCGCATCACCGGCAACATCGACTGGGGCGTTCCGGTGCCCGAGGTCGACGGCGTGGCCGACGTCACCTGCTGGTGCTGGCCCGAGAGCCTGTGGGCACCCATCAGCTATACGCGTACCGTGCTCGCGCGCGATGCTAAGGCCGCCGGCGTGACCGAGGGCGTCGCCGCCCAGGATGCCGCCCTTATGGGCGAGCCCGCTGCCGACTCCACGCAGGTGCCCGCGCCCACCTACCAGCACAGCTCGCTCGACTGGCGCGACTGGTGGTGCTCGGACGACGCACAGATCTACCAGTTTATCGGTCAGGACAACATCTATTTCTACTGCATCGCGCAGACCGCCATGTGGGAGGCCCTGGGCTGGGACCTCACGCAGAGCACCGTCAGCGCCTGCTACCACCTGCTCTACATGGGCAAAAAGGCCAGCTCGTCCTCGCAGACGCCTCCCCCGCCGGCAGACGACCTGCTCAACCACTACACCTGCGAGCAGATGCGCGCGCACTGGCTGTCGCTCGGCCTGTCCGAAAAGCCAGTGAGCTTTAGCCCCAAGGCATACGACACGCGTGTGACTGGCAAGGACAAGGACGGCAACGAGGTGCGCGCCTGCGACGACAAGCGCGTCATCGATCCGGCCCTTAAGGAGAGCGCCCTTTTGACCGGCGTGTTCAACCGTCTGGCCCGCAGCTGCTTCTACGGCGTCGCCGTCAAGGAGGGCGACGAGAGCCCCTATCGCAACGGCTGTATCCCCGCCGGCGCGGCTTCTGCCGCCGTGGTCGAGGCCGCCGAGCAGGCTGCCCTCGCCTTTGAGCAGGCCATGTACAAGTTCGAGACGCACCGCGCGCTCGCCGTGTGCGACGACTACCTGCGTGCCGCCAACAAGCGCTGGAGCGATGCCTCCAAGGCCGCCAACAAGCTCGAGGGCGAGCCGGCCAATGCCGCGATGACGCAGGCGCTCGTCGACGCCTTTACCGAGCTGCGCGTGGCGACCGTCCTGATGCACGGTATTGTGCCGGCCGGCTGCGAGCTCATCTGCGAGTACTTCGACGTTGACCCGGTCGCCTTCTTTAGCTGGGATAACATCTTCGCCTCCACGGATGAGTTTGTGGAGAGCCTGGGCGAGAAGCCCGGCGAGCACCGCGTAAAGCCGCTGCCCCCGCGCTTCGACTTCTTCAGCAAGCACGAGAGCCAGTACTAAACACTCGACATGTAATGGAATGGGAAGGAAAGACGGATGTCCAAGCCGCGTCGTCGTAAGCAGAAAAAGCAGGTCAAGGCCGAGCTCAAGCTCAGGCAGTTTGCTGCTACCGAGCTTTCCGACCAACTTGCCGCCCAACACTCCGCCGCCGACCTGCCGCGCTTTATGGTCGACACGGTCGCCGGCGCCTATGCGCCCGCCGATGCCGAGCTCATGATCGAGGGCTTCGGCGCCGCGGCCACACGCCCGGTCACGCTGCGCGCCAACACGCTCAAGGCAACCGTCGAGGACATCGCTGCGGTGCTCGATGCCGCCGGCATCGCCCACAACCCCGTCACCTGGTACCCAGACGCCTTCATCCTGCCCGAGGCCCAGGTTTCCGACCTGTGGGACCTCGACATCTACCGCGACGGCAAGATCTACTTGCAAAGTCTGTCGTCCATGATGCCGCCGTTGGTCCTGGGCGCTCAGGCAGGCGAGGACATCCTGGACATGTGCGCAGCCCCTGGCGGCAAGACGACGCAGATCGCCGCCCTCACGCAGGGGCAGGCGCACCTTACCGCCTGCGAGATGAGCATTCCCCGCGCCGAGAAGCTCGAAGCCAACCTCCACCGCCAAGGCGCAAAAAACGTGCCCGTCATGCGCACCGACGCACGCGAGCTCGACGAGTTCTTCCGCTTTGACCGCATCCTGCTCGACGCTCCCTGCACCGGCACGGGCACCGTTATCAGCGGCAACGAGAAAAGCCTGCGCGGCCTGACCGAGCAGTTGCTGAGCAAGTGTGCCCGCTCGCAGCGTGCGCTTCTGGACCGCGCCATGGGAGCCCTCAAACCGGGCGGCACGCTCGTCTATTCGACTTGTTCGATCTTGCCGCAGGAAAACGAGGACGCCCTGCAAGAGGCCCTCGACAAGCATATGGACTGCGAGCTCATCCCCCTCGACGGCACGCCAAGCGAAAGTGAGGCACGCCGCGCCCAGGAAGCTGGTGAGGAGCCGCGCATCGAGTCCAACGCCCTGACCGAGGCCATTGCCGCGGGTCAGGTATCGGCCATCGCCAACGGCCTGCCCGGCACGCTCACCATTCCGCCTAGCCGCGACTTTGAGGGCTTCTACATTGCCCTGATCCGAAAACGCAGCTAGCGCACGGATCCAAAACTCAACAAGCTATCTCCGTGCGCGTTTGCTCTGCTGGTCGCGATGCTGTTTAAGCGTCGCGCGCTCCTTGCGTTCGGCCCTTTTGCCCTTAATGGCCGTGACCACAAAGTAGATGACCGCGGCGGCAACGATTGCGCCCACGCACAGGCCAATCGAGCTAAACATTGCTGTCAATTCCATACCGCGTCACCTCTCTTTTAAACGGGACATTCAAGATAGCACCTCAATACCCGCCACCACAGCTCCTTCACGTTCGCCAGCCCTTCGGTCTAACGGATGGCGCGGCGGGGAAAAATCAACTCGTCAAACGATTTAGCATTCGCAATTCCGGCTGCATCGCGCCGGCCGTCATCACATAGAATCGAGCTTCCATGGATACCCTCAACGATCTAAATGAGCGCGTCGACGCCTTCGTCGGCACCAGCTCCTTCGACACGCCTGCCGCGGCAAACGACCAAGCTCCCATCGATGTGCCCGCCGAGGTTCACGAGGACATCGTCACCTCGGTCGATTTCTCCGAGGTCGAGCTCGCAGACGAGTTCACCGAGCCCCAGGTAGCCGTGACCCCCAACGGACTGCTCCCCATGGAACCCCTGCCCATCGACGGACGTCTGCGCAAGGCCGCCCTCCGCATGCCCGACGAGATCGAGGAGGCCAGCGGCTTTACGCTCTTCGGCCGTCGCATCAAGTCGCTTATCTACACCACCGACGTCGCGGTCATCCGCAACTCCAACGCCGATGCCGTCTTTGCCGTCTACCCCTTCACGCCGCAGCCCGCCATTACGCAAGCGTTGCTGACCGTTGCCGAGTGCCCGGTCTTTGTAGGCGTGGGCGGCGGAACTACGACCGGTAAGCGCTCCGTACAGATGGCAGCCGTCTCCGAGATGCAGGGCGCGGCGGGCTGCGTGGTCAACTCCCCCGCCACTGCCGAGATGGTCGAGCACATCACCAACATCGCCGACATCCCCGTCATCGCCACGGTCGTACGTTGCGACGATGACGCGCATGCCAAAGTGCGCGCCGGAGCCAAGATTCTCAACATCGCCGCCGGTAAAAACACGCCCCAGGTCCTGCGCGAGCTGCGCGAGCACTATCCCAACCTGCCGCTCATCGCGCCAGGCGGCAAGACGCCCGAGAGCATTCGCGAGACCATCGCCGCCGGCGCCAACGCCATCATCTGGACGCCGCCTTCGGCCCAGCAGCTACAGACCGACATGATGCAGCGTTATCGCAAGATGAAGGAAGACGCCACACCTGTCATCTCGCGCGACGATGTGCCCATTATCGACCAAGTCGCCGCCGCCGAGGTCAGCCAGGTCGAGAACATGAATCCCGACGTGCCGATTCCCGACGAAGTCATCGAGCGCGTCGCTTCGATCCACGAGCGCGTCGAGGAGCATCGCGCCAACCGCGGCCTCAAGCCGTCACTGCACGGCTTCTTCTTCCGCGGAAAGAAACGCTAGCAAAACATCTTGGCCCGCCCCACAAACGTGAGGCGGGCCGTTTTCGTTTGAACAATCATGCAGCGATGTGATGGGGCAAATTAATCCACGCGCTTATCGCCCATAAAGAAGAGCGCCACCGTACCAGGTCCGGTATGCGAGCCAATCAGAGTACCGATGTCATTGATCTCAATCTTGCCAATATGAGAAAGCCATTGTCAATAGGCATGTTCATTCGAGCCCGGTTTAAAACCG
>CABSNU010000012.1 GCA_902479135.1 uncultured Collinsella sp. | reverse complement strand
AGTTTTCGGATTTGAATCTATGCCCAATTAACAACCGTCAGGGAATTGTAATTGATGGTGAAGGTTCAAAGGTAATTTGCAAAGACTAATTTAAAATTCCAGTTTGCTGCACTCGTTCCTAGCAGGTTTTGGGGCAGGAGGGGCGCAAGAGACGGGAGGGCCTTGTACGCGTTCCTGCGCGAGGGCCGCGGGGAGGGGCTGCCTGGGTACGGCACCTGTCAACTCGGTCTACGTCTTTGATGACCGGGTCGTACTCAATATCAACTTCATGGATGATGCCAAAACGGTCACCCGTGAGGAAGTGTTGGGTTCGAGTGCTGTGGACAATGTTCCAGCATGCTGGGATCGAACTCGCTAGCCGGAATCACACGGTACCCGTGGCGCAGGAGCAGGTCGACGAAAATACCGTTGCCCGCGGTGAGCGTACCGCTAAAGGTTCCGTCGTAGATGCGACCCGCGCCGCACGAGGGACTGCGGTCCTGCAAGATGCACACAGCAATCTCAGAAGGGCCGCCCGCCTGCTCGCACATGTCGAGCGCACGTTGAGCGCCCAGGCGGAATTCCCGGTCAACGGACACGCCCTCGCAGGTACGGACCTCGCCGTTCACGATCTCGGACGGCTTGCGCGGCGTCGGAAGACCGCCAAAAACCTCGGGGCACACCAACAGGACCTCGGTTCCCGTGCGCTCGCAAGCCTCGACCAGCTCGCGAAGGTAGTTGTCGAGCCCGTTATACTTGCAGCTCTCGCCCATCAAACAGGCACTCACCACGATCTTCATACATATCCCTCCCAAGCAAAACGCCCCATTTGAGATAGGCACTCAAATGGGGCGTCGATATTTACTGACCCGAATGCAACGCTACTGCTGCTTAGGCATCAGCGGATTCTCGCGCGTGAGGAGATTCATGAACTCCTCGCCCGTGATCGTCTCCTTCTTGTACAGATAACGAGCAAGCTCATGGAGCTTGAACTTGTTCTCCTTGAGGATCTGCAGGGCGCGATCATGCGCGTCCTCGATCAGCTTGGCGACAATCGCGTCCACACGCTCGGCCGTGCCGGGGGCGCAGGTGAGCGACGTGTCCTGATTGAGATACGCGTTCTGCACGGTACCGAGCGCCATCATGCCAAACTCGTCGGACATACCAAAGCGCGTCACCATGTTGCGGGCGAGCTTGGTGGCCTGCTCGATATCGTTAGCGGCACCGGTCGTCATCTCGCCAAAGATGAGCTCCTCGGCCGCGCGACCGCCGCAGTAGACGGCAAGCTTGTCCAAGACCTCCTGGCGTGTCGTCAGGAAGCGCTCGTCCTCCTCGACCTGCATGGTATAGCCAAGAGCACCGCTCGTGCGCGGCACGATGGTGATCTTGGTAACCGGCGCGGAACCCTTTTGGCGGGCAGCGACGATGGCATGGCCGATCTCGTGGTAGGAAACGACCTGCTTCTCGTGGTCGGACAGCACCGTGGACTTGCGCTGCTGTCCGGCGATGACGACCTCAACCGACTCTTCAAAATCGTCCTGCGTGGCACGCTTGCGACCCTCACGGACGGCTCGCAGGGCGCCCTCGTTGATTATGTTGGCCAGGTCGGCGCCCGAGGCACCGGGCGTGGCGCGGGCAATCGCGGTCAGATCGATCGGCGGCTCGGTCTTCACACTCTTGGCGTGGAGCTCGAGGATGTTCTTACGTCCGGTCAAATCGGGCAGCTCGACGGGGATGCGGCGGTCAAAACGACCGGGGCGCAGCAGGGCGGGGTCGAGGCTGTCGGGACGGTTGGTTGCGGCGAGGACAACGATACCCTTGTGGTTGTCGAAGCCGTCCATCTCGGTCAGCAGCTGGTTGAGCGTCTGCTCGCGCTCGTCGTTGCCGCTAAAGCCACCGCCATCGCGCTTCTTGCCGATGGTATCGATCTCGTCGATAAAGACGATGCACGGGGCCTTTTCCTTCGCCTGCTTAAACAGATCGCGAACCTTAGCAGCGCCGCGGCCGACAAACATCTCGACAAACTCAGAGCCCGAAATGCTAAAGAACGGCACGCCCGCCTCGCCGGCAACAGCCTTGGCAAGCAGGGTCTTACCGGTACCCGGAGGGCCCACAAGAAGAGCACCGCGCGGCAGCTTGGCGCCAATTTCCTCGTAGCGCTGCGGCTTCTCCAGAAAGTCGACGACCTCCTTGAGGGATTCCTTGGCCTCTTCCTGGCCGGCGACGTCCTTAAAGGTCACGCCCACATCCTTAGAGGCGATAACGCGCGCGCCGGACTTGCCCAGTCCGCCGCCGCCAAAGCCACCGCCGCCAAAGTTCATCGACGGACCGTCATCGCCCATAGCCTTCTTCATACGGCGGTTGAGCCACCAACCGATGAGGAAGAAGATAGCCATGGGAAGGATGAGCGTAAGCAGGTAGTAGGTCATCAGACCCGAGTTTTTATCGGGAACGACCGACTCCAGGGACGCACCGGATTCGAGCACGCGATCGGTAAAGCCCGCATCGTTTGGCACACCGGTCGTCTTGTAGGCGATGTTCTCGTCCTCGCCCTTTTTGGTGTAATAAATGGTGTAATCGTCGGTATTGTATTCGACCTTGTCGACACTCTTCTTATCGAGTGCTTTGACAAACGTCGAGTAATCGGTCTTCGTAATCTGCTGCGTGTGACCGATGTTAGGGAACAGAACGGTCGAGAGCACGAGGTAGACGACGAAGGCGATGAGCACGTAGAGGATCATATTCCGTCTACGTTTGTTGTCATCCATCTCCATCTGCTTGAACTCCATCTATTGGGGTTGATAATGCTTTCTAGAATACCCAACCCGGACGGCGATAAACCGACGCCAGGCACGAAAGGACAGAGATGGCATCACTGGAAGTCGGCTAGGTTCAAATACTATACGGGCGACGGCAAGGGCAAGACGACGGCTGCGCTGGGGCTCGCGCTGCGCGCCACGGGATTTGTCCTCAACGTACTTATGCTGCAGTTTGCCAAGAAGCTGCACTGCGCCGAACACGATGCCGCACCGCGCCTGGGACTGCGCATTGTACAGGCCGACCGTGACACGCCCGAGGCCTGCGCCGCACAGATCATGGAGCTCGCACGCGAGCAGATCTCACAGGTCGACGTTCTGATTTTGGACGAACTCGGCGAGGCCATGCGCCGCGGCTTCGTGACGCGCGAGGATGTCGAGAAACTGATCGCGATGAAACCCGACACCACAGAGCTCATACTGACCGGCCGCGGCCTGCTGCCCCTCGCTGACCTCGCCGACCTGGTCACCGAAATGCGTCCCATCAAACATTACTTCGACGAAGGCCTCCTAGCCCGTCAAGGCATCGAATACTAATTTATCCGAAGAGTAGTCATTGGGGACGTTCTTAAACGACTAGTCATTGGGGACAGTCTTATTGATGAAGAGCAACAAGCCACGACCTACATATCACGCCAACCGCTCGTGCCATTTGCGATCGTTGCCCGACCAAGGCCAACAGCTCTCACAATTTGATTGACCGTGAGACCCGATTTGCGCATTTTGCAAAGAACAGGTCTACGCTCGGTTGGAGTCATCGCCTTGATATCCGAAAGAGAGACAGGAGCTGCAATCTGTTTTGCGATTTCGAGTACTTTGTCGTCGAGAACACGAGGATGAGGCTCGGCATCATAAGGCGCGTTCTCAAGCCTATCATCAAGATAATGCCGATATTCCAGCGAACCGCCCACGAGGTCCAGCACTATACCTGGATCGCAAAACCCAAATCCGTCATAACCATACGCATATGCTCGATAGCTAGACCAGCGATATGTATCGACAGCGGAAACACCCGCCTTAACTGGGTTCATATGGATGTAGTCAGCGAGCGCAATTGCCTGAATATCATTCTCAACTGGAATGTTCTTAAATCGATCCTGAAACAAATGACCAACACGGTCAGTTTTGCGATTGAAATACTTAGCATACGAGGTAAGGATGCCACTCATGCATGATGAAATTCTCCCATGAGGGTCATCAACCATGAGATGAAAGTGATTCGACATGAGGCACCATGCTGTAACGCCAATGCCATTACCGACAAGCTTGCCCTCGAACAAAGTGAGCATCCGATATCGATCTTCATCGTCTTCAAAGATGCAAATGCCGCCATTTCCACGCGCGATAATATGGTTATAGCCCGTTAACGAAACGACTCGACCAGTTCTTGGCATATCGCCCTCCCATCAAAAACCCACCGGGCAACTTCTGATAGGCGCGGACGATCTAATTTGCTGAGCCCGTTTTGACAGTTTACAAGGGCATGCATGACAAACTGGATGAAAACCCGAAAATCGTGTCGCAAAGAGTGTCCCAAACGACTAGTCATTTAAGAACGTCCCCAAGAACTAGTCGTTTAAGAACGTCCCCAATGACTAGGCGGTGGCGCGGCCTAGCCAGTTGCCGCGGTGGTGGTAGATGGTGAACATGGTTGCGGTGATGAGCCAGGTTACGGGGTAAACCAGCAGCAGGTGCTCAAGCGACGGATCGAACGGCATGATCGCAAACACCCAGATCACCCTCAAGACAACGGTGCCAAAGATGGTGAGCATCATAGGCTGCAGACTCACACCGGCGCCGCGAATGGAGCCCGACGCGTTCTCGATAATCGAGAAGATCGCGTAGAACGGCGCGATGAAATGAAGAATCGTCGTGGTGTACGCCGAAATCGAAGCATCGTCGACAAACAGACGCGACAACGGACCCGAGAACACCAGCAGCACGGCAGACAGGCCACCAATGAGCATAAACGACAGCACGAGCGACGTATGGTAGCCCTTGCGCATGCGCTCGTAGTTGCGCGCGCCAAAGTTCTGTGCCGAGAACGTGGTGATCGACACGCCGAGCGCCTCGGTAACCATCCAGATAATGCCATCCAGGCGCCCAGATAGACCCCAAGCAGTCGTGACATCGGCGCCAAACGAATTAACCGACACCTGGATCAACACGTTCGAGATCGAATAGGCAGCCGATTGAAAACCGAGTGGCAGACCACACGAGATCATACTCTTGCAAATACCGCGATCGATGCCGAGCCTAGACAGCGAAAGACGCCATGCACCCGGAGCGCGCATCATGCGCAACACGATCATCGTTGCATTGGAGCAAATGGTCAGCGCCACTGCGATGCCACAGCCCAACGCCTCCATATGCAACACAGCGACAAAGATGATATCCAGCACCACGTTAACCAGGCAGCCAGAGGCAATGATCACGGCGGGCCCGCGTGTGTCGCCCACGGCACGCAGCAGTGCGGTTCCCATATTAAGCAGCAGTGCCGCAACCATCGCGGCAAAATAACAGCGAGCATAGGCCACGCCCTCGGCCAATAGTTCATGCGGCGTGTTCATAAGCACCAGCATGGGCTCAACGAACACTATGCCAAGAATCGAGAAAACGATACCGCCCACCAGCGCAAGCGTCATGGCCGTATGGACCGAACGGCTCAGACGCTCATCATCGTGCTGGCCAAAAAACTGACCCGTGATAACGGCACAACCAGCGCCAACGCCAACGCAAAAGCCAATGCAGAGCTCGGTGAGGACCATCGTGGCTTGAATGCCGCCCAGCGCGAGCTTGCCGCCAAACTGACCGACAATATAGGTACCGATAAGCGTGTAGGCCTGCTGAAAAAACGAACTAAAAAAGATGGGAACGCACAGCGAAAGCAGCTGCTGCCAAATAACACCCTGCGTTACATCGATAGCCGTAGATTTCTTAGCCACACGCCCTCCCCACACGCATACGTCAAACAACAAAACAGCAATTTAAAACCAAAGCCAAAACCAGCTTAGCACCGACTGGCGGCGACCGAAACACCCCGAATTAGAGCGCGGTGCGAAATATCTGCCTAGTGATACAAACCCGGCTGGTAGTGATACTCATTGCTCACGTGCGGGCACAGCTGCCAAAAGGCGACGGCGCTCGCCGCGGCCACGTTGAGCGAATCGACCCCGTGCGCCATCGGAATGCGCACGGCGCGGTCACAGCCCTCAATGGTCTTGGCTCCCAGGCCGGCACCCTCGGTACCCATAAAGATCGCCAGGCGATCAATCTCTTGCAGCACGGGATCGTCCAACGACACCGAATCATCCGTCAACGCCATGGCGGAACACGAAAAGCCGGCATCGTGCAGCGCCGCCAGCCCATCATGCGGCCATACGCGCGCCTCACTGCCAATACGCGTCCACGGAACCTGAAACACGGTGCCCATGCTCACGCGGGCCGAGCGACGGTACAACGGGTCGCAGCACGTCGGGCTGACCAAAATACCGTCAACGTTCAATGCGGCAGCCGAGCGGAAAATCGCGCCAACATTGGTGTGATCGACAATACCCTCAAGCACGCATACGCGCACCGGGCGCTCCCCCGCCGCCTCGACGACGCCGCCCAAGAACTCATCAACCGGAATCTGTCGCGGGCGACGGAACGCCGCCAGCGCGCCGCGCGTCACGTTAAAGCCCGTCAACTGCTCCATGAGCTCCATGGAGGCCACGAACACAGGAACCGGACCCGCTCCCTCGCGCACGACAAGCTGGTCAAACAGCGGCATCATCTGGTCGAGCCAGCGCTCGCCCAAAAGAAAGCTCACCGGCTCATATCCGGCGCGAACCGCACGCTCGATGACCTTGGCACTCTCAGCGATAAAAATGCCCTTCTGCGGCTCCAGCACGCAGCGAAGCTCACGCTCGGTCAGTCGCACATAGGCATCGAGCCGCTCGTCATCGAGCGAATCAATTCGCAGAACCTCAACGGCATCAGTCATAGCAGCCAGCCCGCACCCTTCTTTACAGCACATCTATACCAAACGAGGCGACGCTAAGCGCCGCCCCATGCATTCAATCAACCCGATGATACCGTTCACGCCAGACGATTTACGCCTCAACGCGATGATACGTCACGAACTCATAATCGACGCCCTCGTCACCCTCACCGGCGGCAATCGTCGCGACCTCGCTACGCTGCGCAATCTCCCACGCGGGATCGGCGTCCAAGTCGGGAAAGTACGTGTCCACGGGATGGACGCAGTGGTTATGAGTGACCTCGGCCTCCACGCAGTACGGCAAAAACTGCCGATAGACATCGCCGCCACCGATCACCCAGGCAACGGGCTCATCGGCAACCGCAGCGAGCGCTTCGTCAACGCTATGCACCACGTCGACGCCCTCGCGGGTAAAGCCTATATCGCGCGTAAGCACGATATTGCGGCGGTTCTTGAGCGGACGCCCGCCGGGAAAACTCAGCAGCGTCTTGCGTCCCATGATAACCGGGCAGCCCTTGGTGCAGGCCACAAAATGGCGCATATCGGCGCGATTGGACACCACCATATCGCCCTCGCAGCCAATACCCCAGTCGTCACACACGGCGACGATGGCAGAAAGCTTACACGTCATGCGCGTCACCTACACCGCAATGGGGATGTTCTTGACCTGAGGGCCGTGCTCATAGCCCTCGACGATCAGGTCATCGGTCGTAAACGCATAGAAGTCATGCACATCGGGGTTGAGCGTTACCTTGGGTGCCGCAAACTGCGGACGCTCGATAAGCTCGCGGACGATATCGACATGACGATCATAGATATGGGCGTCGGCGATCACGTGCAGCAGCTCACCGGGAATCATATCGACCGACTGCGCGACCATCATCAGCAAAATGGCGTACTGGCACACGTTCCAGTTGTTCGCGGCCAAAATGTCCTGGCTGCGCTGGTTGAGAATCATGTTGAGCGTCGGCTTGTCGTCCTGAGGACGCTGCGTCACGTTATAGGTCACGCTATAGGCGCATGGATAAAGGTGCATCTCGGACAGATCGCTAAACACGTACGTATTGGTCATAATGCGGCGACTATACGGCGTGTGCTTAAGGTCGTACAGTACACGGTCCATCTGGTCGAAGTCGCCCTCGGCGTAATGGCTCTTCTGACCAATCTGATAGCCGTAGGCTTTACCGATGGAACCGGTCTCATCGGCCCACTCATCCCAGATATGGCTGTTGAGGTCATGCACGTTATTGGACTTCTTTTGATAGATCCACAGAATCTCGTCCATGGCAGACTTAAGCGCCGTACGACGCAGGGTGAGCGCGGGGAACTCCTCGCGCAGATCATAGCGCGCCGTGACACCAAAGTTTTTAATGGTATAGGCAGGGGTGCCATCCTCCCACACCGGACGGACCTTTTGGCCCTCGGTGGTGGTGCCATGGTCCAGAATATCGCGGCACATGGATACAAACTGTTGATCAGCCTTGCTCATTGACCCTCCTGTCAGTCGCCTATAAGCAATTTTTATTGTAGCCCAGACGCACGCGGCCCCACAGCCCAAACATAAGCCCTCATTTTCTGACATATGCCAGAAATTCCTTGCGCAAATCCGCACGTTCGCTATTCTATTGTTGACATATGTCAGATTTGGAGAGTGTATGGCAGGAAGACGCGAAAAATTGCGCCGCGTTGGGATCATCCCCGAATATCGTGGCTTTACCCCCGATGGCCTGGCCAGCGGAGACGCGATCGACATGACGG
Source organism: uncultured Collinsella sp. (assembly GCA_902479135.1). Taxonomy (GTDB): domain Bacteria; phylum Actinomycetota; class Coriobacteriia; order Coriobacteriales; family Coriobacteriaceae; genus Collinsella. Next base: position 47,535 of record CABSNU010000012.1, on the reverse strand, counting down.
TCGATGAGCTCGAAGTCCTGCGCCTGTGCGACCTGGAAGGCCTCAATCAGGAGGCTGTCGCCCAGCAAATGGGCATCGCCCGCGCCACCGTGGCGGCCATCTGCAGCCGCGCACATCGCAAGGTGGCAAACGCGCTGGTCAACGGGCGGGCGCTCGTCATCGAGGGCGGCACTATCGCGTACTCCCCCATCACCGCAACGACGGCCGCATGGCCAGCAAAGGAGGTCGGCGCCATGAGGGTGGCAACGACGTACGACAACGGCAACATCTTTATGCACTTTGGCCGTAGTGAGCAGTTCAAGATCTACGACATCCAGGATGGCAAGGTGCTCAACGAACAGGTCGTGGGCACCGGCGGCACCGGTCACGGCGCATTGGCGGGCCTGCTTGCCAACGGCGGCGTCGACACGCTCATCTGCGGCGGTATCGGCGGCGGCGCCATCAACGCGCTCACCCAGGCCGGCATCACGGTCTACGCGGGCGCCCAGGGCAGCTGCGACGCCTGCGTCGAGGCCCTTATCGCGGGCACGCTCGCGCAGACCGGCGAGGCCACCTGCGACTGCCATGGTCACGACCACGAGCACGCCCATGAGCATGGCGAGTCCTGCGGCTGCCACGGCCATCACGAGTACAAGGGCCACGAGGGTTGCGGCTGCCACTAGCGGCAAATACCCTGCCGCCAGCACGCTCCCACGCGTACAACAACCTGCAAACGAACGGCGAAGGCCGCCTGGAATACGATCCAGGCGGCCTTCGCCATACACGACTCAACCAGTCGTTACTTCTTATTGCGCATCTGCGCTTCCATCTGGCGCAGCAGATCCATATCAGACTTGGGGCCGCCCGTTCCCAAGCCGCCCATGCCGCCCAGACCCATGGCATCCAGACCGGGAATATTGGGCATGCGCATCTTCTTGCCCTTCTTACCCTTTTTGCCCTTCTTGCCACCAGCCTGTGCCTGATTGGCCATCGTGCGCATGCGGCCCATCATCTTGTTCATCTCGCCCCACTGCTTCATAAGGCTGTTGACCTCAGTGGGGGTCACACCGGCACCCTTGGCAATGCGGGCACGGCGCTGACCGTTGATGATGGAGGGGCGCAGGCGCTCCTCCTTGGTCATCGACATGATGATGGCCTCGTTCTTATCGAAGATGCCCTCGTCCAGATTACCGCCCATCTGGTTGAGCGCACGCTGGCCACCGGGGAGCATGCCCAGGATGCCCTTCATACCGCCCATCTTCTTGACGGCCTTCATCTGGTCGAGCATGTCGTTCATGGTGAAGCCCTCGCGCAGCATGCGCTCGGCAGCCTCGAGCTGCTCGGCATCGGCGGCCTCCTGGGCCTTCTCGATGATGCCGACGACGTCGCCCATGCCCAGAATGCGCTTGGCCATACGATCGGGATAGAACGGCTCCAGCGAATCGGGTTTCTCGCCCATGCTCACGAACTTGATGGGCTTACCGGTCACCTGGCGCACGGAAAGCGCGCCGCCGCCACGGGCATCGCCGTCGAGCTTGGAGATGATCACGCCGTCAAAGTCGGTTCGCTCGGCAAAGGTCGAGACGACGTTGACGATATCCTGGCCGGTCATGGCATCGACGACCATCAGCACCTGATCGGGCTTGACGGCCTTCTTAATGTCCACGGCTTCCTGCATCATCTGTTCGTCGATCTGCAAACGACCGGCGGTATCGACGATGACCACGTCGCGCAGGTGGTCGACGGCCTCCTGAATGGCGCCCTTGGCGATGTCGACCGGGTGCTCGCCGTCACCGCGGAAGACCGGCACGCCGATCTCGCCACCGAGCGTGGCCAGCTGGTCGGCAGCAGCGGGACGGTAGACGTCGCACGCGGCGAGCAGCGGCGAGCGGCCCTGCTTCTTGAGCAGGTAGGCAAGCTTTACGGCAGCCGTGGTCTTACCGGAGCCCTGCAGGCCCACGAGCATGATGACATTGGGAATACGGTTGCTAAAGACGAGCTTGCTCTCGGTGGAGCCGAGCATCTCGGTAAGCTCGTCGAGCACGATCTTGACGACGTTTTGCGCCGGAGAGAGCGACTCCATGACCTCTGCGGTCATGCAGCGCTCCTTAGTCTTGGCGACGAACTCCTTGACAACCTTAAAGTTAACGTCGGCCTCGAGCAGCGCCATGCGAATATCGCGCATGGCCGAAGTAATATCGGCCTCGGTCAGCTTGCCCTTGCCGCGCAGGCGGTCAAATGTGTCGTTGAGGCGATCGCTCAGGGAATCAAACACTAGTCACTCCTTAATTGGACTCGCCCACCAGGGCGCGGCAGAAATCTTTGGCATTGAACTCCTGCAGGTCATCGACCTGCTCGCCCACGCCGATGCGCAGGATCGGGAGCTTGAGCTTCTCGGCCACGGCCATGGCGATGCCGCCCTTAGCCGTGCCGTCGAGCTTAGTCATGATAATACCGTCCAGGCCCAGCGCCTCGTTAAACTCGAGCGCCTGGTTCAGACCGTTTTGGCCCGTCGCGGCGTCGATCACAAGCACGACCGAAACCGGCATGGGACCGGCGGCCATATTGGCGGCGCGCTTACGGGTCACATTGACCACCTTGGCAAGCTCGCGCATGAGCTCAGGGCTCGTGTGTAGACGGCCGGCGGTATCGATAAGCACCAGGTCGCTGCCGCGCTTGTCGGCCTCGTCGAGCACGTCGTAGCAAACACTTGCCGGGTCGGAGCCGCGGTCGCGCTTGATGACGGGGACGCCAGCGCGCTGGCCCCACACATCAAGCTGCTCGATGGCGGCGGCGCGGAAGGTGTCGGCCGAACCGATCACCACGTTCTTGCCGCGGGCAGCCATGGCGCTCGCGATCTTACCGACCGTCGTGGTCTTGCCGGCACCGTTAATGCCCACAAACAGCACGCAGCTCGGCGTATCGGAGAACGGATCTCGCTCGATGGGCACAAAGTGCTGCTCAAGCTGCTCGGCCAGGGCGCGGCGAAGCTGCGGAGCGGTCTTGAGGTTCTTCTTGGCCGCGGCATCGCGCAGGTCATCGGAGACCTTGATAGCGACCTCGGCGCCCATGTCACCCATTACGAGGGTGTCCTCCAGGTCCTCCCAAAAATCCTCGTCGACCTCACCGCCAAAGTAGAAGACCTCGTTGAGGGCCTCGCGGCTGCGCTCAAGTCCGCGCGAGAGAGCATCGAAGAATCCCATTATGCATTCACGACCTTTCCGGTTTCGCGATCGAGTTTTTGCGAGACGACGCGACTGACGCCGTCGGCTTGCATCGAGACGCCGTAGAGGACGTCAGCGTCCTCCATAGTACGGCGCTGATGCGAGATAACCAAGAGCTGCGTATCGGAACGCAACACGTCGAGTGCGCCGATGAGCTTGGACAGGTTGGCGTCATCGAGCGCCGCCTCGACCTCGTCCAGCACATAGAACGGCACCGTACGCGTGCGATAGACAGCAAAGAGCAAGGCGAGCGCCGTCAGGCTCTTCTCGCCGCCCGACATGAGCATCATCTTGGTGATGCGCTTGCCACGCGGTTGCGCCACGACCTCGATGCCCGTCTCGGCCGGATGCTCAGGGTCGGTCATCTCCAGATGCGCCTGACCGCCCGGGAACAGCATGGCGAAGATCTCGCGGAAGTTCGCATCGACCTTCTCGAAGGTCACCAGGAAGGCCTTACGCATCTTGCGGTCGATGGCCACGGTGATCTTGGTGAGCGCCTTGCGCGCGCTCTCCAGATCGGCCAGCTGCTCCTCGATATAATCGGCGCGGCGCTTGAGCTGCTCGTACTCCTCCATGGCAACCTGGTTCACAGGGCCCAGGTTGTTGATCTGGCGCACGAGCTGGTTAAGCTCACGCTCGGCGGCATCGCGGTCGGTGGGAGCAGGAAGCATGAGCGCTTCCTCGAGCACCGTGGTGCCATCGGCGGTAATGGCCTTGATGGCCGCCTCTACCTGCACCTCGAGCTTGCCGCGTGCGACCTTGAACTCGTTTTGCGTCGCCGTGGCGGCATCGACCCGCTCCTTGGCGCGGGAGACCTCGGCCTTGGCGTCTTCAATGGTCTTCTTGAGCGAGGCCGAATCCGCCTCCTCGAGCGAAGCCTGGTCACGCAGACGCGCGGCCCAATCCGACGCGCGCTCCAGCAGGGCCGAATAACGCTCGTGCATGGGGTCGACGCGCAGGCGCAGCAGCTCGAGCGAGCGCGAGGCCTGGCGTGTTCCGCGGATACGGCGGTCGATGCCCTCCAGGCGATGCTCCAGGTCGGGCACACGGCCCTTCAGCGAGCGCAGACGCTCGCTCGTCTGGGCCAGTCGGACCTTGGCATCGGCGAGCTTGCCGGCTGCCTCGGAATCGTCACGGCGCACGCGATCGAGCTCGTCGTTGGCTTCGGCAATCTGCAAGCCCAGATCGCTTGCCTGCGCGCGGGCCTCGTCACGCGAACGGGTGAGCTCGTCAACGCGCGGGCGCGCGGCACGAACGGCCTCGGCAGCCTGCTCGCGGCGCTTGGAGATGCGCACGCGCTCGACCTCGGCATTGTTGGCGCTTTGCTCCAAGCGGCCGATCTCGGAAAGCAGCGAGCGGCGCTCGCCCTCAAGACGGGCGATCTCACCGGCGGCATCGCCCTCGGCGGCACGAGCCTCCTCGACGGCAGCGTTGGCCTCAACGACTTGGTCCGAAGCATGCTCAAAGATGGCAGCCAGATCGGGTTCCAGGCCCTCGAGCTCACGGATGCGGCGCTTGCGCTCCAAGGCACCCGAAGCCTCGCCGGCATCAAGCCCCACGCGCACCAGGCCGCCGCAGGCGACGCGGGCGCCATCGGGGGTCACGTAAATCACACCGTCAACGACAGGCGCAGACAGCGCGGCAGCCAAGTCATCGAGCACGTAATAGCCGCCGAGCAGCGCCTCGACGACGGGTCCGTAGCCTGCGCGCACGGACAGACGATCAACCAGACGGGTACCGGCAGCGCCCCCAGCGGCGGTAGAGCCGCTCACGCCGCGCGCCACCAGCAGTGCTTCGCCCGAGGCCTTCTTCTGGTCCAGAGCAGCACGACCGGCACGCTCAAGCGCGGACGTATCGTCGAACAGCAGCGCATCGATATCGCCGGCAAGCAGTTGCTCCACCAGGCCCTCAAGCTCGCGCGGGGCCTCGAGCACGTCGCCCAGACGACCCGAGACATCGTCGCCCAGCGCACCCACCAGACGGCTCACGAGCGGCGAGCTGTCGGCCATGCGGGCATCGAGTTTCTTTTGGCTGGAAAGCTCCGAGCGCACCTCGGACAACTTGTTGCGCGCCTCGCTCTCGCGGGCACGCAGGTCCTTCAGGGCCGCGCGTGCCGTCTCGGTGGCCTCACGCGCATCGACCTGAGCCTGGCGCGCTTCCTCAAGAGCGCCCTCAAGCTCCTCGGCGCGGTCGCGACGGCTCTCGAGCGAGGCCGTGACCTCCTCGAGCTGCTCGTCGATCTGCTCCAGGCGCGAGGCATACATGTTGTCCTCGACCTCGGCATTGCTCAGCGAGTCCTTCACCTTGGCGAGCTCGAGCGCGGCGTTATCGGCCACACGCTGCACATCGCGCTGCTCACGCGTGAGCTGCGAAATCTGATTGTCGAGCGCAACGCGACGCTCGTGGAGCTCAGCGGCGGCAGGACCAGCGGCGTCAACGTCCTCCTGGGCCTGCATATGCGCACCGGTCACTTCCTCAAGCTGCGCACGCGCGTCCTCGAGCTCCTCGACCACGCGACGACGCTGATGCTCGGAGCTCGAAATCTGCCCGCGCATGTCAGACAGGCGCGACACCATGTTGTGACCCTTTTCCTCGAGCAGGCGCATGTCAGAGTTAATGCGGCCGACCACGTCTTGCATATGGCGGCGCTGCTCGCCCAGGTCGCCCACAAACAGGCCTTTTTCCTCGAGCATGACCTGGAGCTTCTCGAGCTCGCGCTCCTTTTCGCCCATGCGGTACTGCGCAAGCTCCAGCTCGGCAGCGCCCTCCTTGGAGCGACTCTCCAGGTCGTTCCATTGCGACTGCAGCGAACGCAGCTCGTCGACGGCTAGCATCTGCGTAAGCTCGTTCGCGCGCGAGGACAGCTCTTTGTACTTGCGCGCGCGATCGACCTGACGCTCCAACGGTCGCAGCTGACGGGCGATTTCCTTATTGATGTCGCGGGCACGCGTCAGGTGCTCGTCCATCGACTTAATCTTTTTGAGCGCACGCTCCTTGCGGCGCTTGTGCTTGGAGATGCCGGCGGCCTCCTCGATGAGGGCGCGGCGCTCCTCGGGGCGGCTCTGCAAAATGGCGTCGAGCTTGCCCTGGCTGATGATGGAATGCGTATCCTTACCCAGGCCCGAATCGTGCAGGATGTCCTGAATGTCCATCAGGCGGCACGGACTCGAGTTGATGAGGTACTCGCTCTCGCCCGAGCGATACATGCGACGGGTGATGGCGACTTCGTCAAAGTCGACGGGCAGCATATGGTCCGAGTTATCGAGCACCAGCGTAACCTCGGCGACACCCACCGGCTTGCGCGCTGATGAGCCCGAGAAGATGACATCCTCCATGGCCTGGCCGCGCAGCTGCTTGGCGCTCTGCTCGCCCAGGACCCACAAAATCGAGTCAGAGATGTTCGATTTTCCCGAGCCGTTTGGACCGACGATGACGGTCAGGCCCGGCTCAAACGTCATATGGGCGCGGTCGGCAAACGACTTGAACCCCTTGAGCGTGAGGGACTTGAGATACACGGTTCCTCGCTTAAACAGGCTTCTTGTTGAGAATCACGCCGTTGGTGGTGTAGCCCATGCGGTCAAGTGCCTCGAGTGCAGCGGCTCCCTCGGCTTCCTTCTTTGAGGAGCCGGAGCCGCGACCCTGACGAATACCATCGATCAACACCACGGCGGTAAAGGTGGGCGCATGCGCCGGGCCCTCGGAGCCAACGAGCTTATACGCCGGGGGCTCGTGACCGTCGGCTTGCACGCACTCCTGCAAAAACGACTTGGGGTTTGCAGGATGCTCGGCACGCTCGGAAGCCAAATGCGGCTTAAGCGTACGGTGAATGAACTCCGCCGCGGCATCCCAGCCGGCATCCAGGTACAGCGCGCCCACGAGCGACTCATAGACGTTCTCGAGGGCCGAATGCAGGCCGCGCGCACCGGTACCGGTCTCGGAGGCACCAAAGATGATGATGTCGTCGATGCCCAGCTCGTGAGAAACCTCGGACAGCGTAGCGCCCGAGACAAGCGACACCTTCAGGCGCGTGAGCTTACCCTCGTCAAACTCCGGATAGGACTCAAACAGGGAGCGTGCGACCACAGCGCCCAAAATGGAATCGCCCAAGAACTCAAGGCGCTCATAGCTGGCAGAAACCGGCTGGCCCTCGACTGCCGAGGGATGCGTAAGCGCCGCGCGCAGCAGCACCTTATTGTTGAACTCGTGGCCCAGGATTTCCTGGGCGCGCGTAAGTCGTTCGGATAAAGCCAAGACTTAGGCCTCCTTGGCAGCTTCGATAGCGTCGACGGCGTCGGCGACAGAGTTGAGCGAGAGCAGGGTCTCGTCATCGATCTCGAGGTTGAACTCGTCCTCGATAGCCGTAACCAGCTGCAGGCGCTCAAGCGAGTTGGCATCGAGGTCGTCAAAGGTGGTCTCCTCGCTAATTTCGGCAACATCGACGCCCAGAACGTCAGCAGCGACCTCGGCGATCTTGTCGAAGATTTCGGAGCGGTCCATAGCGCTTCCTCTCATAGTGCATGAATACCAAAAGAATGGTACCGCCCGGGCGGTACCAAGACACGGTTCTGATTCTACCCCACGACGTGCGCCGCGAAGCACATAACAGCGCTCTAACTCGCTCTTATAAAACGATACCGTCCATAGAGTTGGCGACATTCTCGACCAGCCCGGCGCGCACGGCTTCGGCCGCCGCGAGCGTACCGTTTTTAACAGCCTCGACCGAGGTAGCGCCATGGCCGATCAGGACCACGCCGCGCAGGCCCAAAAGAATCGCGCCGCCCTTGGCGTCGCCGGAGAGCTTGGCCTTTATCTCGCGCATCTGCTTTTTAATGAGCAGTGCGGCGATCTTGGTGCCGAGCGAGGCCATAAAGGCGCCCTTGAGCTCCTGCAGCAAAAACTTGGCAGCGCCCTCGGTAGCTTTGAGAGCGATATTGCCCGACATACCATCGGCAACGACGACATCGAAGTTGCCTGAGGTGAGGTCAGTGCCCTCGCAGTTACCAACAAAGCCGGGAACGGCGGCTTTCATGGCCGGGAAGCAGGCCTTGGTAAAGTTGGAGCCCTTCTCGTCCTCGGTGCCGTTGGCAAGCAGGCCCACGCGGGGATGCTCGATGCCCAGGACGACGCGAGCATAGGCGCTACCCATCTGAGCAAAACGCACCATGTCATCGACCTCGACATCGGGGTTGGCGCCCATATCGCACAGCACCGTCAGACCGCCGGCGCGATTGGGCAGCGCATTGGTCAGACAGGGGCGCACCGGCTGCTTCTTGCCTTCGGCCTGATACCTAAACGGCGTCACGTAGGCGGTGGCAGCGGCGGTCATGGCACCGGTCGAGCCGGCGGAGAAGAACGCATCCGCGTTGCCCTTCTTAATGGCGCGGCAAGAAAGCACGATCGACGACTTACGCTTGGTCATCACGGCGCGAATGGGATCGTCATCCATGGCGATAACGTCGGGCGCCTCAAGGGCCTCAACACGTGCGTGGGAAGCTGCAAAGGGATTGACGATTTCGGCGGGGCCAGCTGCCAAGACCTCGATATCGGGATCGGCGGCAAGCGCAGCCTCGATACCATCGAGAACGACCTGAGGTTTCTCGTCTCCGCCCACAACGTCTACACAAACGCGAACGTTACTCATATACATGCTCCTTATACAAAAATGGCCGACTCATTGAGCCGGCCATTGTGGTTCCATTTGGAACGGCATCGCATCCAGAGTATACCGTTACTCGGTAACGATAACCTCGCGGTCCTTGTAGAAACCGCAGCTGGGGCACACGTGGTGCGGAAGCTTGACAGCGCCGCAACGGGGGCACGTGGACTGAGCCGCAGCCGAGATCTTCATGTTGGCGGAACGACGGGTGTGAGTGCGGATACGACCCTGCTTTTGTTTAGGTACGGGCATAGTGACCTTCCTTATGAACTATCCAGTGTGGCGATTACGCGCAAGAAGCGATACTACCACAGTTTTACTCATCGAGCTTGAGATTCTTCAATGCTGCAAATGGATTTTCCGTGGCAGCGGCCCATTCTGCCTCTGCCTGGGCGGCGCAATCGCATTGCTCGACGTTGAGATTGCAACCGCAAGTGGGGCAAAGGCCGCGGCAATCGGGCTTGCACAGGACAACGAACGGCGTGTCCATGACGACCGCGTCGTTGATGGGCTCTCCCAGATCGACGATGCGATCCTCGCCCAGGAGCTCGTAGCCGTCTTCGTAGGCCTCGGGATCCTCGGGCTCCTCAAAGAGATAAAACTCCTCGATCTCGCCGGCGATATCAAACGAGGCGGGCTCCAGGCAACGGTCGCACTCGCCGGTGGCGTGCGCGCGAACCATGCCCGTGAGCAAGACACCGGTACCGGCATTGGTAAAGACAACGTCGTAGTCGATGCCGTCCTGTAGCTGGTACTCCTTCTCGCCCACCGTGTAGGTGGCGACATCGACCTTACCGGTCAGCGGATACGAATCTCCAGGAAACTCGAGCTGCTCGGAAAGATCGACGGTAACGCTCGGGAACTCAGCCATTACCACTGACCATTCTGTTGGGCGGCACCCTCGTTGAGCTGCTGACGGCAACGGGTAACGGTGCCGGTCAGGCTCTTGAGGTTCTCCTCCAGGTGCGTAAAGACCTGCTCTGCGTAGTCCTCGGCAGCATAACGCGTCTCGCGCTCGTACTGCTGGGCACGATCGCGGATGTCGTCGGCCTGCTGCTGCGCAAGACGGACGATCTCCTGCTCACCGGCAATGGTGAGGGCCTGCTGCTGAGCGTCGGCGATGATGGAATCGGCCTGAGCGGCGGCGGAAGCCATAAGCTCCTCGCGCTCCTTAAGGATACGGCGGGACTTCTGCCACTCCTCGGGATAGCTCATGCGGATCTCGTCGAGGATGTTGAAGAACACGTCGGCGTCGATGACCTTGAACTGAGCGTTCTTGCCGAAAGGCGGCTTGGCTTCCTCGATCAGCCCTTCGAGCTCATCGACCAAGCTGACGATCCTATCGCCAGGAAAATTCTCGCCCGGCATCCGGTCTCCTTTCATAGGTAACATATCATCGTGCTAGTTTACCACATGCCACCAGGCAATAAAAAACGTCACGAAAAGCGATGTCTGAGCGCTTCGACCACGTTGGGCGGCACAAACGTCGATACATCGCTGCCGAGCGAGGCGATCTGGCGAACGACCGAGCTCGAGATGTAACCGTACTGCGGAGCACTCATGACAAAGATGGACTCCAGCTCGCTATCCAAGCGATAATTGAGGTCGGCCTGCTGCAGCTCATACTCAAAGTCGGTCATGGCGCGCAGGCCCTTGACCACGGCCCCCGCACCCTGCTCACGAGCGAAGTCGACCAAGAGGCCGGTAAAGGGCAGGACTTCGACGCCGTCGATATTACCGAGCGCCTCGCGGGCCAGCGCCACGCGCTCATCGAGCATAAACGTGGTGCCCACACCGTTTTTACCCTGCGACTCGGCAACAGCGACGATCACGCTGGGAAAGATGCGGCGGGCGCGGCGGATCACGTCGATATGGCCAAACGTGATGGGATCGAAGGTGCCCGGGACGATCACGCGGTTGATGGTGTCACTCATGGGCGTCCTCCTGAACCGTCGTGACATCGTTGTTGTCAGCATCGGTGCAGGCGCTATCGCCCTCACCATCGTCATCGCCGACCCAACGAAGCAGGTCGACCGAGGTAATGCCGTAGCGCTTCTCGCGCACGATCTCAAAGCCTGCCGGATGCGCGCCCGCATCGGCGGCGGCATGCTCAAACAGGGCATAAGCGCCAGGTGCAAGCAGACCCTGCTGAGCCAGGTTCTGCAGCAGTTCCTCGACCGGCTCGGCACCAAAAGCATAGGGCGGGTCGAGCAGGACCAGATCAAAGGGGCCGCCCGGTACACGACCGCGCGAGGCGCTCGCCAGCATGTCGCCCGTGACCACGCGCCAACGCGCACGGTCACGGCAGAGCGACTCGATATTCTTGGTAATGAGCCGCGCGGCGTTCCGATCGATCTCGAACGTCGCGAGCGAGCGGGCGCCACGCGAGAGTATCTCGATACCCAAAGCGCCGGAGCCGCCAAAGGCGTCCAGCACGCGGACCTCGTCCAGATCGAAGTCGAATGCCGACATGACCATAGATGCGCATGCCTCGCGCACACGATCGGTCGTGGGGCGGGTGACATCGCGACCACGGGGCTCCTCGATCTTACGACCGCGCCATTCGCCGCCGATGATTCTCATCCTCCGCTGACCTCCTTAAAGATATGTCGATACCGCATGGCGACCGCATCGCGTAGGGGGCGCGTCGCCACAGAGTCAAGGTTGCAAGCATACCGCAAGAGCTCGACCGCGTCCAAATGGGCCCATTCGATCAATTCCTCGTCGGCATCCAGGTCGACAAAGCGCAGGGTCACGCCGCCATGCTGACGGTAGCCAAGAATCTCGCCCTCGTGGCGCAAACGCAGATCCATCTGGGCGAGCGTAAAGCCATCCGAGGTCTTCTCGAGCGACTGGAGGCGGTCTTGTGCCGCCGACGCGCCGCCATTGCCCTTGGAGTGCGTCATGACCAGGCACGTACCCGACACGCTGCCGCGGCCCACGCGCCCGCGCAGCTGGTGCAAGGCCGCCAACCCAAAGCGCTCGCCATTCTCGATGACCATGACGGTGGCATTGGGCACGTCGACGCCCACCTCGACCACCGTAGTCGAGACGAGAACGTCGATCTCGCCACGCTTGAAGGCATCGATAACCTGGTCCTTCTCCCCCGCTGGCATGCGGCCGTGAAGGCGCTCGATGGCAAGACCCGGCAACGCCAGGCGCAGTCGGTCGAGCTCGGTCGCTGTATCGTGCAGCGGCACGGGGACCGCCACGCGGCCCTCGTCGTCGCGGGCGATACCGGGAACGTCCTCCAACTCATCGGCCGAGTCACTCGGCTCCACGAGCGGGCAAATCACGTAGGCTTGCTGACCCTTTTCATGCGCCTCGCGGATGGCGCCATAGGCAAGGTCGCGGCTCGACTCGGTGAGTACGCGTGTCGTCACGCCAGCGCCAGGGACGGGCCGATGGCGGATGATGCTCGTGTCCAGATCGCCGTAGACCGAAAGCGCCAGCGTACGCGGGATGGGCGTTGCCGTCATAACGAGCAGATCGGCACCCGGGCCCTTAGCGCGCAGGGCGTTACGTTGGCCGACGCCAAACCGGTGCTGCTCATCGATGACCACGAGCGACAGATGCTTAAACGCCACGTTATCCGAAAGCACCGCGTGGGTACCAAAGAGGACATCGAGCTCGCCCGATTCCAGCTGGGAATGGATCTGCTCGCGCTCGGCCGCCGGCGTGGCGCCCGTCAGGAGCGCCCAGGTCATGCCAGCCTGCGAGAGCAGAGGACCGGTCTTATCGGCATATTGACGCGCCAGCACGCCCGTGGGCGCCATAACGCAGGCCTGCGTGCCGCTATCGGCAGCCACAGCCAGCGCGCAGGCGGCAACGGCGGTCTTGCCGGTACCGACATCGCCCAGCAGCAGGCGGTTCATCACGCGCCCGCCATCGCACATATCGAGCAGGATATCTTGGAACGCGGCCTCCTGCTCGTCGCTCAGCGAAAACGGCAGGGCCTGCTTGAGCGCGGCCAGGTGCTCGCCCGCGGCGTGGGCATAGGGCACCACATCGACCAGGCCGCCGTCGTTGCGCAGGCGCAGCGCCAGCTGCAGGTAGAGGCACTCCTCGTAGGCAAGCCGTGCGCGCGCGATATCGCGCTCAGCCATGCTCGAGGGAAAGTGGATCGATCGAAGCGCACGGGCATTGCTCATCAGGCGGCGCTTGACGCGTAAGCGTGCGGGAATCGGGTCGAAGGGATTGCCGACAACCTCGAGCGCGCCACTTACGATGCGGCGCATCCACGCCTGGCTCACGCCATCACTCACGTAATGGACCGGCAGGATAGTGCCCGCGGCGCGCCCTTCCTCAAGCTTTTCAAAGTGCGGCGAGGCCATCTGCTTAAAACCGTAGGCAAACTCGACCTTACCCATCACGGCCAGGCGGTCGCCCTGTTTAAGCTGCTGGGCAATCCAGGGCTGGCGGAAAAAGGCGACCTGTAGCACGCCCGTCTCGTCAACGAGTGAGACCTCGGTCACCTGCATGCGCGGACGCGGCTGCTTTTGGACGATACGGTCGACCGTGGCGATGATGGTGCACACGGTACCGATGGGCGCCATCTCGATGGACCAGGAGCGCGTAAAGTCCAGGTATCGATGAGGGATATGGAGAAGGAGGTCCCCCACCGTCCGAATTCCCAGACGGCGAAGGGCCTCCTCACGTTTACCCGAAACATATTTAAGTCGCGCGATATCCTCGTCGAGCGCATTGCTCTGGGCAAAGCGCTCCGAGACGCGCGGCACGGAGCACAGCTCGGACATGGACAGTTGCCTACTCGATCGAGAAGATCACGGGATAGAGCGGCTGCTCGCCACGATGGGCGTCAATCTCAAGATCGGGCTGAGCCTCCTCGATAGCGTCGACGATCTCCTGGAAGGCCTCATCGGACAGCTCCTCGCCGGCCAGAATCGTCAGCGCGTCGCCCTCCTCTTCCTCCTGCATGCGGTTGATGCAGTCGAGCGTGACCTGTTTCACGTCGGAGCCGACCACGTCGATGGAGCCGGCGATGATACCCATGACGTCACCGGAGTGAATCGGAGAGCCGTCAGAGGCGCTGGAATCGCGCACGGCGCGGGTGACCTCGCCATCGCGGACCTCGCTGATGGCGTCGACCATGGCGGCGACGGCGTCCTCGAGCTCGGAATCGGGCAGGACCGCGAACAGCGCGGAGAAGGCCTGCGGAACGGTCTTGGTGGGAACGACGGCGACCTTCTTGTCGGTGCAGGCAGAGGCTGCGGCCTCGGCAGCCATGCGGATGTTGCCGTTATTGGGCAGGATGATAACCGAGGTCGCGTTGACCTGGTCAACGGCGCCCAACAGGTCTGCAGTCGAGGGGTTCATGGTCTGGCCACCCGACACGATCACGTCGACGCCGAGGGACTTAAGGATGTCGGCCTCGCCGGAACCGGCGGCAACGGCGACAAAGCCCAGGGCCTTCGCGGGCTCGGCGGCCTTCTCCTGGTCCTCGTGAATCTTGGCGGTACGGTCGTGGGCCTCCATCTCCATGTTGTGGATAAAGACCTCATAGATCTGACCGAGCTGCAGCATGTGCTCGAGCACCAGGTTGGGGGTGTTGGAGTGCACATGGATCTTGTAGTCGGGATAGGCGCCCACGAGCAGCTCACAGTCGCCCATGGAGCCTAGGAACTTAAGGCACTCGTCCTCGTCAAACGGGGCGTCGGCCTTAAAGAGGAACTCGTTGCAGTAGCGGAACTCCGAGCCCTCCCAGTCGTCGTTAGCCTCGATCTCAACACGGCCAAGAGCGGCATCGCGGGCAGAGCCGGCGGAGTCAAACGTAGCGGAGAAATCCTCGACCACGGTGCTACGACCAAGAGCGGCAGCCACAAAGTTCTCGAGAAAAATGGCAAAGCCAAAGGCGCCGGAGTCGACCACGCCGTTCTCCTTCAGAACGGGCAACAGATCGGGTGTGCGGGCGACGGACTGGTACGCCTCGACGACGATGGCATCGAGCGCATCCTCAGCCGAGAACTTCTTCTTCTCGCACTCATCGGCCTTGGTCGAGACATCGCGCAGGACCGTGAGGATCGTGCCCTCGATGGGCTTGCGGACAGCCTGGAAGGCGACCTTGACGGCGCGACGGAAGGCGAAGGCAATGTTGGCGGACGTAATGGGCTCATCGGCAGAGACAAGGCCCTCGGCCACGCCGCGCAGAATCTGCGAGGTGATGACGCCGGAGTTACCGCGGGCACCCATCAGGGAGCCGTGGGTGATGGCGCCGGCGATGGCTTCCATGTCGGCGTCGGCAGGAAGGGCGGAGAGCTCCTTAGTCACCGAGGCGAGCGTGAGCGACATGTTGGTACCGGTGTCGCCGTCGGGTACGGGGAAGACGTTGAGCTTGTTGATCTCCTCGGCCTTGTCGGAAACGGCAGCCGCAGCGATCGGAAAACAGGTGCGAATGGTCTTTGCAATCATGGGTATTTGAATCTCCGTTTTCGGATGCTAGTTCAGACGGCTCTTGAGCGCGTCGATATGGATGCCGATCTTAAGGCTGGTGGGATCGATCTGGGCGATCTCCTGCAGGGTGAAGGCAACGGAGCTCGAAAGATTGTGGCAGACGGACTTCATGTTGACGCCGTTCTCGAGCACGACGTGAAGATCGACCGTAAGGCCGTTCTCGTCGGCGGAGACAAGCACGCCCTTGCGGAGGCGCTGACCGGCAAGCAGGCGCACGCTCTCGGCGCCCTGGAGCTGCTCAGCCATACCGACAACGCCATAGCACGTCATCGCGGCATAACCGGCAATATCGGCAATAACGTCGTTCGAGACGCTCAGGCTGCCGTTAATGGTCTCAGACACAAGAATCTCCTTTTCTTGGTGCTCGCGGCACCATGTCGTGGGAGCAATCATTGCAATATTCTACAACGACCGCGGCATGTTGAGGTGGCGGGCCTCGGGATTACATCCTCGACACGAAATGTTGATATGGTAACGTTCACGAACGGCGATCGCGGCATGAAAAAACCCGCCGCAAAAGCGACGGGTTTTACAACCTGGCTCCCCGGGTAGGACTCGAACCTACAACAGCGCGGTTAACAGCCGCGTGCTCTACCATTGAGCTACCGAGGAATAGGTGCGTGCTCTCAAGCAACGAAGTTTATTATACGGACGAATCAGCTCAGGGCAAGAACTTTTTTAAGAATTTTTCCGACCTAGTCATTGGGGACGTTCTTAAACGACTAGTCATTCAAGAACATCCCCAACGACTACATGAAAGCACCCCCAAACGGATGTGCTTGAGGGCGCCTCTTGCTTGACTAGCTTTCGATATAGTCCTTCAGCTTGCTCGAGCGGCTCGGGTGGCGGAGCTTGGCCAGGGTCTTGGACTCGATCTGGCGGATACGCTCGCGCGTGACGCCAAACTCGCGGCCGACTTCCTCGAGCGTGCGGGGATGCCCGTCGACAAGGCCAAAGCGCAGCTCGATAACCTTGCGCTCACGATCGGCAAGCGAGTCGAGCACCTGAGTGAGCTGCTCCTGCAGCATGGAGAAGCTGGCGGCATCGGGCGGAACGATAGCCTGGGAGTCCTCGATAAAATCGCCCAGCTGGGAATCCTCTTCCTCGCCGATGGGGGTCTCAAGCGACACGGGCTCCTGCGAGATCTTCTGGATCTCGCGGACGCGGTCGGCGCTCATGTCCATCTCGGCACCGATCTCCTCGGGGGTCGGGTCGCGACCCAGGTCCTGAAGGAGCTGGCGCTGCACGCGGACGAGCTTGTTGATAGTCTCGACCATATGCACGGGAATACGGATGGTACGGGCCTGGTCGGCGATAGCGCGCGTAATGGCCTGACGGATCCACCACGTGGCGTACGTGGAGAACTTGAAGCCCTTCTGGTAGTCGAACTTCTCGACGGCGCGAATCAGACCGAGGTTACCCTCCTGGATCAGGTCAAGGAACAGCATGCCGCGGCCGACATAGCGCTTGGCGATGGAGACGACCAGACGCAGGTTTGCGCTGATGAGTGCCTGCTTAGCTTCGAGGCCGACGTTCTCAATGCGCGTAAGACGACGCATCTCGGCACGCGTGAGCTCGAGCTCACCGGCATCGGCGGCCTCGAGCTTCTCGGTGGCCTCAAGACCGGCCTCGATCTTCATGGCCAGATCGACCTCTTCGGAGGCGGTCAGCAGGTCGACCTTGCCGATCTCCTTGAGGTACATACGAACAGGATCGCCGGTCAGCATCACCGTGGAGGCATCGATGCCACGCACGCGCGAGCGTGAACGGGACGTGCGCACGGTGCGCTTCTTCTTACTCTTGGAAGAACCCATCTCGGCGTCGGCCTGACGGGCCATCTTGAGCTCGTGATCGTCGAGCGAGCCGGAATCGTGCTCGTCGTCGTCATCAAAATCGTCGGTATCGGTATCGTTATCGTCATCGTCGACGTCCATGGGGGCGTCGTCGTTACCGCTCGCGGAGATAATCTGGATGCCGCTGTTGCGCAGCGCGGAATACACCGCGGTGAGCTGCTCGTCAGAAACATCGATATCCTTCAGGGCGACCTGAATCTCGTCCTCGGTTACCGAAGTCCTGTTTGAGCCGTTGCCCATGAGCTTTGCAACGTAGGATTCCAGCCCAGTACCCGTGCTCTCAGTCTTTTTTGGCACAGATTCTCCCTTCATAGTCCACAGGACTCAATACTTTAGCACACACATTGACGTCTATACCCAAAAAAAGGACTGGATATAGGCGAGAATACGCTGGTTGACCACAACATCTAGGCTTGCTCGGTGCCCGCGGCCTCCAGGCCGATCAAACGGAACGGGTCCGCCACGCCGCCGATAGACTTTTGCAGCTCGCGTTGACGCTGCGAATCCTGCGCGGCCTGCACGGTCAGCGCGCGACGGGCCTCATCGTCGAGCGAACGGTCTTGGCGCAGCTTGGCCTGCGCGGCACGCATACGGCGCTTGATGGTGTAGAGCTCGAGCGTATCAAGCATAAACACGATGTTCGTCTCGGTGGGGTGCTTGCTCGTCGCCGAGATGCGCCCGGCACTCACAAGCGTTGCCGCCTCGGGACACACCGAGCGCGCCGCATCCATGCAGGCTGCAGGATCGGTTCTCGGCGGAGTTGCCAGAACGGCCCATGCGATGGACTCGTGACGTGGGTCAACCCACTCGATAGAGCAGATGCGGTCGGCATACGTGCGGAACAGGTCGGGGTAGCTCGTAAGCATCGTCAACAGCTCGCGCTCCCCTGCCAAGGACTTGCGCTCAAGATCAGTAAGAACCATCGGCGCCGCCGCAGCCGGAGCGCCCGAACCATCAGTCACAGGCACAGCACCCATACCATCAGGCACATCGATCGGCGGCAGGTCGTCGACGACCTCCACGGGCGCGGCACCGTAGGCATCGAGCGGGACGTAGTCATACGGCTCTTCTTCGACCGGCGCGGACACCGGCGGCGTCGCGCCCGATGCCCAAGCACCGCGAGATGCCCCCTGCGAACCAGACGTCCGACCGCCCGCGCTACCAGAGCGCTCGGCTTGCGCCCGCTGGCGTTCATAGTTCTGCTCACGACGTCGTTCCGCATCTTCGCGCTTGGCGACATCGCGAAACACGCGACCCGAACTCGCGCGAACCGTCTCCAGATCCAAACCCAGCAGATCGGCAATCTGAATAAAGTATGTGTCGATCATATAGCTATCGCGCAGCGGATAGATAAGCGTCAGCGCATCTTCCAGCGCCTTGGCACGACCGCCCGGCGTGGTGATGTCACTCGACTCCTGCAGCGAACGGTAGACAAAGTCCATGAGCGGCTCGGCAGCGTCGATGCGCGCCTGAAGCTCCTGTCCACCATGCGCTGTGATGAACTCCATGGGGTCGTTGCCGTCGGGCAGCACCACGCAGCGCAGGTCCATCGAATCCTGCTCGATAAATTGAATCGCGCGACGGGCGGCCTTCTGGCCCGCGGCATCGCCATCGAACATATACACGATACGCTTGGCAAAGCGGGTGAGCGTCTTGACGTGATGCTCCGTGAGCGCGGTGCCCAGCGTGGCGACAACGTTTTTGATCCCCGCCTCCCAGCAGGCGATGCAATCGGTATAGCCCTCCACCACGATGGCCGTATCCTGCGCGACGATAAACTCCTTGGCCCAGTTAAAGCCATAGAGGTTTCGCTTTTTATGGAACACGCTCGTCTCGGCGGTGTTGAGGTACTTGGGTTGGCCGTCACCCATGATGCGCCCGCCAAAGGCAATGTTGTGACCCTGCTCGTCAAAGATGGGAAACATCACGCGGTCGTAGAAGCGGTCGGCAAGCTGCCCGCGCCCGCGGCTCACGGCAACGTTGGCGTCGATCATCTCCTGCGGGGTAAAACCCGCCTGGGACAGGTGCGACACCAGCGCGTTGCGGCCCGGTGCAAAGCCCAGGCAGTAGCGGCGGCAGACGTCGCCACCCATACCACGGCTGGCAAAGTACTCGCGTGGACGGCCGTCCTTACCGCGCATAAGCATGGTGTGGTAGAACTGGGCGGTCTCGGCACACAGATCGTAGATGCGGGCACGCTTGGTACCGCGCTCGCGACGATCTCCGGTGTCATGCAGCTCAATACCCGCACGATCGGCCAAATAGCGGATTGACTCGGGAAAGCTCAGGTTCTCGCGCTTCATGATATAGGTGAAGACGTCGCCACCCTCGCCGCAGCCAAAGCAATGCCACACCTGTGTGGCAGGGATAATGTGGAAGGACGGCGTCTTTTCGCCATGAAAGGGGCAGCAACCCCAAAACTCATGGCCGCGGGGCTTGAGCTCAACCGTTTCCTGCACGATAGCAACTAGGTCGGACGCAGCGCGTACCTGGTCTTTTTCCTCATCGCTAATCACGGATGCCCACCCCCTGCTCACCCAAGTTGTGACGAATGTCCTCGATATTACCCTCGACGGTCGCAATCAACTCATCCAGCGAATCGAACACACGCGAGGGACGCAGCCAGCGCGTAAACGCCAGCGAAACGGAAGCGCCGTACAGGTCGCCCGTATAACCAATTAAGTTAGCCTCGAGATGCGATGAAGCGGCATCGTCGGCATACGTCGGCGGCAGGCCCACGTTAACGGCAGCGGGCCATACGGTATCGTCGATCAAAACCAGGCCCTCATAAACGCCATCGGCAGGCACCTGGATGCCATCGGGCACCTGGATGTTTGCCGTGGGAAAGCCCATGTCGGAGCCCTCGTGACGGCCAGCTGCCACAACACCGCGCAGCATATAGGGACGGCCGAGCAGCTCGGCAGCAAGCTCCACGTGGCCCTGTCCTAGCTCATGACGGATGCGGGTGGCGCAGATGGTCTGCCCGTCGACGCAGAGCAGATCGTGGCCATACACGTCAACGCCACGCTCGGCGCCCCAGGCGCGCATCTCGGCAACGCCCGAAGCGCCGCCGCGACCGAGCCTAAAGTCGATGCCGACACGAATAGAGCGAATATCGACCACACGCGACAGCAGCGAGAGAAATCCCACGTGATCGAGTGCCGCCACGGCAGGCGTAAAAGGAACGGCCACGACCGCATCGACCCCGGTCAGAGCCAAAGCATGCAGACGGTCGGCCGTCGTCATGAGTTTTTGAGCGGGCGAAGGACTTACCACAACGTCCGGATCGGGATCGAAGGTGACCACGACGGCGCGGCAGCCGTGGGCGCGCGCATCGCGAACGACGGCGTCGATCAACTCGTGGTGTCCACGATGCACGCCATCGAACACGCCAATGGCGATCGAAGCGGCACCCAAGGACACGCATCCATCAAACGCATCGGCAGAAACGATACGGGCCTCATCCGACTCGCCCGCGAAAAAGATACGTGCGAGCTCGCGAGCGGCCAGCATCATCGAACACCGCCGATCGCCTGCGGAAAGACATGCTCCATGACAAAGCGGCCGCCCTCAATACGGGCAAGCGCCTTGAGCCCCCCGTCGAGCACGAGCGCAAACGGCGCCTTCGACGCATCGAAAGCTGCGAGCGCGCGCTCAACGGGAATGCGGCGACCGCACAGCAGGTCGTCGGCAAGATCGCCCGGCAAATCAACGCGCGTGGCGCCTAAGGCCGCGATGGGATCTAGAGCAAACCCGGTAGCGGACTCGGGAGAAAGCTCCTCAACCGCATGACAGGCGCCAACGGAAACAATACCGGAGGCAGTGCGGCGAAGCGCGGAAATATGCGCGGCGCTATCGCAAGCGCGGCCCAGGTCGCGAGCGAGCGCACGGATGTAGGTGCCCTTACTTACCGAAAACGCCACGGTCCACACGCACGTATCGCCCTCGCCGCTCACGGCGATCAGGTCGGCGGCATAGACCTCGACGGGGCGCGGGGGCAAGTCTACCGCATTGCCCTCGCGAGCACTCTTATAGGCGCGAACGCCATTGACCGAGATGGCCGAAAACGCCGGCGGCACCTGCATCTGCGGGCCAAGCATAGCGGCGAGCTGCTCACGGGCGTAAGCGAGATCGCGCAGCTCGGGGGCAACGGGCACCGTGCGGACGGCCTCGCCCTCCGCGTCATCGGTATTGGTCTCGACGCCAAACGAAATGTCGGCGACATAACTTTTGGTGTCGAGGGTTAGCATGCCCAGCAGACGAGTGGCCTGGCCCACGCCCACCACCATGACACCCGATGCCATGGGGTCGAGCGTGCCAGCATGGCCGACGCGCCGCTCATGGAGGGCGCGCCGGCACTGCGAGACCACGTCGTGGGACGTGCAGCCCACCGGCTTATCGACGGCGAGCAGCATATTCAATTGTGAAGGCGTACGACGAGCCATGTACCATCCAATAAGTTAGAGCTCGACGGTCACCGAAGCGGGATCCTCCCCTACCAGCTCGGCCAGCATGGGAAGTGCCACGGCGAGCGTCTCGCGAATCGTTCCGTTGTTGGAAAAGCCGGCGGCGGCATGATGCCCGCCACCGCCAAAGTTGGCAGCGATCTCGGACACATCGAGGTCACCTTTGGAGCGCAGGTTGCCGCGCACCTTGGTATCGCCGTCGATGCCCTTTAGGAACAGACAGACCTCAACGCCCATCACCGAACGCACCACATCAACCAGGCCATCGCACTCGTCCGAAGTGACGCCGCAGGCCTCGAGGTCGCTCTGATACGCATAACTATACGCCACGCGACCGTGCGCCACGGTCTTGATGCGGCCCATAACGATGGACTTGAGATGCAAGAACTCTACGCGCATGCTCTGGTAGACCTCGAGCGCAACGCGCGCGGGGTCGGCACCGTGCGCGACCAGGCGCGAGGCGGCATGGAACGCAGTGGCATCGGCGTTTTGGTACTGAAAACGACCGGTATCGGTCACCAGGCCGCACAGCAGGCAGGTCGCGACACCATCGCGAGCCACAATGCCGCAATTGTCCAAAAAGCGGTCGATGATCATGGCACATGCCGCGGCGCCGACGCACCTCAGGCTCAGCTCGGCAAATTCCTCGCGCGCCGGATGGTGATCGAAACACACGACATGCGACGAGCGGCGGAGCACCTCGGCGGAGTTGTTCAGACGCTCGACGACCGGCACGTCCACCGAGATGAACAGGTCCGGATTGCCGGTATACGTAGATGCCGGCACCAGACGGTCGGCGCCCTCCATAAAGCGGTAAATACGCGGAACCGGGTCATCGTCTGCCAGCAGCAGGGCAATGTCCTTGTTGGGGAAAAACTTCATAAGCGAGAGGCCCAGACCCAGCACGGAGCCCAGGGCGTCACCATCGGGAGACGTATGTCCCGAAATCGCAATGGAGGACGCACCCTCGATGAGCTCGAGGATGCGTCGCTGAATATCTGCAGACTCGCACGATGCGAGGTCGGCGGAATTACTCATCTAAAGCTGCCTCCTGGGCGGCATCCGCAATTGGATAGCCGTCCTCGTCCTTTTCGATCGCAAGCGTAGCGGGAACGTTTTCCAGCGCGCGCGTGATGCGCTCGGCCTCATCGGTCGAGCGATCGATGCGAAAATCGAGCTCGGGCGTGACGCGCCAATCGAGCGAGCGGGCCAACAGGCTACGGATGCGGCCCTTGGCGCTGGCAAGCGCCTCCATGACCTCGTCGTAGCGGCTCGCGTCGCACGACACGTACACACGCGCGAACGAACGGTCCACCGCGACCTCGACCGCGGTCAGGGTGACCAGGTCGAGACGCGGATCGGAAACCTCAAAGAGCAGGATATAACCGAGCTTCTCGCGAAGCTGCTCGCCCAGACGGCGGGTTGCCTGCGTTTGCTTCATAGCGCTACCCCCTACTCGGTACGGGCAACCTGGTCGATACGGTAGCCCTCAATGGTGTCGCCAGGCTTGATGTCCTGGAAGTTCTCCAGGCCAATGCCGCCCTCGGAACCGCTCTTGAGGCTCTTGGCCTCGTCCTTGTAGTGGCGCATCGAGGCGATTTTACCGTTGAAGACCACGATGCCGTCGCGCACCAGGCGCACGGAATCGGTCGCGGCGATCTCGCCCTCTTCGACGCGGACGCCAGCGGCGATACCGACCTTGGGCACCTTGAAGGTGTCCAGAACGGTTGCGGAACCCGTGGAGACCTCGACCTCGGTGGGCTTGAGCATACCGATGCGGGCAGCGTCGAGGTCCTCGAGGCACTTGTAGATGACGTCGTAGCAACGGATCTCGACGCCCTCGCGCTCGGCAGCGGAGCGGGCCTTACCGTCGGGACGGACGCCAAAGCCGATGATGATGGCGTTGGAGGCGTCGGCCAGGACGACGTCGGTCTCGTTGATGGCGCCAACGGCGGAGTGGATCGTGTTGATGCGAACCTCGGACTGATCCATCTTGTCGAGCGAATCCTGAAGGGCCTCGATAGAGCCCTGGACGTCGGCCTTGATGATCAGGTTGAGCTCCTTGACCTCGGCGTCGGCAATGGTCTCGAAGAGGTTCTCGAGCGTGACGTGCTTGACGCGGCTCTGCTCCTCGATACGAGCCTTGAGCGAACGCTCGTCGGCAAGGGCGCGAGCCTCGCGCTCGTCCTCGAACACGCGGAACTCGTCGCCGGCGTTGGGCACGGACTGCAGGCCCAGGATCTCGACGGCGTCGGAGGGACCGGCCTCGGTGACGGCGTTGCCCTTGGGGTCGAGCATGGCGCGGACGCGACCATAGGTGAGGCCGGCGACCAGCGTGTCGCCCACATGCAGGGTACCGCGGGTCACGAGCACGGTGGCAACCGAACCGCGGCCCTTGTCGAGCTTAGCCTCGAGGACGTTGCCCGAAGCGAACGTATCGGGGTTGGCCTTGAGCTCGAGCACGTCGGCCTGGAGCAGGACGGTCTCCAGAAGGTCGTCGATACCGATCTTCTGCTTGGCCGAGATGTTGACGAACATGTTCTGTCCGCCCCACTCCTCGGGGATGATGCCGTACTCGGTGAGCTCCTGGCGCACGCGGTCGGGGTTGGCGCCCGGCTTATCGATCTTGTTGACGGCGACGACGATGGGAACACCGGCGGCCTTGGCGTGGTTGATCGACTCGATGGTCTGGGGCATGACGCCGTCGTCGGCGGCCACGATCAGAATGACGATGTCGGTCACCTTGGCACCGCGGGCACGCATGGCCGTAAAGGTGGCGTGGCCAGGGGTATCGATGAAGGTGATCTTGCGGTCGTTGATCATGACCTGCGAAGCGCCGATGGCCTGCGTGATGCCGCCCGCCTCGCCGGCAGCGACGCCGGTGTGACGGATAGCGTCGAGGAGGCTCGTCTTGCCGTGGTCGACGTGGCCCATGACGGTGACGACCGGGGCGCGCGGCTTAAGGTCGGCGGGATCGTCGTAGAACGAGAAGGTGTTCTCCTCCTCGGGGGTGATGATCTTAATCTGACGGCCCAGGTCGTCGGCAACGAGCTCGACGAGGTCGTCGGACATGGACTGCGTCATGGTGAGCGGCGTGCCCAGCAGGAACAGGCGCTTGATGATGTCGTTGGCCGGAACGTCGAGGGCCTCGGCAAGCTCCTGGACGGTAACGCCCTGGGAAACCTTGATGGCGTCGAGCTCCTCGGGGTTCACGCCCTGGGCCAGCGCCTCCTCTATCTTGCGCTCCTCCTGAGCCTTGGCAGCCTCGCGCTCGCGCTTCTCCTTGCGCTTCTTGCGGCGACCGGTGGACTCGCGAGAGGCCTCCTCGACGGCAGCACGAGCCTCCTCGAGCACCTTCTCGCGGCTATACTCCTCGGCCTCGCGAGCCATGCGGCTATAGTGGTCCTCTTCGTTGTTGTGACCGCCCTTGCGCTTCTTGCCCTTGCCCTGCTTGTCGGGGTTGGGGAAGTCCATGCCGGCAGCGACGTTGTTGCTGGCGTTGGTGCGATGGCTGTGCGGACGGCTCTCGGAGGCGTTACGCTCGGAGTTGTTGTCGGAGGCGTTGCGATCGTTACGGCGGCCACCGCGGCGGTCGTTGTTGCCGCCACGACGGTTACCGCGCTCGGCGGCGCGCTCGGCCTTGGCCTTGTCCTCGGCGTCCTTCTTCTCCTTGAGCACGGTCTCCTGTGCGGCAATCTGGTCGAGCAGCGAACGGAAGCGCGAACCGGAGTCGGAAGCGGGAACGGCGCGGCGCTGGGCCTCGCGGGCAGCCTCCTCCTTCTCGCGGGCAAGGCGCTCCTGCTCGGCCTTCTTCTTGGCCTCGGCCTCGGCGCGGGCAGCCTCCTCGGCAGCCTGGGCTGCGGCAAACTGGCGGCGCTCCTCCTCGCGGGCCTTCTCGGCGGCGATGCGCTCGCGCTCGGCCTCGGCGGCACGTGCGGCCTCCTCGGCGGCAGCTGCCTGCTCCTCGGCCTGCTTGGCGGCCTCGACTTCCTGAGCGCGGGCCTCGATCACCGAGGCGAGCTGCTTGCGGACCATGGCGACATAGGCGTCCTCCAAGGTGGAGGAAGCGGACTTAGCGGGAATCTTCATTTCGGCGAGATGACCCATCAGTTCCTTGGAGGTCATGCCGAACTCTTTGGCCAGGGTGGACACACGGACTTTTGCCATATGACTTCACCTACCCTTTCTGGCACCTTAGGTGCCTAGAGACTGAACGAGCGTGGGAGACGCGCCGGGACCCGCCCGGCGCGACCGCGCGCTAGATCAGGTCCTCCGCATCATCGAAGGCGTCGGTGTCGTGGACACCGCAGAAACGGGAGCCGGGACGGGCCTGGTTGCGGCACTGGATGCCGTCCTCGGACACGTACTCGCAGCGGCGGACGTCCTCGTCCTCCTCGTCACCGATCAGGTCGGCGGCGGGCTCCTCGTGAACGGGAACGTTCTTGAGGATGTCGGCGGCAAGCGTCTCGGACTTGATGTCGATGTGCCAGCCGGTCAAGCGCGCAGCGAGGCGGGCGTTCTGGCCTTCCTTGCCGATGGCGAGGGACAGCTGGTCGTCGGGCACGATGACGCCGGCGTAGGCCTTCTCCTCGTCGATGAGGACGCGGGTGACCTTAGCGGGCGACAGGGCGTTGGCGACGTAGACGGCAGGATCGGCATCCCACAGGATGACGTCGACGCGCTCGCCACGGAGCTCGCCCACGACAGCGCGAACACGGCTGCCCTTGGGGCCGACGCAGGCGCCCACGGGATCCAGACGGTCGTCGAGCGAGTGGACGGCAACCTTGGAGCGCTGACCGGGCTCGCGGGCGATCGACTTGATCTGGACGGTGCCCTCATAGATCTCGGGCACCTCCTGCTCAAACAGACGACGCATGAGCTCGGGGTGGGTACGGGAGATGACAATCGGCGGACGGCTGTGCTCGCCACGAACCGGCTGCAGGTTGGAGTTGGGGTCGCGAACGTCGATGATCACGGCCTTGATATGCTGGTTGTGCAGGTAGCGCTCGCCCATCGGACGCTCGTTGCGCTCGTTCTCGTAACGGCGCTGATCGAAGTGCGGCAACTCGGCCTCGACGCCTTCACGAATCTTGACGATCGTGAAGTCGGGCGTGGACTGCAGCACGGTACCGCTGATGAGGTCACCGATGCGGCCGGAGAACTCCTCGTAGATCTGCTCGCGGGCGGAGTTACGCACGATGGCGTTGATCTCGGCCTTGGCGTGCTGGGCAGCGATACGGCTCGTGTTCTTGGGGGTGACGTCGATCTCCTCGAACTCGGTGAAGTTGCCCTCCTCGTCCATGGAATCGTCGATCGGCTCCAGGCGGTAGACGTAGATCTTGCCGGTGGTGCGGTCGATGGTCACCTTGGCGCCCCACTCAAGATGCAGGATCTCGGCATAGCTCTTGGCGAGCGACTGCTCCAGGCGGTCGATCAGGTAGAGCTGGTCGATGTGCTTCTCCTGGCAAAGCTCCATCAGGGCGGACATCATGTCGGATGCTGCCATCTTACTTTCCTTCCTTCGCGGGCTTGAAGTCGTAGGTGGGCTTCAACTTGCACTTTTTAACATCAGAGAAATCGAGGGTGACGGACTCGCCGTCCTCGAGCTCGAGGGTCACGTCGGTCTCGGTCGCAGCGGCAATCTTACCGGCGTACTTGCGACGGCCCTCGGTAGCGGTGGAGGTGAGCTCACAGTTCTCGCCCACAAAGCGGGCAAAGTCGCGAGGACGGCGCAGCGGGCGCGCCATGCCCGGGCTCGACACCTCAAGCGTATAGCTCGAAGAGATAGGGTCGAGCTCCTCAATCACATCGCCGACCCACTTGGTGTTGGCCGTGACGTCGTTGAGAGACAGGCTCTGACCCTCGGCACCCTCGATACGCACGCGCACGCAGGGGGCCTTGGTGGCGCCCACGAGCTCGACGTCGACGATGTCGACATCGTGCTGGGGAGCGACGGCCTCGAGCGCGTCGATGATCGCCTGCTCGGTCTTGGTCTTGACCATTGCGGCACCTCCATCCATACAAAAAAGAAGCGGGGCCGAAACCCCACTTCTTTCAATTACAACTTCATTTACAAGCAAACTATACCAATAGCTGCGGAAACGTGCAAGCACCGTACGAATCTGCAGGTCAGCGTGCGCACAGCTTCTCCACAAGAATAGGACAATTGGCCGAGGAGCCCCATGCGGCGCACCCTCAACAGCCCCAAAACGGGCCATGCGCCCCAGCGCGCCTACCGAATCGGGCCATATGGGCATTCCTCGCTTGGGTGCACATCGGCCAGACTACAGCTAGGGACATTCTGCAGCAAAAGGCCGGCCGCGCGCATTGGCCGCACAACCTTCCAAAACCCTACGGCAAGGAGGCACCCATGAAACGTCTCGGCACCCTCTGTACGACCGCGCTCGCCATCGCAGTCTGCTCGTTCGCCCTGATGGGATGCAGCAATATCGATGGCAAAACCGGGCCATCTAAGCCGAATCCCGGAAGCACCGAAGCTGCCGAGGAAACGACGCCACAGGGTAGCTTCGATAAAATCAACGAAGACGAAATCGATCCCCAGGGACTGGGTCCCGACCCCCAAGAACAGTTCCCCATCGACCTTGAGGCAGACGAGAACGTCCATGTTACCTGCGTGGGCAAGGACACCGACGGCTACGGCGATGCCGTGCTGGTCTTTGCGGTGACAAACAACACCGATGTCGACATGATGTTTGGCGATGTCGATGCTTATGCCTACGTCAACGGTGTCGTCCGCGACGTGCGCATGCGCCAGCCTGTCGCCGCAGGCGAAGAAACGACCGCGATGCTCACCTTTGTAGGCACCTTCGACGATCCGGACTTTGACGTGAACAACGACCTCAACGACATCTACCTTAATATCTGGATGTTCGAGGAGCAAACCGGCAACGTCTACTTTAGGGACTTGGTACACATTCCGTAGAGGGTGACGCTCGGCACAAGCCAAGCAGGGCATATAACGCAAAACGAGGGACGACCCAATCGGATCGCCCCTCGTCTTTAACACGTCAACAATGCGCGCGGCGTTTACTTAACCACCAGGTTGACAAGCTTGCCGGGCACGCAGATGGCCTTGACGACCGTCTTGCCCTCGGTCCACTTAGCGACAGCGGCCTCGGCGGCAGCCTGCATTTCCTCGTTGGAGGCATCGCGAGCCACGTCGATGCGGCCACGGACCTTGCCGAGCACCTGGACGACGATCTGCACCGTGTCCTCGATGGACTCGGCCAGGTCGAACTCGGGCCAGGCGGCGGTGTAGGCGTTGCCCTCGCAGCCGAGCGCCTCGTGCCATAGCTCATCGGCCCAGAACGGGCAGATGGGCGCCAGGACGCTCACGATGTCCTTGGCCACGCCGTAGCACAGGGCCTTGTCGCGGTCAGTGCCCTCGGTGGCGTTGAGGTAGGCGCTCGCCGCGTTGACAAGCTCCATGACGGCCGAGATCGCGGTGTTGAACTGGCCGCGATCGAAGTCCTCGGTGCACTTGGCAATGGTGCGGTGACGCTCGCGGTAGAGCTTCATCGCAGTCTCGTCGAGCACGGACTTGTCGAAGGCCACGTTGGCATCGCCGGACTGGACGAGCTGCCACACGATACGCCAGGCGCGCTTGATAAAGCGGTTGGCGCCCTCGACGGCCTTGGGATCCCAGTCGAAGTCCTTCTCGGGCGGGGCGATAAACAGGATCGCCAGACGCATGGTATCGGCGCCGTAGGGCTCGATGACCGAACTCGGGGGCACGACGTTGCCCTTGGACTTGGACATGGTGTCGCCGTTCTCGTCCTTGACCATGCCCTGGCACAGCAGGTTGGTAAAGGGCTCGTCAACGCTCAACAGGCCCAGGTCGCGCAGCGCCTTGGTAAAGAAGCGGCTGTAGAGCAGGTGCAGAATGGCGTGCTCAATGCCACCGATGTAGTTATCGACGGGCATCCAACGGTCTGCCGCCTCGCGGGAGAAGGGCAGCTCGGTGTTGTGCGGGTCGGTATAGCGCAGGTAATACCAGCTGGAGCAGGTGAAGGTGTCCATGGTATCGGTCTCGCGCTTAGCCGGGCGGCCGCAGACCGGGCAGGTGGTCTCGTAGAAGTCCTTGCACTCGGCGAGGGTCTCGCCGGCGCCCAGGTCCAGGTTCTCGGGCAGCGTCACCGGCAGCTGATCCTCGGGCACGGGCACAATGCCGCAGTGCTCACAGTGGATGGCCGGGATGGGGTTGCCCCAATAGCGCTGGCGGCTGATGAGCCAGTCGCGAAGGCGGAACTCGACCTTGCGACGGCCGCAGCCCATGGCCTCGAGGTCGGCCACGATGGCAGCCTCGCCCTCGGAGTGCTTACCGCCGCGCATGCCGGTGTACTTGCCGGACTGGACGAGCGTGCCCTCGGCAGCGTGGGCGCAATCCCAGTCGACGGTCTCGGCATGGAAGGTATCGATGGTCTCGCCGCTGGCCTCGACGGCAGCGCGATCGTCATCGTCCAGGATGATCGGCACGATCGGCAGGTCGTACTTGCGGGCAAACTCAAAGTCGCGCTGGTCGCCACAGGGAACGGCCATGACGGCACCGGTGCCGTAGTCGGCAACGACGTAGTCGGCAACCCACACGGGAACCTTCTCGCCGTTGACGGGGTTTACCACATAGCGACCGGTAAAGGCACCGTGCTTCTCGAGGGTGCCCTGGGCACGCTCGACGGCAGAGATGTGCTTGGAGTCCTCGACGATCTTGGTCACGGCCTCCTCGTACTCCGTGCCCTCGACGAGCTCATGCAGGCCGGCGTACTCGGGAGCCAGGACAAAGAAGGACACGCCAAAGAGCGTATCGGCACGCGTGGTGAAGACGGTGATCTTGCCCTCGTCGCCCTCGATGGGCTCGCCATCCTGGTCGCACAGGGTAAAGTCGACCTCGGCGCCCTCGGAGCGACCGATCCAGTTGGCCTGCATCTGCTTGACGCGCTCGGGCCAGCCGGGGAGCTTCTCCAGATCGTCGAGCAGCTCTTGGGAGTACTCGGTAATCTTGAAGTACCACTGCTCCAGGTCGCGCTTCTCAGGCTCAGTGCCGCAGCG
This sequence comes from uncultured Collinsella sp., assembly GCA_902479135.1. Taxonomy (GTDB): domain Bacteria; phylum Actinomycetota; class Coriobacteriia; order Coriobacteriales; family Coriobacteriaceae; genus Collinsella. Next base: position 16,820 of record CABSNU010000012.1, on the reverse strand, counting down.
CCAGCACTTGCCCTCGGTGACCTGCTCGTTGGCCAGAACGGTCTTGCAGGTGGGGCACCAGTTGACCGGGTTCTTCTTGCGGTAGACCAGGCCCTTTTCCCACAACTTCTCAAAGATCCACTGACCCCAGCGATAGTAGTCGGGGCTGCAGGTCTTGACCATGCGATCCAGATCGTAGGAGAAGCCCATGCGCTTCATCGTGGCGAGCGCCTGGTCCATGTTCTTATACGTCCAGGCGGCAGCCTGCGTGTTGTGCTTGATGGCGGCGTTCTCGGCGGGCAGGCCAAAGGCATCGAAGCCGATGGGGTGCAGCACGTCGTAGCCGCGCATACGGGCCTGACGGGCCATGGCATCGCCGATGGTGTAGTTGCGCGCGTGGCCCATGTGCAGGTCGCCCGACGGATACGGGAACATCTCGAGCACGTACTTCTTGGGCTTGCTGTCGTCGGTGTCGACGGCAAAGAGGTTGGAGTCCTCCCAGGCCTTCATCCACCTGGACTCAATGGCCTGCGCGTCGTAGGCAGGGATCTCGTCCTTATGATCTGTGCAATCGCACATATCAGCTCCTTTTAACTTGATTGGGGCCGGTCGGCTAGGCTTTGCTCGCTGCTGCGGACAGTCCTGCTCGCACGAAGGCCACATTAAGTGGCCTTCGGCTCGTGCGGAACTTGCAGCGAGCAAAGCCTAGCCGCCCGACCCTAGGGTTAACTTGGATGATTCTAGCAAATACAACAAGCGAGATGTCTGCGACTTGCAGGCATCTCGCTTTATCTAAATAACGTGGTTGATACTCAACCTATATGTGCAACCCGTTCTAGAACGAACGGGTTTTCCAAGTGCCGCAGATTGCCGTGAAAGAGGAGCGAGGCGTACTTTGGTACGCGAGCGACGGTTTGAACGGCAAGGTGCGGTGCTTGGGAAAGCCGCTTATCGATAAGATACGGACTGCTGGGAGTCCTTCACGACTACGTCGTGGGCGCCGCCTTCGACGATGGAGGTGGAGCTTACCAGGGTCAGGCGTGCCTTTTCCTGGAGCTCGGGGATCGAGAGGGCGCCGCAGTTGCACATCGTGGACTTGACCTTGTAGAGCGTGCCGCCCACACCGTCCTTGAGGGAGCCGGCGTAGGGAACGTAGGAATCGACGCCCTCGACGAAGCTGAGCTTCGCGGCACCGCCCAAGTCGTAGCGCTGCCAGTTGCGGGCACGCGCGGAACCCTCGCCCCAGTACTCCTTCATGTACTGGCCGTTCACATTGACGCGCTCGGTCGGGCTCTCGTCAAAGCGGGCGAAGTAACGGCCCAGCATCATAAAGTCTGCACCCATGGCAAGGGCGAGCGTCATGTGGTAGTCGTAGACGATGCCGCCGTCGGAGCACACGGGCACGTAGACGCCGGTCTCCTCGTAGTACTCGTCACGGGCGCGGCAGACGTCGATCAGCGCGGTAGCCTGGCCACGACCGATACCCTTGGTCTCGCGGGTAATGCAGATGGAACCGCCGCCGATACCGACCTTGATGAAGTCGGCACCGCAGTCGGCCAAGAAGCGGAAGCCCTCGGCGTCGACGACGTTACCGGCACCGACCTTGACGTCCTCGCCATAGTTGGCGCGGATCCACTCGATGGTGCGCTTCTGCCACTCGCTGAAGCCCTCGGAGGAGTCGATGCACAGGACATCGGCACCGGCCTCGATGAGCAGCGGCACGCGCTCGGCATAGTCGCGGGTGTTGATACCGGCACCGACCATGTAGCGCTTGTCGTTATCGAGCAGCTCGTTGGGGTTGGTCTTGTGGCTGTCGTAGTCCTTGCGGAAGACGATGCCCATAAGGTGATCGTTGTCATCGACGATCGGCAGGGCGTTGAGCTTGTTGTCCCAGATGACGTCGTTGGCAACCTTGAGGCTGATGTTCTTGTCGCCCACGATGAGCTGCTCACGCGGGGTCATGAACTCGGAGACCTTCTTCTGGTGGTCATCGCGGCTGGGGCGATAGTCACGGCTGGTGACGATACCCAGGAGCTTGCCCTTGGGAGTGCCGTCGTCGGTTACCGGCATGGTGGAGTGACCGGTCTTCTCCTTGAGCTCGATGACCTGCTCCATGGTCATGTCGGGAGTCAGCGTGGAATCGGACTGAACAAAGCCGGCCTTGTGATCCTTGACGGCCTTGACCATAGCGGCCTCGGACTCGGGGGTCTGGGAACCGTAAATGAAGGACAGGCCACCCTCGGTAGCGAGCGCGACACCCATGTCGACGCCCGAGACGGACTGCATGATGGCGGAAACCATGGGGATGTTCAGGGTGATTGCCGGCTTCTCACCGCGCTTAAAGCGGGTTAGCGGCGTCTTAAGAGAGACGTTGTTGGGGATGCACTGCGAGGACGAGTAACCAGGGACCAGCAGATACTCCGAAAACGTGTGGGACTCACCGGGAAAGAACGTAGCCATGTTTCTCCTTTTTCCATGCGACCGGTCGGCTGCAGGCCTCGTAGGACCCAGCCCAACCTTGGGCGCCCAATACTGGGGAAGTATCTTAACGCACTTTGACTGCTACAATGCATGATTTAAGAAGAGCACACGAGGGTTTGACGCAGGCTTTGCGTTTGCCCAGCAAACACTTTAGCGGGGAGACGTGGAGCACATGGAGTACAAGACAACGGCAAAGTTGGTCATTCAAGCGTGCGACAAAGATCTGCCGGGCGTGTTCGGCCACGGCTGTGTCTTGCTGCTGCAGGGCATCGCCCGCGAGCACTCGCTCAATCGCGCCGCCAAGAGCATGGGCATGGCGTATTCCAAGGCCTGGCGCATCGTGAACGAGGCGGAAGGACAGCTAGGCTGCAAGCTCATCGAGCGCGACGGCGCCCGCGGATCCACGCTCACCCCCGCCGGCGAGCGAGCCATAGCGGTCTACGAGGAGCTGCAGACCGACATCAACAACGTCATCGCCTCAAAAGCCGACGACCTCATCGCCAGCATCAATGCAGAGTAGTCCTTTTAGGCGGTTTTTAGCCCACAGCGCCCTCGGGTTGAGGCTCGCGCCACAAAACGGGCCCATCTACTACGTTTAGTTGAATACCCACGACCATACCGGACATTATGAAATTAAAACCGCTGGTAAACAGCTTGGAAATTTTCAAAATAGGCGGGTGTGGTCGACCCCTATTGCTTAAACGTAGTAAATAGGCCGTTTTCGTGACACAGACCCCGATTAGCTACTTGCGAAGGGCTTTATCGAGAGTGGCAGCCACCTGCAGAGGGTCGTCGGTGCCGGCGAAGAGGCGGATGGCGCTCCCCTGCTTACCGCGCGGGGCCGAAAGGCGCGTTGTTGAGCCGCCGGCGGGTGATGTGCGGAATTCGTCCGGCAGTATGCTGAAAAATTCACCCGCGATGCAGTCCATCAGGTCAAACTCTACTGCCGGGCCAAAACCGTGCTCCAGGATGCCGGTCGCGATGGCATGGTCGGGATGCGAGGTCAGCCCGGGATAGCGCACGTTGCGTACCATCTCGTTGGCGGCCAGATACTCGGCCAGCGCACGGGCACGGTCGAAGTGCGCCTGCATGCGAGCATCGAGCGAGGACAGCCCGCGTTCTAGCACGTCGGCCTCCTCGGCAGACAAATCGAGCGCCGACGCACCGCAGCCAGCAAACAACGTATGCGCGCACTCGGAAGCGGCATCCACGCGATGGCGCTTGAGCTGCGAGCGCGCCACCGAGACGGCGACGAGCTTGCGCGGAGCTTCACCGGCACACACACGGTCGAGTGCCTCGAGCGACAGCGCGGCACCCAAGCGCAACGGATCGCATCCAAAAACACCTGCCACGGTGTTATCCACCACAAGCAGCGCATGCGCCTCGCGAGCCGCGCGGCCCAGGGCACGAAGATCGGGCACACGCAGGCCAAACCCGCCGATGGAATTGACGAACCACCACAGATGCGACCCGCCATCATCAAACGAAGCATCAAAGCCCTCGGACGCGGCAGCAAACGTCGCAGCCGCAGGCTCCCCCACCAGCGCAACATCGCAGCCATCAAAGCCGCGAGCAAACGCATCGGCAAAGTCGTCCGCAAAGGCCACCAGGCGATCACTAGGCCGCGCAATCCCCAACAGTGACAGCGCCGCCGGCACATGCGGGCCAGCAACAAGACGCGCCTCACGCGCGCCAGCCCTTGCAGCCCAGGCCTCTTCTAGCTGTTGCACGTCCACGCGGCACCATCCCTTAATTAAAACCGAACCAAATAAGCTTTCCAGGTTGAGGATAGCTAGCGAGCGGGCAGCTGCCGTAGCGAGGGGCCGCGAAAGAGGAGCGACGCGTACTTTATGTACGCGAGCGACGGTTTGAGCGGCAAATCGCCCGGCAGATGTCCGCGCAGCGTCGAGCGGTCCGGCGTTCGTTAGAACGCCGGAACAAAATCACCCGTGATATTCGCCGTTGTACTGGATGAGCGTTAGATCTTCCACGCCATCGAGTGCACGAATGGCGTCGGCGTAGGGCATATCCACACTGTCCGAGAACACCTCGACGGCCATTTCGACCTTGTCACCGCGCATCGTCTTGGATTTGACGGAAAACTTGGTGCGCTCAAACGCGCGCACGATATCGTCGCCGGTGGTCTGACCCGTGTAGTGGATGACCATCATGTACACGCGCGCCTTGTCCTGGTGGCTCGCAAAACTGGCGATCATCACCACGATCACCACCGCCGTGAGCGCTACGAGCGCATACATGCCGGCTCCCGCCGTAATGCCCGTGGTAATGGCCCAAAACAGATACAGCAAGTCGAGCGGGTCCTTGACCGCCGTACGATAGCGGACGATTGACAGAGCACCGACCATACCGAGCGAGATGACCACGTTCGTCGAGATCGCGAGCGTGACCATGCAGGTGAGCACGCACATGCCCACGAGCGTCACGGCAAAACTGCGCGAATACACCACGCCGGTAAAAAAGCGCTTGTACACGTAATAGATCAGGATGCCCATGGCGAGCGCCACGAGCAGCGACAGGCCAATCTTGGCAGGGTCGACCTGACCGAACGCCTCCAAGACGGAGTTCTTAAAAAAGTCCCTGGTGCTCATGGTTTAAATATCCCCTCGGTTCCCAAAATCCGATTCCCAGTAGTTAAAACCGCGCAGGTAGGCGGTCTTGTCATAACACAGGCAGTACTTTGAGACCGCCGTGAGTTCGGCCGCACCCGGCGGCACCATATCGCGCACCAGCTGCGGACAAAACTCGGTAAACTTGACCTCCATCACCAGCTTGCCGGGCTCCAGCACGGGCAGCGCGGGCAACGTCGCGTCAAAGATGTCAAAGCTCCCCACCGCCGCACGCACGTTGCTATCAAAGGTAATGCGCACAGTGCCCTCGTCCATCACCCACGGCTCGCGCTCGTAGTCCACGATGGTCCGCGGGCGCATCATATTACAAATGCACTCGATGTAGAACTCGCGACAGAGCGGATAGGGGCTCCTCAGCAAAAAGTCGTAGTCGCCAGCCAGAATCTGCTCAAACTCGTCACGCGTGAGCGGCGCGTCCTCCTTGTAGATCCAGCTGCCGTACTTCTTTTTGCGCTCGAGCTTAATCACCTTGTCGCTGCCGTTATAGATGCGCACGCGATACTTTTTGCGCATGAGAATACCGGCGTCTTTTTCCTCGTAGGCCGAGTTGCAGTAGTCGTCAAAGTACAGGCTACGAATGGTGTAACCACCCGCCCGCGCATACTTGTCCAGTTTAAATACCGGCGCCATGCGACAGGCAAGCGCGGCGTGCTCGCCCTCGTTAATGAGATATTTGAGCTCGTGGCGGTAACGCTCCTGCGTGGCACGCACAGGCGGAGCTGCCAAGCGCTCAAGCAGCGCGCTAGCCCTCCTCATACGTATCCTCCACGACCTTACCGCCGTCCTGCACGTAAAAACACTTCATGCCGTAGTGCTTGCCGTCGTCGGTCACATAGTAGTCAAACGCATCTTGCGTATAGCCGTCGGAGTTGGTGGCGCGCACGCGCACAAAATACTGACCGGCATCGGGCGCATCACAGGTCACCTCGGGAAGTAGCACGTCCTCGGCCTTAAAAAGCACGTCGCTTATGGCATAGTCGCGCGCCAGCTCCACGGTATAGCGAATGTCACGCGCGTTAAAGTCGTAGGACGCATCCCAGTTAATGCGCAGCTTACCGTTATCGATCTGCGGCACGCCAATGTAGAACGGCATGGGCTTTTTATAGCTCTCGCGAAAGCTCTTGTAGTTCTCCTCGATCTCGGAGGGAATCGCCGCGGCAATCTGCTCGTATTCGTCCTTGGTGACAGGCAGATTGTCGATATCGGGCGAAGCAAAGACCAGCGATTCGGTAACCTCGCGATAATGTTTGATCAGCTTGCTCAGGCGCGCCTCGGTCATATACGAGCGCAGATCCTTCACGGCGCGGTCAAGCTCACTACGGAACGATTTGCTGCGCAGTGCACGATTGAATAGCACGTTGCCCCAGTAGTTGCTTACGCCGCGCTCCCAGCTCGCATAGTCCGAAAACCCCTTCAGGCTCAGCTCAAGCTTGCGTAGCATACCGTCGTTGTCCCAATCGAGGATGTACCACGTATTGGAGTTGAGCGGGCTGTACAGATAACAGTTACGGTTCTGAGTATCGCAGTTGCCCGTCAGGATCTGAAACGCCAGCCAATAGACCAGATTCTCGGTATCAAAGTAGGTGTCGAGCACGTTATCGATCTTTTGCGATTCGTCGTTGAGCGCATCGAGCATCTCGATGAGCTTGGTGTGGTCCGAATCGCCCTTAATCTCGAGCATGCCCTCGAAGTTTGCCTGGTTGTAGTCGGGATCGTCGGCAAGCTTAATGGTGTCCTCGTAGCGATGGAAATCAAAGCTATTCACCTTATACAGGTGCCCGTTCTTATCCAGGCCATGTGCCTTAAGCGCCGTCTTGTTGAGCTGCTCCACCTGCGTAAACAGGCCGTAGTCCTCAAAGGTATCGTTGGACTTTTCGGTCTGGTCGCACACCCACAGATGCACAAACTGCGTGCGCAGGCCCATCATCTGGGGAATCCCGCGGATAAGGTCGTAGGCCATCTTGTTGCGAAAACGCATACCCTCGCCCATGTGCTTGTTGAGCGCAATCGCGCGCTGTTGGCGCCAGGTGCCCTTGCCTTTTTTGAGCTCCACCTTGTAATTCTTTTGCGTGTAGGAGCTCGACGTCTGGCCGCGCACCTGCACGGTGGCATTGGGCGCTTCCTCGCCATAGCCAACCTCGCCGGCCACCGGGCCGTCTTCGTCGCCCGCCTGCAGCAGGCCCATAACCTGATAGCGCGTCACGCCCATGTCGGCATAGTCATACACCGAGTACGTGTTGATCTCGGCCCAGCTATGGTCCGTGTTCTCGGAGCTGTTGCCGCGAGAGACCGACAGGTACATGGTCACAATGTCCGAGTCGTCGTAGACCTCGTACAGTTCATCTTTATCGCGTAGGTGCTTGGTACCGCCCGAGGACTCGGCCTTTTTAATCTTGTCCTGCTTTTTTACCTTATTTGTCGAGGATTCGTCCTGAGATGAGCAGCCCGAAAGCAGCAGCGCGCCGGCAGCCGCCTCGATCAGACAGCGGCGAGACATCAACTTATCGATCATCAGAACCTCCCCAATGGTTGCGATACACGCGAACTACTGCGCGCTGAAACGCGCCGTGCGGCACGCCCTTGCAGCGGCACTCCTCATAGCGCTGCTCGGCACGGTCGAGCAAGCGGCCCAGCTGTGTAAAACGACCCGTTTTGTCGGTCGCCACAATGGGCTGCTGACTCAGGATACGATAGGGTAAGTTGGCGGTATAGGTATCGAGCCGCAGCAGCGCCACGATAAAAAACACCACCGCACCCAACAAAAAGCCAAAGCCGTAAAACTGCTGCGGCAAAAGCAACGACACGGCGGTCGCCAGCCCTGCCACACCGGCAAACAGGCCCGAGGCCAGAACGGCTCCCTTGTAGTCGGTAAAGTACAGCAAGATAAGCAGGATCGTGTTGCCCACGGCATACAGGCCGTAGCCTACGCATAACGTGCGAAAATACCCGTGCATAAGATTGTTAAAGCCCAGCGGCAGGGCCGAGAGCACTGTAGTCTCGAGCGAGATGACCGCCGCGGTCACAAACAGCTGCTTGAGCGCGCAAAAGCGCAGTTCGCTGTTGAGCGTGGAGAGCATCTCCTCCTCGGCCACCACAATATCGCCCACCACGCCGCCGTCGTTGAACAGGCTGTAGTAGTCACGGTAGCGCGGATAGAAATTGACCTCGACCGACACCACAAAGTTGACGGTCGTGACGAGTGTGGTCAAAAACGCAATGAGTGCCGGAACGTCATGGTAAGGAGCCCCGTAAAACAGGCCTTTGATCTGCACGCCAATAGGGCCCGCCCAGATAATAACCAGGTGTACGAAAAGCCCCAAGTTGGTAAACAGCCCCGTAAGCGCAAGCGGCATAAATTGGTCGAGCCAGCGCAAAAAACACCAGGGACTCCGATCACTCTGTGGAAAATACCGGTACAGCAGTACCACATCCCAGGCAAGCATGACGCCGTAGCCTAGGGCGATTGACGCCAACAGGCCCTCGACCGGCGGCAGCCCCAACGTCAGCGCTGCCAGGGCGCACAGGCACGCCACGCCAATGGCGGCCGCAAAGCTGCACAGAATGCCACGATAATCTTTGATGGCCGTGAGATAGCTCATGCCGTTCCAGTTGACGATCATAATGTTGAACAGCCACAGGCACAGCAGCCCCTGCAGCAGCGTAGCCCCCGAGAACAGCAAAAAGACGCCGTAGAGCACCGTGCCCGCAACGAGCATGATGGCATTAGATCCCCAAAACGAAGGCAGGATCTCATCCTCGCGCTCGGCAAAGAGCATGTCGGCCAAAAAGCGCGTGACCGGCATGGAGAAAAAGCTTGTGAGCGTAAGCGAGGCCAGCAGTGTATAGGTCACCATGCACACCAGCAGATCCTGGTTGGCGCGCCCCACGCCCCACAGACCGCACAGCACCAAGATACCCACCTGGAGTAGCACGCCCAGCAGCATGGGGCCCGTGCACACAATGCCAGCGTAGCCATAGGCGCGCATCGTGGCAAACAGACCCTTGCGCCTAAATAGGCGTTTGAGCTCAAAACCGATTCCGGCCAACGGCTACTCCCCCTCTCTGGGCAGGTCAAACGCGCGCGCCGTCTCGTCGTACATCGCGCGATAGTTGGCGAGCATCTGCTCGTGCAAAAAGTACGTGGCAACGCGACGCTGGCCACGCTCCCCCATCTCAATGCGACGGGCCCGGCTCACGCACATGCGGTCCATGGCATCAGCCAAGCCCTTGCGATACATAGGCGGCGTCACAAAACCCGCCACGCCAAAGTCGTCGCCCGGGGCGCCTTCGAGCAGCTCGCGGCAGCAGCCCACCTCGGTCGTCACGCAGGGACGGCGCGCTGCAAGCGACTCCAGCACGCTGAGCGGCTGGCCTTCGGAGATGCTCGTCAAAATGGTAAAGTCGAGCTTTTCCATATACTCAACCACGTTGACGCGGCCGGTAAAGATCAAGTCGCGCACGCCCAGGGTATCGACCAGCGCGTGGCACTCGGCGCCGTACTCCTCGTCATCCACGCCACCCATGATGTGCAGGCGCACGCGGGGCAGGCGCTCGTGCAGCTCAAAGAAGGCATAGATCATGGTCTTGACGTCCTTGATGGGCGCCAGGCGCACCACCGCGCCAATGTCCACCCAGCCGTCATCGGGCTTTAAGGGAATGTCCTTAAAGCGGTCGAACTGGATGCCGTTGGGGATGACCAGGCATTTGTCCGCATCGCAGCCCATATCGATCTGCGTCTTGCGGGCGTTATGAAACAAGCTCGTCACGCGGAAGGCGCGGCGGTAGATCTCCTCCGAAAGCAGGTAGAAAAAGCGAATCCAGCGGTCCTTAAACGACGGCACGACCCAGTCGGCACGAATGATCTCTTCCTCGCGCTCGCGGGTATAAATGCCGTGCTCGGTCAGCAGCACCGGCGCATGGTGAACGCTTGAGCCCAGGCAGGCGAGCAGGCCACCGTAGCCGGTCGAGATGGCATGGTACACATCGGCCACCGGCACCTCGCTGCCCAACAGGTAGAGCACGGGAAGCAACATGGAGCGCATGGTGTGGAATGCATCGGCAAAGGGCGTGTAGGGGTACTCGGCCAGGCACACGTCGCGGAAGATGTCCATAAACGTTCGGCTCTGCAAAAACGAGAGCGGATGCACGCGACGGCGCTGAAAGATATCGAACAGCACGTCCCAGTCCGGATTGGAGAGCGACACCAGGCGGCGTAGCGCCTCGCGCTCGCGGTCGTTAAAACTGGCTTCATGTTGCTCGCCCGAAAGCCGCAGAGCATCGTCCAGGAACACCTCGTGCACCTCGACCACGTTGCCGGGCAGCTCGTAGACAAACTTGCCGCGGTCGACAGCATGCGCGCCAATCACCCACAGCACAAACTCGTGCTCGGGCATGGCCTGTATGTAGCCGTGCATCCAGGTGGACACGCCGCCGTGCACATAGGGGTAGCAACCCTCGAGTACCAAGCAGATTCTCATTTGTCGCCACCCTCCTTGCGTGCAATGGCCACCGTCTTGTCCGTGGCTTTGACCAGGTACAGGTCGCCCGTCAGATGCGTAATCTCGCCACCCGTAACTGCACCCGGCTCGCCGTTGTTGGCACGGAACATGAGCCACGCCTCGTCGTGGAAATTGCCCAGGCTGAGCATCCAGGCATCCGCGCTTGTATCCACGCTCACCGTCACGGACGAAAAGCGCTGGATGGCGCCCGAGCATTCCGAACCGGTCTGGCGTCGCAAGTCGGGCGCAGACTTGGTAAGCCAGTCTAGGTAGTCGGTCAAGCCGCCCTTGTAGACCTCCCAGCCCTCCTTGGCGCCGCGATCGGGATCGAGCAGGTCGTCCGGGTGCATAAAATGCGTGCTCACATAGTGCATGTTTAGCTCGGACACGGCAGCCAGGCGCATATAGGAATCGTCGACCATGCCGCCCGAAACAATGCGCGGCTGCTCCACAATGCCATCGCTCGCCACGCCAAACTCCTGCACATAGGGCAAGTCGGTGCCATCCTCAAAATACGTACTGGCGATGGTCTTAATGCGCGGAACGTCAGTGCCGATAAGCTTGCGCGCACGGGCCGAAAGGATATTCGACGGTGGCACATAGACCGAGCCATGCGCGTTGGGCAGCACCTCGTCCTGGAAGGCTATAAGCTCGTTGAGCGATGCGACGAGCGCCTCCTTGTTCTTCCACGTCTTGTAGTCGTACAGTGTGCCATAGTCGGTATCCCAGAGCGCCAGCGGCTGATGGTTGTAGCCGTGGAAACCCAGCTCTCCGCCCATCTGCAGCAGCATGCCGCCAAAGTAGCGGAACTGCGTGGTATCGGCCTGGCGCGCGGGCTCGGTCTGGTTGACCGCGTCCTCGTAGTTTTCGATCATCACGCCGGTAAAGCGAACGCCATATTTTTGCGCGAGCTTTTGCAGATCGGGCCACCAGACCTTGGCATAAAAGTCGGCGATAGAAAGCCCGTAGTCGCGCTTGATATAGGTGCCGTCGCCCGAGGGCACGGGGCTGGGAAAGTCGTCCAGATAGAAGACGGCGCTGTTGATGACGGGGTAGGCCGTGGCATCGCCCAGCAGGCTGATCGCCGCGGCGTAAAAACCGCGCATGACCTTGTCATAGATACCGATATTGCACACCACGGTGCGACCGCTACCGCAGTCATTCGACCAAATGAGCGGGGCGCCCGCATCGCCGGTCTTAGCCCACACACGAGCCGTCTCGCGCAGCGAAACCGAAAGCGACGAATCAAAGGGGTCCGAGAGCTCGTAGCGCTCTCCCCCGCCCAGCATAAAGTCCTCGCTCGGCACAATGCTTTCGGCTTTTACATAGTCATATCCGGCAGATTCAATGCCAAGCTTGGGAGCAATCACTTGCAGATAGCCCGAGTTATCCGGAGGCATGGCGAGCATAAGCGAACCGCCGGCACTCACCCAACTCATAATGTCGCTCAGGTGCGTACCGAGCCCATCGAGCGACGGCATGAGCAAAATCACGCGATCGTAGGAGGTCAGCGAGGGAATGGCATCCGCGCCGTCCAGGGCAAGGTCCACGTCGCGGTGCGCGATCTTCATATCGAGCAGAATCTGGTCGAACTGCTCCTTTACGTCCTCGACGCCAGCTTGATCGGAATCGGTAATGACCAGGCACGTGGGCTTTTGGCCAAATATTGCCGAGGAGGCCGGCACCGCATCGTTGGCGGCAAGCATCCCCAGCTTATGCTGGCCCGCACTGTACTGTACGCCGGCGCGCTCCACCAGCAGCACGGCCGCCATAGCAATAAAGACCGCCCACACCACAAGCAGGCCCATCCAGCGAAAATGGCCCGCACGGTCGCGGATATGCTGCACCACGCTCATCGGGCCTCCTCTCCGTTGCGCCAAAACGCCAGTTCCTCGCGGTTGGCGGCGCTCAAGTATACATGCTGTTTGTCAATCGCATCGATCACGCGGTGGACCTCGTCACCGTCGCGGCGCATCACCGCCAGGCGCAGGCAAAGCATCCAAACCTCCTGCTCCTCGGGCACGTCGAGCACCAGCTGGTCGGTCACGGCCTGCGCCTCGTCGATCTGTCCGACATCGGCCAGCGCCGCCGCGTATCGAATGCGCAGCTCAAGGGTGTCCTCGCGCTCGCAGCGACGCGCAAGCAGGCGCGCGTACTGTTGGCGCTGAATCTGCGCCACGCGCCCCTCGGCCAAGCCCGAGCCCAAGTATTCGCCAAGAAAATCGCAGTATTCATTGAGGTTTTGCGCGCTCGGGTCGGTCTTAAAGGCACGTTCCAACTGCTGCAGTTTAAGGTCGGACTCCTTGGAGATCTGCGCCACCGCCGTCGCGGCATAGTGAGCCACCTCAACGTCGTCGTTAAGCTTAGCCGCCTGCAGCTGCGCCAGGTACGCTTCGGGCTCCTCGGTGAGCATGGAGAGCATTAGGCGGCGCCGGTCTGCCGGATCGTTGACGATGAGCGCCTCCTCGAGCGGGATCACGCCCGCATCGGCTTCACGGTCGTGCACTAGAATGCTGCGATGAAGGTCGTCGTTGAAGCGCAGCGACTCCAGCGCAGACTCTTTCAGCCCCTCGCCAAACACCGCGCTGCGGACCGATAGCAGAACCACCAGCAACGGGCCCCACAGCGGCACCAGAACTATTACAGCCAGCATGTGCCCGCGCACCGGCAGCAGGCCCAACTTCGTGAGCGTCCACAGTATCAGGCAAACCAGCGCATGAATCAGCAGCAAGACGGCGGCAACGACAAGCGAGATCAAGCGACACCTCCCTCACCGTCGCCGGTGTAAGCGATGTGCTGCAGCAGCGCCACGATGTCCTCGCCGTCGACGGGCTCCACCGCAATCTGCTTTGCGCTCAGGCGCTCGCGGATAATGGGCAGATCGCACGCCTTTGCCTGGCGCATAAGCAGGTAGAACATGTCACCATCGACCAGGCCCGCCGCATCGCTCTCGCGGATTGCCGACCCAATTGCGCCCACCAGCTCGCCGACAGGCTCCATGCCCGGTACCACGCGCAGGAGCAAAAAGCTGCCCATCTTGCCATCTGCCAGCGCCTGCTCGGCCGCGAGCTCTTGGCCAAAGGCAGCCTGCTTGAGCACGCAAGTGCCGTCAACGCAGCGTTTATCCTGTGCCACCGCCTCATAGTCAAAGGCACGGCCCAGCGCGCTTTCGACCAGGCCGCACAAGATGCGGAACAGATTTTGGTAATAGAGCGTCATTTGGTTCTGGGCCGCACAGCGCACAAAGATCAACACGGCGGGTGCCCCGTCGCGCTCGATCCTGTATCCAAACATGGGAAGCCCCGGCGTCAGCTCGCGGTTCACCCACAGGTTCGAACGACCCCCGTCGCCCAAAAGGGGCGCAAGCTGCTCAAGCGTAAGCGAGCGTGCGGCATCTTCGGCAATCGCGGGACTTGCTGCCACCAGGCGTGCAAATGCTCCGCCAGAAACATGGTAGATCGTCACCGAATCGTTCTCGAGGATCTCGCCCAGAAGCTCGCAGCACTTGCGATAGATGTCGCGTGGGTTGAACACGTCGAGCTCCTGCGTCACGGCAAAGATCTTGCCAAAGCTGTCGTGGCGACCCACGATCTGGCGCCTGTACGCGCGCTTATCCTCGATCGCGTCGTGGTAGAGCTGCGTAAGGAACGTATTGCGGTTGCGCACGAGCTCGTTTTGATCGCGCTCCGCCCTAATGGCTTCGCTATTGCGCAGCTGCACATAGCCGCACACGGCACCCACAACAAAGTACGCAATAAACGGCAGCCAGTTGGACGGCTCGTAGAACAGGCCCTGGAAGGTATAGCCGTACAGAGTAAAGTAACTCGCGGCCAAACCCACCGACGCCAGCAGCGCCGCAACCAGGCCAAAGTCCAAGCCATACAGCGTGCCGATGAGCACCACGTAGAGCAGGCGATAATCGAGCACGTTGAGCTGGGTCGATTGAGAGAACAAGCGCTCCAGCACTTCAAAGAGCATCCAGGCGACTGCCGTCTCCAGGCATTTGACAGGCAGCGTGCGCATTTGAATGCGGTCGATGGCCGCGCGCAAGGGGTTGACCTTCTTTGCACGGCCAGCATCCCAGCGAGCCTGAATGGTCGAGAGGTCGCGCAGCAAGTCGTAGCGCTGAAACCAGCCATAGCGCACGCGAGCGACGTCGCTGGCGGGCAGGGCGTAGCCGGCAGAATCGCCATAGGCAACTGAGAGCCCTGGGAACAGTGCCTGAAGGGCCTCGCCCACCTCACCCACCGTGTGATGGAAGGTATCGGCTACGTCGAGAGTCTCAAAGTTACCATTCCAGCTGTCGAAGATACGGCGTACCAGCACCGCAAGCTCCTCGGCACACAGCAGAGGAAACGCCGCATCCTGCGCGCCCTGCAGAGCGGCCGATCCGGTTGAGCATTCGTCGAGCATCGGCACCAAAAACGGGTCCTCCAGCGTGGCAGACGCGGTATACAGGAACGGCACGCGCAGGATCTTAGTCTGAACGCCCTCGCGAGCAGCGTAGTAGCGGCACAGGTCGTTGGCTGCGTGCGCGATAATGCCCTTGCCCGTTCGCCCCGCGGCATCGGCGGCACCCTCGGCACCCGCGGGACCTGCTATATACAACAGCTGGATCCGGCGACCCGCGCACGCACGAAAGACCGAGCGCAGCAGCTCGATATCGCCCACGGTATCGGTATGCGGGGTTAGGTAATTAGACAGGTAGACCGCGCGGTCGAACTCGTAGGCCTGCTCCAAGTGCTGGAGCAGCTCTTTCCACGAGGCATGGGGCGACGACTCATCGCGGCGCGCTTCCTGCGCGGCTACAACCTTAACGTGGTCCCCAGGGAATGCCTTGGCGCAAAAGTCATCGTCAACATATGCGGTGTTGCCAACAACCAGCACCTCCATGGCGCACCCCTCCCCTAAAATCCACTTTGTTCATAGTCAAACATGCGTATTTTACGCTGTCAACGCGAGTTGGAACGCCTTTAAGGCTGTTTTAAGAACTTTTTTAGAGGATGAGGAGACATCGAGGATGCTAAATGCGCGCCCAATCCGGAAGTGCGGTGAAAATCCGAGATCTGTCAACCAGGTCCCTGTTTTGGGCATCGGCGACGGTTTTGTTGGAAAAAATCGGTGTGTGCTCGGCGAGTTTCGATTTTTCCCCGCACTTCTCCTACGCACCGGGCTCGCAATAGCGCAGTACAATCCGTCAAATGCCCTAACCGGAAAGCCAATCCACAGACTCGGCTAGCCAACCAGATACGGCCCGATTACATCGAAAATTTCGCCCACCTTAGTTGCAGGGTTTTGCGCAGATGGCTTAATGTTACTCAGTTCCCTATGGTACGCGACGAGGCGGCCAACACGCTGCAATGCTTCGCCTCGCCTATCATCCACTGCCCCAAACATCCCGTCCAGGTTCTTGCGGTACTCGATGCCCAGGCTCCTCGACATCTCCTGCGCGAGGGCATGCTGGCAGTCGGACGCGGACATATGCGCGGTCGTGTAGCGAAAGTGCAGAAGCGGCCACAGCTCGAAGCAGGGGTTCGACCACAACGCATGGAAGGTCCTCGAACCATCGGAGAGCTCGTTGCACTTACACTCCATCGCGTCAAAGTCGGACGCAGGGAAGTCATCCTTGTCATACACGAGCCACACGTGATCGAACGTCTCGGGCGCATAGCGGCAGTGTTCGACGGCGAAATCAAGCAGGTCAAGCGTGTGTTTGCCGGTTCCCTTAACGACAATGGCAACCTTGCGCTCGTTCGCCGCGCCCAACGCCGCACGCACACCCTCAAAGTAGCGAGGCTCGGTCTCCTTGCCCTCGCTCACTACAAGATGACGCGTCATCTGAACCATGCGCGAGCGGCCCTCTCGCTTGCCGCTACGCCAGCCCTTCGACTTCTTCGCCACCATGCTAATCCCACTCCTCGATGCGGGTGAGGTACGGATCGGCGCCGTAGCGACCGGACAGGTATTGCTTGTCGAAAGCCGCGTTCTTGCTTACCAGATTACCGTTTGCCTCGTGGATGTCGGCGAGAGACCACAGTTGGCTCGCCTCCCCCTCGCCGCGCGCAGCGAACCATATCTCGTCACGGCGGAACACATCGTTTCGCATGGTTGACACATCCTGGGACGAGAAGATGAGCTGCGCGCTACTCTTGTTGACCCCAGGATCCTTAAACAGCAGAATCACATAGCGAAGAAGCTTCGGGTGCAGTTTGGC
>CABSNU010000011.1 GCA_902479135.1 uncultured Collinsella sp. | reverse complement strand
GTCCTTAAAGAAGTGGTCGAGCGGCTCGATGAGGTCGAAGTGCACGCCCTCGGGGAACGGGATCAGGTTGTGGTGGCTCTTGATGGTGGCCGTCTTGCCGCCTGTCTTGCGAGCACCGGACTCGATGATGTCGGGGTAGATGGTGCCCTGAGCCAGATACTTGACCGGCTTGCCATCGGTCTCGAGCTGCTGCGCCACGGCGAAGAACTCTTTCCAGAACTGCGTGCCGATGATGCGGCGCTTCTCCTCGGGCTCGGTCACGCCGGCCAGAAGCTCGGCATAACGGTCCTCGGCGTGGACGTGGATAAAGTCGACATCGAACTGCTTGGTGAAGACCTCCTCCACCTGCTCGGGCTCGCCCTTGCGCAGCAGGCCGTGGTTGATGAACACACAGGTCATCTGCTTGCCCACGGCGCGAGCGCCCAGCGCAGCCACGACGGAGGAGTCGACGCCGCCGGACAGGGCCAGAATCACGCGGTCGTCGCCGACCTTCTCGCGGAACTCGGCCGTCATGGTCTCGACCAGGTTGTCCATGCTCCAGTTGGGCTCCAGGCCGCAGATCTCAAACAGGAAGTTGCTCAGCAGCTGCTGACCGTACTCAGAGTGCTTGACCTCGGGGTGGAACTGCGTGGTGAAGATCTTGCGCTCGACGCACTCCATGGCGGCAACCGGGCACACGTCGGTGCTGGCGGTAACGGTAAAGCCCTCGGGCACCTCGGACACGGCGTCGCGGTGGCTCATCCACACGGTCTGCTCCATAGGCGTGGAGTTAAAGAGCTTGGCGCCGGCCGTACGCGTGATGGTGGCGCGGCCGTACTCGCCCACCTCGGAGTGGCCAACCTTGCCGCCGAGCGTCACGGCCGTGATCTGATGGCCGTAGCAAAAGCCCAGGACGGGAAGGCCCAGGTCAAAGATGGCGGGATCGATGGACGGAGCGTCCTCGGCGTACACAGAAGCCGGGCCGCCGGAAAGGATGAGCGCAGAGGCGTTCATCTCGCGAATCTCGTCGGCCGAGATGTCGCAGGGGACAATCTCGGAATACACGTTGAGGTCGCGGACGCGACGGGCAATGAGCTGACCGTACTGCGCACCAAAGTCGAGTACGAGGACCTTTGCGGAAGCCTTTTGATCCATGGTTTCCCCCTCTTGTTGGCGGGGAGCCGGTGCCCACCCGCGCGAATAAACGAAAACAGCTTTCATAGTGTACACGTTATATGGGGTTTCTCGCCCCTCGCAGCCATCAGCGCACGGCAAACGCACGACCTGGGCCCTATTTGACGGCAATTGAAGTGTTACTAAACGTTACAGATGATGTATTACGTTTGAACATTGGACGCCCTGTGCCACAATACTGCCGAACGACTCCGCCTCTGCGGCGGCAAATACGATAGGAATACCAGCATGAAGCGCATCCTTCTCATCGCCACGGGCGGCACCATCGCATCGACCGAGGACGGCAACGGCCTCTCCCCCGCCCTGACCGGTGAGGAGCTCGCCCAGAGCGTCCCCGAGATCTCGGGCCTCTGCGAGCTCGACGTGGTACAGCCGATGAACATCGACAGCACCAATATGCGCCCCAGTGACTGGATGCGTATCCGCGACGTCATCGTCGAGGGTTATGCCGACCACGACGGCTTCGTGATTCTGCACGGCACCGACACCATGAGCTACACCGCGGCGGCGCTTTCCTATCTGATTCAGGACAGCCCCAAGCCCATCGTACTCACCGGCTCGCAAAAGCCCATGGGCAATCCCTTTACTGACGCCAAACTCAATCTGTACCAGAGCCTGCTCTATGCGCTCGACGAGCACTCGCACGATGTCTCGATCGTGTTTGGCGGCGTAGCCATTGCCGGCACGCGCGCCCGCAAACAGCGCACCATGAGCTTTAACGCGTTCATTAGCGTCAACTATCCACCCATCGCCTATATCCGCAATGACCGCATCGTGCGCAACGGGCTTCACGGCACGCATCAGGGCGAAAACCCGGTGCGTTTCTACGACAGCATCGACCCGCGCGTATTTGTACTCAAGCTCACGCCCGGCGTGAACCCGGGTATCCTGGACGCCCTGGCCAATAGCTACGACGCCGTGATTCTGGAGACCTTTGGCATTGGCGGTATCCCCGAGTTTGGTGAGTCCGGCGAGTCATTCCAGGAGGCAATTTTCCGCTGGGTCGATTCGGGCCGCACCGTCGTTATGACCACGCAAGTCCCCGAAGAGGGCCTCGATCTGGGCGTTTATGAGGTCGGCCGTGCTTACGCCGATCATCCGGGCATTTTGCGCGGCGACGACATGACCACCGAGACGCTCGTGGCCAAGACCATGTGGGCACTCGGCCAGTCACGCGATGCCGCCGAGATCCAGCGCCTGTTCTACAGCCAAGTCAACCACGACCGCATCCCGATGGCCTAATCCCTAAGGCAGTTCCACTTATCGCAGCCTCAAACGACAGGTGGTCCCCCTCGGGCCGTGCAAAAAACGGAGTATTCTGCAATTTCTCCGCCAGAGGCATAGAATCGGCCAATTGTTAGACGAACTTTTAGGACGAAGGGGCCGTCTAGTAAATATTTATTCCTCATTTTTATTTAACGTGTGGATTAACTACTACCAAAAAGGCAAACCCAGCCGCTCAAGCTACCGTCTACAGCCGAACTGGTGCTGAATACTCGCGATTTTGCACATCGCAACCAAGGGGACCCGCCCAAAGAGCGTCAAATAGCAGCGGGGGAACGCCCTATTCGATGCCCTCGAGAAGCTCTGACACCGTCATGCCGAGTGCGGGCGCGATCTTAAATAGAACCTTGAGCGTGAAATTTGCCGTCCCATCTTCGATTCTGTCGAGATAGGGTCGGCTGATTCCTGTCGCCACACAAAAATCAACCTTGGAGATACCAAGGTCCCTGCGTGTCTCTTCGACCCGCCTGCCAAGAATCTGTTTAGCACGTTCGTCCATGCAGCCGAGTTTGAAATGGAGCTGAACAAAAACGTAAACTATAGTTTACGTTTTGCCGAATACACAGGAGTTTTCTATGTCGGGTTCTTCGGTCCGCATGTACCGAGCCACGCTTCGCACAAACAGCGCACCGCCCAAGCTCGTCGTCGTTGAAGCCGAATGCCTTTCGCCCGATGAGCGCACAGCATTTGCATTGCTATCAAGTCGCGTCGCCGCCGTTCTGGTCCCTTGCCCGGCGCAAGGTGAACTTGCCATCCAATGCCAAACGCATAGCTGCTCGCTCAATCAGGCTGCCGTAATCGCAACCAGCCAACGCGGCCTGCCCCTTCTTTTAGAAGCCGGAACCGCGCTCACCCTTCGCGGCGCCGGATACGAAAACGAGGCCGCCGCCGACATGGTCTTTAAACCACGATCGAGCGGCGGCCTCGCAGCAGCCATTGAATATGCGTGCAGGCTCGTTGCCTAAAAGGACAAGCTAGAAACCAAGGCCAAAGCCCGTTCCGGTAATCGCCGAGTACATAAAGTAAACGTTAACCACGTTGAGGAACACACCCGTGATGCAACCGTTGCGCAGGTAGCGTTCGCACACGATGCGCGCCATGGCGGCAGAGTCATCATTGTTTTTAGCCTGGCGTCCTGCCGTAAAGTACGTCGCCACGCTCAGCAGCAGGTTGAGCACCGGCAGTGCCAGCAACTCGTAGCTCTTGCCCCAGCGCGTCGCCTCGCCGGCGGCATTAAACTTTGTTGCCACCTCGGAACCAATGTTGGGGATAACACACGCTGCGACCACCAGCGGAATCACCGCAAGCACGAGTAGCGCAATACCCATGTAACCGGCTTTTTTGCCATATTTAAACATGTGCGTCGTCCTTACACGTTAAAGCGGAAGTGCACGACGTCGCCATCGGCCATGACATAGTCCTTGCCCTCAATACGCAGCTTGCCGGCGGCCTTGGCGCCCTGCTCACCGCCGAGCTCGATGTAGTCGTCATAGCCAATGACCTCGGCCTTAATAAAGCCGCGCTCAAAGTCGGTGTGGATAACGCCGGCGGCCTGCGGGGCGGTCGCGCCCTGACGAACCGTCCAGGCCTTGACCTCCATCTCGCCAGCCGTAAAGAACGACTGCAGACCGAGCAGCTTGTAGGCTGCCTGCGCGAGCACGTCCAGACCGGGCTGCTCCAGGCCCAGGCTCTCCAGGTAGTCGGCGGCGTCCTCGGGATCGAGCTCGGAAAGCTCGGCCTCGATCTTGGCGCAGATGGGCAGTGGCTTGACACCATCGATGGGCGCCAGGTCGTCGTTGAGCATATCCTCGTCCACGTTGGCCACATACAGGATGGGCTTCATGGTGAGCAGGAACAGGCCCTTGGCAGCGGCGCGCTCCTCGTCGGTCATCTCCATGGATGCGGCACGCTTGCCCTCGTTGAGCCAGGCGAGCAGGCGCTTGGCGACCTCAAACTTGGGCATGAGCTCCTTGTCGCGCTTGGCCTCCTTCTCGAGCTTGGGCAGCTGCTTCTCAAGCGTGCCCATGTCGGCCAGGATGAGCTCGGTCATGATGGTGTCGGCATCGCCGGCGGGATCGACGAACTCGCCGGTGCGGCCCACCTCACGCATGACGTTGGGGTCCTTAAAGTAGCGCACGACTTCGCAGATGGCATCGGTCTCGCGAATGTTGGCCAAGAACTGGTTGCCCAGACCCTCGCCCTCGTTAGCGCCCTTCACCAGACCTGCGATGTCGACGAACTCGACCGTCGCCGGCACAATGCGACCCGGGTTAACGATGTCGGCGAGCTTTTGCAGGCGGCTATCGGGCACGTCGACGATACCCACGTTGGGGTCGATCGTGGCAAACGGGTAGTTGGCGGCAAGGCCGGTCTTTTTGGTAAGCGCGGTGAACAGCGTCGACTTGCCTACGTTGGGCAGGCCCACGATACCGATGGAAAGGGACACGACAGCTCCTTTTGGTACAAGCATTTCAAACTGCATAAGTATAGCGCCGCCGCAGCATCTGGGCGAACCCGGACGCCACGGCGGCACGAATGAAGCAGAGATGGGGGTCGCTGGCTAGTCCGCGAGCTTCTCCACTTGGTCAAGCATCTTATCGAGCTTGGCCTTTGCCTCGGCCTTGACCTTCTGGGCTTCTTCGTGGGCCTTCGCCTTCTGGGCGGCCTTTTCCTCGGCTTCGGGATCGACGACGACCAGATTGGACGCGTCGTGCTCAACCAACTTGAGCGCATGCTCAGGGCACACCTTGACACAGGCACCGCAGCCCAAACAATACGTGGACTCCAACGCAAAGCGGCCGCTTCCCACCAGATCGCAGGCGAACGTGGGACATACATTGACGCACTCGCCGCACGACGTGCACTTGTCAAAATCGCACTCCGGCGTGCTCACCTGCATGTTCTGGGCAAGCTCGGGGTGGTTTTGCAACGTCGAGAGCACCAGTTGGCGCCCGTGCGTGAGCGAACGGCGACGCTTGGTCGTCGTGGTGCCGCACATGGTGTTGAGCGTGCGCTCCAGCTGGGTAATCTGATGGCGGTGGGCTTTGAGCTTCTGCGTCACCGAGGCCAGCGCCGCCGTTGCCGGGTTGAGCTTGGTCACGGTAAGGCCCGTGGTGCGGGCAATCTTATCCATGTACTCCTTGCGCTCGTACTCGCGGCGCTTATGACATTTGAGGCTCTTGGGGTCGACCTCCAGGCCCATGCCCGTACCGGCCCACTCCTCGGCGGTAGCGATTGCCTCGCCCAGCATGTCCTCACCGCCGGTGTTGCGGCATTTATCGCACACGCCCAACGGCAGGTACACACTCACGTTGGGATAGTCCGCCAGTACCGAGAACCAGGTCTCGGCCGTAATATCGCCCACGCAGGCGACGACGACCTCGTTCTCGCGCGGCATGCGCTTGAGGGCGCGCGTGCAGGTGACGTAGGCGGTCTCGTGGCTCGTAGCTGCAGAGACGATATCGTCATACAGGTTTTTGGGCGCCAGGCGCGGCGAGATGATCGCCTCGGTCGGACAGGCAGCGGCGCACAGGCCGCATTTGCGACAGGAGTCGAGGATCTCGATGGCGTCTTCCTCGACCTCGATAGCGTTGACCGGGCACACGTCCATGCACGCGGTGCAGCCGCTCTTTTCGTTTTTGCAGGTCAGGCACGGAATGGTGTTGCCGCGCGGGCGCTCCTTGTAGTCGGCAGGATTCCACTGCGGCGCCGACGGATCGAGTGCATCGGTCACACCGCCAAGCGGGTTTTTAAGAAAGTCGAAACCCTTGCTGATCTCGATAATGTCATCAAACAGATCGTGTTCCTGCGCCATGCGCGGCCCCTCCCTGAGCAGTGCAAACAAGCAAGAGATAATGATACGCTATCGGCCCACGCCTCGGGCAAATTACACGCGGAGCATCTTTGCGGCAAATAGCCCATGGCCTATCGCCGTCCCGATTGCACAAGGTCAATCAAGTGCCAAGCTATGCCTCGCACATGAGCTGCACGAGCTTTTGTTTGGTCACCTTGACCTGCTCGTTGGCCATATTGCGTTCGTTTCTAAAGGCCGCATCCGCAACGCTCATCAGGTCAGCATCGGAAATCTCGCCAAGGCCCAGCTCCTCGAGCGTCGTCGGCAGACCAACGCGCTGGCAAAACTCGAGCACCTGATCAAGCTCGGGCGCACGCTCCAAGCGCAGCTGCACCACCAGGCCAAATGCCACGGCCTCGCCATGCATGGCCTTGCACTCGGGCAGGATCGTCAGACCGTTGGCGATGGCATGCGCCAACGCCAAGCCACCGCTCTCAAAACCGACGCCCGAGAGCAGAATATTGCACTCGATCAGACGCTCAACCGCCGGCGATATACGGCCCTTTTTGAGATCGCGCTTGGCAGCGACGCCGCACTCCATGAGTGTGTCATAGCAGGCACGAGCCGCAACCAAGGCCAAGTGCCCAGGCGCGCCACCGTGCTCGTTGGCGCCGTGCGCCGCGGCGCACGAACGCGCCTCGAAGTACGTCGCCAGCGCATCGCCCATACCGGCGACCGTCATGCGCAGTGGGGCCGCAGCAACCACATCGGTATCGACCACGACCAGGTCTGGATTCTTCTCGAGCATCAGGTAGCGGTCGAACGACCCATCCTCGTGATACAGCACCGAAATCGCGCTGCACGGACCGTCCATCGAAGCCGCCGTGGGGCATACGCACAACGGCAGCTCGGCATAAAACGCAACGGCCTTGGCGATATCGAGCATCTTGCCGCCGCCAATGCCCACCACCATGTCGCAATACTCGGCCTGGGCTTCCTGAGCCATTCCGACAACGGCCTCTTCCGTACACGGACCGTTATAAATCTTAAAGAACGGCTCGCTTAGATCTTCGTCCAGAAATCCATCGACGATCTGCCTGCACAGCCGATCCTCGGTGCCCTGGTCAAACAAGACATAGGCAGCGCAGCCCAACCATGACAAATACCTGCCCTGACGCGAAAGTTCGCCCGGCCCCTGAACATACCGGCCGGGACCGCCATATACCATGGGAAGCGCCATACGAGAATCCGCCCTTCATCAAACACCGATTGGTGCAAAGTAACCTGACCCCTTTGCACCATAGCAAAAAGGGGCAAAGCCATCTGTTGGCTTTGCCCCTTCCTTAGCTTAGTTTACTCATCCATAAGGTAGTAGTGGCCCAGCGCGTCGGCACCCAGGATGGCGTTTGCGACCATCTCGGGCGTCACCTCAAACGGCATGTTGCACATGGTGTCCTCGGGCGCGCACGCGGCCTCGGCAACAATCATGGCCTTCTCGCGCGTAACCTCGGCAACGCCAAGCTCCTTCATCGTGACCGGCAGGCCCAGCTCAATACAGAAGCCCAAGACTTCCTCGAGTTTCTCAGTCGGGGCATCCTCGAGTACCAGCTGGACAATGGTGCCAAAGGCGACCTTCTCGCCGTGATACATGCCGTGGCACTCGGGCAGCATCGTCAGGCCATTGTGGATGGCATGAGCAGCAGCAAGGCCCGAGCTCTCAAAGCCAATGCCCGAAAGCAGCGTATTGGCCTCGATGATATGCTCGACGGCAGGCGTCAACGCTCCCTTCTCCAGCGCAACCTTGGCCTTGACGCCGTCGGCCATAAGCGTCTCGTAGCAGAGCTTGGCAAGCGCCAGACCAGCCATGCCGCCCTTGCCGCCAGCGCAGGTGCCACCGTCGGCATCGTGCGTTGCCTGGGCCTCGAAATAGGTTGCGAGCGCATCGCCCATACCGGAAACCGTCAGGCGCACCGGGCTCGCCGCGATAACCGTCGTATCCATAAGGACAATATTGGGGTTTGCCTTAAGGAAGAGGTACTTGTCGAACTGGCCGTCATCGGTATAAAGCACCGAAAGCGCCGAGCACGGGGCATCGGTCGAAGCAATGGTGGGGCAAATGATAACCGGGGACTCCAGATAATAGGCGACGGCCTTCGCGGTGTCGAGGATCTTGCCGCCACCGACGCCGACGATGATGTCGCAACCGTTGTCGCGAGCGAGCGCAACCAGGCGATCGACCTCGCCCTTGGAGCACTCGCCGTTAAAGTCCTCAAACAGCAGCTCGGCCTTAGCCTCGGCAAAGCCGCCCTCGATCTTGGCACCGACGCGCTTCTTGCCCGAAGGCGTCACGATGACGAGGGCCTTAGCGCCAAGCGGCTCGACATAAGAGCCGAGCTTGGCCAGCTCGTCCGGACCCTGAATGTACTTGCTGGGGCTATTGAAGATTGCAGCCATTTTTATCCCATTCTCTAATAATAAAAAAGAAAGGGGCTCCGTACGGATACGTGCGGAGCCCCTCGTTACGATAACAAGAGTCGATTAGAAATCGATGTCGGTGTCGTAGTAGCAGGCCTTGAGGATCTTCTCGAAGTCGGCAGCCTTGGTCTCACGCGGGTTCTCGGGCGTGCAGGCGTCCTGCTCGGCGTTCGCGGCGATCTCGGGGAGCTTGGCGAGGAACTCCTCCTCGGAAACCATCTGCGGGTTCTCGGCGTCGACCTTCACGCCACCATTCGCGTAATCCTTGATGGACTGCGGAATGTTGAGCTGGTCGTTGAGGTCGCGAATCTTCTGGACGAGCGCGGCAATGAGCTCCTCGTTGGTCTCACCGGGAAGGTGCAGGATCTCCTTGGCCACGTAAGCGTAACGCTCGGCAGCACGCGGGTCCTTGGAGTTCCACTGGATGACCTTGCCCAGGTACATAGCATTAGCGGCACCGTGGATGATGTGGCCGTTCTCAAAGGCTGCACCGGTCTTGTGAGCCATGGAGTGAACGATGCCGAGCAGGCCCGAGGAGAAGGCGATACCGGCGATGCACTGAGCCTCGTGCATGTGCTGACGGGCCTCATGGTCGCCAGCATAGGACTTGGGCAGCCACTCGACGATCTCGCGGATGCCGTGCAGGGCGTTGGCATCGGTGAACATAGAGGCGCAGGTGGAAACGTAAGCCTCCATGCAGTGGGTCAGAGCGTCCATACCGGTGTGAGCGCACAGCTTGGCGGGCATGGTGTAGGTGAGCTCGGGGTCGACGATGGCGACATCAGGGGTGATGTTGAAGTCGGCCAGCGGGTACTTGATGCCCTTGGCGTAGTCGGTGATGACGGAGAAGGCAGTGACCTCGGTAGCGGTGCCGGAGGTAGAGGAGATGGCGCAGAAGTGAGCCTTCTGACGCAGCTCGGGGAAGCTGAACGGCTGGATGATGTTATCGAAGGACTCCTCGGGATACTCGTAGAAGACCCACATGGCCTTAGCGGCATCGATGGGCGAGCCGCCACCGATGGCGATAATCCAGTCGGGCTCGAACTCGCGCATGGCCTCGGCGCCCTTCATGACCGTCTCGATGGACGGGTCGGACTCGACGCCCTCGAACAGCTTGACCTCGAAACCGCCTTCCTTAAGGTCGTTCTCGACGTCCTGCAGGAACCCGCCGCGGCGCATAGAGCTGCCGCCAGAAACGATGATGGCCTTCTTGCCCTTGAGGTTCTTCACCTCGTGGCGAGCGCCCTCACCAAAGTACAGATCGCGAGGATTGGTAAAACGTCCCATACTGTGCCTCCTAAACAAGCCCCTCTTAGACTTGCGTATATAACGGAGCACCCAATTGGCTCCGTTAGGACCGGTTTGCGCGTTGCCGGCGATGACAATGCGCGATGTCTAAACGTCTCAACGCTCAGACAAACACTATTCTACCGTTCTGGTTGGTCAGTTATTCACCTAAAGCCGCCAATGATGAAACGTTTTTTCTATCCCTGAAGATCCTTGTGCGGCATTCATACTCCCAAGCTGGGCAAACGTTTTATCAAGGTTGACCACATATCCCGGGCAGGACTGTGCCCCTCCAAAATATGCACCGTTCGCCGCCAAAAATCGACCGTTTGCGGCACCGTGATACCACTCGGTCGTCCAGGGTGCCGACATTTGTGCGACATCCGTCTTCGTGGTGCAAAGGTGCAAGTCCAAGTGCGGCACCCCCGGTGTGCCACATGCGGGTAAACTAGAACCTTATATAGAAACATTTGAACCCTAACCGCAGCAAAGGAGGCCCCATGGCATTCGATCCCATTCAAGAGGATTGCCATCGCCTCGTTCTCGAGGCCTTGCGCCGCGACAATATCCCGCTCACCGACGCTGCCGCCGTAGAGCGTCTGATGGAACAATTCACCCGCAACCCCGCACCGCTCATCGTGCACGACCGCGACCGCGCCGGGCACCTCATTGCCAAGGTGGTCGAGGCCGTCGACTACCGCATTCCCTTTATCCCTGACGATACCCAGGCAGAGCAGGAAGAGGCAGCTGCCGAGAACATGCTCCGCGAGGCAGCCGCACTCGATCCGGCCAACTGGGATGCCCAGCGCATGCTGACGGCGCTCACCGCCGAATCCAACGAGGAATACGTGCAGTATCTGGTGTCCAAGTGCGACGAGGTGGAGCACGATCTGGCGCTCAAGATCGCCTCGGCGCAGGACCCCTACGAGCGCGAGGCCGCAGGCGACCTTACGCGCCGCCCCTATCTGCGCTGGCTTGCCGCCTTGGCATCGCGCGCCCTCATTAGCGGCCGCTATCGCATGTCGCTCGAAGCCGCAAATCGCAGCTTGGACTTTGCGCCCAACGACCCCGCCGGTGTCCGCCACACCGCGATGCTCGCCATGGCAAAGCTCGAATACCCCGCCGAGGAGCTCAAGCGCTTTCGCTCCGCTCACTCCGTGCCCTATCTTGCCAACACGCCGCTGCGCCGCCGCCCCAAAGATGCGGAGCGCGACTTGGACCCGTGGACGCTCATCGCACTGATGAGCGCGGCCTGGCGCGAGCTGGACTACGAGGGTGCCGAACACTATTTGCGCATCCTCGCACGCTCGTGCCCGCACGCGGCCGAGGCACTCTACTTCCAAACCGAGTTTCCCGATGGCGTCTATGCCCGCGTCAACGTGGGTGTGGGCTCCACCGACGAGCTCGTCCTTGCGCTGTCCGAGGCGACGCCGGTACTGCAGGAGGACCTGGGCGCCCCCGACAACGCCAGCTTTGCCGCCTGGGTCGCCACCAACGACATCGTGCGTTCCCAGATCGACGAGCGCATCCTGCGCGCGGCCGAGCAGGGGCTTCCATTTAAGGGAGGGGACCTCTAATGGATCCGAGCGTCTACATCCCCGCCTACCTGGAGCGCACCTATCTGGCGTCGCACTCCGAGCTCACCGATGCAGCACGCGAGCTTGTCCATAACGACATTAGCACGAATCCCCAAAAGTATGCGCAGTCCGAGCATGCCCAGGCGCTGCTGTCCTACGCCGGTGTTCATCGCCACCTGCTCGACGAGCTCCATCGCATCGAGGACATGGGCAGCGACGAGGAGTTCGAGCAGACGCGCAATCGTCTGTTCGACGACATGCGCGATGAGCTGCTCAAGATCGTCCGCGTCGATGCGCTGGCCGTCGACGCGCAGCTGCTCGCCATCATCCTGGCCGACACGCCCGTTGACGCCTGCCTGGGCGACCTGATGAAGCTCGAGGCGACCACGGCCGATTACCTGCAGCAAAGCGTGCCCGGGTTCGACATGGAAGCCCCGCACTACTGGACCAATAATGTTTTGGCCGACGGTGTCACCGCAGCAGACCTTACCGTGAGCGAGCCGGCTCTTATCGGGTGGCTCCACACGCTCGAGGCCATCTCGCAGCTGTGCATGGCGAGCGCCCGCTACCGTGCTGCCGCCAACTACGCCCGCCGCGTCCTTAAGGCGGAAGGCTACCCCACCCGAGCCGCAGGCACCGTGTTGCTCGCCCTCGCTCGTCTGGAAGACCAGGACGGCTTTTTTGCCCTGGCCCACCAGCTCGAGGAAGAGATCGGGGCTGACGCGCTCGAGAACTCTCCTTGGTATCTGCTCGCCCGCACGATTCTGCTGTTCAAAACAAACAAGATGCGCCCAGCGACACGCGCGCTGCGTGAGTTTGCCAACCGTTGCGAGGGCGGTGCGTTCTTCTTACTGAACCCCATGTACCAGACACCGTACCTTCCCTGCCGGCCCGAGCCGCGCGACCCCTGGGACCTTTCGCACCAGGCAGTTTGGGAGGCCGACGGCATTGTCTCGGACACCCCCGACTTTGCCCCCTGGGCCAACGCCTGCGAAGATGTATCGCAGCTCGCCCAGGAATTTGCGCGCCGCTACGGCTTTTAGCGACGCGATCGCCCCGACCATGTCATTCACGTTAGGAACGACTTCATGAACTTCCGCTCATCTCTCGCCTGCACCTCGAGCGATATCGCCCGCTGGGGACTGCGCTCTGTCCTCAAACGCCAGGGTGGCGTGCTTCCCGGCCGCATCGCCATGAAGATCGACCCCGAGCTGCTAAGCGACCTCGCCGGCCTCGTCGACCGCAGCGTGGTGATTACCGGTACTAATGGCAAGACCACCACCTCCAACCTCATCGCTGACGCCGTTGCTGCCAGCGGCGCTACCGTGGTGTGTAACCGTGCCGGCAACAATATGGAGCCTGGTGTGGTGGGTGCTCTGCTCGAGGCCCGCGGCGGCCTTAAGCACGCCAGCAGCGGCAAGCGCGTGGGCGTTTTTGAGTGCGACGAGCTCTACACCGTACGCGTTCTGCCCAAGCTCAAACCGACGTACTTTGTGCTGCTCAACCTGTTCCGCGACCAGCTAGACCGCTACGGCGAGATCGACCATACCCAAGACGTCATCGCCCATGCGTTGGAGCTCTCTCCGACGACAACGCTCATCTACAACGCCGACGATCCGCTGTGCGCCTCGATCGCCGCGCGCGTCCCCAACACGAGCATCGCCTTTGGCATCGACGGCGCCACGGGCACCGAGTCCGACCGCATTAGCGACTCGCGTTTTTGCTCGCAGTGCAACGCCCCGCTGGAATACGACTATGTGCAGTACGGACAGCTGGGCGCCTATCATTGCCCTTCGTGCGGCTGGGGTCGCCCCGCGCTGCTCCGCCGCGTGACGGGCGTTGAGCTCGGCTGCGACGGCTACGGCTTTGACCTGGTCTTTGGACCCGAGGCCAACGCGCCCGCCGTGCACATCGCCACGCGCTACAACGGCCTGTACATGGTCTATAACGTCGCCGCCGCCTTCTTTGCGGCGCACGAGCTGGGCGTGGACGCGGCGCACCTGCAGCCCACGCTTAATGCCTACGTGCCCGCCGGCGGACGCATGGGCCGCTGGGATATTGCCGGCCGCACCGTCGAGGCCAACCTGGCCAAGAATCCCGTGGGCTTCGATCGCCAGATCCAGTCCATTAAAACGGCAGGTGGCAGGCTCTGCGCCTTCTTCCTAAACGATAACGATGCCGACGGCCACGATGTCTCGTGGATCTACGACGTCGACTTTGAGCGCATCGCCGACACAACGGGACTTGTCGCCTTTGCCGGCGGCACGCGCGCGCACGACATGCAGGTACGCCTCAAGTACGCCGGCATCGATGCCGCGATTATCTCGGACGTCGCGCAGGCGATCGGCGCCGTGGCAGACGAGGCCGCCGATGACACTTTCTACGCCGTCGCCAACTACACGGCCTTCCCGCCGCTGGTCAAAGAACTCGACGAGCTGAAGGGCACCACCGCCGGCGCTGTTGCCGGGCGCGCCGTAGCCCGTGCCGACGGCAGCGCTCTTCCTGTCGGCATCGCGCCAGTCGAGCTTTCGCGCCCGGTGCGCATCGTCTATCTGTATCCCGATGCCCTCAACCTCTACGGCGACGGCGGCAATGTTATCGCGCTCGAGCGCCGCTGCGCCTGGCGTGGCATTCCCGTGCGTGTAGACGAGGTCCGTATGGGCGAGACGCTTGATTTGACCGATGCCGATATCGTCATGATGGGTGGCGGCTCCGACCGCGACCAGCTAGCCGTGGCACACGAGTTGCTCGCCCAAAAAGACAAGGTCGCGGCCTATGTTGAGGATGGCGGCTCACTGCTTGCCATCTGCGGCAGCTATCAGCTGCTCGGCCGTTCGTACTATATGGGCGAGGATCGCATCGAGGGTCTGGGCGTCATTGCCGCCGAGACAGTGCGCGGCTCCGACCGCCTGATCGGCAACGTCGCCGTCAAGACCGACCTGGCACCCGAGCCCTTTGTGGGATTCGAGAACCACGGCGGCCGCACCCTGCTCGACGCAGAGGCGACGCCGCTCGGAACGTCCGTCGTCGTGGGCACCGGCAACAACGGCGACGATGGCTTTGAGGGCCTCATCCACAAGGGAGTCATCGGCACGTACTTACACGGGCCGGCACTGCCCAAGAACCCCGAGCTCGCCGACTGGCTCATCGCCCACGCCCTCGAACGCCGTGGCGACGCACAGGCCGCCGCCCTGTTGCCGCTCAAACCCCTCGACGACGCCTACGAGCACGCCGCCCACGACGCCGCCATGAAGCTCCTCCCCTAGCACCCCACCACCACAAAGGGGACAGGTACCTTTGTGGTGGTTTTCCAGTTTGCCAACGATATACGCGCCGGCAAAAAAGTCTGCTATACTCTTTCCCGCTGTCCCCATCGTCTAGCGGCCAAGGACGCCACCCTTTCAAGGTGGATATCGCGGGTTCGAATCCCGCTGGGGGCACCATTTGAAACGAGAAGCCCGTTACCCCCGCGGTGATGGGCTTTTTGCTACCCCAACGCCGGGATTCGAACCCGACAGGGTGCGGAGCTGAGGAAACGCGTAAGCGTTTTCCAGCGCAGCACGCAAGGAGCGGAGCGACGCAGCGAAAGCGGGCGGCGCCAGCCGCACGCGGACATCCCGCTGGGGGCACCACAGAATCTGAGAAGCCCGTTACCAATTCGGTGACGGGCTTTTTGCTACCCATACGCCGGGATTCGAACCCCGAAGGCATAAAATCACACTGTCATCCAAGGGCCCGTGGACAAAAAATAGCAAATATGAGTACTGTTACCAATTTAGTAACAGCGATTTCATGCCATCAGAAGGCGATTTGGACACAAGGCGTCCTACGGCGGAAGAATTGCAGGCATTTATCAGCTAAGTACTTGGACATATGTTGCGTAACACTGCATATTTTGCAAAAAGATAATGCTACAGGGCTTGTGACAGTACTCATATTTGACGTTTTTTGCCCACGACCCCTTATTGTGTGGGCGAATCAGTTGCAAAGCGGGATCCAAAGCGTCCTTCGCAAACAAATAGCCGGGGCCCGCGCGATGCGGACCCCGGCTCAATACCGTGACGATATGTCAGTTACGCTCTACACGTAGAACAGGATGTCGTCGTAGGTCGGGACCGGCCAGTAGTCGGCGGCCACGATCTCCTCCATGGCGTCCACGGCAGCACGCAGCGTATCCATAGCGGGAACGACCTCGTGCGCGTACACGTTGGCCTGCTCCTGGCCATCGAGAGCCTCGGCCTTCTGATGTACGGCGTCGAGCGCCTTGATGGAGTCGTTGATGGCGGTGATACCGTTGCAGAGCTTGTTGAGCGTGTTCTGCTCGCACTGCATGGCGGCCTCAGCACCGGCGGCACGAATAGTCTCAAGGCCCTTAGCGACCTTGGTAGCATAGGCGGTGATGACCGGACGATAGGTACGACGCGCCTCGCGAACCATCGTGGTGGCCTCGATGTTCATGAGCTTGTTGTACTTCTCGAGCTTGCAGTCGTAGCGGCACTGGGCCTCGGCCTTGGTCAGGACGCCCGTCTCCTCAAAGAGCGCAATGGCTTTATCGGAAACAAAGGCGGGAAGAGCGTCGGCCGTGGTCTTGTTGTTGGCAAGGCCGCGCTTCTCGGCCTCGATGGGCCACTCGTCAGAGTAACCGTCGCCGGAGAACAGGATGCGCTGGTGATCGGTCAGCACCTTCTTGCAGTACTCGAGCGCGGCGTCCTGGAACTTATCCTCGGGCGTACCCTCGAGTGCGTCGGCGAAGGACTTGAGCGACTTGGCCACGGCGGCATCGAGCACCAGGTTGGAGTCGGAGACGTTCTGCTCGGAGCCGCAGGCACGGAACTCGAACTTGTTGCCGGTGAAGGCAAACGGGGAGGTGCGGTTGCGGTCGGTGTTGTCCTGCATCAGCTTGGGCAGGGTATCGGCGCCCAGGTCGAGCACGCCGCGCGTGGCATGGACGGAAGCCTTGCCATCGATGATCTTCTCGACGACCTCGGTAAGCTGGTCGCCCAGGAAGATGGACATAATCGCCGGAGGAGCCTCGTTGGCGCCCAGACGATGATCGTTGCCGGCCGAGGCAACGGAAGCACGCAGGAGCTCCTGATAGTTATCGACGGCCTCGATCACCGCGGTGAGGAAGACGATGAACTGCAGGTTGTCGAGCGGGGTGTCGCCCGGGTCGAGCAGGTTCTCGGACTCGGTGCCAAGCGACCAGTTGTTGTGCTTGCCCGAACCGTTGATGCCCTCAAAGGGCTTCTCGTGCAGCAGGCAGACCAAGTCGTGGCGGGAGGCGATGAGCTTCATCTTCTCCATCATGACCAGATTCTGGTCGATGGCCTCGTTGACCTCGCCGTAGACAGGGGCGAGCTCATGCTGGCAGGGAGCGACTTCGTTGTGCTTGGTCTTGGCAGGAATGCCAAGCGCCCACAGCTCGTCGTCCAGGTCCTTCATATAGGACGAGACAGTGGGGCGGATAGCGCCAAAGTAGTGCTCCTCGAGCTCCTGGCCCTTGCAGGGAGCAGCGCCAAAGAGGGTGCGACCGGTGATGACCAGGTCCCTGCGCTTGCGGTAAGCGTCCTTCTTGATCAGGAAGTACTCCTGCTCATCGCCCACAGAAGGAACGACCTTCTTGGGGGTCTTGCCAAACAGCGCCAAAACGCGCTTGGACTCACGCGAGAGCGCGGTCATGGAGCGCAGCAGCGGGGTCTTCTTGTCCAGGGCCTCGCCCGTGTAGGAGCAGAAAGCCGTGGGGATGCACAGGACATCGTCCTTAATGAATGCGGGGCTGGTGGGATCCCAAGCGGTGTAGCCACGGGCCTCGAAGGTGGCACGCAGGCCGCCGTTGGGGAAGCTGGAGGCGTCCGGCTCGCCCTGGATGAGGTTCTTGCCCGTAAACTTGGTAATGGCGGTGCCGTCGTGGTTGGGCTCGAGGAAGCTGTCGTGCTTCTCGGAAGTAATGCCCGAAAGCGGCTGGAACCAGTGCGCGTAGTGCGTCGCGCCCTTGGAGATGGCCCAGACCTTCATGGCATGGGCAACGGCGTTGGCCACATCCAGGTCGAGCGGCTCACCGTCCTCGAGGGTTGCAGCAAGGCGCTTCCAAATGTCCTTGGGGAGGTAGTCCTTCATGACTTCCTCAGAGAACACCATGGTCCCGAAGCGGTCAGTAAGTTCGGCCATACGGAACTCCCTTCGTATCGGCACCGCGTGAGAAGCGGTGTTGATTACTAACGAACGAGTCATAGCTTAGACTCGCCGTGTTTCCGCGACATTACCGTTATGTTGCTGTCACGAAACCAATCAATGAGGTTACAGCATCGCAGGATTATTACCACCCTCAACAGCCAACGAACTGCATAAATTGCAGACCTCCCCGCATGATTTAAGGGTAGCTAATTTGGGACGGGGCCATTTTGACTGGTATTTCGCATAAGATACCAGTTGATATAGCCCAGTCCCAAATTAGCTACTTCGTTATAGGGAATGCCGATAGCAGAGCATCTTTGATTGGTATCCCCGAATAGCGAGTGAAACTCCACCGTGACACAGTGGTGCTGTAGAATCCTTACAACACATCACACTATTACGTATCTAAAGGAGCACGATATGCGCGCCGACGAGGTTTTTAAGCAGGCAGCATCCCAGGGCACTGCACCCGTTTCGTTTGAGATGTTCCCGCCCAAGGGTGAGCTTACCCTCGATACGGCTCGCGAAGTGGCGGGCAATCTGTGCAAGCTTTCGCCGAGCTTTGTCTCGGTCACCTGCTCGGCCGGCGGCTCGGGCAATGGTGCCACCACCGCCCCCATCGCGCATATGATTTCGAGCGAATTCGACACGCCCTCGGTGGCGCACCTCACCTGCGTCGGCCGCACACATGCCGATATCGCCGCCAAGATCGATGAATACCGCTCCGCCGGCGTGGAAAACATCCTGGCCCTGCGTGGTGATCTGCCCGCTGGCGCGACCGAGGATGACAAGCCCGCCTCCGACTACGCCTACGCCCGCGACCTCATCCCCGAGCTCGTCGACGCCGGCTTTTGCGTGGGCGCCGCAGCCTACCCCGAGGGCCACATTGCCTGTGAGGATCTCAACCTCTCGGTCGAACACCTCAAGCAAAAACAGGACGCCGGCGCGAGTTTCTTTGTGACGCAGCTCTTCTTTGATAACGAGTGCTTCTACCGTTTTCGCGAGCTTGCCGACAAGGCCGGCATCACCGTGCCCATTACCGCGGGCATCATGCCGTTTATGGGCAAGTCGCAGATCAGCCGCATGGTCTTTATGTGCGGCGCGTCGCTGCCCTCCCCCGTCATCAAGATTCTCGCCAAGTACGAGAACGACCCCGAGAGCCTGCAGGCAGCCGGTGTAGATTATGCCGCCCGTCAGCTTTGCGACCTTAAGGAGCACGGTGCCGCCGGTCTGCACCTGTACACTATGAATCGTCCTGCGATCGCCGCGACCATTATGGAGCGCCTAGGGTAATGGAAAAACCGCACATCGATACAACCGCTGTCGAAGTGCCGGCCGACCTTGCGTCGCCGGCGCTTTACCGTGTCGATGCTGCGCACCATCCCCGTGTCGACCGTGCCGAGATGCTGCGGTATCTTGGTTACGGCGGTCAGCAGATTGAGCCCGAACTGTCACGACGTATTGAGCTTGTCGTTGAACGTCTGGAACTGGACATTGAGCCCCGTGGCGTGCGCCGCGTGTTTGCCGTCGATGCCACGGGCGTGGACGAACAAAGTGAGCCTTGCATTCGCTTGGTCGGCACCAACGTTGAGCTGCGCGGTCGCGATATCTATCGACATCTCAAAGACGCCCGCTTTGCCGCGCTCATGGCATGCACCCTCGGCATGGACGCCGAGCGTCGTCTGCGCACCACGGGAGCCCAGCAGCCCCTGGAGGGAGCCGTGCTCGACGCCGCATGCTCTGCCTATGTAGAAGCCGCCGTCGAGCAGATGGACCAGCAGGTCAAGGCTGCGGCCGCCGCACACGGGCTCGCCGGCAACTGGCGCTTTAGTCCCGGCTACGGCGACTGCCCGCTCTCGGCCCAGCGCTCGATCGTCAATGCGCTCAACGCCACGCGGCTCATCGGCTTGACCGTCACGCCCACCAGTCTGCTTATGCCCACCAAAAGCGTGACCGCGGTGATCGGCCTGTTCGACGGCGAAGTCCACGACGCCCAGAGCCGCCCCACCTGCAATATATGCCGCATGCGCGAGCACTGCCGCTTCCGCGCCGCCCACACCACCTGCTATTCCAGCCATTAGGAGCCCTCGATGTTTACCCCGCTTATCACTCATGATTCTGACGGCACTGCATTGGCGGCACCCGTTGATGCCGCACGTCGCAACGGTGCCACGTACAAGACGCGCACAATCGACGACCTTCGCATTAAGGACGATCGCCTGCGTGCGGCCATCGAGGGCACGGGACACCTGCTGTTCGACGGCGGCATGGGCACCATGCTGCAGGCGGCCGGCATGAAGGCCGGCGCCCTGCCCGAGCTGCTCAACTTTGAGGAGCCCCAGGTCATTGCCGACATCCAACGTCAGTACGTCGAGGCCGGCTGCGACGTGATCACCGCCAACACCTTTGGCGCCAACGCGCACAAGCTCGATGGCGCCGCCACCGTGGCAGACGTCTTTGCCGCGGCCGTCACCTGCGCCCGCGAGGCCGGCGCCCGCTACGTCGCCGGTGACATCGGCCCCATCGGCGCGCTGCTTCGCCCCTTGGGTACCCTCAGCTTCGACGAGGCCTATGACCTCTTTGCCGAGGAAGTGCGCGCCGGCGTCGATGCGGGCGTGGACCTCTTTATTATCGAGACCATGACCGACCTTGCCGAGATCAAGGCGGCCGTCCTCGCCTGCCGCGAGAACTCCGACCTGCCCGTCTTTGCCACCATGACCTTTGAGGAAGACGGTCGCACCTTCCTGGGCACGAGTCCCGAGGTTGCCGCCATCACGCTCGATGCCATCGGCGCCGACGTTTTGGGCATCAACTGCAGCCAGGGACCGGCCGAGCTCCGAGGGCTCGCCGCTCGCATGCTCACCGTTACGGACAAGCCCGTTATGGTGCAGGCCAACGCAGGACTGCCCCGCGTGGACGACGACGGCAACACCGTCTTTGATATCCAGGCGCCCGAGTACGCCGTGGCCGTCGCCGGTATGATTGCCGACGGCGTAAGCGTCGTGGGCGGCTGCTGCGGCACCACGCCGGCGCACATGGCGGCCTTGCGCACGCTTATCGACAACCACACGCCCAGCCCGCGCCGCCGCAAGCCCAGCATGTCGGTCACAAGCGCCCAGACCGTGGTGGACCTTCCCTGCGACGGCCACAAGATTGCCGTCATCGGCGAGCGCATCAATCCCACCGGCAAAAAGCGCCTGCAGCAGGCCCTGCGCGACGGCGACCTGGACTACGTCGTAAGCCAGGGCATCAGCCAGCAAGAGCAGGGCGCCGACATCCTGGACGTCAACGTGGGCCTGCCCGAGATCGACGAGGTCAAGGTCATCCAGCAAGCGACCGAGCAGCTCCAGGGCTCCACGCTGCTGCCGCTGCAGATCGACTCCACCGATCCCGCCGCCGTCGAGGCCGCCGTACGTCGCTACGCCGGCAAGCCCATCATCAACTCGGTTAACGGCAAGCAGCAGATCATGGACGAGATCTTCCCGCTGGTCGCCCACTATGGAACCAACGTTGTCGGCCTTACGCTCGACGAAGGCGGCATCCCCGATACCGCCGAGGCCCGCTTCGCCATCGCCGAGCGCATCGTGGCCGAGGCCGTCCGCTACGGCATCGGCCCGGACCGTATCCTCATCGACTGCCTGGTCATGACCGCCTCGACCAATCAACGCCAGGCCGAGCAGATCCTGCGCGCCATGTCCCTGTGCAAGGAGCGCCTGGGCGTCAAATGCGCGCTCGGCGTGTCGAACATCAGCTTTGGCCTGCCTGCCCGCCCGCTGCTGGGCTCGGTCTTTTTGGCCGCCGCTTTTGGCGCGGGCCTGGACGCCCCCATCATGAACCCGGGCTCCAAGCGCTTTATGGATACCGTCTACAGCTATCGCGTCCTGAGCGTTGAGGACGAGGGCTCGACCGGATACATCGAGCGCTATGCCGGTTGGACCGATCCGTATAAGATCGCCGCCAACCCGGCAGCAGCTCAGGCCGCATCGAGTGATGCCGCGCCCGCTGCTGGCACCGCCGGCACCGACGGCAACGACGACCCGATTCGTCGCATGGTCGTCTCGGGCCGCAAAGGCGAGATCGCTGCCGAGACCGAGCGTCTGCTGGCAGACCGCGACGCCATGGACCTCATCAACAATCACTTTATCCCCGCCCTCGACGAAGTTGGCGTCCTCTTTGACCAGGGCAAGTTCTTCTTGCCGCAGCTTATGGCCTCGGCCGAAGCCGCGCGTGTGGGCTTCGACACCATCAAGCGCCTGATGCCCGCCGGCGAGATTGCCGACAAGGGCAAGATCTGCGTGGCCACCGTCAAGGGCGACATCCACGATATTGGCAAGAACATCGTCAAAATGCTGCTCGACAACTACGGCTACACCGTCTTTGACCTGGGCCGCGACGTCGATCCGCAGGAGGTACTCAAGACCGTCAAGGAGCGCGATATCAAACTCGTCGGCCTCTCGGCGCTTATGACCACCACCGTCGTGGCCATGGAGGAGACCATCAAGTTGCTCCATGCCGAGGTTCCGGGCGTCAAGATCATCGTGGGCGGCGCCGTGCTCACCCCCGAATACGCCAAGCAGATCGGCGCGGACTACTACGCCAAGGACGCCGCCGAAAGCGCGCGCATCGCCGAAGAGGTCTTTGGGCAGTAACACAACGGAAACAACCGAGCGCCAAAACGTGCCGCATGCGCCACTTGGCACGTGCGGCACGTTAGAATAGAAAAGACTATGCTCGTTTTGGCAGATAGGAGCGCAAGGATGGCGATCACGCCCGCAGAAATCGCGGAAACCCGCGGCATGGTTGAGGAGCAGAACCTCGACATCAGGACCATCACCATGGGTGTTTCGCTCATGGGTTGCGGTGACGAGAACCTCGACCGCATGTGTACGAAGATCTACGACCACGTGACGCACACGGCTGAGCATCTGGTCGAGACCGCCGAGAACCTCGAGCGCGAGTACGGTATCCCCATCGTCAACAAGCGCGTTTCCGTCACCCCGGTGGCGCAGATCGCCGCTTGCTGCAAGGATGAGGACCTCACCCCCATCGCGCATGCCCTCGACCGCGCGGCCGAGACCCTCGGCATCGACTACCTGGGCGGCTTCTCCGCACTCGTCCAGAAGGGCATCGGCGACGCCGACCGCCGCGTCATCCAGTCCATCCCGCAGGCGCTTGCCACCACCAGCCGTGTCTGCTCCAGCGTCAACGTCGCCAGCCTGCGTGCCGGCATCAACATGGACGCCGTGCTCATGGCCGCCCAGACCATCATCGATGCCGCTAAACTCACGGCCGACCAGGATTCCGTCGGCGCTTCCAAGTTTGTCTGCTTTGCCAACATGGTCGAGGACTCCCCGTTTATGGCGGGCGCCGTCCACGGCGGTGGCGAGGCCGACGCCGTCATCAACGTAGGCGTTTCGGGCCCCGGCGTTATGGCCGCAGCCCTGGAGACGCTGCCCGATTCCGCATCGATGATGGAAGTCGCCGAGAAGATCAAGCAGACCGCCTTCAAGATCACCCGCGCCGGCGAGCTCATGAGCCGCGAGGCCGCCCATCGCCTGGGTGTCGAGAAGGGCATTGTCGACCTGTCGCTGGCACCTACGCCTGCCATTGGCGACTCCGTCGCGCGCATCCTCGAGATCATCGGCGTGGGCACCTGCGGTGGCCCGGGCACGACCTGCGCGCTCGCCATGCTCAACGATGCCGTCAAGAAGGGCGGCGTCATGGCCAGTTCCAGCGTGGGCGGTCTCTCCGGCGCTTTCATCCCCGTGTCCGAGGACGCCGGCATGATCGCCGCCGTCGAGGCCGGCGCGCTTTCGCTCGAGAAGCTCGAGGCCATGACCTGCGTGTGCTCCGTTGGCCTGGACATGATCGCCATCCCCGGCGACACCCCAGTCGAGACCATCGCCGGCATCATCGCCGACGAGATGGCCATCGGCGTCATCAACAACAAGACCACGGCCGTTCGCGTGATCCCCGCCATCGGCAAGGGCGTGGGCGACTGCGTCGAGTACGGCGGCCTGTTCGGCCGTGCGCCCATCATGCCGGTGAACCCCAACGCCGGCACCGTGCTTGCCCATCGCGGTGGACGCTTCCCGGCGCCGCTGAACTCGCTCAAGAACTAGCTGAGGGGGACTGGCGAGGAGCCCCGGGGAGGGCAAATATATAAGGTCGCCTGCTCGGACAGTCCTGACTCGCACGGAGAGCACATTAAGTGCTCTCCGGCTCGTGCGGAACTCGCGATCGACCTTATATATTTGCCCTCCCCGGGGCTCCTCGCACATCTCAACCTTGGCTGAGTTCTGTCCCATGTTGCAGTTGCTTCGCTCCTGCACCACTTGACTGGTGCGGCGGTTTGGCGTTGGAGCGGTTCTTTTTCTGATATATGCTGGTTGCGGCTCTTCTTTTGGGAGGAGTCGCTTTTTTGTTGCTAGGAGGTTGGCCCGTGGTTGATGGGGAGATTCGTTCTGATCTGCTTTCTGCGGATTGGAATGGCGAATGGATGCGTTTGCAAGCTGGTCGGCGGCGGGCTGATGATTCTTTTGAATGGGATAAGCGGGCTCGGCATTTTCGGCCGTTGGAAACTGCCCCGTATGCCCGGGACTTTATGAAGCTGTTGGCGTTAAAGCCTGGTGAATCCGTGCTTGATATGGGATGTGGGGCTGGGTCGATTGCTATTCCGCTTGCTCAGGCTGGGCATCCTGTGATTGCGGCTGATTTCTCCCCCGCCATGCTGGGCACGCTTGATGCTGGCATTGAGTACTATGGGCTCGAGGATCGCATTACGCCGCTTGAGCTTGCTTGGGATGATGATTGGGATTTGGTTGGACCGGTCGCGAAAGCGGTGGATATTGCCTTTGCCAGTCGGTCGGTTACGACGACCAATCTAAAAGGTGCGCTTGCCAAGCTTGACCGTGCGGCTCGTCGGCGTTGTGCTGTCACGATGGTCGCCAACTCCAGCCCGCGCTATGATCTGCACCTGATGAACGCCATCGGTGCCTCGGTTACCTGCAGTAATGGCTTTGTGTATGCTTTTAATATCCTCATTCAGATGGGTGCGCTGCCGCAGGTTACGTACTTTGAATCGCCTCGTCGCGACACCTTCGATAGCCTTGAGGCAGGTGTGGCGGATTTTTCCCGTATGCTCGAACATGGCAACGAGGATAAGATCGACCGCCTGCGCGATTACATCGCCCAGCACATGATCGAGAACCCCCATGCCGGTGAGCCGGGCTCCAAGGGCGTGCCGCAGGGGCGCTATATGCTCGATCATGTCCGCAAGGTTCGTTGGGCGTTTATTGCATGGGAGCCGGTCTCTGCGCCCCGCTCGTAGCCTGTTCGCAGCCCGCACCGCCCACTCACTCGGCATCCGCATTCTTTTTGAACTGGGCAAACGCGCTCCACACCGCGCCGTTCCTGCGCTATCGTGGGACAGCTCACGTAGATTAAGGCCCCGTCGCGGGGCGCCCCATACATAGAAAGCGAGAACCCATGGCACTGACAGGAGCCCAGGTCAAGCAGCTTCGCAGCATGGCCCATCACCTCAACCCCGCCATCATCATCGGTAAGTCCGATGTCAACGAGGGCACCGTCGAGCAGACGGTCGCCTACCTGGAGAAGCACGAGCTCGTTAAATGCTCCGTGCTCGATGGCTCCAGTCTTTCCGCCCGCGAGGCCGCCGAAGAGCTCGCTGAGCGCTGCCACGCCGAAGTCGTCCAGGTCATCGGCCGCAAGTTCTCGCTGTATCGCGAGTCCTCGCGCAAGAACATCGAGAAGATCAAGCTCGTCTAAGAGTCAATGATCCGGCGAGCCAACACATAGCAAGCTTACGGGTGCCCAAGTACTTCGGGCGCCCGTTTTTTATCGCTCGACCAGCACGCGATTGAGTCGCCCCTCCACCAAGCGCTCGTATAGATGCCGCGTCTCGGGCTCGGGCACGCCATTGACCTGCTCCCTCAGATGGTGCATATGCCCGCTGTACAGCTCGACGATATCGCGCCGCCGCCCCGCCGCACTGTAGATACGCATGGCGCAGCGCACCATATCCTCACGCGCCGTTTCCTGCCGAAGCCCCGACTCCGCCAGCCAAATCGCCGACTGCAGATCGTTTTCTTCTAGAGCGGCATTTGCTCCCTTAATCATGCAATCGATGTACTTTGACTGCATAATGCGTCGCATACGCAAAAAGTAGGTGGGGTTACAACCATTGGGCACATACAGCGGTCCGGCATAAAGTTGCTCAATCTTAAGGCACAGCTCAACTAAATGGGGTCCGCGCGCACCCGTGCGATTTCCCAAAACCTCGCGGCTTATCTGGTCAAACAGCCGTACATCGGTCTTGACGTAGTCGCCGTTGAGTCCGATGCATTCATTTTGGATGAGCACGCACGACTTGCCATCCGGCGTCGGTCCCAAAGCCGACCGCAAGCGCGATATCGTCGAGTACAGGTTGTTGCGGGCGCTATTGAACTCGGCATGGGGCCACAGCTCCATGGCCAGCGTCTCGCGGTCGACGAGCGCATCCATGCCCAGCGCAAGCCGCTCGGCAAGTGTCGCCGCCTTCTTGCGGCGCCACATTTTGTCCGTGATGGGAAACCCGTCGCGCTCGGCGCGAAACGCCCCAAACATGCGAATCTCGATATGGTCGATGGTATCAACGGCTTCAACCTCGCCGGCCTGGAACAGGCGCTCGCCCTCCCCTTCCAAATCGTCGCGCAGCGAGTACCGCGACAGCTCGCGCACGGGAAGCTTCTTGCGAATCCTGGTCGCCGGCTCGCCCAGACAATGCATGGCAAGGCGCGCAAAGAGCCGATACGATGGCTCCAGAATCCCCGCGCGATTCATGGACATCCAGGCCGCAAGATCGCTGTCTCGGCCCGCACAGGCCAAATGCAGCGCCACCATCCAGGCCTCCGCTCCACCAACCTGCGTCTGGCTTATATCGAGTAGCTCCGCTTCCTCGCGCACCGAAACCATCGAGGTGTTACGCAGATATGCCGCGCGCTCCAGCAGCAATGCGTTATCGCGCA
This sequence comes from uncultured Collinsella sp., assembly GCA_902479135.1. Lineage (GTDB taxonomy): Bacteria > Actinomycetota > Coriobacteriia > Coriobacteriales > Coriobacteriaceae > Collinsella. Next base: position 31,461 of record CABSNU010000011.1, on the reverse strand, counting down.
TGTACGCAATCGACTCCTCGGCAAGTTTGAGCACTTGGACCGCACGGAACTTTGCATTAACCGGCCGTCCCTCTGCCAGCGACTGCCAGCCTTCTAGCAACAGGCCAAACAGCTGAATCTGGTTGTCGCGCATGCGCACGGCAAAACGATCGAGCTCGTTGAACGCCGCGTCGTCGGTTACCGGCAGGCCGGAAAGGAGCCGCCGTGCCGCCAACACCATGCGCACCCAGATAGCCATCGCCTTGAGCCCACGCACGTCGAGTGCCTCCCGCACCACCGTCATCTCGTCGTCACGCTCGTCGGTTCCCGCAAACGACCCGTCAAAGAGCTCCACCAGCATGCTATCGGCCCGTATAACAATCCCCGCAATGTCGAGCTCGCAGTCGTAGGCCTTGCACGTTTTGAGCTGCTGTAGAACGCCGCCGTCATCTCCCCGCTCGGTCAGACAGCGCTTGACCTCGATATGCGCAGACAACATATCGAGTGCGGTATGGGATGTCTCGATTTCTGGCACGACCAGGTTCGTAGGGAGCCCAAGCCCGTTGTCCCCATAGCAAACAGCCGTCAGTGTCTGGGCCGCCCTCCATGAAACAGGGTCTATTTCGCAGGCCGCCCGTTCGCCCCCGCGCTCGATAACCGATGCCATATAGCGAGCGAGCTTTGTATTGGACACGCTGACAGCTGCCAGATATACGCCAAGCGCCTCGGCAGGCGTTGGCTCTGGAGCCGGATCCTCGGCATCGATCGTGCCCAGCGCTGCTCGGCAGATATCGGCCCCGTGCCCCGTCAGAGCCAGATCGACCCCATACTGCCCAGCAAGTTCAAGGACCGCTTCACGGTCCAAAAAGGCGTCCGCCAGGCCCATCGCCGCATCGCATCTACCCGCCTTAAGCAAAATCCGGGCCGCCCTCGGAACAAGTTCGGGGCGAACCTCGGCCACCAACTTACGCAAACGCAAGCGTCCGTTATCCTCCGTGCCCAGACACGTAAAACTCCGCTCGGCGGGATCCAAGCCAAAGATCGGGTAGTCGCGTACAAAGTAGGACTGGTCGACCATCGACAGCCTCACCCCGCAAGCCTCGAGTTCTGCGATATTGCCCTCGCCCATCAAAATCATGAGACATGCCACGCAAAACAGCGCATTATTGTCGAGCGAAGCCAGATCGACAAGTGCCGCGCCATATACGTTGACAATCTCGTTTTCGAGCAGACCGGCTACGTCGCCTTGGCCATACAGACCCGTCTGCAATGCCGAAACGAGCTCGGGCACGCCCTGCGTGAGCTGATAAAAGTCGAGCGATGTGCTGATCGAAAACGCCGATGCCCACGCCGAATACTCATAGGCATGCACCTTGAGCATCTGCGCATTGATCTTAACCGAATCGCCCAGCCCATGAATCAGCTGACGATTTGAAGGACGGCAGGAGATAAAGACCCCTATCCCCATAGCGCGCAGGCCGCGAATCCTGTCGATGAGGTCTTCGGTATCGTGCTGATCGAGGTTTGGCACATTATCAATCGCGATAAGGGAGTGCGGTTTGTCTTTGAGTTCTTCGGTAACCACCTCGAGCTGCATAAACACCTCGCGCCCAATGGCGCGATCGGCCTCGATAATCCGCACGGGGCCTCGCGTCGGGTCGCATTTAACCTCATGGGTGTACTGCAGCAGCACCGAGGTCTTCCCAAACCCGTCGGGCGCATAAAGAACCACGATGCCGGCCTTTCGGCCCTTGGCGAGAAGCTCATTCATCAAGCGTTCGCGTCGCACCATATAGCCACCGCCCAGCGGCATCAGCTCGAGATCGTCCATACTGCCCAAATCGTTTACCATGCCCACTCCTCAACTCGACCGTATGGACACTGTAACCGCAAGACCATACAAGCCGCGCTATGAATAGAGCGACCTTGTGTTCTAGGTTGTCTTTTGGTACGCAAGCGGCAAGTTTTTGTACAGCGAGGGCCGATTGTTATTAATCCCCCGACTAATCGGTCTTTAAGCAGGTAAATGAGCTTGTCAGCTTGTCCCATCTAAGCGGCAGTGTAACGCAAATGAACAAGGTTCAGCCATGTCATTCAACTCGCCTAGCACCCGCTACCGTCTACGACCTTTTAGTGGCATTTTTGCATAGAATCTGGTATGGAATGAATCAAACTGTTGGGCATCCGGCATTCGTCAAGCTTGCGGCAAGATTTTGGTCAAGTGGGCGGAAAGGGATAGCAAAAAGGCCCCCGCAAAGCGGAGGCCTTAGGCAAGGCTATGTCGAGGTGCAGGATTCGCGCTACTCGCAGAGCGAAAGGGCGGCCTCGTCGGCAACGACAACGCAGTTGGTGTGCAGCTGCAGGATCGAAGCCGGGCACGCGGGCGTAACCGGACCATAGCACATGTCATGCACGGCCTGAGCCTTGGCCTCGCCGTTGGCGACGACCAGGATCATGCGGGCATACATGATGGTCTGGGTGCCCATGGTGTAGGCCTGACGGGGAACGTCGTCGATGCTGTCGAACAGGCGGCTGTTGGCCTGAATGGTGCTCTCGGTGAGGTCGACGCAGTGCGTGCCCTTGGAGAAGTGGTCATCGGGCTCGTTGAAGCCGATGTGGCCGTTGTTGCCAATGCCGAGCAGCTGCAGATCCGGGTAACCGGCGGCGGCGACGATCTTGTCGTACTCAGAGCAGGCAGCGGCGGCGTCGGGGTTGGAACCGTCGGGCACATGCGTGTTGTTCAGGTCAATGTTGATGTGATCGAAGAAGTTCTCACGCATGAAGTAGTGATAGCTCTGGGGATCGTCGTGCGAAAGGCCGCGATACTCGTCCAGGTTGTAGGTGCTGACCTCGGCAAAGTCGACGTCGCCCTTCTCGTACCAAGCAGCGAGCTGCTTGTAGGCACCGATCGGGGTGGAGCCGGTGGCAAGACCCAACACGCAGTCGGGCTTGAGGATAACCTGCGCCGAGATAATATTGGCGGCCTTGCGGCTCATATCTTCGTAGTCTTTAGCTTTAATGATCTTCATTACGCGTCCTTTCTCGTACAAGAGAGGCAAGGCTCCCTTACAAGCACTTGCCCGCGGCCCGCGTCGGCCGCAACCAACGTGTGCGGCCACCAGGGCGAGGTCGCGTAATGTATGTGTCTCGTGTCTAACCGCGTCGAGGCCCCTGCCCGTCCACGGTGACCCAAAGCCTTTTTGCTTCGGACAAATCCCATCTTGCCACGGAGGGCGTCCTCTTTCAAGGGCGCCCTCCGTAAACGTGTTTGAATTGTAGGCTAATGGCCACGTGCACTTGCTAGCGCTCGCGAGCAACGATGAGCTGGTCCATCTCTTCGACATGCACGCCAACGGAGCCCTTAATGCTCGAGAACTCAACGGAGTTGCATACCAAGATGGGAACCGTCACATCGTAGCCCTCGGCAGCAATTGCCTCGCGATCGAACTCAATGAGTACATCGCCCTTATGGACGATGTCACCCACTTGCGCATGTACGGTAAAGTGCTTGCCCTCGAGCTGAACAGTGTCCAAACCAACGTGGATAAGCACGTCCAAGCCATCGACCGTGTTAAGCGCAACGGCGTGTCCCGTGGGAAAAATAGCCTCGACCTTGGCATCAGCCGGCGCGATCACGCGCGTTCCGGTGGGCTGAATCGCCACGCCCTGGCCCAAAAGGCCGGTAGCAAACGTCTGATCGTTTACCTCGGAGAGCGGAATGACGTCACCCGAGATGGGAGCATCCAACGTAAGGACTCGACCACGCATACCAAAAGACCTTAGGACTTTAGTGAACATGCTCCCCCTCGGACATACCGATCAACCAAAATAACCTTAACAGTTTACCACTTGGCACCCGTTTTTGACCATTAGGGAAGTTCGCGCTTGACAACCTCGACGATGTCGTCGACAACGCGCTGGGTCAGCTCGTGCGTTTCGGCCTCAGCCATCACGCGGACCAGCGGCTCGGTACCGCTCGGGCGCACCAGAATGCGGCCGCGGCCGTCAAGCTCCTTCTCGGCAGTAGCGACGGCATCCCAGATGGGCTGGCAATCGTCCAGACCAGCCTTGTTGTCGGAATGCACGTTGACGAGTACCTGCGGGTACTTCTTCATGATGCCGGCAAGATCGGTGAGGGTACGACCGGTGCGCTTGAGCACGGCCAGCAGCTGCAGAGCCGTCACCAAGCCGTCACCGGTGGTGTTGTGCTCCAGGAAGATGATGTGGCCGGACTGTTCGCCGCCGATGACGGCGCCGTCCGCGAGCATGCGCTCAAGAACATAGCGGTCGCCCACGGCGGTCTGAACCATCTCGAAGCCCTGCTCCTTCATAGCGATGGAGAAGCCCAGGTTGCACATAACGGTCGAAACGATCTCGGAGTTGGCGAGCTTGCCGCGAGCGGCCAGGTCGGAGCCGCAGATGGCCAGGATGTAGTCGCCATCGATCTCGTTGCCCTCGCTGTCCACGAACAGCACGCGATCGGCGTCGCCATCGTGGGCCAGGCCGATATCGGCGTGGGTGCGCAGCACGAGCTCGCGCAGGGGCTCAAGGTGAGTGGAGCCGCACTCAACGTTAATGTCAGTGCCGCAGTAATCGGTGTTGATGGCATGGACCGTGGCACCCAGGCGCTGCAGCGCGGCGGGCGTAGTCTGGCAAGAAGCACCATGGCCGCAGTCGACGGCAACGACCAGGCCGTCGAGCCTCAGGCCATCAAGCGTATCGATGGCGTGGTCGACGTACGCCTTGCGAGCGTCCTTCATCTTGATGATGTGGCCCACGCCGGCACCGGTCGGCAGTGTGTCGGCAGCCATAGCTTCCTCGGACATGACCCAGGCGCTGATCTCTTCCTCGACCGCATCGGGAAGCTTCATGCCCTTGCGGCTAAAGAACTTGATGCCGTTGAACTCCGGAGGATTGTGCGAAGCAGAGATGACGATGCCGCCGTCGAGCTCATTTTGGACAGTGAGCAGCGCCACGGCCGGCGTAGGGATAACGCCGCAGCAATGCGGGCGGCCGCCCTCGGCCATAATGCCGGCGGTCAGAGCACTCTCGAGCATAGTGCCCGAAAGACGCGTGTCGCGACCGATGCAAATGTCCGGACCAAGGAACTTGGTCGCCGCGCGACCCAGGCGAAACGCGAGGTCACACGAGAGGTCGGCGTTGGCGACGCCACGGACGCCGTCGGTACCGAAGATGTTCTGGGGCATAGGATCGCTCCTTCCCTAGCAGGCGATATGCAACCGCCCACCCTAGTCGAAAAAGAAAAGCGGGACCCGCCGAGGAATCGGCAGGCCCCGCTTGTACATTGTATCTCGAAAGGAGATAAAACCTTAGCGCTTGGAGAACTGGGGAGCGCGGCGGGCCTTCTTGAGGCCGTACTTCTTGCGCTCGACCACGCGAGCATCGCGCGTAAGGAAACCGGCCTTCTTGAGGTCAGCACGGTAATCGCCAGCGTTCAGAAGAGCGCGAGCGATGCCCAGGCGCAGAGCGCCGGACTGACCGGAGATGCCGCCGCCATCGCACAGAGCGATAACGTCGAACTGACCGGCGGTGTCGGTCACCTTGAAGGGAGCAAGGGCGTTCTCAACGAGCTGATGACGGCCGAAATACTGCTCGGCGTCACGCTTGTTGATGGTCACCTTGCCGGTGCCGGGGACGAGACGGACGCGGGCGACGGCGTTCTTACGACGGCCGGTACCCTGGTAGACAACGGTGTTCTCAGCCATCTTTAAGCCTCCAGCTCAATCTTCGTGGGGTTCTGGGCAGCGTGCGGATGCTCGGCACCAGCGTAGACCTTAAGCTTGGTCATCTGGGCACGGCCGAGGGTGGTCTTGGGCAGCATACCGCGAACGGCGCGCTCGATGACCTTCTCCGGGTGCTTCTCCATAGCCTGGCGGAAGCTCTCAGCCTTGAGGCCGCCGTTGTAGCCGCTGTGGCGATAATAGGTCTTCGTGTCGGCCTTGTTACCGGTAAGCTGGACCTTATCGGCGTTGATGACGACAACGAAGTCGCCGCAGTCGCTGTTGGGCGTGAACTGGGGCTTGTTCTTACCGCGCAGGATCATTGCGATCTGGGTGGCAAGACGGCCCAGGACAGCACCATCGGCGTCGACGAGAACCCAGTTGCGCTGGACCTCGCCCTGCTTGGCGTAGTGAGTCGATTTCGAAATCACTTAGACTCCTCCATGTACAGTACGTGTTGTTACAGAGATTCACGGGGCTCTGCAAGTAACCCGTCCATATTACCCCGCTCGCCGTACGAGTCAACAGGTATTTTGGCTCCGACCAGAGTTTCTGCACATGTCATCCATGAGCCGTGACGTTGCAGCGCTAGCGCTCGACAAATGTCTCGATATCTCCCAGCAAGCGCTTTGCCTCCTGACGGCCCTGGATATACAGGTCCAAAAGCTTTGCCGGATCGTGCTCGACATGGCCGACCTCGACCGGCTTTTGCGGAGCGGCGACCAACGCACGGCCCTCGCGCTCATACTTCCACAGGTGCATGCGCTGGATGTTGTAACGGTCGTGGCGCGTCTCGATAGCCTCGAGCAGATAGGGGTAGTCGGCATAGCGCGCACGCGCCGCCGGCAAAAACTCGTAGGGCTTTTTCTCATACGAACGGTCCTGGGTGACGATGACGACCGCACGGTCGAAGCCGGCCTCCTCGAGCACATGCTCGATAGGAACCGAATCGGCCACGCCGCCGTCGACGTATTTGTGCCCGTCAATCTCGACCGGCGGCGTCACCAGCGGCAGCGACGTCGAGGCGCGCACGGCGTCGAGGTCGAGCACGGCGCTTTTGACCGGCAGGTAGGCAGCGGTTCCAAACAGCATGTCCGTCGCGACGGCGTACATCTCGATAGGGCTCGCGTCGAACGTCTCGTTATCAAAAGGATCCAAGCGGTCCTGGACGTCGTTGAAGATAAAGTCGTAACCCACGATGGAACCCGTGGACGCAAACGACGCGGCGCCCATGTAGCGGCTGTCGTTGCAGAAGGTCAAATTGACTCGGTTGGTGCGGCCGATCTGGTGCGACTTGTAGTTGACGCCGTTGAGCGCACCGGCCGAGACGCCGTACACCGCCGGAATTTCGACACCGGCCTCCATGAGGACGTCGAGCACGCCGGCGGTAAACTGCCCGCGGAAGCTGCCGCCCTCCAGGACGAGCGCGACCTTGCCGGCGTTCTTTGCCTTATCTTCTGCAGTCATATCGACCTCCTGCGATTGCGTCTTGGCCTTCTTCTACCCAGTTTTGGGATGGAGGGCGCATGGGTTTTGGAGCAGAGTTCGATTCTCCGCGGTTTGGGGATGACGTCGATGTGGGGCATGGCCGGCTGAGATTCGATAAACATCGCATCTATATAGGGTTGAAGCTTTGCGCGGAGAATCCGCGTGTTCGCTTCGCGAACACGCACCGGCTTCGGCCGCCTGCCGGCGTCCTCGCCCACTCGCTACAAACGCTTCGCGTTTGCTTAACGCTCGCGCCCTGCATAGAGTTCGATTCTCCGCGGTACGAACTGGAAATAAAAAAGCAGGTAGATATAAGTATCTACCTGCCTGTTACGTATGGTGGAGGCGCGGAGAATCGAACTCCGGTCCACGAAAGCCCCCTGATTGGCATCTCCAAGCTCAGTCGCTGGTTTAGTCTCGGACGCTTTGCGCGCAGCGACACGCTCGCGGCATCCCAACCGGTTCGGTCTTAGCCCGCGCCATACCGATTACGTGCGCAGGAGCATTCCCCTAAAATGACGTCGCGCCGGTGTCGGGGAAATCACCGGGTTGACGCGCCGCTATAAATTAAGCAGCGAGAGCCATAGGCTCAAAAGAAGAGTTGTTGTCAATTCAATTTGACGGTACCCCTGTTTAACGAGGCGAGGAGACCTCGGCTTGCTTCCTCTCTCAGAGCTATCGTGTCGAAACCAGTCGCCCCCGAATGTCGGGAAAGTCTGGATGGCATTGGGTACGAGCACCCAACACCCGTCGACTTTTCAAGGAACATGCGGGGCAAGCCCCGCTTGTGGAGTGTTATCTTACCACGTTCCGAAAGCGGACAGCTGTTCTATGCACGAGCTGTGAAGACCCCAATGTGCGCCGCACTTCGCACTTTTGCTACCGATCGCGTCACGTATATTTTCGCCAAGCAGAATTGACCCGTCGAAAGGACCGTTATGGATACCAAGCAGCAACTCGTCAATGCCCTCGCAGGCCTGGGCTCAACCATTACCGAAGCTATGGATGTCATCGAAGGCTTTGTCCCCTGCGGACATCCTGCCCTCACGGTATCGAACGCACTCGTCGCGCTGGACGCTGACGATGATGCAGCTCTCGCCCAGCAGCTTGAGACCGTCGAGGGCTTTATCGACCACGTGAGTGAGAACCGCGGCGTGGCCGCCTACCACGGCATCGAGGTCGAGCTCGCGGGTCCCAAGGCCGATCTGCTCGCAGCAATCCGCGAGGTAGGCGCCCTTATGCAGACCGCAGGCGTCAAGAACACCCAGGTCAACGAGTGGGTCTACCGCAGCTTAGCCGCGCTCGACAGCTCCGAAGAAAAGGCAGCCGAGCAGCTCGCAGAAAGTCCCGCCATTAAGGCCGAGCTTTTGTAAATAGCAGACGCGGGCCCCTTGGCGCATCGTCGTCCAAGAGGCCCGCAAACAGTTCGCGTCAACCGATAGCCGCGCCGCCGCGTTCGGTCAAAGCCAGAATCGGCATCATTTGGCGCGGGGTCTTTGCTGCAAGATCGGCATGTTCGAGCAGCTTGCGATCGTTGGTCACCAAGTAATCGACCTGCGCGCGCTTGCACGCGGCGAGCACCAAGTTGTCCTCGTAATCGCGATGGAGCGCTACGTATTTGTCGGCCAACCAAAGGTCCGACGCATCTGCACCCACGGCCGTGGCGTTTTCGGTCATGTTCCGAACAAACGCCAACGCCGCATCGCCAATTGCACGGGCAGACGCCTCGTCGAGCGCTCCCCCGCTGGCAAGAACGCTACGCTTCAGCTCGTGTTGGACAACGTACAGCACGTCCTTAGCGATATGCACCGGAAAGAACAGCAACGCCCCCGTCTCCGTCGCCCGCCCAATAAACGCACGCGCGGCAAGCGACTCGGCATGTTCGACGCAAAACGAATCAACCCATACGTTGGCGTCCACCATTATTTTGAGGGGAGCCCCGCTCACAGGATCATCCCCTTTTGGCGATAGCGCTCGTCCATGGCGTCGGAATAGATTGCGTCCCAATCGCGATCGTCGGATACGGGCGACGCAGCGATACCCAGGTCCGCGTAAAGCTGATCCGCCACCGCCCATGATGCGGCGAACGGTGCATCGGGCGCGACGGTCTGCTGCCGGTCGTCGACGGCCGCAAGCACTTCCTCGCACTGCCCGCCACCCTGCGCGACCTTAGCCACCACCTTTTTGATGAGCTCGGGCAGTGACCCACCCGAAAGCCGCAGCACCTCCTCGGCACGGTTCTTGACCTGGCGATCTACGCGAACGTTCACCTGCGCCATGCCGCTAACAGCACCCACGTCGATCCCGCTCCCTTCAATTGCTAGCATTGCTAGCATCACTATATAGAGAAGCTAGTGAATGTTCAAATGCAAAAGGCCTGCGCCCAGACGGCACCGATGCCGTCTGGGCGCAGGCCAGATAACGTGGGCGAACACATCTGCTAACGCAGGTAAGCCTTCGCGTTGCTCAGACTGTAGGCAATCGTCGAGCCGTTGTGCAGCAGCGACGACGCCTGCGGGGTAATCGCGCCGGTAATGCCCAGTGCCAAGAGCGCTGAGTTGGTGAGCATCACCTTAGAATAGGAGCTCGTCAGACGGTCGATGAGACCCTGGCTCATACGGCGCAGGCGCACGATCGCGGCGAGATCCGTGTCGGTCAAGATGATGTCGGCGACCTCCTTGGCGATGTCGCTTCCGCCACCCATCGCCAAGCCCACGTCGGCCAAACCGAGCGCCGGCGAATCGTTGACACCGTCGCCCACCATGGCAACGTGGCGTCCCTCGCCCTTAATGCGCTCCACATACGCGTACTTGTCCTCAGGCAGTAGCTCGGCCTTAAACTCGTCGATACCTGCCTCGCGAGCAATGCGCTCGGCCGTGCGCTCGGAGTCGCCCGTAAGCATAACGACATGCTTGACGCCCAGCGCATGCAAGTCGGCGATGGCCTCACGGACCCCGGGCTTGAGCGGATCCTCGATGCCGAGCACGCCGACGACCTTTCCATCGACCGCCAGATACAGCGGCGACAGGCCCTGCATCTGGGACTCGATTTGCTCCTTAATGTCGGCCTCGAGCTGCGCGCTCTCGTCCTCAAACACAAAGTGTGCCGAGCCGATAATCGCGCGACGCCCTTCGATGGACGAAGCGATGCCGTGCGCCACGATGTACTCGACGGCGGCATGGCGCTCGCGGTGCTCGAGCCCGCGCTCGCGGGCGGCGTTGACCACGGCACGCGCCACCGGATGCGGAAAATGCTCCTCCAAGCAAGCGGAAAGGCGCAGAATCTCGTCCTCGCTCCAACCATCGGTGGTGAGCACGCAGGCAAGACGCGGCTGCGCCTCGGTAAGCGTGCCGGTCTTATCAAACACAATGGTGTCGGCCTTGGCAAACGACTCAAAGTACTTGGCGCCCTTGACCATAACACCCATCTTGGCAGCATCGCTCATGGCAGTCATGACGGCGACGGAACCCGTGAGCTTGAGTGCGCACGAGTAGTCGACCATCAGTGCCGCCGAGGTCTTGATGAGGCTGCGGGTGGTAAGCGCAACCAGGCCCGCGAGCAGGAAGTTCCACGGGACGATCTTGTTGGCGAGGTCTTCCATGTGCGACTGGCCCTCGGACTTGAGCGAATCGGCCGTCTGCACGAGCGAGACGATCGAGCGGAGCTTGGTCTGCGCCGTGTTGGCGCGCACGCGCACCAAGATGCTGCCGTCTTCCACGACGGTACCGGCGAACACATCGTCGCCCACGCTGCGCTCGACGGCCAGCGGCTCGCCGGTCAGGGTCGCCTGGTTGACCATAGCGCTCCCCTGCTCGACAACACCGTCGATGCAAATGGACATGCCAGTGCGCACGGCGACCAAATCGCCGGGCTCGAGCTCGGTCGCGGCAACGCTTACCTCGGTGTCGCCGACAACCTTTTGCGCCTTGTCGGGCACATCGAGCAGCGAGTTGATGAGCTCGTTTTCGCTCATGGCACGAGTGTAGTCCTCGAGCAGCTCGCCCACGTTGAGCAAGAACATTGTCTGGCCCGCGGTGTCGACATCACGCTTGACGAACGAAATGCCGATGGCCGAAGCGTCGAGCACAGGAACGGTCAGGCGCGGCTGTGCCAGCTCATGAAGGGCAGCGCGCAAAAATGCCATGTAACCGGCCACGACAAACACCGCACGCAGCGGCGTAGGCAGGAACCAGCGGCGCGCGTAGTGGGCGCCGATAAGTGTGGCAAGATCCATGACGAGCTTGTGCTTGCGCGGCTCGAGTTGCATCACGTAGCCCGACTTGGCATCGGCGATAGCTTGAGCATCGAGCGCGCCCAAGGCATCGAGCACGCTCGCGCGACGCGGCTCGTCGTACTCCAGCGCCATCTGGCCAATGCGGCCATACACGCGCACCTTGTGCACGCCATCGATGTCGCCGCCAAGCTTAAGAAGTGCATCGAGATCGCTCTCTGGCACAGGACCCGCCAATTGAAGACGGGTCCTGCCGGGGATCTCGCTGATAATCGAGAATCTCATAGTTTGTGCCTGGGAGCGTTACTCGGCTGCCTCGTCAGCAGCGGCCTCGCTCTGGGTGATGTAGGCAGCCTCGGCAACCATGTCATCGACATTGGCCTTGGCCTGCTCGACCATGTCCTGGTAGCAATTCTTAACGCGCATACCGCACGCAATGCCCTGCACGCAGGCATTCTTTACCGGAGCGCTGGTGAGCAGCTTGATGCCGGCCGTACCAAGCAGAAAACCGCCACCGACAAGCAGGGTGTTAAACGTCGACTTCTTCATGTTGCTTCTCCCTTTTGCCGCACAAGCGCGGCATGGTGCCTTAGCACCCGAGTTCATTAGTTTGCTCGAGCACGCTTTTGAGAACAGTTTAGTATAACTATTTGGTCAACAATGGCTAACTTTTTGGAAACTATGGGGATGGACTCAATATGACAAAGGGACTGTCCCTTTGTCATATTCCTATAGCTGCCAGGCAGCCGCTTCCTTTTGCAGTGCGACCATACGGGCAAATTCTCCACCTGCCGCCTTGAGCTGCGCCGGAGCGCCCTGCTCGGCAACCACACCATCCTTGAGCACGACGATTTTGTCGGCATTTTCCACCGTACGCATGCGGTGGGCAATAACAACAACCGTCTTACCTGCAAGCAGACGGGAGAGCGCCTGCTGTACCACGGTCTCGTTCTCCACATCCAAGCTCGCCGTCGCCTCGTCCAACAGCACGATGGGCGCATCTTTGAGCAGCGCGCGGGCGATAGAGATGCGCTGGCGCTCACCGCCGGACAGCTTGGAGCCGTTCTCGCCGATCATGGTGTCGTAGCCCTGCGGCATGCGGCTCACAAACTCGTCGCAGTTGGCGGCACGCGCAGCCGCAAGCACTTCCTCATCGGTGGCATCACGACGCCCGAGGCGGATGTTTCCCATCACCGTGTCGTCAAAGAGCAGCACGTCTTGGAACACAATGGCGTAATCGCGCAGCAGCACCTCGGGATCGACGCTCGCAACATCAACGCCACCCACGGTGACCGTGCCTTCGGTAGCATCCCAAAAGCGCGCGGCCAGGCGGCTCACCGTAGACTTACCGGAACCCGAAGGACCGACCAGCGCCGTGACCTCGCCTTCCTTGGCGGTAAAGCTCACATCGGTAAGAACTTTCTCGCCGGCACGGCCGTCCTCGCCCGCACCATAGCCAAATGCCACGTGATCGAACACCACATCGTGACCCACAGGCTCAAATTTCTCGCTGCCCCGCGCCACAGGCTCTTCCATGATGGAGCGCATGCGCTTGGCCGATGACTCTGCGGCAAACAGCTCCGACACGAGCATAAGGGCCTGGTCAAAGGGTGCATAGATACGGCTCACCATAAGCAGGAAGGCAAACATCACCAAAAAGTCGACCTGGCCGGAGGCGACCATCGCGGCACCCGTGACCAACGTGGTGGCAATGCCCAGACGCAGGATGACAAAGGCGGAGTTGACCAAAAGCCCGTTAGCGAGCTCGCCCTTGGTGGTCTCGCGCTCCTCGGCATCGATCACGGCGTTGAGTCCCTCAAGATAATGGGCCTCCTGGTTGGTGGCACGGATCTCGCGAACGCAGTCGAGCGTCTCCTGGATCGCCTCGGTAACCTTGACCTTCTCGGCACGCACGCGATCGAACACTGGAGTCATGGGGCCGCGTGTTAGATACAGCACGGCAAAGGCCACGGGAACGCTCCAAAACGCCGCGATCGCCAGCTGCCAGCAAAAGAACAGCGACGCCACGAACACAATGGCGCTTGCGATGATGGCACCCCAAAGCTCTCCCAGCACGTGGCTGTAGGCGTGCTCCATGGCCTGGACGTCACCCATGATGGTCTCGGTTAAATCGGCCAGATCACGACGACCAAAAAACGACAGCGGCAGTTTGCGCAAGCGCTCGGCGATCTCCATACGCTGCTTGCCGCACTCCTCGTAAAAGATGCAGTAGGTGTAGTAATACTGCTGCCAGTTAGAGGCAAAGAGCAACACAAAAAAGACCAGGAGGCCGCCCACAATCGGCAGGGCATCCGGCAGGTCGGCGCCGATGGCGAGATGTTCGACAAAACCGGCCATGACCAGGAATAAAAAGCCCATGCCGGCCATGGTAATGAGATTAGTGAGCGTGGTCCAGAAAATGCCACGTTTTACGCCGGCGACGCCTTTATCGGATAGGAAATACTTCTTTTGGAATGAGGCGAACATTTAGGCCTCGCCTCCCTTCGTGACGGCGGCATCCGCGGTCGCTGCAGTGATTTTCCAGCTCGCGGCCTGTTCGTATTCGGTCCACATCTTGGCATACAGGCCCTCTTGGGACAGCAACTCGGCATGGGTACCCGACTCCTGCACGCTGCCCTGGTTGAGCACCACGATTTGGTCTGCGCCCACTACAGTCGAGAGTCGGTGCGCAATCATAATGACCGTGCGACCCGCCGCCAGCTTGCTAAAGGCGCGTTGGATGAGCGCCTCGTTCTCGGGATCGGCAAACGCCGTGGCCTCATCGAGCACCACGATAGGCGCGTCTTTAAGGATCGCGCGGGCGAGTGCCACGCGCTGGACCTCGCCGCCCGAAAGATACGCCCCGCCGGCGCCGAGCATGGTATTGATGCCCTGTGGGAGCTTGGCCACAATGTCGTCGCACTGAGCTGCGGAGAGAGCTGCACGCACTTCGTCGTCAGTGGCCGTAGGCTTGGAGGCGCGCACGTTATCGGCAAGTGTTTGCCGGAACAGCTGGTTGGTCTGGAACACGAAGGCGACCTGGTCCATAAGCTCGTGCGGATCCATATCGCGAACGTCCACACCGCCTACGAGCACTCGACCCGAGGAAACATCCCAAAAACGCGGGATCAGGCTTGCGCAGGTTGACTTACCGCCACCCGAGGGACCCACCAGGGCGAGGGTGCTACCAGCGGGAACGCTGAAACTCACATGGCTGACGGCAGGTGCTTCAGCACCCTCGTACGTGAAGCTCACGTCCTCAAAGCGTACATCGCTGCCGGCAGGGCGCTTGGGTTGGGCGGGCACGGAGAGCTGCTTGGAATTCATGACGCTTCGAATACGAGCCAGCGAATCGGCACTCATTTGAGACGCCTCGCCCACAAACATAAGCTTGGTCATGGCTGTGGGCACCACGGCCGAAAAAATCGCGTAGAAGGTGAAGTTTGTCAAAAAGTGCGCGAAGTCCGTCTCGCCCGGCGCCAACAGCAATGCCACGGGCAAGAGAAATGCCACAAGGCCATTGAGCGCGGTAAGGTTGAGCACCTGCGGACCTCGGCAGAACGTGCCCGCATAGCTTTGCGCCATGTCGGCGTATTCGGCGATCGCATCGTGGAAGGCCTTAAAGGAGTAGACCGTCTGCTGGAATACCTTGACCACGGGGATACCGCGTACGTATTCGGTGCCGGTCTTGTTCATCTTGACCAGCGCGCCCATGTAGGCCTTCATAAACTCGCCGCCCTTGCCGCCCATCATGGCGGCCATGGCGCCAAGCGAAACGACGACCGAGATAAGGCATGCCGCGCCCAAGCGCCAATCGAGGGCGAAAAGCAGCACGAGCAGACCTGCGACCATGGCGGTGGCGCCGGCGATATCGGGCAGCATGTGCGCGAGCAGTGTCTCGGTTGAGGCGGCGCATCCGTCTACGATACGGCGCAGCTCACCGGTGGCGTGCGTGTCAAAGTAGCCGAGCGGCAGCTTAAGCAGATGCTCGCTCGTAGCCTTGCGGATATTGGACGCGCAACGAAACGCGGATAGGTGTGTGCACATGAGCCCCACGAAATAAATCACGATGCTCACCAGGGCAAAACCGACGGCCCACCAACCATACATCGCGATATCGCAGGCTTCGCTCCAGTTAGGTGCCACGGCGATCAGATCGCGCGCGACAAGCCAAATGCACACGTACGGGCCAAAGCTCAGCAGCTGCGAGAGCGCCGAGAGGGCCATGCCCAAATATGTTAGGAATTTACGGTCGCCGGCATATGCAAGCAGCTCGCCGATACCGCCGCCTTCCTTTTTTGATCCCTTTGCCATGAGATTCCTTTCTAACGGCTTGAGAGTTAACCGTAATGAACTTATCATTGATGTGTTAGCCATGGCTCACAATCGAGCCAGGCGTGGACGTTTCTGCAAAGGAAAGGGACGCTTTTGCAAATACGGCGGGCAGCGACCGACATAACCGAGCTCTACGCACCGCAGTTTGAGCAGTTTGGCCTGGAGCTTACCGGCAAGGGCGCCGTCTTTACCGGCGAGGTGGCAAACGATCGGGCGCACGGACGCGCATGGATCATGCCCCTCTCCCCTGCCTGCATCGTCATGGAGCATTACATTACCCCGACGCACGATATGTACCTGGCCGAATACACACCCGAACCGTACGCGTGCGTGAGCGAGGTCAGCGCGCCCACGCTCATGTGCATGCCCGAAGCCGGCATAACGCCTGCGAACCTTAAACCCCTGCATGGACCGTGGCCAAACAATGCCGTGTGCAGCTTTATCCAAGATAACTGTGGCGAGGAGTTAAGCCCACTGTTTGCAGGGCGGCTCTATCACTCGCGCTCGGTGCTCTTTTTGCCTGGATATTTTGACGAACTGGAGCACCGCTATCCCACCGAGTTCGCAGGGGTCTTTGAGGCGTTTGCCGAGCCATGGCATGAGGAAGCGACGTCCGCCATCTGCCACACGCTGCACCGGATTAACGAGGACCGCGCCCGCACCGTAGGCGGACACGTCTATATGCAAGGCATCGTGGAGACCATGGTCGCGGAGCTCGCCTGTTCGCGCGCGGCCCATAAGCAGGCGCAGCAGGCGGCAGACACACGTGTCAGCATAACCATTGCCGAAGAAGCAACGGCAATGATTGAGCGCGCGCTCGACAAAGGCAGGCGTGTGGGTATCAACGAGGTGGCCGAGAGGCTCTACACAAGCCGCTCCAAGCTATGCGCCACCTTTAAGGCCCAAACTGGCGAGTCCCTGGGCGCCTACATTCGCAGACGCCGTATGGAGCGAGCACAGGACCTTTTGGCCGATAGCGCGCTCACGATAGCGCAGGTGGCAGAGCGTCTAGGCTACCCTCAGCAGGCCGCCTTCGCCCAAGCCTTCAAGCAACACACCGGCACCACCCCCACCACCTGGCGCTCCCAACATATATAAAGAATGAGGGCGCCAACGGCGCCCTCATTCACCAAATTCCATTCAGCCCCACCTGACCCGAACGGCCGAGTCGTCACGGAACCGAGGGGCCGGGCGCAGGGCCTTGCCTCTCAATGAGTTCCCTTCAAAAACAATGGGCGTGCCGACGGCACGCCCATTCACTCGATTCCATTCAGCCCCGCCTGACCCGAACGGCCGAGTCGTCACGGAACCCGGGAACCCCGGCAGGGCGGGTGCTTCCTCAAAATGAGTTCCGCACGCAAAGAAGGCCACTTAATGTGGCCTTCGTCTTGCGCAGGACTGTTCGAAATTTTGAGGAAGCACCCGCCCTGCCGGGGCCCCTCGGTTCCCGCTTACGAGAGCGACGTTCTCAGCAACTCGTTGAAGAGCTTCGGGTTGCCCTTGCCGCGGCTCGCCTTCATGCACTGGCCCACCAAAAAGCCGATAACCTTCTGGTTGCCGTCACGATACTGCTGCGCCTGATCGGCACAGTTTGCCAGCACCTCGTCCACGATCGGCTGCAAAGCACCGGCATCGCTCACCTGACGCATGCCGCGCTCGTCGACGATCTTGTTGGGATCGTCGCCGGTCTGGGCCATGGCCTCAAAGACCTCGTGTGCCTGGTTGGAGCTGATGGCATCGGTCGCCAGCAGCTTGGCCAGCGCTGCCACCTGAGCCGGCGCGATACCGGACTCGGCCAGCGACACACCCGCGCCCTTAAGGTAGGCGATCATCTCGTTCACCAGCAGGTTTGCGACCGTCTGGGCCTCCTTGCCAGCCATACCGGCAGCGGCGGCCTCAAAGAAGTCGGCAAACTCCGGGTCGCCGGCAATCTGCTCGGCGTCGGCCGCCTTAATGCCAAAGTCGGCCTCAAAACGGTCGCACTTGGCATCGGGCAGCTCGGGAATCTCGCCACGGCAGCGATCGATAAACTCGTCGTCCAGATCGAACGGCGCCAGGTCGGGATCGGGGAACAGGCGGTAGTCGTCGGCCGTCTCCTTGACGCGCATGACCACGGTTCGCTTGCGGCTGGGCTCCCAGTGGCGGGTCTCCTGATAGATGATGCCGCCCTCCTCGAGCACCTCGGCCTGGCGGCAGATCTCGTAGGCAAGGCCGTCGTGCAGGCTCTTAAACGAGTTGAGGTTCTTGAGCTCGGTCTTGGTGCCCAGCTTGGTCTCGCTGCGGCGGCGCAGCGACACGTTGCCGTCGCAGCGCATGGAACCCTTCTCCATGGAGCAGTCCGAAATGCCCAGCGTCACAAAGATGCGACGGAGCTTCTCCATAAACAGGCGCGCTTCCTCGGGCGTGCGCAGGTCGGGCTCGGTGACGAGCTCGATCAGCGGCGTACCGCAGCGGTTGTAGTCGACGAGCGACTCGGCCGCGGCGGTAATGCGGCCCTCGGTGCCACCCACGTGGACCATCTTGGCGGCGTCCTCCTCCATGTGGATGCGCAGGATGCGGATGGGCACCGTGTAGGAACCGTCCTCGCGACGCTCAGGCATCTGCAGGTTAGATGCATCGTAGCTGGCCAGGTGGCCGGCACGCTGGTTGCCCTCGCGCATGGTCGACGTCATGGACGTGGACAGGCCCTCGGCGTTGGCCGAAGCGCTCGCCAGGCTCTGAGCCTCGGCCTCGCCAAATGCGCAGTCGGGGCGCTCGGCGGCACCGCGACCGGTCACGTCCAGGTCCAGATGACCGTACATAGCAAAGGCGACCGGACCCTGCGTGGTCTGGAAGTTCTTGGCCATATCGGGATAGAAGTAGTGCTTGCGGTAGAACATCGAGTGGCGCTGGATCTCGCAGTTGGTGGCGAGACCGGCCTTGACGATGCTCTCGATGGCGCGCTTGTTGGGCACCGGCAGGGCGCCGGGCAGGCCCAGGCACACCGGGCACACGTTGGCGTTGGGCTCGTCATCGTGGCTGAGCTTGCAGTTGCAGAACATCTTGGTATCGAGTGCGGTGAGCTCGGTATGGATCTCCAGGCCGATCACGGCCTCCCAATCCTGCAGGACCTCGGAAAGCTCCTTCATTACAGCTCGCCTCCCTTCCCGGCAAAATCGGGCGCAACGGAAAGCGCGGGCGCACCCGTGGCGGCATCGGCAAAGCCGCGCTCCAGGGCGCGGGCAAATGTGAGCAGCTGACGGTCCTTAAACGCCGGACCCACCAGCTGGGCAGAAACGGGCAGCTGAGTATCCTCGCCCAGGCCCAGCGGCACCGAGATACCACCGTTGCCGCAAATGTTGAGCGAGATGGTGTACAGGTCGGAGAGGTACATCTGCGTGGGGTCGCTGATCTCGCCAAACTTAAAGGCCGTGCGCGGCGAGGCGGGCATGAGGATGGTGTCCACCTTGGCATACGCGGCGTCGTAGTCCTGCGTGATGAGCGTGCGGGCCTTCTGCGCAGCGTAGTAGTACTTGTCGTACACGCCCGAGCTCAGCAGGTAGGCGCCGAGCATCTGACGGCGCTTGGCCTCGGCGCCAAAACCGTGGGCGCGCGAAAGCGAGCTCTGGTCGGACAGGTTGGCGCAGCCCTCCTCCTGGTAGCCGTAGCGAATGCCGTCGAAGCGGGCCAGGTTGGAGAACGCCTCGGCCGGGCCGATGACGTAGTAGGCGGCGATGGCGGCGTCCAAGTGCGGCAGGTCGACCTCGACCAGCTCGGCACCCTGGTTCTGCAACTCCTGGGCGGCGCGCTGAACAGCAGCCTTGACCTCGGGCGTCAGGCCCTCGGCCTCCATAAACGCAGGGATGATGCCCACGCGCTTGCCCTCGATGCTGTCGTTGAGATGCTCGGTAAAGTCGACGGCGCAATCCTGGCTGGTGCAATCGTACGGATCGTGGCCCGCGCCGGTAAGCGCGTTCATGGCCAGCGCGACATCCTCGACCGTGCGGCCAAAGGGGCCCACCTGGTCGAGCGACGAGCCAAAGGCAACCACGCCGTAACGGCTCACGGCGCCATACGTGGGCTTAAAGCCCACCACGCCGCACAGCGACGCCGGCTGGCGAATGGAGCCGCCGGTGTCCGAGCCCAGCGAGAGCGCGACCTCGCCCGCGGCGACGGCTGCAGCGGAGCCGCCCGAAGAGCCGCCGGGCACGCGCTCGGTATCCCAAGGGTTGTTGGTGCGGTGGAACGCCGAGCTCTCGGTAGAGCTACCAAAGGCAAACTCGTCCATGTTGGCCTTGCCCATGGGCAGGCAGCCGGCATCGAGCATGCGCTGGACGCAGGTGGCGGTGTAGACGCTCTGGTAGTCCCCGAGCATGCGGGAAGCGCAGGTGGTGCGCGTGCCCACAAGGTTCATGTTGTCCTTGATGGCCAGCGGCACGCCCGCGAGCGGGGGCAGCGGCTTGCCTGCGGCACGGTCGGCGTCCACGCGCGCGGCGGCCTCGAGCGCGAGCTCGGGCGCCACCTGCAGGAATGCCTGGACCCCGCCCTCGCGCGCCTCGATGGCGGCAAGGGAGGCCTGAGCCACCTCGGTAGCGGTAAAGTCGCCAGCGGCAACGCCCGCGGCGATCTGGGCAGCGGTAAGGGAATCGAAGCTCTGCGCCATTACTCGCTCTCCCCCTCTCCCAAAATGGACGGCACGCGGAAGTAGCGGTCGCGCGCGCTGCCGGCGTTTTCGAGCGCGACGTCGAGCGGCAGATCGCGCTCGGGCTCGCGCAGGTCGTCGCCCATCACGTTGGACAGGCTTCCGATGGGATGGAACGTGGGCTCCACGTCGGGCAAGTCATATTGCAAGACGGGCTCGAGCATCTGGACGGCGTCGTTCATGTAGGACGTCATCTGGGCGAGCTCGTCATCGGTCAGTGCGATCTTTGCGTACTCGGCGATGCCGCGCACGTCTTTCTCGCTGAGTGCCATAGGCGCTCCCTTCCGCATAACAGATAAACCGCTCTAGTATACAAGGCAACGCCACTTGGAGCAGGTGCTTTACCCAAATGCAGCGAAAACGTAACGAGGGCGGCGGGCTGGCAGGCAACGGGCTGGCGGTTCTGCAGCGAAACCGCACCGTCCATAGCGAAAACCATCCCGCCCGCAGCGAAAACCGCGCCGCCCGCAACAAAAAGCATCACAACATTCGACGCTTTTCGCCAAAATCGCGATTTTCATCGAATGTTGTGATGGTTTGGAAGTCCCGACCACCACAAAGGTGCCTGTCCCCATTGTGGTGGTTCTGAACGATGTCCTATGCCGAGGCCTTGGCCTTGCGGCGCTTGCGGACCGCGTGGATCACGATGTCCAGCAGCAACAGCACAATGGCTACGACCACGATGAGCACGGCAAACTCGCGCTTGCCCCAGTGGCGGCCGGCCAGCGACTTTTGCTTGTCGACGTCCTTCTTGTTGTACTTGGTGCGCACGCAATGCACCAGCAGGCGATGGTCGTTCACGCCATAGGGCGTGCAGGTGACGAGCGTCACTTTGTCGGCGCCGGGCTCGATGGTCAGCGACTCCATCTCCTCGGGCAGCACCACCTCGGAGTCCACCATCTTGTAGGCGAGCGTCTTGTTCATGGTGTGCAGCAGCACCAGGTCGCCGGGCTCCAGCGAATGGATGTCGTCGAACATGCTCAGGTTGCGCATGCCCGAGTGCGCGGTGAGCACGCAATGCGTCGAGGTGCCGCCCACCGGCAGGCTCGTGCCCTCCAGGTGGCCGACGCCCGCCATGAGGACTTCCTCGCTCGTGCCGTGGTAGATGGGCATACTCACGTCGATGGAAGGGATTTCGACCCAGCTCATCATGGGGTCGCGGTCAAAGATGAGCTGCTGGGCGTAGGGTTCGATCTGGTCGGCGGGAAGTTCGGTGGCCTCGCCCGCCAGTTGCTCGTTAAAAGAGCGCGCCTGGAGCAGGATGCGCTCGCGCTCCTCGGCAGGCAGCGCGTCCACGGTGCTGGACACCGTGCTGATCTGGTTGAACACGCCCGAGGCCTCGAGCCGGTCCAAGATCCACGGCCAGGTCATAAGGCCCACGCCAATAAGGATGATGACGATGGTGATGAGCCGGTCGGCCCAGCGCGGCAGTCGCTTGCGACGGCGCTTGGGTTTTGGTTGAGGTTTGGGCTGAGGGCTTGAGCCGCCGTTGTCCGCGGCGTTATTGCTCTTCATATGTTTGGCGCCCTGCACCATCGCCGGTCACTCCTCTACAACTCAAGTTGTCTAAACAAATAATAGCCGATTCGCGAGCTTCCGCGCCGGACAACGCAGCTAGACTGCACCGTCCAACCGAGGATAAACCAGCATTTGCGTTTTCAAAATGTCCCGAATCGGTTGGGCGATTCGGGATACAATGTCAATAGGAAACGACGCATCCCGCGTAAGTGTTCGAAAGCGCGGGCGGCCTAGTTTTCTGGTTTTGTTAAATGCCCGGGCCTCTAACCCCGGGCATTCTTATTTGCGCTTGTGGCGCAAATGCCGTCCACCGTCCGCACCGCGCGTGCGCCTACGGACCTTAAACCGAACCTCATACGAGTCAAGAAACGCGATGACGAACGTGCCCACCGCCGCGAGGGCGGCGAGCGCGTTAAGGAATTTCAGCATTTGGGGACCTCCGATCGAGTCGTCGGCCGCCCGCGCACGGGATGCGTCGCAAGGGTATTTTACTGCGAGCACTCGCACTTACAGCTGGTAAACGCAATATTTGCAAACATCTGTTCGATATTCATACGCTTGATACATCGGGCAATGGAGCCTGGCTGCGTTATCCCAAAAAGAACGGGGCAGACTCCAGTGCGGAGTCTGCCCCGAAAAGAGAATGGCAAAGCAAGAACGTCGATGGACGAGAAAAGTGTCCGCAAGTCTCATGGCCATCACATCCCACCTGCCAAAGTGATGGGCGAGCGAGCGTTACTCCTGCTCGGGCTCCTCAGCCTGCTTACGGCTGCGGATGAGGTGTGCCACGCCGATGCACAGCACTGCGCTGCCAGCGATCCAAGTGAAGGTCACGCCGTTAAGACCGGTCAGCGGGAGGTCGGAGACTTTCTTGTTCTTGACGGTAAGGGTAACGGTGCCGCCACCAGAAGAGGAATTGGTGACGAGACCAGAGCCATTCTTGGATGTGGTCACCGTCAACGTATTCTCGCCCTCGTTCTGATTAAGACCCGTGGCAGTAATGGTGAACGTGAATTTGAGCACGGTGTTATAGCCGGGGAGCGTATGGGTCTCCTCGACCGTGTAGGTGCCGGCATCGAGGCCTTTGACGCTGTTTTCCCCCTTATTATCAGTCGTAAAATCATAAGCAGTATTGCCCAAAGAGCCGTTCTCTTAGACATACTGGGCGCCGGCGCCCTCGTCGGTTCCCTTGGAAGAGGTGCCGGGCTGAGGGCGGAGCATGGCCACCGGACCCATCGAAACACATCTCCATCGTTCCTTCAACTAGGAAAATGCCGCCCCGGGGCCCGGGAGGGACCCCGGGGGCTTTCGGCTAACTGCGGGAACGGCCTATCCGCTCAATGTGTTCAGCTGAGATCAGAAATCAACCGGAGAAATCGACCCTCCTAAAAGGAGGCCGTATATGAAGACTGCATATCCCTTTTGCCTCCATATACACAAGAAGCGCCCCTCGGGGCGCTTCTGAGAGGCTCCCCCTGGATGAACCCCAGGGGGAGCCTATGGACCTCAGGGGCCGCAGCGAACCGTTCGCAGTCGGGCCGTCGAAGGCCTCGTTACTTAAGCTCAGGCCAGAAATCCTTGTTGGCCTCGATCATGTCGTCGAGAATCTCCTTGGCGACCGTCATGGACGGGACCGTCTTGTTGAGCGTGAACGCCTTGAGCGCCTTCTCGTACGGACCCTCGATGCACGCCTCGACCACGAGCTTCTCGGAGTTGAGCTGCTGCATCATGAGGCCCTGCTGGAACAGCTGGATGTTGTCGCGCGAGATGACCTCGGGGCCGTTCTTGCCGATGTAGGCAGGAAGCTCGGCCATCGCGTCGTACGGCATGTTCGGAATCGCGCCGCGGTTCTGGCAAATGACCAGGAAGCGAGCGAAGGCGCTACACTTCGAGCGATATTGAGCACCAACGCGGGCGCTAGCGCAGGTGTCGCCCGCGATACTCGGGAGAATCAGCATCGGAATCGGGGGAAGCCGAAGGGTCTGAAGCAGAGGAGACGGAGGGGGCCGCAGGCCTGGAGGCTCCCACGGTCCACCCGTTTCCGCCATCGCCAACAGCCGCGACGGCGTCCAGCGTCACCGCGGAGGCAACGGCCGCACGCTGCGCCGCGCGGCGCTTCTTGCGCACGTGCCCGGCCACGAAAAGCCCAATCACAATGGCCAGCAGCGCGCCCAAAACACCCAGGGCCACGGCAGTGGTGTTGATGCCCTGCGCGTCCTCGGGCACGGGCACCTCGTTCGGAATCTCCGCGCGCACGCCCGAGACGAGCAGGCGGTGCGAGTTCACGCCGTAGGGCGTGCAGGTCATGAGCGTCACGCGGTCCTCGCCGGCGGTCACGCGCAGCTTGGAATCGTCGTCGGGCTCAATCACGTCTATGCGGTCGATCTTGTAACCCAGCTCCTCGCCCATCACCTCGATGTAAAACGAGTCGCCAACCTGCAGTTCGTCCAGGCGCGTGAACAGGAGCGAGCCTGGCACGCCGCGGTGGCCGGTAAGCACGGCATGCGTGCTCGCGCCGCCCACGGGCAGCGATGTTCCATATAGGTGGCCGGCGCCCGCAGCGAGCACCTCGGTGGAGGTGCCATGGTACACGGGCAGGTTCACGTCGATCTTGGGGATACGCACCGAGCACATAAGGCCCGAACCCGCGTCGAGCAGGCCCTGGTACGTGGTGTCTTGCGAGGCGATGGAGTCCTTGGCACCCGTTGCGGTGGAGGCGCCGGAGGTGCTACCAAACGGGTCCACAACCTCGCCGATGACGTCCTGACCGCCGGCGGCCAACTGCTCGTTGTAGGCGCGCGCGGCCGCGAGGGCCTCCTCCGCTTGCGGATAGGGCCAACCATCCACGGTGTTTTGTGCCGCGGTAACTGCGGCCGTCTGCTCAGCCTGGGACATGGCGCGCAGGACGAGGGGCGTGGCCACGATAACAAAGCCGGCGGCAAAGCACAGAAGGGAAAGCAGGCGCAGGACGAGGGGCGGTTTACGTCGGCTGGGGGAAGCCGGGTTCAAACCGCCGCTCGGCGTGCGCATCGTCGATACGGGCTTGATTGCCTCCATGTGGTTCACCTCCAGGGGTGTGGGTGCGAGGGCACGGTCAAAGCACCGACCCCGCCGCGTGTCCAAGCGCGACGGGGTGCGGCGAAAGGGAAGATGAGAACGCGGCGCGCAGGCGCTGATAGGAGACGACGATCGCCCGCTCGCCGCGTCATCAAGCTAGGGAATTAAGCGCGCATACGTGCACTCAGGGCGAAGGCGGCACCAGCAGCCATGAGCAGCACACCCACGGTGACGAAAACCTTGATGCCCAAGTCACCGGTCAAGGGCAGCTCGGTGAGGTTCTTGGCGTTCTTAACCGTAGCCTGGCCATCGCTGGTCCCAACGGAGATACGATCATCGCCGGTTTTCTTGCTGTAAGACACGGTTGCCGTTTCAGGCGTCCCAGAGAAGGTAGCACCAATAGCGAAGGTAAAGTCAGGCAGGCCGATGTTGGTATAACCGGCCGGAGCCTTGATCTCGTAGACGTGGTAGGTGCCAGCAGGCAGACCGGACATGGCGATCTTGCCGTTAGCATCGGTGGTGAACACACCGGTGGTAGCGTCAACGGCCGGCTTTGTTGCACCAAGGTCAGACCAAGCGCCGGAAGAGGCATCCTTGGCCATGAAGGTCTCAGCAGAACCGTCGTTCACGTGTGCGATGACGAACTGTGCGCCCTTAAGAGCATCGGTGGACTTGATGGCGTTGCCGGCCATGTCGGTCTTCAGGATGCCGAACTCGTAGGTGTAAACGCGAGGAACCTTGGGGCCATGAATCTTGGTGGACACGTTATTAGGAGTGCGAGAGTACTCAAGCTCAACGGAGTTGGGGTTACCAACGCCAGCCTTGACAGCATTGCTGTTAACAGTAGCCTCAAACTCGACGGTTACAGTTGCGCCCTCGAGAATGCCGCTAGTAGAGGAGGTAGAGCCAGCTGCCTTGTTAACGTAGTTGGACAGGTCGATGGTGGTCACCTTACCGCCAGCATACTCGGCGTCGTAGCCTTCCTGACCCTCGACAAGGGCATAGGAGTCAGAAGAAACGGCATAGTCTTTATCGGTCAGGGTAACAGTAGTTGTGCCCTTGGTGAGTTTAACGGACTTCACAGAGCTCTCGTCAACGGACAGACCCTTGGATGCGGTATCGATGAGCTTGAACACACGGGGAGGCTTGGTGATGTCGTAGCCGGTGTAGGTCGGAATAACGGAGCTGAGCTCGTAGTTGACCACGTCACCGATGCGGGCGTCGGCGTTGGAGCCATCGCTTGCAACAGCGCCGGTAGCGGAACCGGTGATCTTCTTGTCAACGGTCGGCACGTTCATCTTCAGCGTGACGCTGCCCCAGTTGGCAGTCTCCGTGGGATATTCGGCAAGCTTTGTGGCGACGATTATGGGGATGGACTGCGTCGTAGGGTCGATAGAAACATCCTTCAAGAGCCACAGTCCCTGGGTGCAGGAGTTGGAAAAGTCATCAGTGCTGCTCTGGAAACCAGCCTGAGTAGCAGTAGGCGCGCCGGGCTTGGCGAGCTCCTTCGAAAGATTCGTCGCGAACGTGCGCAGCTTTGACGAATCTCCACCCCACGGATCTTTCGACTCACTGGAGTCCTTGAATTCATTGGCAACAAGCCAACCGATCGGGTTGTTGTCATTACCGTCCTTGGTGTAGTAGTTAGCGTCTTTCTGGTACTCATTGAACTGAGCCTCGGTCATCGAGGCCTCGATCACGTTCACAAGGGCGTCATTGGTGTCGATGAGAAATGTGAGCTTGCCTTCGGCGGAGTCAACGTTCTTCAGCGAAGCGAGCTGAAAGCCATCGAGCGTGTGCGTCGCATTGTCGTTGTCGGCATTGCAGATAGTGATGGTGCCCTTCGTCGGCTGTGCGGGTTCCGCCTTGGCCACAGACGCGCCACCCACCAGGCCGGTTACGGCAATCGCTACGGCGGCGGCGCCGGCGATCAGCTTTTGTACAAATCGGTTCATGATTCCCCTTTCAGAAATGAGCCCGACATTCATAAACATCTATCTACCAGCGCCATCGGACGGGTCGTCCTGGCGGCGCTTTGCAGCGAACCAATACGCTCCCGCAGCGATGCCGCTCAGAAGCATGAGACCGGCGCCCACGAGGAGCATGGAGTTCTCGGTCCAACCCGCGCCGGTGAGCGGGAGGTCCGTGAGGACTTTCACGTTGGTGAAGGTGGAGGCGGGAATGACGTTGGGCGCATCGACGGTACCGATGTCTTTACTCACGATATTGCCCATGTCGTCCTTCGTCTGCGTGACCGTGGTCGAGGTGGTGAGGCCGGTGTACTTGCCGGCCTCATTCCGCTTGGCCTCCACCGTGACGGCAATCCGGTACTCGGCCTTGGAGTAACGGAGCTTTTCGATGGCATCGGTGGTAGGCGCGACCTCCTTCACCATGTAGGTGTAGGTCTTGGCGTAGTCGTTATCGGTGCCTGCTTCAGCAGACAGGTGCGACTTGTTGAACGTGATCGCGCCAAAGGTCGCCGTGATGTCGTTGAGCTTAGCGGAGTCTGAGGGAACGACGGAAATAGTCGTCGGTTCGGGCTTAGGTGCGTTACCCTCATTTTCCCCTGTAGCCTCGATGCTGAATTTGAACGCAACGTACTTATCGCTGGAATCCTTCGGCCAGTCCGTATTGCGAACAGATTTGGTCACCGGGATCGTCACGGACGTAGTGGTAAGGGCGTCGGAAATGTAGACGTTGTTCCCGTCAATCGTCGGTCTCTTTCCCTCGGTCCACGTAATGGAGCCGTCCTTGAACACCTTGAACTCGTAACCCGCGTCATTCAAGTTGTAGCCAATCGGAGCCTGGGTCTCAACAAGCGTGTACGTACCCGGCAGCAGGCCCTCGAGCTTGAACTTGCCAGACGTGCCATCAATGTCTTTCCACGTGATCTCACCCGAATCCGACTGATCGCTCACGGTCCAGGACTGGTTAACGTCCGTACCATCGGCGTCCTTGGTCTTGGTGAGCTTCCACTCAGAACCAGCCAAAGGAGTGTGTCCTGCGTCGCCCTCCGCCACCTTGGTCCAAAACACCGTACCGGTGATCTTGGTGTTGGCGATGGCGCCCGTGGTGTTGGAATCATCGAATGAAACGAGCTTATTTCCGTTCACCGTATCCACATAACCCTGAACATAGTTCACCTGCTCGCCGGTATTGTTCATGGTTGCGTAGTAGATGGTGTCCGCCTTCTGGTAGCCCTCCGGCGCTGTCACCTCTTTGATGTAGTAGGTAAAGGCAGGGTTCATATCAGAAATTTCGGCAGTTAAATCCGCTTTCTGATTCAAATAGTTGAACTGAAGCTCGCCATCATCCGAAGAGTAATCATTGGCACCGCCATCCGTTACCGTAACGATGGGATTCGTTTCATTCTTGGCATCATCGACAGTGCCGTATATCGTCCACGAGGAACCAGAAAGCGGCGTCATGCCGTCCGCAGCGTCGACCTTGCTCCACGCAATGGCAGAGCCGTCCGGTGTATACGACCCGGACCACGGGAAATTGTGACGCTCCTGGTCCATGTCGATAACGGAGGCTGTATTTCCCTCACCAAATGTTGCGGCAATCTTCGGGCTGTTCATTGAGAAATCGACGCCCACATAAACGCGGCCGTTGGTGGTCACATGGTCATCGAAGCTGCCATCGGGTACAAGGATGCTGCCGATCATAGCCGCCGCAGGATCGTCGTCAGTCCACTTGGCACCGGTGGTTGCGCCACCGTATCCCCAGTCCGCGCGATCCTCTCCCGCGATGCCGCCCCGAATGGTAAGGCTGGTGGTACCCACGAAGTTCCACATGATGGACTGGGAGGCCTGCGAGTATTTCGTGCCAAGGTCTTGACCGACGTACTGTTTCTCGTAACCGCGAGATATTTCTGTATCGCCCCACCAAAAGCGCCAGCCGTTGTGGAACTCGATAGGATCATCTCCCGTTACGTTCACGATAACGGAGGCACCCTCGGGAATTCCTTCAAACTTGAAGTCGACGCCGCGGTAGTAGACGTTACCCTTCAAGTTGGAGAGCTCGGATCCGGGGATGGTGAAGACCTGTTGCATAGAAGTCCCATCGCCGGTAAAGGTGATGAGTCGCTCTTTGTTGCAAATCGTATCGTTCGGAATTCTGGTATCAAGCGCACCGGAAACAGACTTGTTTTCACCATCGAATTTGAGTTTATAGCTTGTTCCGTCGTTATTGTACTTGTTGATGTCGTACTCGCTTTTAGGCTCTGCAAAGCCTTCGGCATTCACCTTGCCGTTAATTGCAAACGAGTTGAGCTGTTTCGATAGCTTCGAGAGGTATCCATCTGCACCGTTGTAGCTCGAATAATCGTTACCGTTAACATTAGTCAAATCAACATTTTGATTGAACAGGTCGCTCTTCAGAGCATCCGAGCCCTCGAACCAATTACCTTGCTTTTTCACGACAGACTGGCGCCCGTTGTTAGCATTCCAATCCCAATAGGAATAGGTAATGGGACCGGCGATCTGCGCGGTATAGTCATAGCCAGGGTGGGAGTCAGTCTTTGTCGCCTTGCCGACCCAAGCACCCTTGGTCCAAGCACCAACCGTCGCAGTATCTGAGGTCGTTCCCTGACCGGTATTCATGTTCTCAATCAAGCTGTTTATGCCGGCGACCGCAAGCACCGTGCTTCCCTCCCTGGGACGAAACTGCGATCCAAAACCAACGGTGCCGAAACGGAAGCCCTGGCCGCCCCAACTCTCCTTGATAGGATTCATGGCCAGTTTGCCGTGGACCACGGTAAGGCCCTCCGCCTCAGCGGCATATGAGCCGGTGGGGGCGTTCTTCGCATCAAGATTACTAGTGTCGCTCGGCTTACCACCGATGTACATGTCGCGGCCGACGTAGGTGGCCACGCCGGGATCGGGGGTGGAGACATCGATATTCGTACCGATACCGATAGACGTGGGAACATAAATTCCCTTCTCCACGGTGGCCGTCGCTCTCGCTGAAGCCGCATTCGCACTCTGAGCCTGCTCAACACTATTTGAAGAGCCAGCCTCGCCGCCATCGGTCTCGTTGCTATTCTGGTTTTCGGCATCCTCGCTGGTGTTATCTACAGCAGCGGACTCACTTGAGGAACCCCCCCCCGTTACAGTTTTCTCGGTAGAAACTGTCTGGGTGTCGTTGGCGATGGCCTGCGAGATCGGGGGCATAACGAGCGACAGTACCAGGCTCAAAACGGAAGCTCCGCACAAAACACCTGCTAGTACACGATGTGCCGTTTTATTGTTCTGCTTAGATTTATCTGAATTTGCTGTCATCGATGTCTCCTCCCCAAGAGACCGCGATCTTGCTCTTTCACGAATTAACCTTGAGCGCGCAACCTATAATTGCTCGCTCTCGATATGCATATTATTACTTATTGTTTAAACAATGAAAAGCCAGGGTCGATTTCCAGTCTCAGCCGAACACATTAAGCGGATAGGCCGTTCCCGCAGTTAGCCGAACGCCCCCGGTGCCCCTCCCAGGCCCCGGGGGCGGCATTTTCCCAGTTGAAGGAACGGTGGAGATGTGTTTCGATGGGTCCGGTGGCCATGCTCCGCCCTCCGCCCGGCACCTCTTCCCAGACTCAGCCGGACGGTTGGTCCGTCTATTCCGTTTTCCCTTCAGGCTAGGACAGCGGGGCATCGCCCCTCTCTGCGCGCGCCCGCCCTATCAGCCCCGGCGTCAGGTCGAGCTCGCCGAGCGGCACGTCCTCCACGCCGTAGGCGTCCAGCAGCGCCGCCGCGTCGTCACCGAGCATCGCCCTGAAGGCGCGGGCGGGCGTCGCGAAGCCGAGCGCGCCGCGGGGCTCGGAGTTCACGTGCGACATCGCGAGCGCCAGGTCGGCCGGGGAGAGCCGGTCGAACCTGAGGCCGGCGCCCTTGGGCAGCAGCTTCCTTATCTCGACGTGGTTGCGCTCGCAGGCGCCCTTCTGGTCGCTCCGCCTGGGGTCGCAGTAGAACAGCCTCGTCTCGCCGGGCCCCTCGCCGAGGAGGGCCGCGATGGCGCCCTCGTCGGCGAACTCCGCGCCGTTGTCGGTGAGCACGGCGCGGAACACGCGGCGCGCCCCGTCGGCGCCGAGGACCGCCCGGACGCCCTCCAGGGCGGCCGCGACGCACCCGGCGGTCTTCTCTTCCAACAGCAGCGCGAGCTGCAGCCTGCTGGGGCGGTGCAGCAGCGTGAGCAGGCACACTGAGTCCTCCCGGGCGCCCTCGACGGTGTCCATCTCCCAGGCCGCGGCGCACGCGTCCTCCCCGAGGGCGAGGAACGCGGCATGCGACCTGCGGGCGGAGTGGCGCGTGGCCGCCCGGCCGGCGGCGCGCTTCCTCGGCCTGTAGCCGACCTTCCGCCTGAGCTCCATGTTCGTCATGCCGTCGTAGCCCGCCGAGACCCAGCGGTAGATGGTCGAGGGAGACAGGTCCACCGGC
>CABSNU010000010.1 GCA_902479135.1 uncultured Collinsella sp. | reverse complement strand
GGGTCAGCCCGTGGGAGGCCAGGGCGCCGCTGACCGGTGGACGGCACCGAGCCGTACGCTTGAACTTAGAAGGGGGAGGCCTCGCGGCCTCCCCCTTTTTTCGTTTGCGAGCTTTTGTCTCACATAGTAGCTGTGTTTTATAACCCTCGTTTGTCGCATCTTCTGTGAACGGGCTACAATAACTTAGTCTGTGCGATATGGAGGTGAACATGGCTGAAGCTGGTATCGGCGTTGATATCGTCGAGATTTCCCGTATGAAATCAATTCTTGAAAAGACGCCGTCGTTTGCTCGGCGTGTGTTTACCGAAGAAGAGCGTGCGTATTGTGATGCATCATCGCGTCCCGCTGCTCACTATGCCAGCCGCTTTGCTTCGCGCGAGGCGGTACTTAAAGCTCTCGGCACGGGTTTTAGTCAAGGCGTTGGTCGCAAGGATGTTTCGGTTACGCGTGATAAACTCGGCAAACCGAAGGCGCTGCTTTCGGGTCGTGCTCTCGAGATCGCTCAAGAGCTGGGTGTTGTTGAGGTCGCTCTTTCCATTACGCTTACAGGAGACTTGGCCGTTGCGAATGCCATCGCGATTACCGAAGATGCTCGGCCTAAGCCAAAAGAGGAAAAGGTGAGCACCAAGAAACGCGTAGCGCAGACATTTAAAGAGGCTCGCTCTGTTTTAGATGAGCTTGAGCAGCTGCAGAATTCAGCATTGGCGGAGCACCTGGGCGATGCTTCGCAAGATACGCTAGGAGCATAGATGAAACCGGTTTTGAGTACCGAAGAAGTCGTTCGCCTCGAGGATATCATCGAACGCGAAGGGACTTCGAAGGCCGAGCTTATGGAGCTAGCGGGTGAGTTTGCCGCCAACGAGGTCTTGAAGCTCAATCCCGATCGGGTTCTCGTTCTGGTCGGTTTTGGTAATAATGGCGGCGACGGTTGGGTTGCCGCCGATATCCTGAGCCATAAGGGTGTGGACGTGGATATCGTTTCTCCGGTTGAGCCGGATGAGATTCCTGCTGCTCTGGCACGTCATGTTGCTCGTCGTACTGCCGGCCGCGATGTGCACGTTTGCGTCGGCCCCTCTCGTGACGAACTCGAGGTTTTGATCGATAAGGCCGATGTTGTTGTCGATGCCATTTTTGGTACCGGTTTCCACGGAAATCTGCGTGCGCCGTTCTCCATCTGGATTCCTACGGTCAATGAATGCGCCGATTGTGTCGTATCCATTGATGTTCCTTCGGGCCTGAATGCCGAGACGGGCGTTGTTGATGACGACTGCATTCGTGCCGAGCATACGGTGACGATGATTGCGCCCAAGATTGGTCTGTATAGCGCTGATGGTCCTGAGTATGCTGGCGATTTGATCTGCGGCAATCTTTACGACCGTCTTGACGAGGTCATCGATGATGTCGACCACGCCGCCGAGATTGTCGAGCCCGGTGACTTAGTTGATTACTTTGCCCCACTACCTACGAATATCGATAAGTATTCCCGTGGCTCTGTGCTTATTGTCGCCGGATCTGCGCAATATCCTGGTGCTGCCATTATGGCGGCCAAGTCTGCAGCTCGCGCGGGTGCTGGTTACGTGGCAGTCGCGGCTCCTGACGCCTGCGCCAATCTTATTCGCATGGCACTTCCTTCGATTCCCGTCTTTGCTATTCCGTCTGATTCCCGCGGCTCCTTTGGCGCCGCTGCGCGCATGACTGTGTGCGAGATTGCAAAGAAGTACAGCTGTGTACTGTGCGGTCCCGGTATGACGACATCTGCCGGCGCTATGCAGGTGGTTTCGGGCTTGCTCGAGCTTGATGTGCCGCTTATTTTGGACGCCGATGCACTCAACTGCCTTGCTAAGATTGCCATTGACGGTATTGATAGTAATCCCGAGATGTATCGTCGCGAGCAGCCGTTGGTTATGACGCCGCACTATCGTGAGCTTTCGCGTTTGGTTGCCGGTGACGAGGTGAACGACCTTGGTACCGCGATTGCGGCCGCGCAGAAGGTTGTCTGGGCTGCAGGCTCCGACAATCTGGTGGTCATTGCCAAGGGGCCGACGACGGCTATCTGTGGCGTTGAGCGTGTGCTGCTGCCGCTCTCGGGTCCGGCTTCTCTGGCAACTGCCGGTTCGGGTGATGTCCTCGCGGGTATTTTGGCCGGCACGCTTGCCACCATGCGCGACGAGATGGATCGTTGGGAGTTGCTGTATTCGTACGCCGTCGCACTTCACAGCTACGCCGGTTTTGCCGCGGCGACGGAGTATGGTGAGAAGAGCGTCATCGCGACCGATCTTATCGACTTGATCGGTCCGGCCATGGAACTGGCGGCAAAGGATGCGCTCGAAGATCTGGGAATCATGGACGAAGGGTCGGATGACTAATCATGAATAAAGCCGATTTGACGCGCTGGTCCTGGGTCGAGATCGACCGCGGGGCGCTCCGTCGCAACACGAGGGCCTATAAGAACTTGCTGAATCCACGTCAGCGCCTGTGCTGCGTGGTCAAGGCCGATGCTTATGGTCATGGAGCTGTTGAGTGCGCCAAGATTATGTATTCGGCCGGTGCCGACATGTTTGCCGTGGCGACGGTTAACGAGGGCGTTGAGCTCCGACAGAGCGGGATTACGAAACCCATCCTCATCCTAAGCGAGCCGCCTATCGAGGCCATTCCGACGTTGCTCGAGTTTGATATCATGCCCTCGGTCTATACGTCTGACTTTGCTCTTGCGTATGGCGAATGTGCCGTCGCGGCGGGCAAAGTGGGCAAGTATCATCTCGCCATCGAGACGGGCATGAATCGTATCGGCGTTCACTACACGCAGGTGCTCGACTTTGTCCGCGGTATAAATTTCCATCGCGGTATTCAGTGCGACGGCGTATTTACGCACTTCGCCACGGCCGATGAACCTTCGGGCTGGGACTACAAGCTGCAGTGTCAGCGCTTTACCGAGGCCGTTCAGGCCATTAAGGATGCGGGTTTTGAGTGCGGTATCGTGCACTGCGCCAACACGCCGTCCTCGATGCTCGACCCCTCGATGCATTTTGATATGATCCGCGCCGGCGTTGGCTTGTATGGCATGCAGCCGTGCGAGCTGAGTGGCCGCGTGATGCAGCTTGATCCCGTTATGAGCGTCCATGCGCGTGTGACGCGCGTGGCGCACCCTGCGATGGGTGAGGGCGTGGGCTACGGTTTTACCTACCGCGTACCGCGTACGCGCGTTCAGATCTGCACGCTGCCGATCGGTTATGCCGATGGCCTATCGCGTACGCTTTCCAATCGTATGGATGTGCTGTATCGCGGCGAGCGTGTGCATCAGGTTGGCAATATCTGCATGGACCAGTTTATGGTCGCCATTCAGTCCAACCCGGCACACGAGATTCCCGAGGCCGAGTATGGTGACGAGATGATCATTGTCGGCCGCGATGGCGATGCCGAGATCACTATGGGCGAGATGGCCCGACTGCGCGGAACGATTAACTACGAGGTCGCCTGCGGCTTTGGCATGCGTCTCGACAAGGTCTACGTGTAGGAGCCGCTATGGGCGTCATGCACATCCCCGGCCATACCCATCAGGCACCACGTGAGGTCGCACTCGAGGAAATTGAGGCCGTTCTGGGCGATTGTCACCTCTGCCAGCTCTACCAGTCGCGTCACAATATCGTGTTTGGCGTGGGAAACCCCCGCGCTCGCGTGATGTTTATTGGTGAGGCGCCGGGCCGCAATGAGGATTTGCAGGGCGAGCCCTTTGTGGGGGCGGCAGGCGAGGACCTCAACGGCATTTTGTCGCTGGCGGGGCTCAAACGCGAAGACGTCTACATTGCCAACGTGCTTAAGTGCCGCCCGCCGGGAAACCGCAATCCACGTCCCGAGGAAGTGCTGGCTTGCTCGCCGTTTTTGCGTGAGCAGATTCGAAGCATCTGGCCCGATATTATCGTGACGCTCGGCAACCCCGCGACGCACTTTGTGCTTAAGACCGAGATTGGCATTACTAAGCTGCGCGGCAGGTTCCACCAGATGGGGCATTTTGTAGTAATGCCCACGTTCCATCCGGCAGCAGCGCTACGCAATCCGGCGTGGCAGGAACTGCTGGAGGAAGACTTTAAGATGCTGGGCGACTATCTGGAGCGACATCCCGCACCAGAGGACGCCTCGGAATAATAAGGAGCATATATGTCCCTGGAGCGCCTGGGGGTAGGTACTTACAAAACGACTTGCGCTGCCGATACGGAGTACTTTGGCGAGCTAATTGCACCGTGCCTTGAGAACGGCGATGTGCTCATCCTGACCGGTGGCCTGGGAGTGGGCAAAACTCACTTTACCAAGGGCGTCTCGCGCGGGCTGGGCGATGGGCATATGGTTACGAGCCCTACGTTTGCGCTCATGGCCGTTCACGATCAAGGCCGTATTCCGCTGTTTCACTTTGATCTATACCGCCTGGAGCATGCCTACGAGCTCGAGGATACGGGCATTTTCGATGTGCTGGGCTATGAGGGTGCTTGCCTGCTGGAATGGGGCGAACAATTCCAAGACGAGCTGACGGATGAGTATCTTTCGGTGACGCTCAAGCGTGATGAGGGCGACAGCGATGTGCGAACGATAACGCTCGAGGCGCACGGTGACCGCGCAATGGAGCTTTCCCATTTGATTGATAAGGCTGTACAAGATGAGCTTGCATAACGACAACGCGCTGGTGGTGGCGCTCGATACTTCGACCGACATGCTTGCCTGCGCGGCAAGCTGGATTGATGGGCAGACGGGCGAGACGAAGCTCGTGAGTGGCGACCACATGTGTCGCCGTCGCGCCAACGTTGAGCTCGTGAATACCGTTGATGGCGTGCTGGCTCAAGCCGGTCTGGATCGCAGCGATGTTGGTTGCTATGTGGTCGGCCGCGGCCCGGGGTCCTTTACGGGTGTGCGCATCGGCATCTCCACTGCCAAGGGCCTCGCGCGTGGTGCCAATGTTCCGCTGCTGGGCGTGTCGACGCTCGACGCCTGCGCTTGGACGGCGTGGAAGGCTGGCGTGCGCGGCAAGCTTGGTATCTTGGCCGATGCTATGCGCGGTGAGGTATATCCGGCGCTGTATATGCTGGTCGATGAGGGTCCCGAGCGTCTGTTTCAGCGCGAGCGCGTGGTCAAGGCCGCCGTGGCGCTTGATGAGTGGCGTCAGACCGCGGGCTGGGATCAGGTTCAGCTAACTGGTGACGGTCTCGTGCGTTATGGCAAGCTGCTGGGTGAGGACGAGACGGCACGCTGCGTGGAGCGAGGCCTGTGGTGGCCCTCGGGCGAGGGCCTGCTGATGGCGCACGCCGCAGGCGATGGCGATCCCGCTCGCGTCTTGCCGATCTACACACGCCTTTCGGACGCCGAGGAAAACGAGCGCAAGCGCCTGGGCCTTGCCGAGAGCGCGCAGAGTGAGGTGACAGGTGTTGCCGACGAGCTCGCTGGGCGTCATCTGCAATTCCGCCCCATGGGCGCGGCGGATGCCGAGGGCGCGAGCGCACTGGAGACCGCCTGCTTTGAAGGCGCCGGACACGAGGCGTGGACGCCGGGCATGTTCTTGTCCGAGCTGGGCGAGGACGTTGCCGCTCCGCGTAGCTGGTGGGTGGCGCACGACGACGGTCAGTTGCTGGGTCTTGCCGGCGGCATGGTCGTCGACGGGGACGTGCAGATTATGGACGTTGCCGTCGATCCGACTCATCGCCGTGAGGGTATCGCCCGCAAGCTTCTGTCGCACGTGAGCTATGACGCGCAGATGCTCGGCTGCACCACGGCTTCGCTTGAGGTTGAGGACGGCAACGAGGGCGCAATTGCACTCTATGCCGCCCTGGGCTTTACCGAGGCTGGCCGTCGCCGCGGCTACTATGGTGCCGGCAAGGATGCCATCGTCATGACGGCTCCGCTGCCCCTCGTGCTTCCGGTCGACAATGCTTCGCCCGAGCCGACGGCGGCAGAGCAGCGCGTATGGCCGCTGCCTGCGCCCGGGCGCTCCGAGGGGGAGCGTGCCGAAATTGAACGCCGCCGCCTAGTGCTCGCTATCGAGAGTTCCTGCGACGAGACGGCCGTGGCGATTATCGATGCGGATGGCAATATGCTGGCCAACCAGGTGTCGACGCAGATTGATTTCCATGCCCGTTTTGGCGGCGTGGTGCCCGAGATCGCCTCGCGCAAACACGTTGAGGTGATTGTGAGTGTCGTGGATGCGGCGCTCGAGGATGCCGCAGCATCGCTTGGTCTTGAGGGTGGAGCCATTGCCCCCAGCGAGCTTGCCGCCGTGGGCGTGACACAGGGTCCGGGCCTGGTGGGCGCGCTCGTGGTTGGCGTCGCCTTCGCCAAAGGCTTTGCCTACGCTGCCGGCAAGCCGCTCGTGTGCGTCAACCATCTGGAGGGGCACCTGTTTGCCAACTTGCTAGCGCAGCCCGACCTCAAGCCGCCGTTCATCTTCACGCTTGTCTCGGGCGGGCACACCATGCTCGTGCACGTGAAGGCATGGGGCGACTACGAGGTACTTGGTGAGACACTCGATGATGCTGTGGGCGAGGCCTTCGACAAGGTAGCCAAGGCGTTGGGTCTGGGCTATCCCGGTGGCCCCATCATCTCCAAGCTGGCCGAGACGGGCAATCCCCGCGCGATCGATTTCCCCCGTGCGCTTAACAGCAGGGGGGACTACCGCTTCTCGCTTTCGGGCCTCAAGACGGCGGTGACGCTCTACATCGAGCAAGAGACTAAGGCCGGGCGCACGATTCACCTACCCGATCTGGCGGCTTCGTTTGAGGCAGCTGTCTTTGACGTGCAGTACAAGAAGGCCAAAAACGCACTGCACGCTACCGGATGCAAGGAATACTGCATCGGTGGCGGCGTCTCGGCCAACCCGCATCTGCGCGAGATGATGATCAAGAAGCTTGGACGTCAGGGGATTCGCGTAACGGTGCCGCCCTTGTCTGCCTGTACCGATAACGCAGCCATGATTGCGGAGGTCGCTCGCCGTAAATTCGACCGAGGTGAAATCTCGCCGTTCGACGTCGACGCCGATCCAAACATGACGCTGTAGCTGGTACGGCGCGGCCCCCGGACGGAGGGGCCGGATATAAGGTTTCCTGCTCTACAGTCCTGCGCAAGACGAAGGCCACATTAAGTGGCCTTCTTTGCGTGCGGAACTCGCGATAAACCTTATATCCGGCCCCGCTCCCGAGGGGCATCTCTCATGCAAAAACTGTCGTGGGGTAAAGTCCGAGGTCAGTGGCGTTTTATACCGAGAAATTCAAAAAAAGTTGAAAATTCATTACAAATTTGCGTTGACTTTAGGTAACTAAAGTTTCATACTCCTTTTCAACCACTGGGGGATGTGAACGCGCGCGGATCGTTCGCATCATGATTGAAGAGGATTTCTTAGACATGTTCACGCATCAGCTAAACATTATCAGCGTAGTAATTATCTGATGCGGGTTAGCACATACAGCTGGCCCGTACGATAACGGGCGGCTGATGAAGATGAGGGCCGTCGAGCGCAACCGACGGCCCTCATTTTTTATGTCTAGGAAGTTCTTTTTAGAGGAGGAAATGTAATGAACGGAGTTTTGCTCATGGTTGTGGCCGCGGCGGTGCTCGCCTGCGGCTATCTGGGCTATGGCCGATGGCTGGCCAACAAGTGGGGCGTTGACAAAGAGGCCCTCACGCCGGCCAAACGCATGAAGGACGGCAAGAGCTTCTCGCCCGTCTCCGCCTTCACCGCGTTCTCGCACCAGTTCAGCTCGATCTGCGGTGCCGGCCCTGTCACGGGTACGATCGTCGCCATGGCCTTTGGCTGGCTGCCCGTCGTGCTCTGGGTCCTCGTCGGCGGCATCTTCTTTGGTGCCGTCCACGACTTTGGTGCCCTGTACGCTTCGATGAAGAACAACGGCAAGTCGCTCGCTCAGCTCATCGAGAAGTACATCGGCAAGACCGGCCGTCGCCTGTTCCTGCTGTTCTGCTGGCTGTTCTGCATCATCGTCATCGCCGCTTTCACCGACATGGTCTGCAAGACGTTCATGTTCACCCCGGCCGTTGACGCTTCTGGTGCTGCTACCGGTGCCATCGACTTCACCAAGTCCTATGCCGCCGGCTGCGCTGGTACCATCTCCATCCTGTTCACCTTCGTCGCTATCGCCTTTGGTTGGGCCCAGAAGAAGTTCAACCTCACCGGCGCTGCCGAGTTCGTCACCGGCGTGGTCCTCATGGTTCTCATGTTCGCCGTCGGTATGCAGTTCCCGGTCTACCTGGATAAGTTCCAGTGGTTCGCCGTCGTCATGGTCTACCTGGTCTTCGCTGGCGCTATGCCCATCCAGATGCTCAAGACCCCGCGTGACTACCTCACTTCCATCATGATGATCGTCATGATCGTTTGCGCTGTCCTCGGCATCGTCGTCCTGGGTGTCAACGGTCAGGCCACCATCACCGCTCCGGTCTTCACCGGCTTCTCCACTGCCTCCGGCATGATGTTCCCGGTCCTGTTTGTCTCCGTTGCCTGCGGTGCTCTCTCCGGTTTCCACAGCCTCGTTTCTTCTGGCACCTCCTCCAAGCAGGTCGAGAAGGAGCAGGACGCCGTCAAGGTCGGTTATGGCGCCATGATCGTCGAGTCCTTCGTCGGCATCCTTGCCATCATCGTCGCAGGCATCATGTTCTCCGATATGAACACCGCCGGCACCGGTGCCCTCAACGCCGGCGTCGCTTCCACCCCGTTCCAGATCTTCGCCGCTGGCATCTCCCGCGGTATGCAGGCCTTCGGTGTTGACGGCACGCTCGCTACCGTCTTCATGACCATGAACGTCTCCGCTCTGGCCCTGACCTCGCTCGATGCCGTCGCCCGCATCGCCCGCACCTCGTTCTCCGAGTTCTTTGCCCAGACCAACGACGCCCTGGCCATCGAGTCCAAGGCCGGCTACATGAAGGTTCTCGGCAACCCCTGGTTCGCCACGGTCGTCACCCTGCTTCCCGGTCTCGCCCTCGCCTTTGGCGGCTATGCCAACATCTGGCCGCTCTTTGGTGCTTCCAACCAGCTGCTCGGCGGTATGACCATGATCACCCTCGCCGTGTTCTGCAAGTGCACCGGCCGCAAGGGCTGGATGCTCTACGTGCCCGTCGCCTTCCTGCTCTGCTGCACCTTCACCTCGCTGGTCCAGAGCGCCATGGGCTGCATGACCGCTGTCCAGGCTTACGGCTTCTTCGGCACCATCCCGGCTACCGCCACCACGGCCGCCGTCTCCGTCGCCGCCACCAAGGGCCTGCAGCTCGTTTTCGCCGTCCTGCTGATGGTCCTGGGCCTCATCGTCGCCGTCAACTGCCTCAAGGAGTTCTTCGGCAAGGAGGCCGGCTCCATGCCTGACGAGGAGCCCGAGTGGTCCGAGATGGGCAAGGCCGAGTACGGTCGCGCCGCTGCCGCTGAAGCTCCTGCCGACGCCGAGGCCGCCAAGGCCTAGTCGGTCGGACGGGTTGGATCTCCAGTCTATTTGACTCGGAAAGACCGGGTCCGCAATCAAGCGGACCCGGTCTTTTTTCTTGTGAGAACAGGTGGTGCAAGGGCGTTCTCGCAGATGTTTTGCGTGGATAGGCTCGTGCGTTGTACCATATGGACGTATATGTGTGCATATGAAAGGGGCCCCGTGGCCAAGACGGTATATTCCGATAATCAAAACAATGTCGATGCTCTGGCTGAGCGCCTGAGCAGCCAGACGTCGCTTTCTGCTGAGCGTGCCAAGCTGGTTGCCTACGACCTGCTTTGCCGCAAGGCGCTCAAGATTAAGTCGAGTGCGCTGGCGCAGATTTTCCGCTCCGTCGATAAGGAATGCGACACCAAGGCGATGCGCGATGAGCTTATCGCGGCAAATATCGTGACCAAGATCGAGGGTAGCGGCATTAACGGGCGCCCGGCGTTCTATACCATCAATGCTGAGATCCGCGATGCCCAGGAGCAGCCTGCCGAGTCCGTCGAAGATTTTGTCATCGAGGATTCCGCTGACGCGCCTGCTGTGGAAGAAGTTGCTCCGCGTGAGCATGTCGATACCGATGAGTTGCTCGATGAGAATGTCGTGCGTGCCTTTACGGCCAAGGCCGGCCGCGGCGGTTTTGGCGGGAGTGGCAAGCGCGATGCGCAGCGCCGCGCCCAGCAGGAGCGCTTCCGTCGCGCCGTTGCTCAAAAGGGTGAGACGGATGCTGAGGCTGTTGAGACCGAGGTTGCTGCCGAGTCGCAGAAGCCCGCGAGGGAGCAAAAGCCCGTGAAGGCCCAAGAGCCCAAGCGTCGTCGCGGTGCTCACTTTAAGACTGCACAGCAGGATGCCGCGCGTGAGGTTGAAGAGTCTTCTGAGGTTGCAGACGATGTTGAGGAGTCTGCCAAGAAGGCTCCGGGTTCGTGTCGTCCTGGTCGCGGTTTTGCGGGACGTGCATATCCCGTAAAGCGTCAGGAGAAGGGCGAGTCGGTTTCGACCACCCAGGACGAGAAGACCGTTGAGCCGGCGGCTCGCGAGCAGAAGCCTGTTGAGCCGCAGCTTGAGGTTGATGCCGAGGCCAAGGGCCAGCAGCCTACTGATGAGCAGGCGGAGCAGGGCGCGTCGAGCAAGCCTCGCCGCCGTCGCCATCGTGGGGGCCGCAGTTCCCATGCCGAGACTGCAACCGAGAAGACCACGCCGCAGAACGAGGATGCGAAGGCCGAGGTTTCTTCGGGGCAGCCTAAGCGCCAGCCGGCGAAGGAGAGCAAGTCCGTTCGTCCGCAGAAGCAGGCGTCTATGCCGAAGCACGAGCGCAATTCCCAGGGCGATTCTAAGCGCAAGTCTCAGAAGAAGCCGGAGTCTGCCGCAGCAGATACTGCTGCCCAGCAGCCCAAGTCGTCCGTCCACGGCGAGGTCTCGGCGTTTGCCCTTGCCCGCGTTTTAGGCAGGCAGCTGCTCAAGGTTGTCCCTACGCCTACGGCGCTCTCTAAGATCAAGGAGCAGCAGACACAGATCGTAAAGGTCGAGGGCAAGGACGGCAAAAAGGCTCCGCAGCGCACTCAGCACAACGAGATGTCCAACCGCAAGATTGCCGAGGAAATCGCAATCATCCAGGCTTGGATCGAGCAGAATCGAGGTGCCGATACGCCGGTTGCCTCGCGCCGCCAGCGTGCCTACCAGATCTTTAACGACGAGAAGGCTTTTGACGGCAAGCACGGTGAGCGCTTGATCAGGCGTATGACCGAAAAGGGCATCAGCATGCAGGCGATCAAGGTCGCCCCCAATCGCCCCGTGCACTTTACGGGCTTCTTTACGCTGGGAGCCGACAAGCCGTTCATTATGGTCGAGAACCTGGACACCTACGACGAGATCGTCAAGCTGCTGCGTGGCCGCAAGCACGCCAAGCTCTTTGGCATCAAGGTGGGCGGCGTGATTTTTGGCGGCGGATGCAAGGCGAGCGTCTCGCATGCCCTGGACGATTATCTGGCCGAGATTGGCTATCGCTTTAACTACGTCTACTACGTAGGCGATATCGATCGCGAGGGCGCGCGCATCGTCGAACAGGCTCGCAATGCCAATGTGGTTGAGATTCGCCTGCATGCCGGCATGTACCGCGCCATGCTCGCCGAGCATAAGCGTCGCGTGAAGGCCGGCGGCGAGTGCGAGCCCGCGGCTGCCAACCAGGGCGTGCCGCAGAACCTGGCAGCGACGATCAAGGATCTGCCCATGGTTACGCGCGTGCAGTTCCGCAACGTGCTGCGCGAGGGTGGGCGCATTCCGCAGGAGATTCTGATGACCGCAGACTATCGGGATGGCGACTCGGGAAGCTTCGACCGCATGCTCAACAACTAGGGCGTTCGGCCCCGGGAGAGCGGGGACACCGGCTTAGGTTTCCTGCTCTACAGTCCTGCTCACGACGGAGGCCACATTAAGTGGCCTCCTGTTCGTGCGGAACTCGCGATAAACCTAAGCCGGTGTCCCCGCTCTCCCGGGGCCTGCGGCTACTTGGTTGTCGCAAGCGGCTCGCTTTTCGGAACTGGGCTGATATTTTCTTGATGTTAGGCGCTCTTGGTCCTAATGGGCTTGGGGCGCCTGTCTTCTGAAGGTAGATTTTTGGGACATGCCTGAAAATCTACCTTTATCTTCTCGTGCTGGACGAGAAGTTGTGTTGCGTTGCCGGTTCGAATCCCTCCGCTTGT
The DNA here is from genome assembly GCA_902479135.1 of uncultured Collinsella sp. GTDB lineage: Bacteria > Actinomycetota > Coriobacteriia > Coriobacteriales > Coriobacteriaceae > Collinsella. The sequence continues at coordinate 55,246 of CABSNU010000010.1, read as the reverse complement.
TGCCCTTGGCTGGAAAGTTGGGATGCGGGGAGCTTATGGCTGGTATGGGACGGAGGGATTCCGCGTCCGCCTTTTCGGCGGCCGCGCCCCGCTGCGTCGCTTCGCTCCTTGCGTGCTGCGCTGGAAAACGCTTCGCGTTTCCTCAGCTCCGCACCCTTGCGGGTTCGAATTCCTCCGCTTGCCCACAAGAAAGCGCTCCAGGTTCATAAGGGCCTGGAGCGCTGTGTTCTTAAGGGCTGGGACGGAGGGATTCGAACCCCCAACAGCCGGCACCAAAAACCGGAGTTCTACCGTTGAACTACGTCCCAATGTGTGGTGTTGCCCAAAAGCAACTCGTTTAGTTTACCTAATCTGCGAGGGCATCGCAAACACCATCGAGCAGGCGTACGGCGAGTGTCTGCGCGTCGCTGGCCGTGAAAGTGCCGTTGTAGCGCGTCATGCCCGTGAGCTCAATGCGAATGCGAGCCGGCTTCTGCTGCGCGGCGACATTGGCAGTGCGGATGCGCTGGGCCAGGTTGTGGCACTCGGCGAGGGCAATCGTGGCGCGCGGTGCGGCGTCGGCGGGCAGCTCGTCGCTTGCGATTTCGAGCACCAGGTCAACGTCGGTTGGGACCTCGGAGTCGCAGAGCATCATGCCGCTGTTGTCGGTCGTTGCCGTGGCGATATTCCACATGCGCGACGCAACACTGCGCGCGATGGGGTCCTCGCCGATAACGGCAATCTGGAAGCGCTCGAGCACGTTGGCGGCGCGAGCAAAACCGATGCGGGACTCGGCTTCGGTGACCGAGGGCTTGCCCTCCCACACATGGTGCAGGCGGTTGATGTAGGCGTAGGTGTCCTGGAAGGCCATGCCGTCGGCAAACAGGCCGACATTTTCCTGGAACTGCTGCAGGGCGGCCTCGGTATGCGGACCAAAGTAGCCGTCGTCTTCGCCACAGGCAAAGCCCAAAACGTTGAGAGCGCGCTGCAGGGCCTGCACATCGGCGCCATGGAAATTGGGCATGCGCAGATAGAGGGTGCGGTCGCCCAGCTTATACGAAGCGTCTACAAGGGCGCTCCAACAGGGGATATCGACGGCATGACCGGCAGCAAGGCCGCTGTCGAGCCTGAAGGTGCTGACGGCCTGCTCAGTGGTGGCTCCAAAGTACTTGTCGGTGACTTCGGCGGCATCAATCGTGTAGCCGAGCTGCAGGAGACGAGACTGCACGTCCTCGACGGCTGCTCCTTGCATGCCCGTTGTAATAGGTTCCATGAACGAACCCCTTTCGGCGTACCATTCGTACTATTTGAGCGTCTGTCGGATAGACAACGCAAAGGGATGCATAAACATGCACTCAACAGTGTAGCAAGTTGTGCCTAAATACGCTGCTGACAGGTTTTATAACACCCGTTAGTTAAGGCGCTCCACAAAGAAATCTGCCATGGAGAGGAACAGCTCGCGTGCGTGCGGATCAAGCTCAACGTTCTCGATGGCCGCTTTGGCCTTAGCGGTCAGGTCGAGCGCGTAAGTGTGGGCGTAATCGATAGAGCCGGTCTCCTGGAAGATCTCCACGGCGCGTGCGAGCTGCGCGGGATCATCGGTGCCCGAGGAAAGAATCGCCTCGACCTCGTCGTGGTGGCGCTTATCAGAGAGGGCGTGTACGGCGACAAGCGTGCGCTTGCCCTCGGTGATGTCGGTGCGGAAGTCCTTGTTGGCGGCTTCCTTAGTGCCGACAAGGTTGAGCAGGTCGTCCTGAATCTGAAAGGCAAGGCCTGTGTGTAGGCCAAAGGCGCGCAGCGCTTCGATTTGCTCATCGCTGCCGCCGCCGATAATGGCTCCGGCGGCAAGCGGCGTGGCTCCGCTGTAAAACGCGGTCTTGTGCGTCGCCATGTCCAGGTAGTCATCAACCGAGATATCAAAGCGCCCGTCACGGACCCAACCCAGGTCGAGTGCTTGACCCTCAATGGTGCGGACGATCATCTCGGTAAGCTCGTGGAGCACGCGCAGCTTCACGTCGGACTCCAGCGTAGGGTCGTCGAGAACCGTCTTGGTGACCATGGTGAGCGCCAGGTCGCCACAATTGATGGCAAGGCCCGTGCCCTCGGTAAGGTGCATACAGGGCTTGCCTCGACGAAGCTGTCCGTTGTCGGCGATGTCGTCGTGGATCAGCGCGCCCGACTGGAAATGCTCGATAGCTGCCGCGGCGCTGCGGGCGCTCTCAAAGCTGCCGCCCACTGCGGTTGCGGCGAGCATGCAGATAAGCGGGCGGTGGCGCTTGCCGGCGTTGGCCGTAAAAGCCGAGAGCGGCGCGTACAGGTAGCGCTCGATATCGGCAGAGGTCGCCTGTCCGTCAAAGAACGTGGCCAGATAGTCGTTAATCTGGTCAAAGTGTTGGGCTAAAAAGCTGGTAAACGGACTGGACACGGGTTCTCGCATTCTTTCTGAGGTTGCATTGATGCAATATGCAGACAACATATTGCCACATCAGGGCGTTTGGCGCGGCAGTTTTGGCGATTTAGGACAACGGGCGTGCGTTTGATGGAGTGTGCCTAAATCAGCCTAAAATGCTCGAGCGCCGCAACGACACCGTCGTGATCGACGGTGTCGGTCACGTAATCGGCCTTATCCTTGAGATAGTCTGGTGCGTTGCCCATGGCGATACCGACATCGACGGCGTTCATCAGCGAGATGTCATTGCTGGCGTCGCCAATGCCGTATACGGTTCCGTGGTGGGGATCGAGGGCGTCGAGTACAGACTGGATGCCCCCGCGCTTCGTGCATTCGCGGGGCGAGATTTCGGTTACCTCGAGTTCGAGCTCGTTAAAGCACAGCAGCGGCTCAAGTGCCTTATCTTGAGCGATGTGGTTGGCGAGCGATGTAGACATCAAGATCTTGTAGGCGCTGTAATGTTGCAGCTGCGTGACTGCGTCGCCCAGGGTGCGCGCGTATCCGGGGGCATCAGGGGCATCGGCACTCATGCGCACGACGCCGTTGAGGCCCTCAAAGCGGATGACCTCGCCCGACTGCTCAAGATAGGGGGCAAGGCGCTGCAGCATGCCGGGCGTCATCGCTAAATCGCGAATCACGTGTCCCTCAAGTTCGACATAGCCACCCGCGAGGCAGACGATGCCGGCCCAGGGCAGCTCAAGAAGTTTGGGGTGGATGCAGCTGAGGGTGCGCCCTGTGCAGATAAAGGCCATGTTGCCATTTGCAACGAAATCGCGGACGGCCTGCGAGACCGCCTCGTTGGGATAGGGGGACAGGTCTCGCTCGCTCTCGGGAAGCTCTTGTGCCACTCGAGGGTCTTGCCAGGCGAGCGTGCCGTCAATGTCGAAGAAGCAGATATCGCCGTGCTTGTGGGTTGGGCTGGCGACAGGGGAGGCCGAGGCGGTGGGCACAAATCCCGGCTCGAGGCCCATGATCTGGTCAAAATGCTCTTTAACGCGGGGAACGGAGATGCCGATGATCACCTGGGCGGTCTTGCCCGTAATGATGAGACCCTTGGCGCCCGCCGCGACAAACGCCGCGTTATCTGCAACGATGGAAGGGTCTGCGACCTCGACGCGCAGGCGCGTGGCGCAGTTGGTTGCGCCCACAATATTGCCAACGCCACCTAAAAGCTGAATTGCCCGCTCAGCGAGGACGTGATCTTGATCGGATCGACTATTGACCTCGTCATTGGGAGATTGCTCTTTGGCAAAGCCGCTTCCCGTTAAATGATCGATTGCCGCGCGATTGGCGACATGATCCTCGCGGCCCGGTGTCTTAAGGTCATAGATCAAGATGAGTGCTCGAAAACTAACAAAAAAGATGAGGCTAAAGGCAAGGCCGATACCGAGTGCCAAAAGATAGGCACCGGCATGCGTGCGCATGAGCGGAATAAAGTTGAAGGCTGCCATCTCCATGAGGCCGCCCGAGAAGATGCCGACGATGCCAAAGAGATTCATGGTTGTGGCAAGGCAAGACGATAAGACGGCGTAGAGAAAAAAGAGCCCGGGGTGGGTGAACATAAAGAGAAACTCGAGTGGCTCGGTAACGCCGCAAACCACCGAGGCGATGATGGCGGGAACAAGGATGACCCTGAGGCCGGCGCGGCGCTCTGGTTTTGCGGTGGAGTAGAACGCGGCTGCGATGGCGGGAAGGCCAAAGAGCTTGACCCAGCCGGTGGCGGTAAAACCGGCCCACGGCGCAAGTTCATTAAGGGGGCGCGTGCTATGGGAGAGGATGGGGAGCAGGCTGCTCCACGTGGCGTAGATGCCGTCGTTAATGACCAGGTTGTCGTAGTAGATCGGCATGTAGAGCAGGTGGTGCAGCCCCATGGGCTCGAGCGCTCGCTCCAAAAGCACAAAGATGCCCACGCCAAAGGGGCCGACGCTCGTAAGTGCATGGCGCAGCGTTTCGGTCACAGCGTATACGAAGGGCACGATGGCGGCCGAGATGGCGGCAAGGGCGAACACGGCAAAAAAGCTGATGAGGTAGACCAGCGAGGAGCCCGAGAAGGTACCGAGCCAATCGGGAACCTTGGCATCGTAGAAGCGGTCATGGATGGCGACGACGGTTGCCGACACCGCCAGCGGGCCGATAATGCCGGTGTCGAGCGTCTTGATGCCGTCGATGATGGTGATGCCGCTAGCGGAGGTCAAAGACGACGGGTACTTAAGTCCAAGATTGTCTCCGCTCAGCTTAATGATTTCGCTCAAAAAGAAGCAATAGGCAAAATAGGCGACGAGAGCCTCGAGGCAGCAACGAGCCGGTTGTTTTTGGGCAAGGCCGATGGGCAGCGCTACGGCAAAAAGGAGCGGGAGGCGTTTAAAGACCGTCCACGAGCCGCGTTGGATGATGGTCCAAAAAGCGTACCAAGGGGTTCCGTATACGGCGAGATCGCCGACGATGTCCGCAGTCGTTGCGAGAGCGGAGACGCCGACCATGAGGCCTGATATAGAAAACAGCATGGCGGGCGCGAACATTGCCCCGCCAAAGCGTTGGATTTTTTGCAGCATGTTCTGCCTTCCGAATATCGAGGCGCGTTGCGCGTGGGGAAACGTTTAAACAATGGATTCATTGTAGAGGACCGGACGATTGTCGTACCGGCAGTTTTGAGCGAAACCGATTTGGGCATGACAGAAACCGTCAACGGTTAAATCCTGTCGCTTTACCGATATTCAGTTTAAACAACTTTAAGAAATGCTATCGTGCCTAGCCGGAAATGAACAATGTAGAGGTGAAACAATGCCAAAAGCGATATACGAAGGAATCTACCGAGAAATACGCTCGCGCATCATTAATGGGACCTATGCGTTTCAGGAGATGCTGCCAACCGAAGCCGAGCTGACCGCGGAGTTCGGATGCACTCGCAATACCGTCCGTCGCGCCTTGGGTATGCTGGCCGACGGGATGTTTGTGCAGCCCATACACGGCAAGGGCGTGCGCGTTATTTGGCTTAAGGGCGAAACCGACATGTTGGGCGCACTCGAAGAGGTTGAGTCGTTTGGCGAGTTTGCAAAGCGCAACAATGCCGTTGCATCGACGGACGTTAAGTCTTTTGAGCATTTGATTTGCACCGAGCAGCTCTCTCGTCGCCTGGGCTTTAAGGTGGGCGAGGAGTTGATTCGCGTGGTGCGTGTCCGAAGCCTTAACGGCAATGCGCGCCAAGTAGACCATGGTTACTTTTTGGAGTCGATCGCCAAGGGTCTGACGCCCGAGATCGCCGCAAAGTCAATTTACGACTATCTGGAGCACAAACGCGGCGTCAAGGTGATGGCGAGTCGCCGTACAGTGAGCGTCGAGCTCGCCAACGATGAGGACTGCAGCTATCTTGACCTCGGCAAATACAACTGCGTTGCCGTCATGGAGAGTCAGTCGTACACCTCGGATGGCATCTTGTTTGAGGTGACGCACACTCGCACACACCCCGAGATCTTCCATTACCGCGTCAATTCCAAGCGATAGCCGGCTAGCTCGCAGCCTGACGAGACCCATTCCCTCAAAGAGAAAACGCCCGGTCAAACCGACGATGCATCGGCTTGACCGGGCGTTTTCTCTGCATTCGATAACAAATAATTGTTTATACAAAACTTGTCAAGTATCAAGTTGAAATTACCGTTCACCGATGTTTTTCTACCGCTCTAGTAATACTTGTTCAAACAACTACCCAAATAGCGTATTGTACAAATCAGCAAAAGGGGCAAAGTCCCCGAGCCAATCTCCGAAGGCGGCGGCAAAGGGTGCCGCCACGGTGTGAAAGGGTGGATTGTAATGAAGAACGAAATGAGCAGAAGGCAGTTCCTGGGCTTTGCTGGTTCCGCGGCTGCGGTTCTTGGTCTGGGTCTCGTGGGCTGCGGTGGTTCTGCCGGCTCCGGCTCCTCTGCTTCTGGTGACGCTGCCGAGGTCTACTTCCTCCAATTCAAGCCCGAGGTCGACAAGGAGTGGAAGGAGATCGCCAAGGCCTATAAGAAGGAGAAGGGCGTCGAGGTCAAGATCGTGACCGCTGCCTCCAACACCTACGAGGAGAAGCTCAAGTCCGAGATGTCCAAGAGCTCCGCTCCGACCCTGTTCCAGGTCAACGGCCCCACCGGCCTTAAGAACTGGAAGGATTACTGCGCCGACCTGTCCGATACCAAGCTCCGCGGTGAGCTCATTGACGACTCCCTGGCTCTGCAGTCCGATGGCAAGGATCTGGGTATCGACTGGGTCCAGGAGAGCTACGGCATCATCTACAACAAGCAGCTGCTCGAGAAGGCTGGCTACAAGGCCGAGGACATCAACTCCTTCGACAAGCTGAAGGCTTGTGCCGACGACATCCAGGCCCGCAAGGACGAGCTTGGTGTTGAGGGTGCCTTTACTTCCGCCGGCATGGATGACTCCTCCAGCTGGCGCTACACCACCCACCTCGCCAACCTCCCGCTCTACTACGAGTTCGAGAAGGAGCACAACCAGGAGGACGACGAGATCAAGGGCGAGTATCTCGACAACTTCAAGCAGATTTTCGACCTGTACATCACCGACTCCACCTGCGATCCTTCGCAGCTTGCCTCCAAGACCGGCGACGACGCCACCAACGAGTTCGCAACCGGCAAGGCCGTCTTCTATCAGAACGGTTCTTGGGCCTACGCTGACCTCACCAAGGCCGGCATGACCGACGATCAGATTGGCATGATGCCCATCTACATCGGTGTCGACGGCGAGGAGAACCAGGGCCTGTGCTCCGGCGGCGAGAACTACTGGTGCGTCAGCTCCCAGGCTTCCGAGGATGCCCAGAAGGCCACCGAGGACTTCATGTATTGGTGCGTCACTTCTGACACCGCCACCAGCATCATCGCTGACAAGATGGGTCTGACTGCCCCGTTCAAGAGCGCTAAGGAGACCACCAACGTCTTCTCGCAGCAGGCCGTTGCCATGGCCAAGGACGGCAAGAAGACCGTCGCTTGGGACTTCGTCTACATCCCCTCTGAGGAGTGGAAGAAGAACCTCAAGCAGGCTCTGATTGCCTATGCTGCCGACAACAGCAAGTGGGACGGCGTCAAGAACGCCTTCGTCGATGGCTGGAAGACCGAGAAGGCTGCTTCCGAGTAAGCAGTTGCTGCCCAAGCTATCTGATTAGCGACAGGGGGCGGGCAGACGTTGGTTTGCCCGCCCCCTGCATATTGAAAGGACCCTTCTATGGGCAAAGCACTCAAGCGCTGGTGGCCGCTCTTTATGCTGCCCACGTGTCTGGCGTTTATGATCGGGTTCGTGATCCCCTTTATCCAGGGTTTCTATCTCTCGTTCTGCCAGTTTATTACCATCAACAACACGCACTTTGTCGGTATCGAGAACTACGTGCGCGCACTGTCCGATCCGCAGTTTGCCACGTCGTTCTTCTTTACCGTGGCGTTTGCCTTCCTGTCGACGGTGCTCATCAACGTGATTGCCCTCGCCATCGCGCAGGCGCTCACCCGCAAAGCGCTCAAGGGCACCAACATCTTCCGTACGATCTTCTTTATGCCTAACCTGATCGGCGGCATCGTGCTGGGCTACATTTGGCAGATTCTGATCAACTGCCTGCTCTCCAACGTGGGCGCCCAGCTCATCGCCCTTAACTCTGCTGCCGGCTTCTGGGGCCTTATCATCCTGACCCTGTGGCAGCAGGTCGGCTACATGATGATCATCTACATCGCCGGTCTGCAGTCCATTCCGTCCGACTACATCGAGGCCGCCAAGGTCGACGGTGCCACGGCATGGCAGACGTTTTGGAAGGTTAAGATCCCTAACCTGATGCCGACCATCACCATCTGCCTGTTCCTGTCCATCACCAACGGCTTTAAGCTGTTCGACCAGAACCTCGCCCTTACCGGCGGCGCTCCCGCGCACTCCACCGAGATGCTCGCCCTGAACATCTACAACACGTTCTATTCGCGTGCCGGTATCGCATGGCAGGGCATCGGTCAGGCCAAGGCGGTTATCTTCTGCATCCTGGTCGTAGCCATCTCCATGATTCAGCTTAAGGCCACGAGGTCCAAGGAGGTGCAGCAGTAATGAAACGCGATAAGGTTATCAACCGCGCGCTCTCGATTTTCTTTACGATTCTGTCGCTCGCGTGGATCTACCCCGTGTTCATGATTGCGCTCAATTCCTTTAAGAAAGCGACCGCAATCAGCACCACCACGGCATTCGATCTGCTCACGCCCGAGACGTTCAACGGCCTCGCAAACTACTTGCACGCTCTTAACGAGCAGGGCTTTGCCTCGGCATTTATGTACTCGCTCATCATCACGGTCACGTCGGTCGTGCTGATTCTGGTGTGCTGCTCCATGTGTGCTTGGTACGTAGTGCGCGTCAACAGCAAGATCTCGAACTTCTTCTATTACCTGTTCGTCTTCTCGATGGTCGTGCCCTTCCAGATGCTCATGTTCACGCTGTCCAATTTGGCGGACCGCATCGGCTTCAACACGCCGTTCAACATCTGCTTTATCTACCTCGGCTTTGGCGCGGGCCTGGCGGTCTTTATGTTCGCCGGCTTTGTAAAGAACATCCCGCTCGAGATCGAGGAGGCGGCCATGATCGACGGCTGCAACCCGGTCCAGGTGTTCTTTAAGATCGTCCTTCCCATCATGAAGCCCACCTATCTTTCGGTCGGCATCCTCGAGACCATGTGGGTCTGGAACGACTATCTGCTGCCCTACCTTACGCTCGACTCCACCAAGTACAAGACCATTCCTATCTTGATCCAGTACTTCCGCGGCGGCTACGGCCACGTCGAGCTCGGCCCCATGATGGCCTGCATCATGATGGTCGTTATCCCCATCGTCATCATGTACATCCTCTGCCAGAAGTACATCATCGACGGCGTGGTGGCAGGTGCCGTCAAGGGCTGATGCCGTAACTGTTTTGCAAGTTTCTGCGGCGCCCCTCAGCGTGGCGCCGCATATCGAAAGGTAAAGACATGGCCGAGATCGTTCTCAAACATGTTCAGAAGGTGTATCCCAACAACGAGTCCAAAAAGAAGGGCTTCTTTGGCAAAAAGAAGAAGACCGAGGAGAAGAAGCACAACCTCAAGGTTACCGAGGACGGCGTGCTCGCGGTGGAGGACTTTAACCTCACCGTTCACGACCAGGAGTTTATCGTCCTCGTTGGCCCCTCTGGCTGCGGCAAGTCCACGACGATGCGCATGGTCGCTGGCCTAGAGGACATCACCTCGGGCGACGTGCTGATTGACGGCAAGCGCGTCAACGACGTGGCACCCAAGGACCGCGACATTGCCATGGTGTTCCAGAGCTATGCTCTGTACCCCAATATGACGGTGTACGAGAACATGGCGTTTACGCTCGAGCTCAAGAAGGTTCCCAAGGACGAGATCGACCGCAAGGTTCGTTCTGCTGCCGAGATTCTGGGCATTACCGAGTACCTCGACCGTAAGCCCAAAGCGCTTTCGGGCGGCCAGCGCCAGCGCGTCGCCATCGGCCGCGCCATCGTGCGTGACCCCAAGGTCTTCCTGATGGACGAGCCGCTGTCCAACCTGGATGCCAAGCTTCGTAACCAGATGCGTGCCGAGCTCATTAAGCTGCGCCACGAGATCAAGGGCACGTTCATCTACGTCACTCACGACCAGACCGAGGCCATGACCCTCGGCGACCGCATCGTGGTCATGAAGGACGGCGTCGTCCAGCAGATCGCCACGCCGCAGGAGGTCTTCAACCATCCCGCGAACATCTTCGTCGCCGGCTTCATCGGCGTGCCGCAGATGAACTTCTTCGATGCCCAGCTGGTGCGCTCGGGCAACGGCTTTACCGTCAAGACCGAGGACATGAACGTTGCTCTCGCCCCCGAGACCTGCGCTCAACTCGCTCTTAACTGGGACGGCGGCGACGTGAAGGAGATCACGGCCGGCGTGCGCCCCGAGCAGATCCTGCTTGCCGACAAGGGCGAGGAGGGTGCGCTCCAGGGTACCGTCGAGGTGACCGAGCTCATGGGTTCGACCGAGCACGTCCACGTGACCGCCCCCGACGGCCAGTTTGTCCTGATTATCCCCGTCGTCGACCTCGAGGCCAAGGGCGCGCTCAAGGCTGGCGACACCATCTGGTTCAAGTTCGAGAAGAACGCGACCCATCTCTTCGATAAGGTGTCTGGCAAGAACCTTATCTAGGCCCGGTGCATCCAGGCCCTCCCTTTGGGCGACTGCGGTATTGCCATCCTTTTGCCGCGGTCACATATAAGGCTCCCCTCCCGTCCGCTGGGCGAGAGGGGGGGGCCTTTCTTTGTGCTGGGGGTGTCTGACCGGTCGTTTGTCTCGATCTGTAACGGGTAGGGCCGATTTCGGACGCTAGGTGTTACAGATCGAGACGGTTCCGCCGAGCTAACCATTTCATCTAAATCTGTAACACCAAAGGCGAATTTCAGTTGCTAGATGTTACAGATTGAGATAAACCCAAGGGGAGGGGCCGGTATGTCTCAATCTGTAACAGCTGGGGCCGTTTTTACCGAGTAGCTGTTACAGATCGAGATTGTTTGGTCGAGTCGGGTCACAGGGTAACGTGCGGGCACAAAAAACGGAGCCGTGTTGCCACGACTCCGTTTCTCAAGAGGATGGGTAAGGGAAGCGAAATTAGTTCAGGTGCCAGATCTCGTCGTTGTACTGGGAGATGGTGCGGTCGGACGAGAAGGCGCCGGCGTTGGCGATATTGATGAGCGCCTTGCGCATCCAGGCGTCCTGGTCCTCGTAGTCGGCCAACACGCGCTCCTTGGTCTGGATGTACTCCTCGATGTCGAGCAGGGCCATAAACCAGTCCTTGCCCTTAATGTCGTCGTGCAGGCGCTGCAGGCGCTCGGCGTTGCCGGTCGCCATAAAGGCGGGGTTGGTGATGAAGTCCACCAGCAGTTTAATGCCGGGCTTGCGGTAAAGTGCACCGGCGCTGTAGGTGCCGTCGGCATAGAGCTGCTCGACCTGCTTGGACGAGGCACCAAAGGTATAGATATTCTCGTCGCCCACGAGCTCGGCAATCTCCACGTTGGCACCGTCGAGCGTGCACAGGGTTAGGGCGCCGTTGAGCATGAACTTCATGTTGGAGGTGCCGCTCGCCTCCTTGGAGGCCAGGCTGATCTGCTCGGAGATGTCAGCGGCGGGGATCACGCGCTCGGCGGCGGTGACGTTGTAGTTCTCGATCATGACAACCTGCAGGTAGGGAGCCACGTCGGGGTCGTTTGCAATCCACTGCGACAGCGTCAGGATCAGATGGATGATGTCCTGCGCGATAGTGTAGGCAGGCGCCGCTTTGCCGCCAAAGATGATGGTGACGGGGTGCTTAGGTCTGTTGCCGTTCTTGATATCGAGGTACTTCCAGATGATGTAGAGCGCGAGCATCTGCTGGCGCTTGTACTCGTGGATGCGCTTGACCTGGACGTCGATGATGGCGTTGGAGGGAATGGTCACGCCCTGCTCGAGCGCCATGAACTGGCGCATGATGACCTTGGCCTCGACCTTGGTGGCGGCCAGGCGCTCAAGAACGTCCTTGTCGTCGGCGAACTTGGCGAGTTTGCTCAGATCGCCGGTGCTGCGCCAGTCGGTGCCAATCACATCGTCGAGCAGGCTGGCGAGCGCGGGATTGGCCCCATGGATCCAGCGGCGGAAGGTGATGCCGTTGGTCTTGTTGGAGAACTTCTTGGGATAGATCTCGTAGAACGGATGAAGCTCGGTGTCCTCCAGGATCTTGGTGTGGAGGGCGGCTACGCCGTTGATGGAGAAGACAAAGTGGATGTCCATGTGGGCCATGTGGACGGTGTCGTGCTCGTCGATGACGGCGACGCGCGGGTCATCGTGCTCGGCCTTCGCGATCTCATCGAGCTTGACGATAATGTCGGCGATGGCAGGGGAGACCTTCTGCAGGCTGACGAGCGGCCACTTCTCGAGCGCCTCGGCAAGAATCGTGTGGTTAGTGTAGGCGACCATGGAGCGTACAATGGTCACGGCCTCGTCAAACTCGATGCCATGCTCGGTGGTGAGCAAGCGAATGAGCTCGGGGATGACCATGGTGGGGTGCGTGTCGTTAATTTGGACCACGGCGTAGTCGGCCAGATCGTGCAGGTTGCTGCCGCGCTCGATGGCCTCGTCGATCAGGAGCTGGGCGGCGTTGCTCACCATGAAGTATTCCTGGTAGATGCGAAGCAGGCGGCCCTGCTCGTCGGAATCGTCGGGGTAGAGGAACAAGGTGAGGTTCTTGGCGATCTCGGTCTTGTCGAAGTCGATGGAGCTGCCGGGGACCAGGCCGTCGTCGACGCTCGCCAGGTCGAACAGGCGCAGACGGTTCTTGGTGGGCTGGCCGTAACCGGGCACGTCGATGTTGACGAGCTTGGAGGTAACGGCAAAATCGCCGAACTCGACGGTGTAGGAGCGGTCGTCGTCGACTAGGATGTCCTGCTCACCGAGCCACTCGTCGGGGACGGCCTTCTGCTGGTTGTCGACAAAGCGCTGACGGAACAGGCCGTAGTGATAGTTGAGGCCCACGCCATCGCCGGTCAAGCCCAGCGTGGCGATGGAATCCAGGAAGCATGCGGCCAGGCGGCCCAGGCCGCCGTTGCCGAGCGACGGCTCGACCTCGAACTCCTCGATCTTGTTGAGGTCGTGGCCTGCGGCGGTGAGCTGGTCCTTAACCTCGTCGTAGATGCCGAGGTCGATCATGTTGTTGATGAGCAGCTTGCCGATCAAAAATTCGGCGGAAATGTAATAGAGCTTTTTCTTGCCGTTGTTGAGCGGGCAGGCGGCGGAGCGCTCCTGCACGAGTTTGACCAGCAGCTTGTAAATGCGACGGTCGTCGAGCTGCTCGAGCGAGGTGCCAAAAGACTGCTCGGCGAGTTCCATGAGGTTAATTTGGGGCATGTTTCCTCCTGTAATGGGTTGATTACATGTCTGCAATTCATAAGAATCCCGCGCGAGGGGATTGGAGTGGCCTCGCGCGGGTAAGCAAGCGCGTCCGCACGGTGGGGAGGGGTCAGGCGCGGTAGCTCCTATTGAGGAAGCTCGATTTCGGCTTCCGACGGGATGCGGAAGTAGGTCTCGGTCCAGTCGGTGAGTTTGTGCTCGAGCTCGCGGGTGATGGCGCCGTCGAGCATGCGCCAGGTCCAGTTGCCGCCCAGTGTGGCAGGGGTGTTGATGCGCGCCTCGTTGCCCAAGTTGAGCAGGTCCTGCATGGTGTAGATGCACGTGTCGCTCACGCTGGCTGCGATGGTTCGGTTGAGTGCGTCGGTGATAGGCTCGCCGGCCTGCTGATGGGTGTACAGGGCTGCCTGCTCGCGCTGACGCGGGGTGGCCGTTCCCTCAAACCAGCCGCGCGCCGTCTCGTTGTCGTGGGTGCCCACGTAGGCGACGGTGTTGGCGATGTAGTTATGCGGCAGGTAGTACGAGTTGGTGCCCTCAAAGGCAAACTGCAGGATCTTCATGCCGGGGAAGCCCGAGTTGTCGCGCATGTCGATGACGCCGGGGGTGAGGAAGCCCAGGTCCTCGGCGATGATGGGCAGCGTGCCGAGCTTTTCCTCGAGCGTCTTGAAGAACTTGAGGCCGGGACCCTGCGTCCACGAACCGTAGGACGAATCGGGCGAGGAGAACGGCACCTCCCAATAGGCCTCGAAGCCGCGGAAGTGATCCAGGCGGATGACGTCGTACATGTCGAGGGCGGCGCGAATGCGGCCCTCCCACCAGGAGAAGCCGTCGGACTCCATGGCGTCCCAGTCGTAGATGGGGTTGCCCCAGTACTGGCCGGTGGCCGAGAACTGGTCGGGCGGCGTGCCGGCGACGCTCACGGGATTGCCGGCGGCGTCGATCTTAAAGAGCTCAGGCGTCGCCCACATCTCGACGGAGTCACGCGAGACGTAGATGGGCAGGTCGCCGATGATGAGAATGCCGCGCTCGTTGGCATAGGCCTTGAGGCGGCTCCACTGGCGATCGAAGAAGTACTGCGTCATCTGGTGGTAGAGCATACGCGCCGGATGGTCGGCGCAGACCTTGGCGGAAGCCTCGCCGCGGGTGCGGAGCTCCGCGGGCCACTCCCAAAACGCCTTGAGACCGCACTCCTCTTTGACGGTCATGAACTCACAGTAGGGGATGAGCCAGTCCTCGTTGGCCTGGATAAAGCCATCGAAATCGGCCGGCTTGTCGGCGGCAAAGCGCTCGGCGGCGCGGTCGAGAATCTGACGGCGGCCGCCAAAGATAGCACCGTAGTCGACATTGCTGGGGTCGGATCCCAGATACACGCCATCGATATCGCGCTGCTCCAGATACCCTGCTTCGATAAGCTCGGCAAAGTCGATAAAGTTGGGGTTGCCAGCGCGGGCCGAGAACGACTGATAGGGCGAGTCGCCATAGCTGGTCGTCGTAAGGGGCAGAATCTGCCAGTAATGTTGTTTGCACGAGGCGAGAAAATCGACGAAGTCGTAGGCATTCCAGCCAAAGCCGCCGATTCCGTATGGTCCGGGCAGAGATGAGACGGGCATGAGGACGCCGCTTGCACGCTCCATGAATGCGCTCACCAACCTTCTTGTTGTGGGGTCGGCCTGCCGATGGGTGTGCAGTCCGCCTCCGATGTTCTGATTCGATACGCCTATTGTAAACATGTTGTTTAAACATGTACAGGCAAGATAAAAAAGTTGGTCGATTTTCGGCGAATGGTTACATGCCATGAAAAAAAGCCCCGACCTCACAACGTGAGATCGGGGCAAGAGCGGTATGTAGGTTTTTGCTACTCGGCGTCGGCGAAGCCGTTGGGGTTGTGGCTCTGCCAGTTCCAGCTATCGCGGCACATGTCCGCGATGTCGTATTGGGCCTTCCAGCCCATCATGCGCTCGGCCTTGGAGGCATCGCACCAGTTGGCAGCGATGTCGCCGGCGCGGCGCTCGCGGATCACGTAGGGCAGCTCCTTGCCACAAGCCTTGGAGAAGGCGGCGACGACCTCGAGTACCGAGGTGCCGGTGCCGGTGCCCAAGTTAAAGATCTCGACGCCGGTCTTGCCGTTCATCCAGTTAAGGGCGGCAACGTGACCAGAGGCCAGATCGCACACGTGGATGTAGTCGCGCACGCCGGTGCCGTCGGGGGTGGGGTAGTCGTTACCAAAGACCTGAACGGCCTCGAGCTTGCCCACGGCGACCTGGGCGACATAGGGCACCAGGTTGTTGGGGATGCCCTTGGGGTCCTCGCCGATCAGGCCCGACGGATGAGCGCCGATGGGGTTGAAGTAACGGAGCAGCACGACGTCCCACTCGGGGTCGGCGGTGTGGACGTCCATAAGGATCTGCTCGATCATCCACTTGGTCCAACCATAGGGGTTGGTCGCGGGCTTCTTAGGATCCTCCTCGGTGACGGGCGGGTTGTCCGGGTCGCCGTAGACGGTCGAGGAGCTTGAGAAGATGATGGACTTGCAGCCATGGTTGCGCATGACGTCGACGAGCACCAGGGTGTTCTCGATGTTGTTGTGGTAGTACTCGACGGGCTTGCTCACCGACTCGCCGACGGCCTTAAAGCCGGCGAAGTGGATGACGCGGTCGATCTGATGGGTATCGAAGATCTTGTTCATCGCATCGCGGTCGAGCACGTTGGCCTCGTAGAAGGTGAGGTTCTTGGCGGCCTCGTCGCCCACGATGGTCTTGACGCGGTCGACGGCGACGGCGCTGGAGTTGGAGAGATCATCGACGATGACGACCTGGTAGCCACCCTCGAGCAGCTGAACGACGGTGTGCGAGCCGATAAAGCCGGCGCCACCGGTAACGAGGACGCAGGTGTCTTTGGGGTCGAGTGCTTTGGACATGTAGTCTCCTATCGAATCAGGAACACTTCTTCAGGGGAGTATAGCGCAGGCAGGGACACCCAAATCGTGCGCTGTAGGAAAAGCAGAGGATTGTGCTAACGTACTCATAGAAGAGCTTGCGTACGCATAACCTGATCTTTGGCATTTGCTTACGAGCCGCTGACCTTGTAGTTTCCTGCCGTTCGTGGAAATCGTTGGGACGCGCCATATGTACGCTAATATGTATGAGTTGAGCGACATATAAATAAACATGTAACGGAGTACATATGTCACCAAACAGCGATTCCATCCTTTCCCAGGAGCTCTCGCGCCGCACTGCCCTCAAGGCTCTGTTCGGCGCCGCTTCTGCGGCGGTTCTTTTTGGCCTGCCCGCTCGCGCCCATGCGGCGGAGGCTTCCAAAGAAACCACCGATAAACTGAATGCCGCCCAGGCCCAACTCGACGAGGTTCAGGCCCAGCTCGACAGCATCGCAAATGAGTATGCGGCGCTGGCCAACAAGAATGCCCAGACCCTCAACGACATCGAGAATGTCCAGGGCAAGATTGACGACACGCAGGCCCAGATCGATGAAAAGAAGGCCGAGCTCAAGAAGAAGCGCAACGACCTTTCCGATCGCGTGGCCGCCAGCTACAAGTCCGGCGGCACGAACATCCTGTCGCTGCTGCTGGCCTCTGGCTCGTTTGAGGAACTCGTCGCCAACGCGCATTACGTTGAGAAGATCAACAAGAGCGACCGCGATGCCATCGAGGATATCCAGACGATTCAGGCTGAGCTCGACGCACAGAAGACCGAGCTCGAAGCACAAAAGGCCGACCTGGAAAAACTCAAGGACCAGCAGACGGCTCAGATGCAGGATATGCAGGCCAAGCAGCAAGAAGTCCAGACCATGCTGAACGGTCTTTCCGACGACGTCAAGGAGCTCATGGCTCAGCGCGATTCCGAGATCCTCGCTGCCGCCCAGGCTGAGGAGGCTGCCAGGAAGGCCGCCGCTGCCGCTGCCGCCGCGAACAAGAACAATTCCTACTCGGGTGGTGGATCGTATGCGTCCGGGACCCCGCAACAGAATGCCGGCTCGGGCAAACAGCAGGCCGTCGTCAACGCGTGCTACTCCACGCCTTCGCCGGGTCAGAACTGGTGCGCG
The DNA here is from genome assembly GCA_902479135.1 of uncultured Collinsella sp. Taxonomy (GTDB): domain Bacteria; phylum Actinomycetota; class Coriobacteriia; order Coriobacteriales; family Coriobacteriaceae; genus Collinsella. Next base: position 37,859 of record CABSNU010000010.1, on the reverse strand, counting down.
GCGTGGGTTACCAATGTCTTCCGTAACGCCGGCGTTGGCTACTTTGGCGGTAACGCGTGCGATATGTTTAACGCATGGTGCTATAGCTCCGACCGCTCGGCGCTGCAGGTGGGCATGATCGTGGCCGATTCCTCGCACAGCGGCACGGGTGCTCCGGGCCTTATCTACGGTCATGTGGGTATCTACGTTGGCGGCGGCATCGTTATGAGCAACGAGGGCGCCATTACGTCTAAGTCGCTTGATTCGTTTATTAGCTTCTATGGCACTGGCTCTGGCGTGCGTTGGGGCTGGCTTGGCGGTATTGCGCTGTCGTAACTGCGGCTTGGTCCGGGACAGCCCGAGAGGCATAAGGTTGCCTGCTCGGGCAGTCCTGCTCGCACGGAGAGCACATTAAGTGCTCTCCGGCTCGTGCGGAACTCGCGATCAACCTTATGCCTCTCGGGCTGTCCCGGCCCTCTCGGGTCCTGAGCGCGACACACCGGACTGGGTTATCTGAATAAATATGGTGAAGGCCCCTTTCGGGGCCTTCTTTTTTTAGAGGAATTCGCCGACTCGGTGGACTTCGGGTTCTAGGTCTACGTTGAATTGGTCTTTGACGGTTGTCTGGATGTGGCGGATGAGTTCGTCGACGTCGGCGGCGGTGGCGTGGTCGGCGTTGACGATGAAGCCGCAGTGCTTCTCGCTCACCTGCGCGCCGCCAACGGCGTGTCCTCGCAGGCCGGCGTCCATGATGAGCTTGCCGGCAAAGTAGCCCTCGGGGCGCTTGAAAGTGGAGCCGGCACTCGGCATGTCGAGCGGCTGCTTGTCCTCGCGGCGCTGGCGGTAGTCGTCCATGTCGGCCTTGATCATCGCGGCGTTGCCCGGAGCGAGATTGAAGGTGGCCGAAAGCACGATGAAGCCGTCGTCGGCAATGCGGCTCTTGCGATAGCCCAGGTTGAGCTCATCGACATCGAACTCAATGATATTGCCGCTGCCGCGGGTGCCGTCGTCGAGCTGGCGAGCGGGTTTGTAGACGCGCACGGACTCCAGCACATCGGCCATGCAGGCACCGTAGGCACCGGCGTTCATGTAGCAGGCGCCGCCGACCGATCCGGGGATGCCCGAGATGGGCTCCATGCCGGTGAGGCAGGCTTCGGCGGCAGCCGCGGCGACATCGGAAAGCAAGGCGCCAGCTGCCGCCGTGACGCGCATGCCATCGACGGTGATGTCGGAGAGACCTTTTCCCAGCGCCACGACGACGCCACGGATGCCCTTGTCGCCAACGAGCAAGTCGGAGCCGTTGCCCACGATGGTAAGCGGCAGATCGCAGCGATAGCAGGTATCGAGCGTGGCGACGAGGCCCTGCTCGGTGTCGGGTGTGACAAAGACATCGGCCGGGCCGCCGATCTTAAACGTGGTGTGCTCGCGCATGGGCTCGCTCATGAGTACGTTGTCCTCGCCGGCAACGCCAGCGAGCGCGCAGAGCAGGTCCTCGTTAAAAAAGTCGTTCTCGTGCATGCGAATATCCGCCTTTTGGTGGTTGTTGTCATCAATCGATTGCAATATACCCCACCTGGACGGATTTGGTGCGCTGGCGGCGATAAAACAGCCGTCCACCGGATTGGTAAAGTGTTTATCACCGAGGTAGATGGGCAGTCGCTATACTTTCAAGAGATTGCGCGTAAACCCGGAAGGAGCGAGATGGCCAACAAAGTCACCCTCAAGCAGATCGCCCAGGAGGTGGGGCTTTCCCCTTCGTCGGTCTCGCTTGTTCTCAATAATCGGCCCTGTCGCATCTCGGAAGAAAACCGCAAGCGCATCAAGGAGGTCGCGGCGCGCAACCACTATGTTCCTAACCAGATCGCGCGCAGCCTGGTCATGCGCGAGTCGCGCACACTGGGCCTTATCGTTCCCAATATCGAGAGCCGCTTTTTTGCCTCGCTTGCCGGCAGCTTGGAAAAGCGTTGCCGCGAGGACGGTTACGCGCTCTTTATTACCAGCTCGGGTGGAAGCGCCGATGACGATTTGGAACTGCTGCGCCAGCTGGTGACGCGCGGCGTCGACGGCGTCTTTCTGGTGGTGGGTGACGAGTTCTCCGACGATCGCGCCCTGCGCGAGGAGGTGAGCCATCTGCCCATCCCAGCCGTGATGGTCGACCGTGCCATTGAGGGGCTCGAGTGCGACAAGGTGATGTTCGACCACGAGATGGGCGGCTACATGGCCACGCGGTATCTGATTGAGCAGGGTCATCGCCGCATCGCCTGTCTGGTTAACGCGCGTCGCTCCAATACGGGCCGCAAGCGACTCGCCGGTTACGAGCGCGCGCTGCGCGAGGTGGGGCTGCCCATCGACGCACGCCTGGAGTTTGAGAGCGAGTACTACATCCCGAGTGCCTACGAGGCCTCGGAGGCTGTGCTTGCAACCGATGCCACCGCCGTGTTCGCAAGCTCGGATAACATTGCCCTCGGTCTGCTCAAGCGCTTGCACGAGATGGGGAAGAGTATCCCGGGCGATATCTCGGTGGTGAGTTACGACAACTCGGCGGCCGACGTTCTCTTTGAGCCGGCTCTGACCGCGATTGAGCAGGATCCTGGTGTCCTTGCGGAGCATGCTTTTGGCTGCATGTCCAAGCGTCTTGCCGGTAGGGGCGGTAGACGTGCCGAAGAGGTCGTTCTGGAGCCGGCGCTTATCGTGAAGGGTAGTGTGCTCGATCTTACCGAATATAGCTAAGCGTACTTGTTTGTTTGCATAGATTGCATGCGGGGTGTTCGCTATTTGCCGGCGGGGCCGGGGTGCCTGCTTTGTTTTGAGAAGTTCGCGAAGCCCACTTCTCAAAACAAAGCAGGCACCCCGGCCCTCGTCCGTAAACTCTTCCGCTGAGCGAGCCATAGGCGCCGCGCACCGATGTGATAAAGCGGCGGCTTGAAATTGGTGCTATATTCAGCTTGAGTTGTTTAATGCTAGTACGGGAGGCTGATATGGGGCTGTTCAAGAAGAAAAACCCGCAGGATGCCTTTGATCCCGATGTGTTTACCATCACGGATACGATTTTGGACCCGCCGCGATTTACGTTTTTGCCGGCTATCTACCAGGATGCCACGCGTCACAAGTGGGCCGTACATCAGCGCGGCGGCGAGCCGAAGATTTTTGACTATGCGGACGTGTTGCAGTGCGAAGTGGCCGAGGCAGGCGATCCGGAGGCCGAGGAAGTGGCCTCAAAACGGGAATTTGCCCAGCGTATTCTGGCAAATCCCGCTAAGGCGGCAAAAATGAACGCTGCCAAGCGTAATATGTGTCTTGGTATGGGCGTTGTTGTGGCGGTTCAGACGGGAAAAGACGAGGTTTCCAAATTAGAGATTCCCGTTATGACCGACGAAGTCAAACGCGATTCAAGCCTATATAAGTCGTATCGGAATGTCGCCGAGAAGATCAAGGCCGAATTTGATGCCATGGGAGGGCTGGTCTAATTTTGGCGGCATACGTTTCTGAATGAGGAGTCTGTGCAATGGCAGGCGAATCTTATGCAATTCCCCCTAAAGATCGTGCTGTTGAGGGAATTCTATGGTATATCCAGCACCATCAGCTTGCCGGCGGCGATCGCCTGCCGGCCGAGCGCGTGCTGTGCGAAGAGATCGGCGTTTCGCGTACGGCGTTGCGCGCCGGTATCACGCGGCTCATCTCGTGCGGAACGCTCGAGAGCCGTCGCGGATCGGGTACGTATGTGTGTCCTCCTAAGCCGCTGAACATCTTCCAGGAAACGTATAACTTTTCCGATGCCGTGCGGACTGCCGGCCTGCATCCCTCTTCTCGTCTGGTTTCCACCGAGACCATCGAGGCGGATGAGGCGCTTGCCGACAAGCTTGGGGTGTCTGTAGGTGCTCCTTTACTCCGCATGCAGCGCGTTCGGCTTATTGAGGGCGAGCCGGCGTCAATCGAGACGGCTCACGTTAACCTGTCCCTGTGCCCATCGCTTCCCGAGCACGATTTTGAGTGCGAGAGCCTTTACGATGTCTTGCTCAAAGAAGGTGGCGTGCGTGTTGAGCATGGACGTGAGCATATCTCCATCTCGCGTTTGAACGCCGAAGAGGCCGAGCTGCTCCAACAAGAAGAGGAAACGCCGGTGTTCTATGAGAGCACGATCGAATTTGATAAGGACATGCGTTTTGTGGAGCATTGCAAATCGGTGATTTTGCCCACAAAGTTCCGCTTTGCCGATAACGGCGAAAAGAACGGCATGAGGAGCGTGGCAGGTGAACAATGGCTGAAACAGTAGATGCCACCCCGGTTTATATGCGCATTCGACGCCGCATCGAGGAGCGTATCGAGCGCGGTATATATCCCACGGGTTCCATGATTCCGTCCGAAAAAGACCTCGCTGAGGAATTTGGTACGACACGCTTGACCATCCGAAGTGCTGTCGATGAGCTGGTTCGGCGTGGGCAGATTCGACGCGTCCGCGGAAAGGGCGCGTTTGTGGCACAGAAAGTGCCCGTTGCGTACGAGCGAACAGGAGGCTTTCGCGAATCGGTTCGTGCTTCGGGCGGCGAGCCGTCCGTCCGTATCCTCGCGCGTTCCAAGCGTTATGCGGGCCCATATTATGCCAACCTGTTTGGCATTGCCGAGGACGATTTGCTGTATTCGATTCGGCGTTTGAACTGCGTCAACGGCGATCCCGTATCGATTGAGACGGCGTTCATCCCGTGCCTGCTGTTCCCCACAATCGAAGATATTGACGTGTCGGTCTTCAGTTTGTACGAGACCTATGAAATGTTGGGCCGAAAGCCGGTCATGGCACAGGAAAAGCTCGATATCGAAGCGCTGGGCGCGCGAGATGCCGGCCTGCTTGGACTGGAGCAGGGCGATCTTGTTTTGCTTTTGGAATGCGTGAGCTATGACGCGAGCGGTCAGGCTATCGAGTATGTAAAGTCCTTCAATCGTGGCGATGCGGGCGGCTACACCTATACGTACTAGCTGGTGTTTTGTGAATAACGGCTGGGAAGCTAACCAGTTTTGATCATTGGGTCAGCTGTATATACAACCTTACAGGGCTCAAAATCGACCGTTCGCCGAAGGGAATAAATTAATCGACAAAGAGGTATCAAAAAGCCGTAACCTGTAATCGTGATTGGTATCAAATACTAATGATTTGTTGCGAGGTGAGACGATGAAGATGCTCGATTACGTTCAACTCGCCCATGTGCGTATGGGAGAGAACCTCGAGCGTTCGTCTGAGCTGGTGGCGCAGCTCGTTGATATTTTCCAGTCCGGTTCTTTTGACGCGCTGCGCATCGTTGCTTCGGGTTCGTCGCGCCATGCCGCCGATTGCGCCCGCGATTACCTGCAAGATGCGCTGCAGATGCAAGTGTCCGTTGTGACGCCCGAGGCCTTCGTCGATTTTGAACACACCTATCCGCAGCATGCGCTCAACATCGCCGTCTCGCAGAGTGGTTATTCGACCAATACGATTGCGGCGCTCGATTACATGCGCGCACACGATATGGCTGCAGTTGCGCTTACGGCAAACGTCGAGGCACCCATCAAGGAGCACACTGACATCGTTCTTGACTACGGTGTGGGCGTCGAGTCGGTGGACTTTGTGACTCTGGGCGTCGAGGTTCTCGTTGAGTACCTGGTGCTCTTTGGTATTTACGGCGGTCAGGCGCGCGGAACGATTGACGCCAAGGGCGTTGCCCAGCGTCTTGACGACCTGCGCGAGGCTATCCAGGCCAATGCCGTGATGTGCAAGACCGCCGAGGCATATGTCCAAGGCCACATGCTCGAGCTTTCTGAGCACATGTCCGCCATGGTCGTCGGCAACGGCCCCAACTACGGTGTTGCCGAGGAGGCAGCGCTCAAGCTGAGCGAGACCATCAAGATTCCTGCCATGCATCACGAAGGCGAGGAGTTCGTCCACGGTCCCGAGATGCAGATCGTTCCGGGCTATCTGGTGTTTATTGTCGACGATCCGCAGGGGTCGGAGCGTCTTGCGAATATCGCCGATGCGCTATCGAACGTTACGACAAAAACGGTGCTGCTCACGGCCCATCCCAGGGGTAGGGCTCACGAGGTTGCGGTGCCTCAGGTGGCTCCGCTGCTCAGCGCGATTCCCAATCTTGTGTTCTTCCAGACGATTGCGGCAATGATCGCCGAGCGTCTGAAGTCATGGGACGTGCACCCGTATCTCGATGCCGTCTCCAAGCAAATGGAGGTCAAGGCAGAGGGCTACGAAGAGTCAGTCAATGCGCTTAAGGCCAAAGCGGCTGAGTGTTACGGAATGTAAGCGGGTTTTGATGCCCGTTGGCATGGGGGATGTGGAAACAACCCCAGAAAGGAGAGACAAATGAAGGAAACCGAGAAGATCGAGATCATGCATTTCGACCAGGAGGGCTATCTCGAGGACGGTAAGGCGCTCTACGAGACCGGCAAGAAGATGACCGCGCTCGCCGACAAGGTCGCCGACGAGGGCTACGACGCCGTGTTCCTGATGGGCGTCGGCGGCACCTGGGACGAGCTCATGCAGCTCGAGTACCTCATGAACAAGTTCGGCGACCGCGACCTCGAGGTCTACCTGATCCACGCCGCCGAGTGGAACGTCATGGGCCACAAGCGCATGACCGAGAAGTCCGTCGTGCTCACCGCCTCCGAGTCCGGCACCACCCCCGAGGTCCTCGAGGCCGTCAAGAAGATGAAGGACATGGGCGTGCGCGTCTACGCCATGACCAAGCCCGAGGGCCCCATCGGCCAGGCTGTCGGCGCCGAGAACTGCGTCAAGATGGCTTCCGATCATGGTAACGGCGGCTGCGAGATGGGCTACTACCTCGCCGACTGCTTCGGCCTGCGCCTGCTCAACCGCCGCGGCTGCTTCCCCAAGTTCGACCTGTTTATCGAGCAGACCAAGGACGTTTGGACCCACCTGGTCGACATCCGCAAGAGCTTCGAGCCGCGCGCCGAGGAGCTCGCCAAGAAGTACGCCCTGGCCCCCTACACCATGTTCATCGGCTCCGGCGCCCTGTGGGGCGAGACCATCCTGTTCTCGATGTGCATCCTGGAGGAGATGCAGTGGAAGCGCACCCGCTACATCACCTCGGCCGACTTCTTCCACGGCACCCTCGAGCTCGTGGAGCCCGGCGTCCCCGTGTTCCTGTTCATGGGCGAGGACGAGAACCGCAAGCTCGACGAGCGCGTTCGCGCCTTCCTCAACCGCGGCGTGACCGGCGACACCGACATCAACATCATCGACACCGCCGAGTTCGCGATCCCCGGCCTTGACGACGAGTTCCGCGTCATCGTGTCTCCGTGGATCCTCTCCTCGCTGATTACCGATCGCCTTGCCGCTTACTACGAGACGGTCACCAAGCACAACCTCAACTACCGTCGTTACTATCACCAGTTCGACTACTAATCGGTGACAAATAAGCTACTGATCAAGAAGCACCCTGCCCGGGCGCATGCGTCCGGGCATTTTTATGCCGAAATTCGCAAGAAAGGGGAATCGAATGAGGCAGTTTATCGTGGCGTCCCATGCTCATTTTGCGTCCGGAATCGTCGAGAGCATCGGCCTGCTTTCCGGCGAGCGCGAAAACGTCCATGCGCTCTCTATGTATGTCGACGGAAACGAGGACCTGACCAAGGAGGCCGCAGCGATTCTGAACGGCTTTGCGGCGGACGATGAGGTCGTCGTTTGCACCGACCTCTTTGGCGGCAGTGTCAACAACGAGTTCACCAAGATCGTCCAGACGCGTCCTAACACGCACCTCGTGACCAATATGAACCTGCCGCTCCTTATTCAGCTGCTGTTCGTGCCCGAATCCACCCCGATCGATGAGGCCATTCGCCAGATCGTCGAGGCGGACGACACCAAGGTCAAGTACGTCAACGACCTGCTGGGGCAGGCCGAACTCGATGAGTTTTAACCACTAGGGAGCACATCATGATTCAGATGATTCGCGTGGACTATCGACTGCTTCACGGCCAAGTTGCCGTTAGCTGGACCTCGGCTCTGGGTGCCGACTGCATCCTGTTGGTGAGCGACACGGTCCTCAATGACAAGCTTCGCCTGCAAGCTCTATCCCTCGCAAAGCCGGAGGGCTGCAAGGTCGTCGTCAAAAACACCGAGGATGCCGTCAAGGCGCTCCAGAGCGGTGTGACTGATAAGTACAAGCTCTTCGTGGTTTGCGAGACGATCCAGCAGGCCGGTGCCGTCGCCAAGGCGATGGGCATCAAGAAGATCAATCTCGGCAACGTTGCCTTTAGCGAGAATGCCCGCCAGGTCTCGACCAGCGTATTCCTCACGCCCGAAAACGAGGCATACGTCAAAGAACTGCTCGGCGAGGGCTATGAACTGTTCATTCAGATGATTCCGGCAGATGCGAAGACTGATGCCGCGAAGGTCATCGGTTAGGGGCTGTCATGGTTATCAAGACAATCCTGATTTTCCTGATCGCCCTTTTGGGCTATTCCGAGTGGCTGACGGGCACGAGCTACCTCCAGCGCCCGATCGTGCTCGGACCTCTGGTTGGCCTTGTCATGGGCGATGTAGTGACCGGCACCATTATGGGCGCCACGATGGAGCTTGCCATGGTCGGCGCCATCTCGGTCGGTGCATATAACCCGCCCGATACGATTTCCGGAACCATCCTGGGTGTGTCGCTTGCCATGCAGGCCGGCGCGGACGCTTCGGCGGCCCTGACCCTGGGCATTCCCATCGCAACGATCGTCCTGGCGCTCGATACGGCCCTGGGCCAGCCGGTCATGCTGCTGCTGGTGCACCGTATCGACAAAAACGTCGAGGACGGAGACACCAAGGCCATCACGCGCAACATGCTCATCGCCGGTTACGCGCAGAGCTGGTGCGGCCTGCTGATCATTCCCCTGGCATTCTTCTTTGGCGCCGATGCCGTCGCCAGCCTGCTCAACATCATCCCCGATTTCGTTCAGACCGGCATGGATGTCGCCGCCGCCTTCTTGCCCGCACTCGGCTTTGCGATGCTGGCGCAGATGATTATGAACAAAACAGTGGCTCCGTTCTTCTTCGCTGGCTTCTTCCTCGTCGCCTACTTTGGCATTAGCACGACGGGCGTGGCGATCTTTGCCGCGATTATCGTCGTCGCGATGACGGTTTTGGGCGAGAAGAAAAAGGCGGAGCAGCCCGCAGTGGCAACCGAGGATCCTGCGATTGGGAGTGGGTTCGATGAGTTTTAAGTTTGAGTCTTCCTACGACGGGTTGATTACCCGCGCAGATCTTAAGAAACTGTTCTGGCGCTCGATTCCCTATGAGCACTCCTGGAACTACGAGCGTATGGGCCATATCGGTTTTATGTGGGCCCTCATGCCGATCCTTCGCAAGCTGTATCCGCAGGATGCAGACTTTAAGGCCGCACTCAAGCGCCATATGGAGCTCTATAACGTCACGCCGTACATCTCGACGCTCCCCATGTCCATTGCTGCCGCAATGGAAGAAGTCAACGCCACCGAAGATAACTTTGACACGAGCGCGATCTCTAATGTCAAGCTTGCTTTGATGGGACCGCTGTCCGGCGTGGGCGATGCCTTCTACTGGGGTACGCTGCGAATTTTGGCGACGGGTGTCGGCACGTCGCTGGCGCTGCAGGGCTCTATTCTTGGCCCGATTTTGTTCCTGCTCGTGTTCAACGTCCCCCACTACATCATCCGTTACCTGCTGACGTTTGTGGGATATCGCTTTGGCTCGGACATGATCAGCAAGGTCCAGGAATCGGGCATTATGGACACGATCGTCAAGATGGCCTCTATCATGGGTGCCATGGTGATCGGCGCTATGACCATGGAGATGGTCACCGTGGACATTCCGCTCATGGTCGGCGCGGGCGATGGCGCTCAGACGCTCGCCGAGCTGCTCAACGGAATCTTCCCGGGCTTTGTCACGATGGGGCTGTTTGGAATTGTCTATCTCATGCTCAAGAAGAAGATGAATCCGCTGCTCATCATGCTCGTGATCTTACTCGTGAGTATCGCCGGCGCGTTCTTTGGAGTGCTTGGTGTTCAGTAGGGCATCCGTCATAATTAAAACAATGTAAGAGGGGGCGTCGCGCACACTGTGCTGCGGCGCCCTTTTGCCGAAAGGTGGACAAGATGGAGTATCCGCAGCTTGCCGTCATGAATATCAGCCATCGTTATTTTGACCTTGAAGAATTCTTTTCTTCGGCAGCGGCCTCGGGCTACACGTGTTGCGAGCTTTGGACCGGGGCGATGCATCTGTATGTCGATTGCCATGGATACGATTCGCTCGAGCAGGTGCGGGAGCTGTCGCAGCGGTATGGGGTTCGGATTGTGGGGCTTTGTCCCGAACAGAATAACCCCAAGCCGTGGAATATCGCGGCGCGCGGGAATGAGGCACGTGCCCGCACGCTCGCGTACTTTAAGAACGTTGTGGATATTGCGGCGGAACTTGGAGCCGAGCAGGTCATGGTCTCGAGCGGTTGGGCATTTTTGAACGAGCCGATTGAGGACGCGTGGGGTCGCAGCGCTTCGATGCTGCGTGCGATTGCCGAGCATGCGGGAGAGCGCGGCGTGCGACTGGTACTCGAGGCCCTACAGCCGGTTGAGTCGTTGATCGTGAACTCGGCGGCCGATATGAAGCGCATGATCGAGGCGGTTGATCATCCGGCACTGAAGGCGTGTCTGGATTTGGGCGCTATGGCGGTGGCAGGGGATACCATCGACGATTATTTCGACCTGCTTGGCGATGATGTCGCTCACGTGCATTTTGTCGATGTTGCGGCAGATGGCACGACGCATCTTGCTTGGGGTGACGGCGACCGCGATATGCGCGCCGACCTGGATAGGCTGGTGGCGCGCGGCTATCGCGGAGTTGTTTCGGCCGAGACCTATGACGGGCGCTATTTTGCCGACCCCGCAGCCGCCGATGCGCAGGTAATGGCAGAGTATCGTCGTGCGATTGGCGCCTAGGTGGGGTTGGGTTGCAGCAATCTGCCCTATGTTTCCAAATGAATACAGTGTGAGCGGCTGCGACGGATTTTCCCGCAAGCACTCTAGTATGCTAAAGTACCCAGAAGACCGGCGGAGCTCTGCCGGTCTTCTGTTCTGTATGAAACACAGCATGAGGAGGTTCACCAGATGACGGCCACACCGTGGGGATTCCGGGACATATTGCCCGAGGAGGCTCAGGCGCGCGAGGAGATTGCGCTGACGGTGAAGGGCTGCTTTAGGGAGCATCATTACCTGCCGGTCGAGACGCCGCTGCTCGAGGACAAGGGTTCGCTCGAGGAGGGCGGCCGCATTGCGGACACCCCGTTTAAGCTCTTTGATGACGACGGTCGCCTGCTGGTGGTCCGTCCCGACAACACGCTGCCGATCGTGCGCCTAGTTTCGACCCGCATGCGCGCGGCCGATCTGCCGCTGCGCCTGCGCTACGAGGCGCCGGTGGTCCGCGAGTGCCAGCGCAATGCCGGTGGCTCGCGTCAGTTTACGCAGCTGGGTTTTGAGCTCATCGGTGCGGGCGATACCGCGGGCGATGTCGAGATTGTCTCGCTCGTGGCCGAGGCGGTGCGCAAGCTGGCGCTGCCCGATGCACGCATCATCGCAGGTAGCGTACGCCCGTTTAAGGAGCTGCTCGCGGTATGCGAGAATCGCGAGCTGGCTGCCGAGGCCCTGCGCTGCGTGCACGCCAACGACTTTGTGGGCCTCGATGCCCGTGTGGCGGCAAGTGCGGAGTCCGATGCCGTCAAGGCCGCCATTAGCGAGCTGCCGCGTCTGCACGGTGGAGCCGAGGTGCTCGACCGCGTGGATGCGCTGCTGGGGGCCGCCGGTATCGCCGCGCCGCTGACGCGCGAGCTGCGTGCCCTGGTCGAGGGCCTGACTCCCGAGGACGCCCAGGTGCTGTCCTTCGACTTCTCCATCATGAACTCGTTTGATTACTACACGGGCCTGGTCTTTAAGGCCTATGCCGGTGGCCTGCCCGATCCGGTGGGCTCGGGCGGTCGCTACGACTCCATCTTTACCGGCGCATTCGGCGACGGCATCGAGGTGCCGGCGGCGGGCTTCGCCTTTTCGCTCGAGCGTCTGGAGGCTGCGCACACCTCAGCCGAGGATGCCGCTTCCGACGGCGATCATGCCGTGGGCCGTGGTGCCGAGGGCCCGCTGCGCATCGCCGTGCCCAAGGGCTCGCTTAAGGCCGACACGCTCGACGTGCTCGAGGCTGCAGGCCTGGACGTCTCCGAGCTGCGCGACCCCGGTCGTCACCTGATTGTGCGCGGCCGCGACACGCGTGCCGGCGAAGGCGCGGTCGGAGATATCGAGTTTGTCATTGTGCGCCCCAGCGACGCGCCCGCCTTTGTGGGCTGCGGCGGCGCCGATTGCGGCATCTGCGGCTGGGACTCGCTCATCGAGGCTGACCTCAACCTGCTGCAGCTGGTCGACCTGGGCTACGGCCTGTGCACTTTCATTGAGGCGGAGCCCGCGTGGCGCGCTGGCCAGGCCGAGCGCAACTACGCCCGTCGCGGATCGCTTCGCGTGGCCACCAAGTATCCGCGCATCGCGAGCGCTTGGTATGCCGAGCGCGGCGTGAATGCCGATATCGTCTCGCTGCACGGCAATATCGAGCTGGGCCCCATCGTCGGTATGACCGATCGCATCGTGGACATTACCGCCACGGGCGCCACCCTGCGCGATAACGACCTGGTTATTACTGGTCGCATTATGGACTGCACGGCCCGCTTCTTTGTCAACCCGGGTGCCGCGCGCCTGGATCCGCGCGTACGCAATCTGGCAGATCGCCTGGCCGCTGCCGTGAAGGACAAGCATTTTGAGCCCGTCGCGGGCTCGGCACAATAGCGCGAGCACGCACGGGCGCCCCAACGTACGGGCTGCGGGTCGACTGGCGCCGCCGCCCGGCATCTCGTTTTTCAAACGCAACCTCAACCGATAGGGGATACCGATATGAAGACCATCAAGCTTGCTCCCGGTGAGCGCCTCGTTACCAACCAGCTCAACCGCAAGGGCGTGTTGCCGCAAAACATCGTCGACGCCGCCCGCGATATCGTGGCAAACGTGCGCGCCAACGGCGATGCCGCGGTGCGCGATTATTGCCAGCGTTTTGATGGCGTTGAGCTGCAGGGCTTCCGCTTGCCGCAGGAGCAGATCGATGCCGCGCTCGAAGGTCTCGATCCGGCCTTTGTCGCCGCGTTGGAGAAAGCTGCACGTCAGATTCGCGAGTTCCACCAGCGCGAGGTCGAGCAGAGTTGGTTTACCACGCGTGCGGACGGCACGATGCTCGGCGTTAAGGTGACCCCGCTCGCGGCGGCCGGCATCTACGTGCCGGGCGGTCGCGCGCAGTATCCTTCCACCGTGCTTATGAATGCCATTCCCGCCAAGGTCGCCGGCGTCAAGCGCGTGGTCATGGTGACGCCGCCGCAAAAGGACGGCCTGATCAGCCCGTATACGCTCGCGGCGGCCAAGCTCGGCGGCGTGGACGAGATCTATATGGTGGGCGGCGCTCAGGCCGTGGCCGCGCTGGCGTACGGTACCGAGACCATTCCGCGTGTCGATAAAATCACCGGTCCGGGCAACGCTTTTGTTGCCGCTGCCAAGCAGATTGTCTCGGGCGACGTGGGTATCGACATGGTCGCTGGCCCCTCCGAGGTCTGTGTGCTGGCCGATGCCACGGCCAAGCCTATGGTGGTCGCGGCCGACCTGATGGCCCAGGCCGAGCACGATCCACTGGCAGCCTGCTATCTGGTGACCTGCGATGAGCAGTTTGCGCGCGAGGTCGAGGCGGGTGTCGACATTCTGGTAGCGCAGTCCCCGCGTGCCGAGATTACGCGCGCCTCGCTCGATAACGAGGGCACCATCGTGGTGGCCGCCGACATGGCCGCTGCCGTCGAGGCGGTGAACACCGTGGCGCCCGAGCACCTGGAGCTGCACTGCAAGGATGCGATGGGCCTGCTCGGCGGTATCCGCAACGCCGGTGCCATCTTTGTGGGCGCTTGGAGCTCCGAGCCGCTCGGCGATTATGTTGCCGGCCCCAACCACACGCTGCCGACCGGCGGCACGGCCATGTTCTCCAACCCGCTTTCGGTCGAAGAGTTCGTTAAGCGCTCGAGTGTCATTTGCTATACGCCCGAGGGGCTGCTCTCCGACGCCCCCGCTACGCAGCGCCTGGCCGAGGCCGAGGGCCTGTGGGCGCACGCGCTTTCCGCCGCTCTCCGTCGCCGCGTGTTGGAGCAGGGCGAGGATGCCGTGAGTGCCGAGTCGCTGGTCGCGGCCGACCTGACCAAGGTCGCCTGGCCGGGCGACGCCGTGGCGACGGTTGCCGAGGGTGTGGACCTGGCGGCGGCGGGCGGTGCCGCTGGCGCGGTCGTCGGGGAGGCCTAATATGGCCGAGCTGACGTCTCGCATGAAGGAGCTCGTCCAGCCCTACTTGGCCGGTATTGAGCCCTACGATCCCAACTTTACGCCTACGCGCATCAACCTTTCGGCCAACGAGAACACTTATCCCGTGCCGGCCGGCGTGCGCGAGGCGATCGACGCGGCCCTGGCTGCCACGCCGCTCAACCGCTACCCCGATCCCATGTCGAACGACCTGCGCGATGAGCTGGCTGCCTGGCATGGCGTGACGCGCGAGAATATCTGCGTGGGCAACGGTGGCGACGAGCTGCTCTATAACTACCTGCTGGCGTTTGGCGGCGCGGGGCGGACCCTGCTCAACTGCCCGCCGTGCTTTAGCGAGTATGCCTTCTTTGCGTCGCTCTGTCAGACCGAGGTGCGCGACGTGTGGCGCGACCCGGCGACCTTTGAACTCGACCAGGCGGCTGTGCTCGCGGCCGCGCCCGAGTGCAACCTGACAATCGTGACCTCGCCCAATAACCCCACGGGCGACGCGGCTTCGCTCGACTTTGTCGCGGCCCTGTGCGATGCGTGCCCCGGCATGGTCATGGTCGACGAGGCCTACGTTGAGTTTGCCGACGATTCGTTTGGCACGGCCACCACGGCGCAGGGGCTTATTGCCGAGCATCCCAACCTGGTGATTCTGCATACACTGTCCAAGGCGTTTGGCGCCGCCGGTACGCGTCTGGGTTACGTGATCGCGGTGCCGGAAGTCATCGACGTGTTCGCGGCGATTCGCCAGATTTATTCGGTCAACGTGCTGAGCCAGGCGGCGGCGCTTGCCTGTGTGCGTGCCCGCGATGCGTACGCGCCCGTGGTGGCACAGGTCGCATCCGAGCGCGAGCGCGAGCTGTGCGCCCTGCGCGCGATGGCTGCCGAGGGTCTGCCCGTGGAGGCATGGCCGAGCGCGGCGAACTTTGTGCTCGTGCGCACGCCGCATGCCACGCGCGTGCGCGAGCGTCTGCGCGACGAGTATTCGATTTTGGTGCGCGACTTTAGCTGCGCACCGGGCCTTGCGGACTGTCTGCGCATTACCGTGGGTACTCCGCAGGAAAACGACGAGGTGCTGGCTGCGTTTGCCGCGCTGGTGAAGGAGGAGATGTAGATGGGCCGTTATGCCGAGGTGACCCGCAAGACGGGGGAGACCGACATCGTCGTAAAGCTTGACCTTGACGGAAGCGGCGTGTGCGATATCTCGACCGGCGCGCCGTTTTTCGACCACATGCTCAACGCCTTTGGCCGCCATGGCCTGTTCGATTTGACGGTACATGCGGTGGGCGACGTTGAGGTCGACGCGCACCACACCGTTGAGGATACGGGCATCGTGCTGGGCGAGGCGTTTTGCCAAGCGCTGGGCGACAAGGCGGGCATTACGCGCTTTGCCGACGCGGCGATTGCCATGGACGAGACGCTCGTGATGGCCGCCGTGGATATCTCGGGCCGTGGCCAGGCCTACTGCGAGCTGCCCGTGCCGACCGAGCGCGTGGGCAGCTTCGATACCGAGCTGGCCGTCGAGTTCTTCTATGCCTTTGCGCGCGATGCCAAGCTCACGCTGCATGTGCGCGAGCTGGCGGGCAGTAACTCGCATCACATTATCGAGGCCGCCTTTAAGGCCGTGGGCCGCACGATGCGCCGCGCCTGCGAGCTCGACCCCCGCGTGCAGGGCATCCCCAGCACCAAGGGCTCGCTGTAACCTGCCAAAAAGGGACAGGTTTTGAATGAGATAAGGGAGGGTCGCGTGGGCGAACCGAAGATCGTGGTGGTCGACTACCACAAGGGCAACTTGTCGAGCGTTGTGCGCGGGCTTGCGCGCGCTGGTGCCGTCGCCTGCACGTCGGACGATTCGGAGCAGATCCGCAACGCCGACGGCCTGGTCATCCCGGGCGTGGGCGCGTTCTATGACGCGATCACTTTTATGCGCCAGAGCGGCGAGGCGGACGCGGTGCTCGACGCCGTTGCCGCTGGAACTCCGCTGCTCGGCATCTGCCTGGGCCTTCAGCTGTTTTTTGAGCGCGGCGACGAGGGTGTGCCGGCGGACGAGGGTGCGGACGCGGACGACGATGCCTCCGAGCAGGTCGGCGGCCCCTGGGTCGATGGCCTGGGCATTATGCGCGGTTCGTGCACGCGCTTGGAGTCGAGCCGCCTGAAGGTACCGCACGTGGGCTGGGACCAGGTGCACATGACGCCCGCCGGTGCGGCCGACCCGCTGCTCGCCGGTTTTGCCGAGGGTGCCAACATGTATTTCACCCACAGCTATGCGGTGGCCGACGATGCCGATGCCGCCGATGTGCTGGCGCGCACGCACTATACGCGGAGTTTCCCGTGCATCGTGCGTCACGGCAACGTGTGGGGCTGCCAGTTCCATCCCGAGAAATCCTCCGCGCTGGGTCAGCGCATCCTTAAGAACTTCGTCAACATCGTCGAGGAGGGCGGCCGATGATCCTGTTTCCCGCAATCGATCTGATCGGCGGCAAGGTCGTGCGCTTGGAGCGCGGCGACCGGAGCCGCTGCAAGGTATATTCCGACGACCCCGTGGCCGTCGCCCGCTCCTTTGCCGAGCAGGGCGCAAGCTGGGTGCATGTCGTCGACCTGTCCGCTGCCTTTGGCGAGGACGAGGACGCGTGCGCTGCCAACTCGGCAGCGATCGAGGCCATCTGCGGCGTCGATGGTCTGTCCGTGGATGTGGGCGGCGGCGTTCGCTCGCTCGCGCGCATCGACGAGCTGGCCGGCTATGGCGCTCGCCGCATTGCACTGGGTACCGTGCTGGTGACCGAGCCGGGTTTTGCCGAGGTGGCAGCCCAAGGCTTTGGTGAGCTACTGGTGGCAGACATCGCCGCGCGCGACGGCCAGGTCAAGGTGAACGGCTGGCGCGACGGCGCGGGTATGGCGCTCGACGATGCCGTGGCGCAGCTTTCCGAGCTGGGCTTTAAGCACCTGGTCTATACCGATATCGCGCGCGACGGCATGCAGACGGGCATCGATGTGGCGGCGTATCGCCATGTGGCCGAGGTCGCGGGCTTTCCCGTCGTGGCTTCGGGCGGTATCTCGACGCTCGACGACATCCGCGCGCTTGCCGCGGTGGGTGAGGGCGCGATTGAAGGCGCCATTACCGGTCGCGCGCTCTACGAGGACAACTTTACGCTGGTCCAGGCGCTGGCCGCCGCCCGAGGGGAGGAGTAGCCCATGCTTACCAAACGCGTGATTCCCTGTCTGGATGTTAAGGACGGCCGCGTGGTCAAGGGCGTCAACTTTGTGAGCCTGCGCGATGCGGGCGATCCGGTGGAGCTGGCGCGCGCCTACGACCGCGAGGGCGCGGACGAGGTCGTATTTTTGGACATTACCGCGACGAGCGACAACCGAGCGACGACCATCGAGATGGCGGCGCATGCGGCCGAGGAGCTGGCCATTCCCTATACCGTGGGCGGCGGCTTTCGCGATCTGGCGGGCATGCGCACCATGGTTGCCGCCGGTGCCGACAAGGTGTCGCTCAACTCGGCGGCCGTGCGCGACCCGTCGCTGATTAGCCTGGCTGCCGCGGCGTTTGGCAGCCAGGCCGTGGTCGTGGCGATCGATGCCAAGCGCGTCGGCTTGCCCGGAGCATCCGGTGCCGACAAGTGGGAGGTCTTTACCGCAGGAGGCCGCAACGCCACAGGTATCGATGCGGTGGCGTGGGCCGAGGAGGCGGCTCGCCGCGGCGCCGGCGAGATCCTGCTCACCAGCATGGACCGCGACGGCACCAAGGCTGGCTTTGACCTGGCACTCACCCGTGCCGTGGCGCGCGCGGTGCCGATTCCCGTCATCGCGAGCGGTGGCGTGGGCACGCTCGAGCATTTTGCCGAGGGCGTGATCGAGGGCGAAGCCGACGCCGTGCTGGCGGCCAGCGTCTTTCACTTTGGAACCTTCAGCATTCGCGAGGTCAAAGAGTATATGGCATCGCAGGGAATTCCCGTGAGATTGGATTTCTAAATGGAACAGGTGACAACCGCGTCTGATCTTACGTACGACGCCCGCGGGTTGATTCCTTGTGTGGTTCAGCAATATGACACTGGTGAGGTGCTTATGGTTGCCTGGATGAACGAGGAGTCGGTGGGGCTGACGCTCAAGACCGGCACCACGTGGTTTTGGAGCCGCAGCCGCCAGGAGCTCTGGAACAAGGGCGCGACGAGCGGCAACATGCAGGAGGTCAAGGAGCTCTGGGCCGACTGCGATAGCGATACACTGCTGGTCAAGGTCGACTCGCCGGGTCCGGCCTGCCATACCGGCAACCGCACCTGCTTCTTTAAGAAACTCGCGTAGGGCGGGCGCTCGACTAAGCGCTTGGCCAACCAGAAAGGATTGAACCATGGGTGTGCGCACTGCGAATGTTCAGGATGGAAATATCGGCGAGACCTTGACCGGCCTTGCCGAGGTGATTCATGGCCGTCGCGACGCGTCGCCGCAGGAGAGCTATACCGCTCGCCTGTTGACTGACGTCGAGGATGAGCTGCTCAAGAAGCTTGCCGAGGAGGCGAGCGAGGTCATCATGGCCTGCAAAGATAACGATCACGACCACATCCGCTACGAGGCCGGCGACCTGGTCTACCATCTGCTCGTAACCCTTGAGCGCTACGGTATCACCCTCGACGAACTGGCCGGCGAACTCAACGCCCGTCGCCACTAGTCTTAGGCGAGGGGTGTGGGTTCCCATTCGCCGGTGGCGTGGGGGATGTCGAAGGTTCGGTAGCCGCAGTCGTAGGCATGGGCTTGGGCCTCGCGGATGTTCCAGCAGATATCGCAGGCGCGGTGCGCGTCCGAGCCAAAGGTAATGGGCACCTCGGCATGGGCAAAGCAGCGCAAAAGGCCGGTCGCGGGATAGTAGTCGTCCAAGCCCTTGCGCGGCGCGGCGGTCGAGACCTCAACGCGGCGACCAGTGTCGTGAGCGCACTCGGCCATCTGCCCCCAAAACGGCGCGGGGTCAAAGTCGGGCGCGAAGCCTTCCTTCGAAAAGCGCATGACCAGGTCGGGGTGGGCCATCACGTCAAAGTTGAGTGAGCTTTCGCAGGCGTGGCACCAGTCGTCGACATAGCGCTCCCACACGCCGTGTACCCCCAGGTTTTCCCAAACATGTAGGTTAGTGTCGTCGTCGATCCACCCGCAGAGCGAGTCGGGCGTATCGGGGCGAGCGACGTTCTCCGTTCCCGCCGTGCCCGCGGCGCCTGCCGCAATATCGCCCGGGTCGCCAATCCAATGCACGCTGCCCAGGCGTACAACGGCACCCGCGGACCAACGCTCAACCAAAGGCTCGCAATCTTTGTACCAATCGCATTCAAATCCATAGATAAGCGCGAGCTCGGGCGCGATCTGCGCGGCAAGCCTGTGGGCGTCCTCAAATGCCAGGCAATGCGCCGTCAGGTCGCCCTCGGCAACCTGCACTTCGCAGTTGGCGTCCATGCTGGCGGGCAGGGTGAGGTGGTCGGTCGAGACCATGACACGGCAGCCGGCCGCAGCGGCGGCGCGGACGTTGTCCTCAAACGTGGCATGTCCGTCCGAGAACGAGGTGTGGGTATGGCAATCGACCAGCGGGCAGGCAGACATGGCGGCTCCTTTGCGTCAAGCGAATCCGTTCCATTGTAACGACGCTGTCCCCGACGCGCCGGGCACGTCGGGGGCCGAAATCGACTGGAAAGGGCAGGCGGCGTATGAGGTTGGAGAGCCGTCCCGCTTGCGTTTTCAAAACGTGTACATCAGCCTCCAAAAGCTGCAAAAAATGACATGTTTGGAGGCTGATGTACATGTTTGGATGGGGCGGCGTGGGGCGGGGCGGCGCGTGCCGGCGCCGGCGACTACTTGCTTCGTGCCGCCACACGTTTGACCTGCACCGTTACCATTGCGTGTCTCACGGCGGTGATGGGGCGATAGCGGATCACGCGCGGTCCTGACCAGCGCATGACCTCGCGGATCTTCTCGCGCATGGCAGGCCGGTAACAATGCGAAGGACAGGCCGAGCAAAATGTCTTGGTACCCATGTGCGGGCAGCGCTCAATGCGCGCGACGGCGTATTTCTGCAGTTCGGCGCAAGTGGGGCAGAGCGTAATGGTCCGAAGGCCGAGCTTCACGCGCACAGGCTCATCGTCGCCAGCCTGCTCGACCGCATGCCCGCCGCCATGATGCCCACGACACCACAGCGCAATCATCTGCGACACCATTTGAGCCTCGCGCTCGCGCTTGCGTGCCAGCTCCGGTGTGTCGACCGGGCGCGCCATTAGCTCAGCCTCCCGTGCTCGACCGAAAGCGAGAAATCGGCAAACGCGCAGGTGCTGGCACGGTGGCTCACGAGCACAATGGTCTTGCCGCGGCGCTTGAGCTCGTCGATCGCCTGCATCACGGACGCCTCGTTGAGGGCATCGAGTGCGCTGGTGGGTTCGTCGAGCAAGATGAAGGGTGCGTCGTTGAGGAAGATGCGCGCAAGGCCGATGCGCTGGCGCTCGCCGCCCGAAAGCGAGTCGCCCAGCTCGGCAACGGGCGTGTCGAGTCCCTGCGGCAGACGGTCGATGAGCGTGGTGAGTGAGGCGGAGCGGCAAGCGTCGAGCAGCTCGGCATCGGTGGCGTTGGCGTGCGCGACCAGCAGATTCTCGCGTACGGTGCCGCAGAACAGATGTGTGTCCTGGGTCATATAGGCCTCGTGGCTGCGCAGGCTCGCCGTGTTGATGTGGCGGGCATCGACGCCGCTCACCGTGATGGTGCCGGCTGCGGGGTCCCAAAAGCGCATGAGCAGTTTAAGCAGCGTCGACTTGCCCGAGCCCGAGCGCCCCATGATGCAGGTCGTGGTGCCGGGCGCAAAGGTGCAGGTCACGTCGTCGAGGATGAGACTCGCAGCGGTGTCGTTCGCGGCCTGCTCTGTGGCACCCGCACCGCCCGCGTCCACGCCGCCCGCATAGCTAAAGCTCACATGCTCGGCTGCGGCGCCGGCAAACTCAACGTCCTGTCCATCGGCGACCTCGGCGCACTGGGGCCGCTCGTCGAGCAAATCGAGCACGCGTGCGCCCGAGGCGAGCGTCTCCTGCAGTGAGGCGCCCAGGCGGCTCACGGCCATCACCGAGCCAAACGACGACACAAAGGTAAAGACGGCGACAAACGCTGCAGCAAAATCAATCGTTCCCGCAGACACCAGCTGCAGCGCACGCCCGAGCATCACCAGATTGGCCGCAAGAATAAGCGCATCGGCTACGGCCTCGCTGGCCGCCTGACGGCGCTTGAGGCGCGCGTCCACGGCGCCGACTTGCTCGGTCAGTTTGCCCAGGGCACGGCTGCGATCGGCGCCACCGGCAAATTGGATAGTCTCGGACGCGCCGCGTAGACTGTCGAGCACAAAGGCGCCCAGCTTACCGGCGCCCTCGCGGCTCTGGCGGCCGGTGGTGCCGCATGCCTTGGCCGAAGCCAGAGGCAGCAGCACGCCCAGGACCGCGTAGGCCACGAGCGCGATGCCCGCGAGCTCGGGGCTCACAGCCAGCAAAAAGCCCTCAAACGCAACGGTGCAGACCAGAGCGATGGCAATGGGCGAGATGGTGTGCGCGTAGAAGACCTCGAGCAGCTCGATATCCGAGGTGACCAGGCTCACGAGCTCGCCCTTGCCGCGGCCCTCGAGCTTGGCGGGGGCGAGCCGGCGCAGGGCGCCAAACACCAGGTCGCGAATGTGTGCGAGCAGGCGGAATGCGATGTAATGGTTGCAGAGCTGCTCGCCGTAGTGGAGCGGCCCGCGTGCGATGCCGCAGGCGGCGCAGGCCGCGCATGCTGCGATAAGACCAAGCCCCAAGGCGTTGCGGCCCAGCGCGGCCATAAGGCCAAGGGCGCCAAAGGCCGGCACGAACGCGGCGGTGAGCATGCCAATGCTGCCCAGCGCGACGGCTAGCACAAGCCAGCCGGCAAGCGGTCGGACGAGCCCCATCATGCGCCACATGATGGACGGCGCCGAGCGACGGGCGCGGCCGGAGTCAGGCGCCGCGGCAGCGGAAGACGAGCCGGCACCGTTGAGGCCATCGGTACAGGCGGCGCTGCCGTCAACAGCCTCAACCGCGCCGGCATCCTCGGCATCACCCTCCGCATACGCATATGCCGAGAGCTGCTCCTGGCTGTTCCACATGCGCGCATAGGCGCCCGCGGTGGCCAAGAGCTCGCCGTGAGTCCCGTGCTCGGCAATACGGCCACGCTCCAGCACCAGGATCTGATCGGCGTCTACGATCGTCGACAGGCGGTGTGCCACCACAATTACAGTGTGCCCGCCGGCAAGCGACGCGATGACCTCGCCGATCGCGGCTTCGCTTGCGGCATCGACGTTGCTCGTAGCCTCGTCAAACACATAGATCGGCGAGTCGTGCAGCAGGGCGCGGGCCATGCACACGCGTTGGCGCTGGCCGCCCGAAAGGTTGGTGCCGCCCTCGTTAATCACCATGTCGAGCCCGCCGTTGGCCTGCACAAAGGCCGCCACGCGCGTGCGGTCGAGCGCGCGCAAAAGCTCGGTATCGGTGGCATTGGGCTGGGCGAGCAGCAGGTTGTCGCGCAAGGTGCCGGCAAACAGGTAGCCGTTGGTGGGCACCAGGGTGACGGCGCGCATGAGTGAGGCGGCCGTGACATCGCGCAGCTCGACGCCGCCGATGCGCACGCTGCCACGGTAGGCACCCTTGCGGCCCGCGATAATCCCCGCGAGCGTGGACTTGCCGCCGCCGCTTTCGCCCACGAGTGCCACGAGCGAGCCGTGCGCAATGGTCGCGCTGGCGCTGTCCAGCACCGTGCGGTCACCGTATGCGTAGCTCACGCCCGCGAGCTCGATATCGCCGCGACCGTCAAGCTCAACATCGCCGCGCTCGGGCTCGGGCGTATCCAGGATGCCAAACATGCGTCGTGAGGCCGCCATGCCGTTCATGGCCGTGTGAAACAGCGAACCCAAGCGGCGCATGGGCAAAAAGAACTCCTGCGACAGAAAGACGATGAGGAAGGCCGCCTCAAAGCCAATCTTGCCCGTGGCGAGCTGCAGCACGGCTACGATAATGCCGAGCGCGGCGCCCATATAGACGACCAGGTCCATAACGCAAATGGAGCGCAGCTGCATCACCAGCAGGCGCATGGTCGCCGTGCGAAAACGCTCGGACTCGGCGTTGATACGCTCGTGCCAGCTGCGATCGACCTGGTAGACCTTAAGGGTGGTGAGACCCTGCACGGCCTCCAGGAACATGCCGCCCAGGTCGACGTAGCTGCCCCAGTACTCGGCACCGATCTTTTTGGCGTTGCGCATGACCATCATAATGGAGACGGGGATGACCGGAACGCAGGCGAGCAGCAGCGCGGCGGGAAGACCCGCCTGGCCCGCGAGCGGCACAAACAGCGTGATGGGTGCCAAGCCGGCAAAGAAGAGCTGCGGCAGGTAACCGCCAAAGTACACCTGGAGTTGCGTGGCGCCCTCGACGCTGGTCTGGACGGCCTCGGCGGTGGGGACGGTCTCGGTGTAGGAGGGGCCGAGTGCGGTGAGCTTGTCGTAGACGAGCGAGCGCACGCGGCGGACGGCCTCGAACGCGGCCTTGTCGCCGGCGCGTTGGGCCAGGTAGATGGAGGCGGCGCGCACGATGATGGCGGCGGCGAGCGGCAAGGCCGTCTGTGCGAGGGCGTCGACGGCGAGCGCGGCGGAAAGACCGTCCGTGACGATGCCGCCCAAGATGCGCGCAAGCACCCACATCACCGTGATGTTTGCCATGAGCGCGATCCACTTAAACAGGACGCTTGCCATAATGTAGGGCGTTGCCTGCGGAACCAGGGAGAAGAGCCGCTTCTCGAACATGAAACCTCCTATGCCGTAACGGTGCCGGGCGGGGTCCTCGGCAGCCGCTTAGTTAGCCTAATGCAACTAGAGTAACATCGTGCAGCGGGTAAGTATGCCGAGGGTTATTTTTTGGCCGATGAACTGCGTAGAAAGTTCAAAATTGTTGAGTGCGGCGAACTTTGTGGTGGACGGAGTGCAGGCGCAATTCTGATCGCGTACGGCCCCGCTCCGAAACATGTACGTCAGCCTCCAAAACCGACAAAAAATGACATGTTTGGAGGCTGATGTACATGTTTAGATAGGGGCGAGGGCGGCGATGGACGAAAGTCATGCCTGTGCCACGTCCGATGTGCTAGCGTTTGGGTGAACAAAACGAGCCCGCGCTGAAAGGATCCGGACCGTATGCCATGCGATAGCAAATCTCCGCTGTCCCGCGAGACCGATGCGCCCGAAACCATCGTCAAGCTGGAGTGCGACATCGACGATGCGTCGCCCGAGGTACTCGCCTATGCCGCCGACCGCTTGCGCGAGGCGGGTGCCCGCGAAGTGCACTGGCTGCCCCTCTACTGCAAAAAAGGTCGTCCCGGCTGGCAGCTGCAGGTAATCTGCGCCCGCGAGGACATTGACCGTCTGCAGATGATCATCTTTTTGGAAACCACGACCAACGGCATCCGCCGCCAGGTTATGGAGCGCGTCTGTCTGCCGCGTCGTTTTGAGCAGGTGGCGACGCCTTGGGGCGAGGTGGCCGTCAAAGTAGCCACCCTGCCCGACGGCAGCGAGCGCGCGGCTCCCGAGTACGAGGATTGCGCCCGTCTTGCCCGTGAGCACAACGTGCCGCTCCAACGCGTGATGCAGGCGGCCCAGAGCGCGGCACTGCGATTTGAATAGCGCGGCCGGCGACATCCCGCGCCCAGTCATATCCACCCCACCCGAAAGGACCACCATGAAATACCTCATCGCTTCCGACATCCACGGCTCGGCATATTGGACCGAGCGCCTGGTCGCCGCCATCGAGTCCGAGCAGCCCGACCGCATTGTGCTGCTGGGCGACCTGCTCTACCACGGCCCGCGCAACGACCTGCCGCGCGACTACGCCCCCAAGCGTGTGATTCCGCTGCTCAACGCCCTGGCCGACCGCATCATCGCGGTGCGTGGCAACTGTGACGCCGAGGTCGACCAGATGGTGCTCGACTTTCCCGTCATGGCGGACTACGCCACGCTGTTCGACGAGACCGGCCGCGAGCTGTTCCTGACGCACGGTCACGTCTTTGGCGCCGGCATGCACAACAGCGTCGACCACGCGCCCGCGCTGCCCGAGGGCTCCGCGCTCGTCTACGGCCACACGCACATCAAGGTTAACGAGGAAAGCGAGGCGCACCCGGGTCTGTGGCTCTTCAACCCCGGCAGCGTGAGCATCCCCAAGGACGGCACGCACAGCTACGGCATCTACGAGGGCGGCGCGTTCCGTCACGTGGTCCTGGAGGAGGAATAACCATGGCGCAGCACATGGCTCAGCAAAATGCCGAGGGTTCGCGCGACCTGTCCACGCTGGTAGATGCATCGGCCGATCTGCAGCATCTGGTGCAGACCATCTGGTGCCTGCGTCAGCCCGATGGCTGCCCGTGGGACCGCGAGCAGACGCACCGCAGCATTGGCAAAAACATGATCGAGGAGGCCTACGAGGCGCTCGATTGCATCGAGGCCGACGATGCCACGCATCTGCGCGAGGAGCTGGGCGACGTGCTCATGCAGGTAGTGTTGCATGCGCAGATTGCGGCGGACGCCGGTGAGTTTACGCTGGCCGATGTGACACGCGATATCGACGCCAAGCTCATCCGCCGCCACCCACACGTGTTTGGCGATGCGGACGCCGACAGCTCCGACGAGGTGCTCAAGATCTGGGACGAGGTCAAGCTTGCCGAGAAGGCTGCCAAGGACAAGGCCGTGGCGGCGGGCGAGGCTGCGCCCGAGGGTCTGCTCGACGGCGTGCCCACGCATCTGCCGGCGCTGATGCAGGCACAGAAGGTGTCGCGCAAGGCGGCTGCCGTGGGCTTTGAGTGGGAGACGGTCCAGGATGTGTGGGACGAGGTCGCCGAGGAGCGTGCCGAGTTTGAGGCCGAGGCCCCCGGAACGCCCGAGCGCGAGATGGAGTTTGGCGACCTGCTCTTTGCCCTGGTCAACGTTGCGCGCAAAGAGGGCATCGACGCCGAGAGCGCCCTGCGCGCGAGCACGGCCAAGTTTCGCCGTCGCTGGGCCGCGATGGAGGCCGCCGTGCACGAGGCGGGCGATGACCTCGCCGCCTGCTCAACCGCTCAACTCAACGACCTGTGGGACCAAGCAAAAGCAAGCGAGTGAGGCCTGCGTCTCTCACGGCATCCATTCGTAGAGAGGTCTCTACAAGCAAAAGGCCATATACAACGGAAGATGTGCCAGCTGCGCTTCGGCATCCCACTCGAGTTGTTTAGGGTGCAACACGTAAGCCATCCCAATCTTCTTGTTAAAGCGCGCGCGGAATCGGTCGAGGGAGATGGTTCCGTATCTGCGTGGCGACTTAACTTCGATGGGGCTGATGCGCGGCTTTCCGGCGGCATTGACATAGGGTCGGGTAACGAGGAAGTCGATTTCCATGCGCTCCTCCCCCTCCTTCTTTCCGCTTTGGAAATAAAAGAAGAGCCTGTGTCCATTGGCCTTTAGAGATTGGGCAACGTAGTTTTCGGTAAGCATTCCTTCGTTCAATCCGATGTCGCCGCGAAGCACGGCCCTGTAAACGTCTTCATCGGTATCGTTGTTGTCAGAGAAGGCAAGCGTTACAAGCAGGCCGGTGTCTGCCATGTAGCACTTGAGAGCCGTTTGCTCCATGCTGAGTGAAAGGCCCACGCTCGGTTCGCTTGCGGCATAGCAGATATTGGCAATTCGCGCGTCTGCCAGCCAAAAGAAGGCCTCTTCGTAGGTGCGCATGCGTGCGTTTTTATCAAGTGAGGAAAGCTTGAATCGTTTTTCGTGCCTAGAGAGCTGACCCGGGATGCCATCGAGTACGGAGACGACTTTGAATTCGTAACCGGTTGCAAAACGAGAGATATCGTTGCGATAGAGCTGGACGATTCGGCGCTTCGAAGCGTCGACGGGCGCAAAAGCGCGCTGTTCAACATAGATGGATACCGGCTCAGGCATGCCGCCTACGAGCATGTATTCGCGCATAAGGGAGAGCGCTCTGCGATGTAGGGCATCGGGGAGCGGCTTCATCTTGTTAAAACTCATGCGAATGAGATCGGCCAGCCCCTTTTCGTCCATGCCCCAAAGAAACTCCTCAAAGTCGAGGGGCTCAAGTTCCAGAGACTCTTCCTCGGATGGGATGACGATATCTTTAATGTTCTGCTTGATGCTGAGCAGGGATCCAGTTTCGATGTAGTCGTAACGTCCGTCTGCAACGAGATACTTGATGAGTCCGCGTGCTTGCGGGTACATCTGGACCTCGTCAAAGACGATAAGCGTCTCGTGTTCATAGAGTTTGACGTTATAGAAAACCGAGAGATAGAGGAAGAGCGAGTCGAAGTCAGTGCGATAGTCCTCAAAATATTGCTTAACTTCGGCAGGTGCTTGAAAGAAATCAATGACAAGGCAGGACTTGTATTCGGTTTCTCCAAACGTGCGGGCAAGCGTGCTCTTGCCGACGCGGTGGGCTCCTTCAATAAGAAGTGCTGTTTTACCAGCGCTTTCATGCTTCCATTTTAGTAGTTTGTCATAGGCTTTTCGTTTAAGCATGGCTACCTCGTACACGATATCCAGAACTTTTATAACCTGATTATGCGCGATATCCAGAACTCTAGACCCTTAGATTTGCACGATATCCAGAACTTTGCACGATGTGAAAGCACATTATTGGCTCTTTCATTCGCAAGCCAGGTAAAGACGGTATGCCGATAGAAGAATTTAATGGGGGGGGCGACCTCCAGAGATGAATGCTCGGTGCAAAAACAAGCGCCTCAAAGAATGATTTCTCTAATTCATATGTATCCCTCGGCTAACTTAGGGCATAATGCAAAAAGTGCGACATGGCTAACTTACGGAGGCGCACCGATGGTGCACGGTCAGCCGGTCGCTTGCATCCACTACGTTTCCAAGTGAGAGGGAGACAACATGAGCGATATTTTGGACGTCTACGGTCGCGAGGTACTCGACAGCCGCGGCAATCCCACCGTCGAGGTCGAGGTCGTGCTCGAGGACGGCAGCTTTGGCCGCGCAATGGTGCCTTCGGGTGCTTCGACCGGCGCCTTTGAGGCCTGCGAGCTGCGCGATGGCGACAAGAGCCGCTACCTGGGCAAGGGCGTCTCTCAGGCCGTCGAGCACGTCAATAACGAGTGCGCTAACGCCGTCGTGGGCCTCGACGCCTTCGACCAGCGCGCCGTCGATGCCGCGCTGATTGCCGCGGACGGTACCCCCAACAAGACCAAGCTCGGTGCCAACGCCATCCTGGGCGTGTCGCTGGCCGTCGCCCGCGCCGCTGCCGAGTCGGCGGGTCTTTCGCTGTACCAGTACCTGGGCGGCGTCAACGCCCATCTGCTGCCCACGCCCATGATGAACATCCTCAACGGCGGCGTGCATGCCGACAATAACGTCGACTTCCAGGAGTTCATGATCATGCCGGTGGGCGCCCCGAGCTTTGCCGAGGGCCTGCGTTGGTGCGCCGAGGTCTACCACACCCTCAAGGGCGTGCTGCACGAGGCCGGCCTGGGCGGCGGCGTGGGCGACGAGGGCGGTTTCGCGCCCAACCTCAAAACCAATGCCGAGCCGTTCGAGTACATTACCAAGGCCGTGGAGAAGGCTGGTTTTAAGCCCGGCGTCGACTTCATGTACGCCATGGATCCGGCGTCCACCGAGTTCTACAACGCCGAGACCGGTATGTACGAGCTCAAGGGCGAGGGCGTAGAGTACACGAGCGCTCAGATGGTCGATTACTGGGAGAAGCTTGTCGACACCTATCCCATCATCTCCATCGAGGATGGTATGGCAGAGGAGGACTGGGACGGCTGGGTCGAGCTCACCCGCCGCATTGGCAACAAGGTGCAGCTCGTAGGCGACGACCTGTTCGTCACCAACACCGAGCGCCTTAAGAAGGGCATCGAGCTGGGCGCCGCCAATGCGATCCTGGTCAAGGTCAACCAGATTGGCACGCTCACCGAGTCGCTCGAGGCTATCGAGACTGCCAAGGAGGCCGGCTACGCTTGCATCGTGAGTCACCGTTCCGGCGAGACCGAGGACTCCACCATCGCTGACCTGGTCGTGGGTGTTAACGCCGGCCAGATCAAGTCGGGCGCCCCGTGCCGCAGCGACCGTATTGCCAAGTACAACCAGCTCATCCGCATCGAGGACGAGCTCGAGGGCAGCGCGCGCTACGCCGGTAAGGCCGCGTTCTACAACATTCGCTAAACGGGCGAATTTGGCGAGGGGGAGGCTGACTCGGTTCCTCCCCGCCTTGGCTGGATGCCGCAAAGAACTATGGGCGCTGGGCCATACGGCTCAGCGCCTTTTTTATGTCGAGCAAAGGCTGGCGAAGGCGGCGCGGGCGCTCGTGCTATAACTAAAGGACTTAGCGCAAACAAACCTCAACCGCACAAGGCGCACATGGATCAGATTTACGACAACAGGTACTATTCCGCCGGTTCGCGTGAGCCGTCGCCTCGTCGTGCGCGTACCGCACAGCTTGGCGGGTCTGGTTATGCTGGTGCTGATCGCTCCAGGTATAGCTCGCCGGCGACTTCGCATCCCAATGCTCAGCCAAATAGTTCCTCGGATAGTCCGGTGCGCCCATCGCGTTCCAAGCATGCGTCGTGCCCTTCGACCCAGGCGTCCGACAAGCCGCGCCGTCCCTCGAACCGTCTTTCGGGCTCGGACTTCATGCACTACGCCAACGACAACGCGGTGGTCAAGGCAATCTATGACTTTACGCATGGGCCCCAGCGCGGGCTGTTTATTGGCATTGTCGTCGCCCTGGTGCTCGTGAGCCTGTACTTTCCCGTGCGCGACCTCTACGTTGCCAAACGCTCGAGCGATATCTTGGCCAAACAGGTAGAGATACGCCAGCAGTACAACGACGACTTGCAGAAAAGCGTCGACAAGCTGCTCTCGGAGGAGGGCATTAAGGACGCGGCGACCGAGGATCTGGGCCTGGTGATGCCCGGCGAGACCAAGATTGACGTGCTGGGACTGGACGACGATTCGGATTCGTCTCCGAGCAAGAAGTCGTCGAACGCCAAGAAGGCCAGCGAAGTTGCCAAAGAGATCGAAGAGGTCGGCAAGGACGCGCCGTGGTACATTCAGGCGCTCGACATGCTGTTTGGGTTTAACGGTGTCGAGGGCCAGACGGTCGTGTCCAACGGCAAATAGCGCCCAGAGGGGAGCCCGCAATGGCAGATTGCAAACGCTATAAGGTAGCCGCGATCGACCTGGGAACGGTGTCGTCGCGACTGGTGTTGGCCCAGGTCGAAGCCGGGGCGATCGTGGAATCGTCCAAGCATACCGAGATCACCGACTTGGGCGAGGGCGTGGACGCGACGGGCCGCTTTTGCGAGGCGGCCGTTGAGCGCGTGCTCGCCGCATGCCGCATGTTTGTGGACGAGGCACGTGCCTTTGGGGCCGCGTGCATCTGCACCACATGCACGAGCGCCGCGCGCGATGCGTCCAATGCCGCGCTGCTGCTGGACGGCCTGCGCGATCTGGGGCTTGAGCCACAGGTGATTCCGGGCGAGGTCGAGGCACGCCTGACGTTTTTTGGCGTGGCGCACGACTTTGCTGGCGAGCGCATCATTGTTGCCGATTCGGGCGGCGGATCCACGGAGCTCGCGACGGGCGTCTATGCGCCGGAGCGTGGGGTCTTTGCGCTGGAGGGCACGCGTTCGCTGGACATCGGTTGTCGCCGCGTGACGGAGCGGTTCTTCTCGGCGCTGCCGCCTGCGGACGGCGAGCTTGCTGCCGCTGCCGCGTGGGCAGGTGAGCAGTTCGCCGCCTATTTTGAAGGCCTGCCCAGCGACTTTGAGCGCGCCGAACGCCTGGTCGCCGTGGGCGGCACCGTCACCACGCTCGTGGCGCTCGTTCATAAGCTGGAACCGTACGATTCGAGCTTTGTGCACCTGCGCGAGCTTTCGCTGGATCAGGTTTCGGCCGCTATCGAGCGCATGTCTGTGTTGGATGCGGACGGCATCGCCGCTCTACCGGGTGTACAGCCCAAACGCGCGGGCGTGATCTTGGCGGGCGCCGTGGTGATCCACGAGCTCATGCGAGCCGGCGGCTACAAGACGCTCACTGTAAGCGAGAACAGCCTACTCGCCGGCATGGCCGCCACCATCAACGAGGTTCTCGACGGTGCGACCCCCACCATCGCCTGGACCCCCGCTCTCAGCACCCTGTAACCATTCCCCCATAAGTTGCGGTGGAATAGTTCCTAAATGGGCTGGTAAGCTGCCAAAACAGGAACTATCCCACCGCAACTTAGAGCCCCACCGGCGTCCAAAAGAAACGAGCCCGCATCCCAAAGGGAGACGAGCTCGCAAGCAATCACATGGTAGGGGCGGTGGGACGTCCGCGTATTTGCTGCGCAAATACGCACCGGCTTCGGCCGCCTGCCGGCGCCCTCGCCGGCTCGCTGCGGACGCTGCGCGTCCGCTTGACGCTCGCCCCCTCGCGGGTTCGAGCCCCACCGGCATCCAAAAGAAACGAGCCCGCATCCCTTGGGGACACGGGCTCGAAAGCTCCATATGGTAGGGGCGGTGGGACTCGAACCCACAATCCTTGCGGCGAGAGATTTTAAGTCTCCTGCGTATGCCAATTCCGCCACGCCCCCGTGAGACTAGAAGTCTAACACAAGCCGTCCGTTACGCGTTGACGGCCATCGAGTGTTGCCCCGACTTCTTCAGGAACTCCTGGAACTTGGCTTCGTCGCCCTTGTTCTTGTACTGCAGGGCCAACAGGTACTCCAAGCGGCAACTCTTAACCTTATCGTCGCCGGCCTCCTCGAGCATGCGCTCCAGCTCGGGAATGTCGTTGTGGCGCTTGAGGATCATCGTGTCGTACATCAGCTGGCATTCGTGTGCGACTGCCTCGGCCTGGCCGCCCTCAAAACCCTTGATTTCGTGCAGCAGCTCCTTGGACTTTTTGCGGTCCTCCTGGCCAACGTAGTAGTTAAAAGCCTTGATCACCAGGTCGACGCGCTGCATCTTGGGCAGGTTGAGCCCCAACAGCAAATCGAACATCTCGTCGGCGCGCTTGTGGTCCTCGCGCAGCAGATATGAGTTCAGGCGCAGGTAGTCGCGGTTATAGCGCGGGTACAGCATGCTGGTGAGTTTGGCGTCGAGCAGGCGATCGAACTCGTCCCACTGCTTGGCGGCCATAAGCTGTTGCAGGCGCTTAAATGTGGTGCGTTTTTTGACGCTAAAAAATACCGACACGGCGATACAGATAATGACGACGGCGGTCCAGAGGGTGCGGGAATCGGGCATATTAGGGTCCTTAGTCGCTCATAAAGCGAGCGGTATGACAACACGTACTGGATGTATTATACGCAGCGCGCAAGCAAACTGGCATAAAAGCTCATCGAGGCCGAGTGACATCGCTCGCTGCGGTACACTTACCTAAAGTAAACCATGAAGGGAGACATTACCTATGAAGAAGATCGTTTTGGCTTGCGGTGCTGGCGCTGCTACTTCCACGCTCGTTGCCCAGAAGGTCGCTACCCTGCTCGACGCCAACGGTTATGCCGGCAAGTACGAGATCGTGCAGTGCGCCATCTCCGAGGCCAAGGATTACTGCGACGAGGGCGCTGACCTGCTGATCGCCACCACCGTTGCCCCCGAGGGCCTCACCTGCCCGTACGTGAGCGGCGTGCCCTTCATGACCGGCATGAACCGCGTCGCTGCCGAGAAGGCCGTCCTCGACGTCATGGCTCAGTAGGCGCTGCCTGTATGAGTGAGCAGAACGCCAACCCGGTCGAGCTCTTTGGCATGCGCGTTGCCCATGTGGGCATTAACGCCACCGACCCGGCAGACGCCTTGGAGATCGCGGAGCTGTTCTCGACGATGATGGGTCTGCCCGTCATCGAGACCCCCGTTTCGTACTTTAACGATTCGCTGGTCGAGATCATGAAGCAGAACGGTCGTGGCGCCAAGGGCCACATTGGCTTTGCCGTCAACGACATCGATGCGGCCGAGAAGTGGTTTGCCGAGCGCGGGCTCGAGGTTAACGAGGAGTCGCGCGTGCTGCTGCCCGACGGCGGCACCAAGCTCGTATACTTTAAGCGCGAGTTTGCCGGCTTCGCCGTGCACCTGTGCCGCGAGTAGCGTACAAGCTGCTATAGCTAGCAAATAGGGATAGGGTCGCATGGCCTTATCCCTTTATTTATGCCGAGGGGTCGACTTTTGCAACGGTCAAAAAACCGAAGTCTAATACTTTTCCGAGAAGTGAACGAGACAAATCGGACCCCCGAAGCATCGACACTTTAAGGACATCGTTTCCTGCGGTTTCGATACTAGAATCCTGTGATTTTACCGACGAAAAATGTGGATGCTTCAGGGGTCCAAAAACAGACGTTCACTTCGCGGAAAAGTATTAGACCTCGATTCACGAGGGGGCTTCCTACCGTGGCAGGCGAATCGTAAAGCGGCTGCCGACGCCCTCGACTGAGGTCACGCCAATGACGCCGCCATGGCTATCGACGATCCACTTGGCAATGGCAAGCCCCAGACCCGAGCCCTGCGCGCCGGCATCGCGTGCGTTGTCGGCGCGGTAGAACCGCTCGAACGCGTGGGCTGCGGATTCCTGGTTCATGCCGATGCCCTCGTCCTCAACGTTTATGTCGATCGTGCCCGCGCCCGCATCCGGCGCCACGCCAAACGTGATGGGCGTGCCCGCGTCCGAATACTTGGCGGCATTCTGCACGATTACGCGCAGGGCCTGCTTCACGAGCGCCACGTCGACGGGCGCGTCGCAGCGCGGGTCGCTGACAAGCGCAGCGTCAAAGGCCAGTCGATACGTGTGCTCGGTATCGATCATCTGCGATTCCTCGCATACCTCGCCGACCAGTGCAGCCAGGTTGGTATTCGCGCGCCGCAGGACCGTGCGCCCGGCATCGCCGCGTGCCAAAAACAGCAGCTGCTCCACGAGCTCTTGCATGTGCTCGCTTTCGGCCTTGAGGGACGCGATGGATTCCGCCAGCACGTCCGGGTCGTCTTTGCCCCAGCGGTCGAGCATGTTTACGTAGCCCTGAATTACCGCGATGGGCGTGCGCAGCTCGTGGCTTGCATCGTTGACAAAGCGCATCTGCTGCAGCTTGGCCTCTTGCATCTGGCGCAGCAGGCGGTTGAGCGCGACCTCGATGCTTGCCAGGTCGGCGTCGCCGGTGGTGACGCTCGGCGAGTCGACGCTTGCGCGCTCGATGGCCTGCTCCAGTGTTTCCATCTTGCCGCCGGCGAGCTGCATGCGGCCTAGTTCGTCCACGCGCAAGGCTAGGTCGTTGAGCGGCGCCATGGTGCGGCGTACGCGGCGGGCACCGCCGAGCATGTTGAGCACGCTGATGACCTGCCAACCCACAACGACAAGGTAGAGAGGCCATAGCGTGACGAGGTCCTGTGCGAGGGGGAAGGTCTTGGTGGTGCGCGCAAGCTCGACGGTATAGGTGAGCGTTGTCAGGTCCCAGCCGCGCGCGGGCGTCAGCGACATGCCGCGAACGGTGGCGCCGGGAATCCAGCCTGCGGTAAACGCGCTGTCGGGCAGCGTCTGGTTGTATCCATAGACGAGGATCGCCGCCGCAATCACCATCAGCAGCAGATCGAGCCAGACGTAGCTCATCAGACGGCGCCACATATAGCTCCAGTTGATGGCACGGGCGATGGAGGTGACGCGCTTGGCCTCGGCGTTACGCGCGGCAGACATAGCCCACCCCGCGCACGGTCTGGATGATGCGGGCGCCACCGGCGTCTTCGATTTTGGCGCGCAGATGCGCGATGTGCACGTCGACGTTGTTGGTGTCGCCCACGTATTCGTAGCCCAGCGCCTCGTGCGCGATGCGCTCGCGTGTGAGCACGGTTTCGGCATGCGTCATAAGCAGGGCGAGGACGTCGAACTCGCGGGCCGTGAGCGCGATGGGCGAGCCGCCGACCGTGACTTCGCGGCGGTCGGGATCGAGCGCGACCGAGCCAACGGCGAGTGTGGCGGGGGAGGGCGTGGCAGCGGTCTGGGCCGTGTCGGTTGCCGGGGGCATTGTGGCGATACCGGCGGCCGTGCCGCTCGCTGCGCCAGCCTCGGCGCTGGCGTCGCCAATGCCCGAAGCCGTCCGCGCGGCCTCCGAGCGCTTCAGCGCCACGCGGATCCGTGCAAACAGCTCCTCAATCGCAAACGGCTTGGTCAGATAGTCATCGGCGCCGGCATCGAGCCCGGCCACCTTGTCCATCACGGCATCGCGCGCGGTGACCATAATCACCGGCACATCCTTGTGCTTGCGGACGCGTCGCAGCACCTCCATGCCGTTGAGCTGCGGCAGCAGTACATCGAGCAGAATCAGATCGTAGTCGCGCTCCAGTGCCAGGTCCACGGCGGTGCGGCCGTCGGCGGCGTGCTCCACCTGGTAGCCCTCGTGCTCCAGCTCGAGCGTCACAAAGCGGGCGATTTTCTCCTCGTCCTCTACGATCAGGATTCGTGCCATACGTGCCCCCGTCTGCGATTACTTGTCGTCGTTCAGATTTTGCTTGATGTCGTCCGCGGCATTGGCAGCGCTGTCCATCAGGTTGTTGATGCTGCCGGGCACGTCGCCGTCGCTATCGATGCGGTAGCGCATGCCAAAGAACAGGCCAAGCAGCATCAGCCATATCGTGGCGCCCCAGGCAAACAGGGCGACGATGGGGATCAGGATGGGGATGTTGAGGATGATGGCGTCGCGGCGCGTGGCGACAAACTTGGTCTCCAGGCTCAGGCGGAAGAGCTTTTTGAGGTACTCCCACACGCTGTCCATCTTCTTGGAGAAGTCGGTCTTTTCGCTCGACTTTTCGTAGGCGACCTGCGCAGCGACCATCTCGGCCGAGGGCTCATCGACCGGCTCGGACTCGGTGGCGGCGTGCGCCGACGTGGTCTGGGTCTTGCCCTGCGACTCGAGCCAAATGATGGCGTCCAGAACGTTGCCGTCGGCGGCGTCGAGCGCGGCTTTGGCGTCGGTGTAGCTCACGTTGCACTTGGTGCGGATGGTTTCAACTTTTTCGAGGTCGTCCATGACCTGTCCTTTCGTTCGATGGGCGCGACGCCGGGTGGTCTGCCCGGGCGCGAGCGTTGCGTTCGGCGGCCTGCGTTGCGCGGCGCCGCCCCGCCCTTGGTCGAACTCTATAGTGCAGGTTATAGATTAAGCGATTCTTGAGCCAAGATTAATGTTGGATGAGTTTTTGGGTGGCGGTGGGAAAAGTATTAGACCTCGATGGCGGGGGATGGGGTGCCGGTAGTAAAGCGGTGTCAAGGGTTGGTCGAGCGGGCGGTTTTTAGGCGACTGTGACATGGCGGGCGGTCGATCACCTATACTGGTTGGGCTCAACTGGAGAGGTGATAACTAGTTATGAAATCAATCAATGTTGCAGCAGCGATTATTCAGAAGGATGGGAAAATCCTGAGCTGCCAGCGCGGCTATGGCGAGTTTAAAGACGGCTGGGAGTTTCCGGGCGGAAAGCTCGAGCCGGGCGAGACCGGCGAGCAGGCAATCGTGCGCGAGATTCAAGAAGAGCTCGAGGTCACGATCGGCAACCTCGACTATCTTTGCACGGTCGAACACGATTACGAGACGTTCCACCTGTCGATGCAGTGCTACCAAGCTAACATCCTTTCGGGGGAGTTCAAAGAGCACGCTCACGAGGACATGAAGTGGCTCGATACCAATAACCTGTGGGATGTCGATTGGCTTCCAGCGGACGTTAAAGTCGTTAGGGAACTCGAAAAGAAACTCGGGCTTAAGTAAGAAAGGAGCGGGCGCTGCATGGTGCCTCGCTCCTTTTTAATATGAGCAGGACATTGTCAAGAGGCAAAATCGGGCCTGGCCCCAACGATATGGGGTCAGGCCCTCTCCCTATATCAACCCGTCCGCGGCGACCTCGGCGTGTCTTACCGACGCTCGTCTTTGCAGTTTAATATCCGCCCGTGGCGATCTCTCGCTGGGCAATCCGTTGCTACGGCTGAGGCTTCTTCGTCGAACCGACAGTCTGTGCACGCGTGTGGCGCCCTGGGCGCTCGCAGAAAAGGGACCTGAGGTTCGCCTCAACGGCTTCGGATCGAACCGCTTCCGGGGTGATCGGCTTATGTGCGGGGGACCGGCCCCCTACGCCTCCTCGGCCATGAGGCCGACCGCCCACACCCAGCAGGCGAGCTCGCGCGCCGTGGCCACGTTCGCCTTGCTGCCGTGGACCCCGCGCGCGAGCAGCGCCTCCCGCCTCTCGGCCAGCCTCCGCACGCCCTTGGCGGCATGCCTGCGGGCGACCCGGTCCGGGGCCTGGCCCTTGGCGAGGTCCTTCGGCCGCCCCGAGCACGTCAGGTAGTGCCACGCGGCCTCGACCAGCGCCTTCCTCAGGTGCTTGTTGCCGGCCTTGGTGATCGCGCCCCTGCGGTCGCTCTCCCCGCTGGAGTGCTCGGAGGGCGTCGCGTCCTCGAGCGCCCTGGTCAGGTCGCGGGCGGCCTCGCACTCGTCGTCGGG
>CABSNU010000009.1 GCA_902479135.1 uncultured Collinsella sp. | reverse complement strand
CACCATTGTCGGCCTAATCCGCGGTCTTTCATGCAGCAGGGGCTCTCAATGTTTTATGTCCTGCTCATATCGTCTCTGCCGGGTTGCTGCTGCTAGGCGAGGGCGGCCATGATGGTGTGGGCGACGCCGTCGTGGTCGTTGTCGTATTCGGTGATGGCGTCGGCGGCCTCACGGTCCTCGGGCTCGGCGTTGATCATGGCCATGCCGTGGCCCGCCGCCTGCAGCATGGGGATGTCGTTGATGTTGTCGCCGAACGCCCAGGCGTCGGCGAGACGCTCGCCCAGGTGCTCGCATAGCCACGTGAGGGCCGTCCCCTTGGTGGTGCCCTCGCCCATGACCTCGATATTCATGGCGTAAGAACGCGTGATCTCAATGCCTTCGAGCGTGTCGAGCGCCGCCGCGATGGCGTCGCGATCGGCCGGGTCGTGCCAGTACATGGCGATGCGTTCGAGCGTCTCGACCTCATCGATCTTGCTGTCGATATCCATGTCGATCGGTGTTCGTGTGCGCTTGAGCGAAGCCGCGATGTGGGGGTCGCCGCCGCAGAACTCATCCAGACGCCCGTATAGCGAGCGGGGGAGGAAGCACTGTCCATCCGCGAAGATATCGAAGGTCACATCGTGGCCGGCTGCAATGCTATGGACGCGGTGGGCGATGGCGCGGTCGAGCGGTCGGCTCAAAATGCGCGTGGCGCGCGAGACATCGGTGGGCACAACGTCGTCGAGCTGCCAGACGCTGGCACCGTTGGCGCAGACCGCGTAGTGTACGGCGGGGTGGGCGAGGATGGGCTCAAAGATGCCCGACAGCGGACGTCCCGTGCAGGGCACAAATTCAATTCCGCGTCGAGCGAGTTCGTCGAGCATCGCCCAGGTGGCGTCGCTCATCTGCTTATCACTCGTCAGCAGCGTCCCATCCATATCGGAAAACACAATCATTCGATGCAGCCCTTTCTGCTGGCATAAAAAGCGTGGCCGAGGGCGGTGATGCCCTGGCCACGCTCGAGTTCTATAACGGTCCGCGTCCTAGCGGTCGGCGAGCGGCTTGTACTCCAGTGGCTCGATCACCGGACGGTATGCCGGGCGGATGATGCGATGCGCGCAGAAGAGTTCTTCCATGCGGTGTGCCGACCAGCCGGCCA
The DNA here is from genome assembly GCA_902479135.1 of uncultured Collinsella sp. Lineage (GTDB taxonomy): Bacteria > Actinomycetota > Coriobacteriia > Coriobacteriales > Coriobacteriaceae > Collinsella. The sequence continues at coordinate 72,609 of CABSNU010000009.1, read as the reverse complement.
TGCGGGCGACGGCGAATAGCGGCGTAAAGAGCGTCTCGGGCACGCCGAGCATCTTGTAGATAAAGCCCGTGTACAGGTCGATGTTGGCGCAGATGGGCTTGGTCATGCCGTGGTCGCGCATCACCTGCGGTGCCAGGCGCTCGATGCGCTCGATGAGCGCGAACTCATCGCCCAAGTCCTTCTTGGCGGCAAGCGTGCGCGCGTAACGGCGGCACACCTCGGCGCGCGGGTCGCTGAGCGTATAGACGGCGTGGCCCATGCCGTAGATGAGACCCGTGCCGTCGAAGGCCTGCTTGTCGAGGATCTTGCCCAGGTAGGCTGCGACCTCGTCCTCGTCCTCCCAATTGGAGACATGCGCACGGATGTCCTCGTGCATGGACACGACCTTGGCGTTGGCGCCGCCGTGGCGCGGGCCCTTGAGCGAGCCGATGGCCGCGGCATAAGCGGAATACGGGTCGGTGGCCGAGGAGGACAGCACGCGGCAGGCAAACGTGGAGTTGTTGCCGCCGCCGTGCTCGGCATGCAGCATGAGCATCACGTCGAGTAGCATGGCTTCGTCGCGGGTGAACGCCATGCCACCGCGCAAGACCTGTAGGATGGTCTCGGCGGTGGAGAGACCGGGCGTGGGGTGCGGCACGTGAACCTCGGAGCCGCGAAGCTTGGCGACCGAGGCCATGTGTGCGAAGGCGGCGATGCGCGGGAGACGTGCGAGCATGGAAATGGCGACGTCGATTTCGTGCTCGGGCGTGATCACGTCTGGTTCGGCATCGAAGGCGTAGAGCAGCAGTACGGCGCGCTGGAGCACGTTCATGATGCTCGACGACACCGTGGTCATAGGGAACTCTTTAACGTACTCGTCGCTCAGATGTCTAAAGGCGCCTAGGCGCTCGCAAAAGCCGTCGAGCTCTTCCTTGTTAGGGAGCGAACCCGTGATAAGCAGATAGGCGACTTCCTCGTAGCCGTAGCGATTCTCGGCCTGGGCATTGTTGACCAGATCCTCGATGCTGTAGCCGCGAAGCGTGAGCTTGCCCTGATCGGGCACGACCTTTCCGTTGACCTTGTTGTAGCCGTGCACATCCGAGATACGAGTGAGGCCCGCGACCACGCCCGAGCCGTCGGCATTGCGTAGGCCGCGCTTGACATTGTGCTCGACAAACAGGCCTTCGTCATAAGGGTCGGTCGGCAGGCCGTGGTAGAGGCTTTCGCTCTCAGACGAAATCTGGCGGCTTGCTTCGTAATCCAGAACCAGGCGGCTCAAGTGGTCATCGAAGCGGTAATAGATTTTCTTGGCGTCGTAGGCCATGCGCGCTCCTTTCCGGGCCGCATCGGGGTGACTTGCATGGGCATGCGCGCGTCAGGCTATCCCCAGCGGCTTGCTCGCTACAGGCGGTACATAAAGTTGAAGACGTCCTCGCGCTGGATGGACACGTTGACGCCCGAAAGCTCGCCGGCCTCGGCCAGGGCCTTCTGCAGCTCAGCGAAGTCGAGCTTGGACTCGGCGGTATCGGCCAGCATGGTCATGGTGAAGATGTCCTCGATAATGGACTGCGTGATGTCGCGGATGTCGACGTTGGCCTCGCCCAGGACGCGGGTGACGCCGGCGACGATGCCGGGGCGGTTCTTGCCAAGGACGGTGATGACGATACGGGAGGACGAGATCTCGGCCATGGGAAACCCTTTCGCGTGATTGCGGCGCGCGCGGGGCGCTCCGCTACGGTACAGTGTTCATCATTGTACCTGTCTGGCGCAAAAAAGGCGCGCTCGCTGCGGCGTTACATGCCTGCAACATGAGCGTAAGGGGGAAGGCCGTACGGGGAAGAGCCGTCTGGCGCGTGTCCGGCTCGTGTTGGGTTGATTTCCGATCTCAGCCGAACACATTGAGCGGACAGGCCGTTCCCGCAGTCAGCCGAACGCCTCCGACGGCTGATTCCGAACTGGAAGCGGAGGGCATCCCCGCCCTTCGGTAGGGGATACCGCTCCGCGGCGCATGCCGCGGGCGGCGCCCCTATCGGACCACCGTGACCTCAGTTGGGATGGGCCCAGCACTGCCGCGTACTCGGTGAGCTAGAGCCAACTGTTCGTCTTCACGTCGCGTATGGCGATATTTCGGTCGTCCGGCTCGGTGATGCCGTAGCCGAACGCCTGGAGCGTCTCGATGGACTCCTGGATCCTCTGTTGGAACATGGGACCCGGATCGACCCTCGGCCCGAGGTGCCCGCGCCAAAGGCACGGCGTGGCGCGCAGCATGTTATGGATTTTGGAGATGGGCTCGATGTCGGCGTAGACGTTGAGCGTCGCCATGGCGTCCTTGTGGCCGAGGATCGATTGGAGCGCCTTGATATCGCCGCCTTGGCGGATCCACTGCGTTGCGAACGTGTGGCGAAGGCCGTGGAACGTGATCAGCTCGTCGTTGGTGCCCATGAGGCCGTTGGTCTCCGAGAACGTCTTGAACGCCCTGCGGATATAGCTTGTCGTCGCGAAGGTCGCGCCCGGCTCCGACAGGATGTAGCAGTCCCCGATCTCGACCGCCCCGGTAAGGCCGCGCAAGCGCAGCTTTCCGCAGTCGATCTCGTGGGTCTCCTTCAGGAAGGGGAGTAGGCCGACCGGGTCGATGGGGATACCCCTGGCGTCATGGGTCTTGGTGTCCTTGATGAACGAACCCATTCCCTTCGCGTACGCCACCGAGTGTCTGATCGAGATCAGGCCCGTCTCGAAATCCACATCGCACCACCGAAGGCCGCAGACCTCGCCGATTCGCATCCCCGTGTGCAGGGCGAGTACGACCGCCCTCTAATCCTCGGCGGACCAATCGAGTCCGAACTCCTTTCGGGCATCCTCTTCGCTCATGACTTCGAGAAGGTCTCCGGGTTGGCAACGAAGGGCGAGGCATAGCTGCTCGAGTGTGTTGAAGCGAATGCCGCGAATATGCCCTTTTTTAATACGGGACAGGTTCACGGGCGTGGTTCCAATCCTTTCGGCAAGTTCGTTCGAGGAAATCTTTCGCTCGGCCATGATCTTGTCGAGGCGAACAATTACGGGCATGGCGTTTCCTTACGCAATCTCGTCGGAGTCGAGGTACAGCTCTCGGGCGTACAAGAAGAGCTGGGAAAGCATGAACAGGACGATGCCGAGAACCAGAGAGGTCCAATCGAATGATGAAGCGATCTCTTGGGCGCCGACGGCCCCCTCGCCGCCAAACATCGAAACGGAGGTTTTGAGTGAGCCGGCGTAGAGGCTGGTGGCAGCTTGAACAACGAAGAGAATGCCGAGCACCTTCAAGCATGTCGCAGACCCTTTCTTGAAGGGGTCTCCGCTCTTGATCGTCCACACGAGAACGGCGCTGAGGATGGTCGTAGCGATACCGATGACGGCAGGGACCAATGTCGAGATCGCAAGGGCTGGATACGCGGGGGAGTCTGCAATTACAGGGTTGTCGAGCACTTCGATTGCTGGCTTTAAGGAGAACGCCACTTGTGCGATGGCGGTGGCGCAAAGGGTCGCAGAGGCTATCGCACATGCGATGCGGAAGGAATGAAGCCGGGGAGTGCGATTGTCGGAACTCATAATAACCTCCGAAGAATTTAAAAAACTCAGGTTACTTTTTAACAGTTTATGTTAAATTGACTTTGCCGGCAAGTAATAAGGGCCGAGCATTTTGTTCGGCCCCTCTGTTCCGACTGGATGAGGTTAAGGTTGGCGATGAATATGCTCAAGATCTCGAAGGCAATCTTTAGGTCGCTCCTCTCCTCCAGGTCGCTCTGTATTGCCGTTGTTGCGTTGATGGTTCTTTGTGCTTTGCCCGTCTTCAGGAGCGCGGCTGGCATCGACGGACGGGTTGAATACCTCGAGTCGGGAATAACCCGTGTTGAGCAGGAATTGTCAGCATCCTATGCGGATGCGCTTGTGAATGCGGGGGAGGAGGGCGTCTATACCTCTTCATCAAGCATGCCCGCGCTTCTGTACCCTCTTGCCGCGGGGCGTCTTGTCTTGGCGCCGCTCTCTCCTCTGCTTCCGTTTCTGCAGGTATCGGATGGAGCGTACTCCTTTTATGACGGATCGAAGGAGTACTTGCTATGGCCCGCAATAGCCGTTGCCGTCTCGTTCCTTGCCGCGCGTCTTAACAAACGTGAAAAACTCATCATCCAGGCACCGATGGGTGAGCTGGGCAGGCTTGTTGCATCGAGCGTATGGGCGAGTGTTTTTGCGATGCTTGCCGTCCTCGCCGTCAATCTTCCAGGGATAATCGCCGCACTTGTGAAGAATGGCCCGGGCTCGCTGTTCTATCCGATAGGCTACGTTCAATATGCGACTCCGGTTATCAAACCGGCTTGGCTGGTGTTCGCACAGACGGCCATCTTGCAATTCTTGGTGGCGGCGTTCATCTCGCTCGTCGTTCACCTTGCCGTGAAGATTGCCAATAACCCTACGCTTGGAATCGTGTTCGTATGTGCCCTGATGGGGGTGACGATGGTTCCCGGGTATTACGGAAGATCCATCGCTTTACGTGAATTCGCCCTGTTGAATCCCCTTACGTATGCGAACACCGAGTTGACCGTCGGCGCCTATAGCCCGTACCCGACAACGCAGATAGTGAATCTGCCCGGACTTTGCTTCGAGCGTGGCGCGATTACCCTCGTATGCGCAACCGGGATCGAGGTGCTGGCAATTTGCCTGCTTTGCGTTGCCGGAAAGAGCGGTTGCGCGCGTCAGATGCCCCCGATTTGTCTTGAGAGGGGTTCCTTCACCGCATCGAGAACGGCAGCCCGTTCGAGCGCTTGTGCCGCCGCCGCATACGTAAGAACGATGGGGAAACTGCTCCTGCGTTCTCCCCTCCTTGCTGCGTGTGCGGTCACGATGTCCACGGCGATGTTGGTCCCGGCTCTGGTCGAGACGTTTCCCGATACTGATGACGTTTCCGCTGGTCGGTATAGGGATGGCGAGATTCGTTTAATCGATCGGTACCTAGAGCAGGGCGCTGCGAATATGGACGCCGAGGGTAAAGCGGCTCTGGGGGACATGCGAGATGCTCTTTCGGGTTTCGTGTACGCGCCTACGCCTGCGGAGGGGTTTCGCAGCCTCGCGACGTATGAGCGCGCTCGAGGCGAGCTGGGCGCGGCAGATGCGACCCTCCCGCAATCGATCGGAATCGAGCCGGAGACTCCTTCTCGTGCGGGGGCGCGCGCTCTTCTGCTCGAGTCGATCGCGAGCTTGCCGGACCCCAAGGTCTACGAGTTAAGTACGAAGATGCCCCCATTAATCCTTCTTTCGTATCTCCAGGCAGCGCTTCCCTCCTTGTTCTGGCTGTTACCCGTGGTCGTCGTGTCGTTCGTGTGCATCCATTTGCAATATCGCTCCCTGCTGCTCCTGCAGGTCCCTACAACAGCGTATATACGTTTTCTAACGGCTGTTGTGTTATCTCTCCTGCTTGGCTTGGCACTGCTTTTGGTGTCGATGGTTCCCGCTGCGGTTGTGTCCGCGATTAAGAACGGCGCGGGTGGATTGGAGTATCCCGCCGCTCTCATTCGAGCGGGGGCTCCGACAACGTCCACGGTGGGGGAGGCGGTGTTACGTAGCATTCCGTTGCTGGTCATGGCATACGGCGTGATTTCCGTCGTCGCTGCGTTGACAGCAGCGATTAGCCGCAACCCCGTTGTCACCGGAATGGTTTGCGCGGTTCTCTTGGTGTTGGGTTCGTTGAGCGCTCATGTTGAAAGCGTGGGCATGGGCGTCGCGCTGCTGGCTCCATTCGCCTCGTTTGATCCCGCTTCCCAGGTGGGGACGATTGGGTTCCTTGGGCGAGGGACGAACGCGATGCCTTTTGGAGAGGTCGTCGGCGCATCGGGCGCTCTGCTGGTGGTCTTGGGCGCCGTATCTCCGTTGATGGTGCGCCTGAGTGTTCCAAAGATCGAAAGGGGATGATCTCGATGATTGACCTTCAAACGCTGACGATCTCTTATGGAAAGAAGGTGCTCGTAGATTCGGTGAACGCTGAGTTTGCCCCGGGTACGGTCTACGGTCTCGTCGCTCCGAACGGGCATGGAAAGACGACGTTGCTGCGTGCGATGGCAGGTTTGCCGGGTCCTCGCGTGGACGGGAGCATCGTTCTGGATGAGGTGCAGGGTACGGGTGCGAGAGAGGTCCGTTCTATGATCTTCTATGCACCTGGCGAGGGGACGCTGCTGTATCCCGGATTGCGTGCGGAAGATCACCTCAAGATGGTTTGCGATATGTGGCCGCATGCTCGCGATATCGAAGAGATAGTGGAACAAACGCAGATAGGCGAGTTCGCGAAGATGAGGATCCGCACTCTGAGCCAGGGCATGAAGCAGCAGCTTACCCTGGCGATTGCGTATGCGACGGGTGCGCGGTACCTTCTATTAGATGAGCCCATGAACGCGCTCGACCCCAGCAGGGTGGACTTGCATTCCGAGATTCTTAGGAAGTTGGCCGATTCCGGTACGTGCATCATCATGTCATCCCACATCTTGGATTCGGTCGATAGATTGTGCGATGAGATTCTGTTTTTGAAGGATGGGACGCTCATTAGAAGCATTCCGCAAGATGATGCTGCGTCGAAGTCTCCTGGATCCCATTTCGCAAAGCCTGCCGGACGCGCCGAGGGTGCGCTAAGCACGTATCGGCGGCTCTACGAAGAGGGCGGGTAGAAATGCAGGTTAATAATCTATGTGGTCGATATGCCGTTAAACCCGCATATCGATACCGTTCAGCCATTCGCCTCGCCCCCGTCGCACGTATCTTCATCCGGTCTGTTACTTTTAATCTAACAATTCTTTGGGGAACGTAGGTGCTTCTAAATGTACTGTCGACTTCTTCTCAAACTAATCCTAAGAGACAAGGCCGTATGGATTTGTACGCTCGTTCTCGCTGCAGCCTTCTCCGTCCCCATTGCGTTCAATTCACCCATCTACGGGCCCTTCTTCATGAAGCAGGGCATGCAGGGCTTCGTCGACGCATTCAATACGCGCGCGCCCCAGGCCAGCGGCACAGACCTATCGCCAGAGCAGCAAGATGACGCTGAGCTTGCAAGATACGCGAACGCCGCCCTCGCCGCTCAAACCGACGCCGCCTTTCTCGACTCTGCCGAGAGCTACTACGCGCTCATGGGCGAAGGCTTCCAATCCGGGTCCATCGTGGGAGACCGAGAGACCAATGACGCGGAGCTCGCATATTGCCGTGCCCTGAGCAGCTCCGGCATCACGGATATCCCGGCCTCCGCAAACGACCTGCCATTCCTTTCCTTCCTGCCTTACGCCATTGCCACGGCACCGTCTTTCCTTCCCTTCATCCCCTTCCTTCTCTCGTCGATACTCGTGCTCGGCGCCACAAGGCCCGGGACCCTGGCGGCAAAGGCGCCCGTGCCCAAATTCCGGCGCCTTATCCAAACCGTGTTTTCGATAATTGGCGCGGGGACCGCGATGCTCCTCGCCGGCCTCGCACCCGGGAGCATTTACGCCTTGGCCCTAAACGGCTTCGGGCAAACTGGGTACCCGATCGCCTTCTTCCATAACGGCGTGCTTGCCACCACGACCGCGGGAGACGTCTTCACGACCCTGCTTCTCGCGCTGCTTGCGGGCGGAACCTTGATATCCGTTTGCTCCGTCGTCCTATCGACCGCAACGAGGCGCGTCCTCGCGGGCCCCCTTGCCTCCGCGCTGCTTGTCGCGGCCCCGGCATTCCCGTTATTGTCCGATTCGGCGCTGGAGCATAATGCCGTGCTCGGGCTCCTGCCGCTGGCCGTGTTCTCGCCTATCGAGGCAACGGGCTACGTGGGATGCTTCCCGACGGAATTCATTGGCTCCGGTTCAGGCAGCGCATCGATGCTTGCCGTGGCACTGGCATACGTCGCGGTCCTTTTTGCGGTCGGCGCCGTTGCGGCACGTTCGCCCAAACAGGCTGGACCCGCTAAAAAGCACCATGGGCTCGAGCTTCTAGACGCGAGCGTGGGATACGGGAGCACGACGGTACTTTCAATCGGATCGCTTTTCCTGGGCCCGGGGACGGCGGCGGGCCTCGTTGCTCCCAACGGCTCGGGGAAAACCACCCTTCTTGAAGCGCTATCGGGCCAATTTCCCACCCGCATCCGCTCGGGAAGCCTGGCGGCAGACGGAATCTGCCAACGTCGATCAGCCGAATTCGCAGAACTCGTCTACCTGAGCTCTTCGGGCAGCGCGGATCTCTACCCCACGCTATCGGCCCTCGAGCACCTCTCTTTCGTTAGGGAGGCGTGGAAATCGGCCACCGACATCGACTCGCTCTGCAACTCCCTCGGAATCTCCCCATATCTCGACAAGCCGGCCCGTAAACTCTCGACAGGAATGAAGCAGCAGGTAAAGCTTGCCATGGCGATAGCGACCGATTGCCCGTACCTCATCCTCGATGAACCGCTGAACGGCCTCGATCCGGGAAAACGGAAAACCTCCTGCGACGCGATGCGCAGCGAAGTGACACGGGGCCGCAGCGTGCTCATCTCAAGCCATCTACTCGACGACCTGGCAGACCTCACCGACTCGTTCTACTTCATCGAGGCCGGCACGCTCGTGGAAAAGATCGAGTCGTCCTCGCAAGCGCTCAAGCAGGAATACCTCGATACATACGGGGGAGGTGAATGACATGAAGACCGGCTCCGCCAAAATACCCATTGCGCTGGCGTTATTGGTCGCGATAGCCGCAATCGTAGTCTCTGCCGTATCCATAAAAGATGCGAACACCTTGAAACATGGCATTTCCGAAGGGTTCCGCCTAGACGGAGTGTACCGAGACCACGAGACCGGCTTAACCCAGCTCTCCTTCCTTGGGGAAGACGAAAACAGGTGGCAAATCGTCGACAGCAATGGAAATGTGACCGACGGTTCATTTGAGACAACCGGCGATCCGAACATCTTCATGTTGGCCGACCAATCAGGAGATGATTACGGATTTGTCCACCTGGCTTACGCCTCCGCAGACGGAAACCAAGGAAGCCTTTATTTGAACACCGGAACGTCGGTGCTCGAATTTGACAAGGTAACCAGCGGCCCGGCTTTCATCGAGTCGTAAATGCAAATCGAGCGTCATGGGGGAGGAGGGGACTGGCCTTGCCAGTCCCCTCCTCCCCTTACGGTCAAACGTCCAGTTCGTTAAATCATGACCACCCGCTATGCGGGTGGTCATGATTTAACGATGTCAACTGAACCTGATTCAGTTTGGTTGATTTCCGATCCCAGCCGAATGTATTGAGCGGATAGGCCGTTTCCGCAGTCAGCCGAACGCCCCCGGGGCCCTCCCGGGCCCCGGGGGCGGCATTTTCTCAGTCGAAGGAACGGTGGAGATGCGTTTTGCACCACGCGGCTGCGGCACTTGAGCTCGCGTCGGTGCGCTCCTGCACGTTGTCGGTACGCAACCCGACGTGGTGCTCGTAGGGGAAGTCCGAGTAGGCCAGGGCCTCGGCCTCGGTTCCTTCCAGCACCTCGGCGGCCTTGGGGCGGAAACCCTCGATCCGCCTGATGGCGAGCTGGCAGAGCCCGCGCATGCGTTTGTTAACGTCGAAATTGCGGGTTTGGTCACATCGGGTCTCCGGGCTTGAGCACGTAAAAATTAAAACAAATTTGCATTCAAGTTATTATTTACAGTCGTTTTAAGACGGAGTGGAATGCGGACGCACAAGGAGATGCGGAATCGATGAGAGTCTCAAAAAATACTGCAGTGTTATCATCCTTCATCCTCTCTATTCTTCCATTTCTCATCCTATGGGCGGCTTGGTCGGCCCTCCCCGATACAATTCCAGCTCATTGGAGTGGGGGCGTGGTTGATCGATGGGGAAATAAGTTTGAATTGCTGGTTGTTCCGCTGCTTTCTCTGATCGGTTCTATTGCAATTTCTGTGTACCTTATTGTTTCCACGCGGCGAAGGGAGTTCGCGGATTTCTCCGTTCGAATGCGACGGAACTTTCTTGCGTGCTATATTTCTGGCCTTCTTTTATCGACGACCTGTTCAGTGATAACTGCCGTGTGGGTCCAGTTGATTCTTACGCAAAACACTGCAGTTGATGGAGGGGTTGGACTATCGATCCCGTATTCCCTTCCCGGGCTATATGTGATTTTGTGCGCTTTGCCGCCTTTTCATGCGAGCGGCGGGAGCAAAAAGGCAGAGCGCCTGATAACAGTGCTCATTGGCGGCGCGGAGATTGTTCTTTGTGGAATAGTGCTTGAAGGTTCGGCTGCCTCTTATGCGATGATTGGGCTGATGATTCTGTTCTGTGCGTTTGGGATTGTGTCACAGGTTAGGGATAGCCAGTCCTTATGAGTTGAATTACTCGTGCGGACATCTGAGAAGATATGTAGGCGCCCGCTCTCGGGGGCTGGTGCCTGGGCTCGCCCCCACAATTGCCGATGAGACGTGCAATCGCTCCTGAGGCCCTGAGACGGAGGTTGCCAATGAGGGATATCGAGACATCTCGCCTGCTGCTGCGGGCGTGGCGCGTGAACGATGCCGCAGAGGCAGCGTCGGTCTTCCGATACGTGTCAGATCCTTAAGGGCCAGCCCGTGTTGTGCCGAAAAGACCGTGAACCTTTTGTGGGACACGCGGCGCCGTGGTACCATAGCCGAGTTTGTTGTCTTGGTCGGAAACCAAGACGCCTTATGCGCTGATCGGTAACCAGCGCCTGACCAATAAGGAGTCCTACCATGAAGCAGGGTATCCATCCCCAGTATGTCGAGTGCACGGTGACGTGCTCCTGCGGCAACACCTTCAAGACGCACGCTACCGTGTCCGAGATGAAGGTCGAGCTTTGCAACGAGTGCCACCCGTTCTACACTGGCCAGCAGAAGTTCGTCGACACCGGTGGACGCGTCCAGCGCTTCGCCGACAAGTTCGGTGGCGCCGCTGCCGCTCAGCTCAAGAAGGCCGAGGAGGCCAAGGCTGCCAAGGCCGCCAAGGCTGCTGAGGCCGAGGCCGCTCGCAAGGCTGCCGCTGAGGCTAAGGCTGCCGAGAAGGCTAAGCGTGCCGCTAAGTTTGCCGAGGAGGCCGCCAAGCAGGCTGCCGAGGCTCCCGCAGAGACTCCCGTCGAGGAGGCCGCTGCCGAGGCCGAGACTACCGAGGCTGCTGAGTAAATAGCTCGCCGCGGAATCACTCGCATTCATGGCATAAGGGCCGTGCATCCGTTTGGGTGCGCGGCCCTTTTCTTTTTATTGGTGCAAACCAACCTGCCCCCATTGCACCAGATTGGTGCGAAGGGGACAGGTTTGCTTGCACCAAATGGCAGAGAGGCGGCGTTTGGCCAGATAGACCTGCCAAAATTAACCTGTCCCATTGTGGCAGGTTGGTCGTAGTTATTACGTGGCGGTCGAGGTCGACTGTATAGGCCGCGCCTTGTTTGGCTAAAGTACAATCATCTGTGTTTAACTCGCCCGCAGCTGCACGGCGTGGGCGATGGCCAAAAAGGAAAACCACATGGGATTCATGTCAAAGCTGCTGTCCTTTGGATCCGATAAGGACCTTAAGCGCTACTACAAGATCGTCGACCAGATCAACGGTCTTGAGCCCCAGTTTGAGAAGATGACCGAGGAGGAGCTCCGCGGCCAGACCGATAAGTTCCGCGAGCGTTACGCCAACGGCGAGTCGCTCGACGACATGCTCCCCGAGGCCTTTGCCACCGTGCGTGAGGCTTCCAAGCGCACCATGGGTATGCGCCACTTTGACGTGCAGCTCATTGGCGCCATGGCACTGCACGAGGGCCACATCGCCGAGATGAAGACTGGCGAAGGTAAGACCCTCGTCTCCACGTTGGCCGGCTATCTTAACGCTATTGCCGGCAAGGGCGTGCACGTCGTTACTGTCAATGATTACCTTGCCAAGCGTGACTCCGAGTGGATGGGCCGCATCTATAAGTACCTGGGTATGACCGTCGGTCTGCTCCAGAACAACATGCCGCTCGAGCTCAAGCGCCCGGCCTACCAGGCCGACGTCACCTACGGCACCAACTCCGAGTTCGGCTTTGATTACCTGCGCGACAACATGGTTACCCGTCCCGAGCAGCGCGTGCAGCGCGGCCACAACTACGCCATCGTCGACGAGGTTGACTCCATCCTGATCGATGAGGCCAGAACGCCGCTGATCATCTCGGGCGCTGGCACCAAGTCCGCCAGTACCTACAAGGACTTCGCGCGTGCCGTGCGTGGCCTTGAGCGCGGCGAGGACGTGTCGCACGACATGCTTACCGCCACCGAGGACGTTGAACCCACGGGCGACTACGTCATGGACGAGGCCAAGCACACCATTGCTGCCACCGAGCGCGGTCTTAAGAAGATCGAGCGCCGCATGGGTATCGATGACATCTACGCCGACCTTTCGGGTCAGCTGGTCAACCACCTGCAACAGGCGCTGAAGGCCCAGTACATGTTCCACCGCGACAAGCAGTATGTGGTCACCAACGGCGAGGTCAAGATCGTCGACGAGTTCACCGGCCGCATTATGGAAGGCCGCCGTTACTCCGAGGGCCTGCACCAGGCCATCGAGGCCAAAGAGGGCGTGCTCGTACGCGAGGAGAACCAGACCCTGGCCACCATCACCCTGCAGAACTACTTCCGTCTGTATGACAAGCTTTCCGGTATGACCGGCACGGCACTTACCGAGGATGCCGAGTTCCGCGAGATCTACAAGCTGCCCGTCGAGGTCATCCCCTCCAACAAGCCCGTGCAGCGTGTGGATCACGAGGACCTGGTGTACCGCACCATTCAGGCCAAGTACAACGCCGTCGCCGACGATGTCGAGCGACGTCACGCCAAGGGCCAGCCGGTCCTGGTGGGCACCGTCTCCATTGAGAGCTCCGAGAAGCTGTCCGCCGCCCTTACCAAGCGCGGCATCGCACACGAGGTCCTCAACGCCAAGCACCATGAACGCGAGGCCCACATTGTTGCCCAGGCCGGACGCTACGGCGCCGTGACCATCGCCACCAACATGGCCGGTCGTGGTACCGACATCCTGCTGGGCGGCAACCCCGACGAGCTGGTGCGCGAGCGTCTGGAGTACGAGGGCCTGACCATGGAGGACGTGACGCCCGAGCAGCTCGAGCAGTTTAACGCCGAGGCCAAGGAGACTTGCAAGGCCGAGCGCGAGCGCGTGCTTGCCGCCGGCGGCCTGACCGTTATCGGCACCGAGCGCCACGAGTCCCGTCGTATCGACAACCAGCTGCGCGGCCGCTCCGGCCGTCAGGGCGATCCGGGCGAGACCCAGTTCTACCTGTCGCTTGAGGACGACCTCATGCGCCTGTTCGGTGGCGACAAGATGGACCGCGTCTCCAAGATGATGGTCACGGCCGACATGGGCGACGACATGCCCATCCAACACAAGATCATTTCCAAGGCCGTCGAGAGCGCCCAGCACAAGGTCGAGAGCATCAACTTCTCCATGCGTAAGAGCGTTCTTGAGTACGACGACGTCATGAACAAGCAGCGCCAGGTCATCTACGCCGAGCGCAACAAGATTCTGGACGGCAAGGACCTGACCGATCACATCACCGAGGTCATGCACGATACCGTGTACCGCTGCGTGCAGGAGTTCTGCACCAAGGACAGCCACGAGGGCGAGCGCGATCTTGAGGGTCTGCGTAAGTGGGTCGTCGAGCTGACCGGGCATATCGATACCCCTCAGTTCCCCGACGAGGACTTTGAAGCCCTTGCTGCCGATGTCCTGGCTTACGTAGAGAAGTGCTACAACATGAAGGCCGAGCGCTTGGGCGAGGACCTGATGCGCGAGCTCAATACCCAGGTCATGCTGCGCGTCATCGATACCCGCTGGATGAACTACCTGCAGGAGATGGACTACCTCAAGACCGGCATCGGCCTGCGCGGCTTTGGCCAGCGCGACCCGCTGGTTGAGTACAAGACCGAGGCCTACGGCGCGTTCCAGATACTCGTCGATACCATGTATGAGGATTACCTGCGCACGGTTCTGCGCATCGAGATCAAGGCTGCCCCGCGTGCCGTGGAGCACAAGGAGAAGCCCGCGCTCGAGGGCGCGCACTTCTCCGGTCCTGCCGAGGTCGATGGTGACAACGGCGACTCGGTGCTGCGCAAGCAGGCGCAGGTGCAGGCCCGCACGGCTGTCCAGGGTGGTCCGGCTGCCGTCAACAACGGTGGCAAGGTGACCACCTATCGCAAGTCCGAGAGCGACGATCCGTACGTCAACGTGGGCCGCAACGACCCGTGCCCCTGCGGTAGCGGCAAGAAGTTTAAGTACTGCCACGGCAGGAATCGTTAATGGCTGAGGCTTTAGAGGTAACGCCCGCCGAGCTGGACGCGTTTGCGGACCGGCTCGGCGAGGTCGAGTCGTATCTCCACTTGGACGAGAAGCGTACCCGCGTGACCGAGCTCGAGGCCAAAAGTGTTGCCCCTGGCTTTTGGGATGACGCCGACGCCGCCCGTGCCACCATGGAGGAGATCGCTCGCACCAAGGAAGATATCGCTGCCGTGGACACCGCGCGCGGCGAGCTTTCCGATGCCCGCGCCGCGCTGGAGCTTGCCGAAGAGATGGGGGATGACCCCGACGCCGCCGCATTGCGCGAGGAGGCTGCCGCTACGGCAGAACGCCTGGCCCGCGCTATCGACGAGCTTGAGCTTTCGAGCTGGTTTACCGGTGAGTTCGATCACGGCGATGCTATTGTGACCATCAAGCCCGGACAGGGTGGTCTGGAGGCCCAGGACTGGACCTTCATGCTCTTTAAGATGTACATGAAGTACTGCCAGCGTCGCGGCTGGAAGGTCACCATCAACGACTGTCCCGCGGCCGAGGTCATCGGCATCGACCGCGCGACCTTTACCGTCGAGGGCAAGGACGCATTTGGCATGCTGCGCGCCGAGGCCGGTGTCCACCGCTTGGTTCGCATTAGCCCCACCGACGACAAGAAGCGTCGCCAGACCACGTTTGCCGGCGTCGAGGTCATCCCCGTGCTACCCGATGATATCGACATCGAAATCAGTCCCGATGACATCCGCGTGGACGTGTACCACGCGAGCGGCCCGGGCGGTCAGGGCGTCAACACCACCGACTCCGCCGTACGCGTGACGCATTTCCCCAGCGGTATTGTGGTTACCTGCCAAAACGAGCGCAGCCAGATCCAGAACAAGGCCGCGTGCATGCAGATCCTCAAGGCTCGCCTGTACGAGATCGAGCTCGAAAAGCGCGCCGAGGCGCTCGATGAGATTCGCGGACCCAAGACCACGATTGGTTTTGGCAACCAGATTCGTAGCTACGTGCTCTACCCATACCAGATGGTCAAGGATCTGCGCTCGGGCGTGGAGACCAGCAACGTTGAGGCCGTTCTTGACGATGGCGACCTGGACCCGTTTGTTATTGGCTACCATCGCTGGGCTACCGGCAACGCTGACGCGGAGACCCCGTCTGCTTAAACCGCCCGGGTTTATGTGGAAATGGATTAAAACCCTCCCAGCAGGGTGGTTTTGTATCCAGAGCAAACCCTGCGCAGGGGTGGTTTTTGTCCGGCGAATCGGTAGAATTGAATACAAGAAGAAGTTCAAAGCGCATCCGATGGGGTGCGCTTTTTTGAGGGAGGTAGCATGGCATATCGTCTGGACATCAAGCGCATTCTTTCGATGAACTTTTTTCACGACCTGCCCCAGATTATGTTGGGGTGCGCTCTGGCCGCTATTGCGACCGACCTGTTTTTGATTCCCAACGGCCTTGCTGCCGGTGGCGTTACGGGCCTTGCCACCATTATCCAGGCGATCGGTGCATCGCGCGGCCTATCGCTTCCCGTTGGTATTCAGACGATCGTGATGAACGCCTTGCTGTTGTTGGTCGTTATGCGCGAGGGCGGCATGTTCTACGTGGTGCAGACCGCGACGGGCTTTGTGCTGCTGGGCTTCTTTACCGATCTGTTCGCCCCGTTTGTAGCACCTCTGGCGGATGCGGACCTGATGCTCCCTGCCATGTGGGGCGGCATTATTACGGGCATCGGTTACGGCATGGTGTTGCGCGCCGGCGCCAACACCGGCGGCTCGGACACGATTGGCCAAATCATCTCGCGTAACACCTCGCTGCCGGTAGGTTCGACCGTCATGGCAATCGACGTTGCCGTGTGCGCGCTGTCGGCTCCGGTCTTTTCAGTCGAAAACGCACTATATGCAGGCCTTTCGATGGTCATTAGCGGCTACGTGATCGATGCCGTGGTCGATGGTGGCAACAAGCGCCGTATGGTACTCATCATCTCGGACAAGTTCCCTGATATCGCTGCCGATATCATGTATGGCCTGGGTCGTGGTTGTACCAAGTTTAAGGCGACTGGCATGTATTCGGGTGCCGAGAAGCCGGTGATCATGGTCATCGTGAACCGTCGAGAGCTCAATACCCTCAAGACGATCGTGCGCGAGCGCGATCCTCACGCCATTGTGACGGTTGCTGACGTTACGGAAGCCTTCGGCGAGGGATTCAAGGACATTAGCGCGTAGGGTCGATCGCGTTCCATCCAAAAGACGTTCACATTGATAAACCGTTTCATCAGCGGTTCTGCCTGCTAAATTGTTCAAATAATGATAAAAACTCTGGTAAAGCCATCAGTTTCCAGCATAATGAATGACGTACGTGCATTGCGGCTGTGTTGGGATTACCTTCGGTGCCGTGCGCATTTTGTCTAATGAGGATGAAAGGAAGGCACAATGAGCGACGAAGAGCTCAAAAAGGTTGCCAACGAGGTAAGGAAGGGCATCGTCACCGGCGTGCACGCTGCCAAGTCCGGCCATCCGGGCGGTTCGCTCGGCGCTGCCGACATCATGACCTATCTGTACTTTGAGGAAATGAACGTCGACCCGGCCGACCCCCGCAAGGCCGACCGCGACCGCTTCGTGCTTTCCAAGGGTCACTGCGCGCCTGGTCTGTACGCCGTGCTCGCCGAGCGCGGATTCTTCCCCAAGGAGGATCTCGAGACGCTGCGCCACATCGGCAGCCACCTGCAGGGCCATCCCAACATGAACGACACCCCGGGCGTCGACATGTCCACCGGCTCTCTCGGCCAGGGCATCTCCGCCGCCGTGGGCATGGCCGTTGCCGCCAAGCACTGGGGCGACGACTATCGCACCTACGCCCTGCTGGGCGACGGCGAGAGCGAGGAGGGCCAGGTCTGGGAGGCCGCCATGTTTGCCGGCAACCAGCAGCTCGACAACCTCTGCGTGATCGTCGACCATAACGGCCTGCAGATCGATGGCCCCGTCGAGGAGGTCAACGACCCCATGCCGCTCGCCGACAAGTTCCGCGCCTTCAAGTTCCATGTGGTGGAGCTCGCCGACGGCAACGACTTCGACCAGATCCGCGCCGCCTTTGCCGAGGCCCGCGCCACCAAGGGTCAGCCGACCGCCATTATCGCCGAGACCACGAAGGGCAAGGGCGTCTCCTTTATGGAGAACCAGGTGGGTTGGCACGGTAAGGCCCCCAACGATGAACAGTTTGAGCAGGCCATGGCAGAGCTCACGGCCGCCGGAGAGGAGCTCTAGGATGGCAGACGTCAAGAAAATCGCCACGCGTGTAAGCTACGGCGAGGCCCTCGTCGAGCTCGCCAACGAGCACGATGACTTTGTGGTCCTCGACGCCGACCTGGCCGCCGCCACGCAGACCGGTAAGTTTAAGGCCGCTTGCCCCGACCGCTTCTTCGATGTGGGCATCGCCGAGAGCAACCTGATGGGTGTTGCCGCCGGTATCGCGACCACCGGCCGCGTCGCCTTTGCGAGCAGCTTTGCCATGTTTGCCGCCGGCCGCGCCTTTGAGCAGGTTCGTAACTCCATCGGCTATCCGCACCTTAACGTTAAGATCGGTGCCACGCACGCCGGCATCTCGGTGGGCGAGGATGGTGCCACGCACCAGTGCTGCGAGGATATCGCCCTCATGCGCGTCATCCCCGGCATGACCGTTATCGTTCCCGCCGACGATGTGGAGGCCCGTGCCGTGACGCGCGCCGCCTACGAGTGCGATGGCCCCGTGTACATGCGCTTCGCCCGTTTGGCCTCGCCGGTTATCAACGACTCCGAGACCTACAAGTTCGAGTTGGGCAAGGGCATTATCATGCGCGAGGGCGCCGATGTGACCATCATTGCCTGCGGCCTGATGGTCGGTGAGGCTCTCGAGGCCGCCGAGCAGCTTGCTGCCGAGGGCATCGACGCCGAGGTCATCAACATGCACACCATCAAGCCCATCGATGCCGACCTGATCGTCAAGAGCGCCACCAAGACCGGTCACGTCGTGACCGTCGAGGAGCACTCTGTGATCGGTGGCCTGGGCAGCGCCGTTGCCGACGTCTTGTGCGAGCAGTGCCCGACGCCGCTTAAGAAGATCGGCGTCAACGACACCTTTGGCGAGTCCGGTCCGGGTGCCGAGCTCCTGCACAAGTACGGACTGGACGCCGCCAACATCGTGGCCACCACCAAGGAGTTCTTGGCATAAGGCAAGACGAGGCAAAGTATCGCGTCGACAACCGCAAACAAGCTAGAACAGGGGCGTCCTCAAAGAGGGCGCCCCTGTTTATGCTGAATTTAAATTAGAGTCCTGCCAAGCAAAGTTCCCATGGGGAAACGGGCCCATCCCAACAAAGTGCAATTCAGACCCTTCCAACTTTGTATGCGCAGCATCTCAAGTTGGTGCGTCGGCCCCATAGTAGCCGCAGGCCGGGCGCAGGGTTACCTCCCAAATCTTTCCACAGCGCAGGCCGGCGTTTGTCCGCAGCTCCGCAGGAGCAGGACAAATGCCGGCCATGCGCGAGGACGATTTGGGAGGTAACCCTGCGCCCGGCCGGTGAGACCCAAACCCCGCCATGCTTCTTATGTGCAGTAAAGCTAATGCTGCTAAAATACAAAGCGCTCATGTAGTTTAAACGCACGACGATAAGGAGCACCAGTGGGTAACCACTTCCGTACCTCCGGTGCGGGCGATGATGCCCCCAAGACGCAGACAGGCGTCCAGGGCAGTCGTTTCGCCACTCCGGATTCAGAGGGCCAGCCTGTTGCTCAGGCCCCCACTCAGCCGGCAGATCAGGCACAGCCGGCATCCGATCCCTTTGCCTACAATCCCACCAGCGATGTCGCGCTTTCCGGCACGGCGGGTTTTGAGCCCGTTCAGGCCGTGACCGCTCGCGTGGAGCAGCCTCAGGCTGGCGCCGCCACGCCGCAGCCTACCATGGCCGGCATTCCCGACCCCATGGCCCCTGCGACGCCGGTTCCTCAGCCTGCGCAGTCCGGTCTCTTTGCCGCTATTCCCGATCCCACGCAGCCTGCTGCCCCGGTGGTCGAGAGCGATCAGGCAGCCGAGGTCGCAAGCCTCGATAACGCGCTCAACAACCCCGATTTTACGTCGGTGTTTGCGCCCATCGATCCGCAGGCCAGCCGCAAGAAGATGGCCAAGCAGGCCGGTGTCGAGCCCGTCATCCTTATGGAGCATGTCACCAAGATCTATCCGGCACAGCCCAACAAGCCTGCACTTGACGACATCAACATTGAGATCTATCCGGGCGAGTTCGTCTTCCTGGTCGGTCATTCCGGCTCGGGTAAGACCACGCTGCTGTCGACGCTCAACCGCGACGTCAAGCCGACGAGCGGCCGCATCTTGGTTGCCGGTCAGGACCTCATGAAGATCAAGAACCGCAAGGTTCCGTTCCTGCGCCGCCAGATTGGCGCCGTGTTCCAGGACTTTAAGCTTCTGCCGCAAAAGACCGCCTACGAAAACGTGGCGTTTGCCCTGCAGTGCATCGGCAAGCCCAAGGGCGTCATTCGCAGCCAGGTGCCGGAGGTGCTGCGTCTGGTCGGTCTGGCCGATCAGATGGACTCGCTGCCCGACCAGCTTTCCGGTGGCGAGCAGCAGCGCGTCGCCGTCGCCCGCGCTATGGTCAACCGTCCGCCGCTGCTGATCTGCGACGAGCCCACGGGTAACCTCGACCCGGCGATCTCGCTGGGCATCATGAAGCTGCTCGAGCGTATTAACCGCACCGGCACCACCGTGATCGTCGCCACGCACGACCGCGAGATGGTCGATAGCATGCACCGTCGCGTGATCGCCCTCGAGGGCGGCCACGTTATCCGCGACCAGGAGAGGGGAGGTTACGGCAACTATGGCACCAACTAACGTGGGCTACTCCTTCAAAGAGGCAATCAGCCACTTCTTCCGTAACTGGACTACCTCGCTCGGCGCCGTCATCACGATCTTCCTTTCGCTGTTTATCATCGGCCTGTTCATCATGGGCTCCGCGATGCTGAACTCCGTGATCGGCACCGTCGAGGATCAGGTTGTCATCAACGCGTTCATTAGCGATGACGCCGATCAGGCCGATGTCCAGGCTTTTGAGGCCGAGCTTAAGACGTGGAATAACGTCAAGTCCGTGACCTATAAGGACAAGGACGACGCGCTGGCCGAGTATACGAGCAAGATGTCGGGCAACGCCGACGCCACCATGAGCGCGCTCGATGGCCAGAACCCGCTGCCGGCTTCGTTTGCAATTGAGATGGACGATCCGTCCAAGGTCGAAAGCACGGCCCAGAAGCTCAAGAAGAACGCCGACTTCCAGAAGATCGCGGATGACGGCGACGTCAACGCGAGCGTGCTGTACGGCCAGGAGGAAGTGAGCCGCCTGTTCCAGGTGACCAACTACATCCGCATCGCCGCCGTGGTGCTCGTTGGCCTTCTGACCTTTATCGCATTCATCTTCATCAACAACACGATTCGCCTGTCCATCACGGCGCGTCGTCGTGAGATTGCGATTATGCGTCTGGTCGGCGCCAGCAACGGCTTCATTCGCGGCCCGTTTATCACCGAGGGCGTACTGCAGGCCATTTTGGGCTCGCTGCTTTCCATCGGCGTTCTGGAGCTGCTGCGCAATCTGATGATTCCGCGTTTGCAGGAGAGCATCGGCTGGATGTCGTTTGCTCTGCCGATGCAGTACTACCTGGTGACCTATGCTGCGCTGATTCTGGTCGGTGTGATTATCGGTCTCTTTGGTTCTGCCATAGCCATGCGCCGCTACCTGCGCGTGTAGGCATGTCTGGAATTCATCCCTTCCAACGGGTCGTCTCTTATGGGGCGGCCCGTTTTTTGATCTCTAGGGGACGGCAGGAAAGCGAATCATTTGGGTAGACTCATTGGAGTTCGTCATCGATAGCAAGGAGGCGCCATGGGGCGCAATAACAAGCATAAGCGCGGTGCCCGCAATAAGCGCGGGCCGGTGCGCAGCGAACGCCGTCCGAGCCTGACCGGGCGCGTGCAGCTCCATGAGCATGGCGCCTATGTCATAACCGAGAGCGGCGACTACAAGGTTATGGGCCGCGGTAAGCGCGAGATCATGGATGGCGATACCGTTGCCGTGAGCATTAAGAACAGCCCGCACGGTGAGCGGCGCGCCGTGATCGAAGGCGTGGTTGAGCGCGCAGCCATAAGCGTGGTGGGTACGTACCAGGCCGCTGGTCCGCTCGGTGTGATCGAGCCGCTCGATTCGCGCCTGAAGGCCGACTTCTTCATTCTGCCCGAGGATACCTCGGCGGATCGTCTGGGCGTCCACCCGGGTGATGCCGTTGTCGCGCGCATTTTGACCTACCCGATGCGCCTGGAATCGGGCACCGTGACGATCGAACGCCGCATTGGCGGAGATGACGCGCCCGATTTGGGCGTTCAATACGTGATGGCGCGTTACGGCTATACCGATAGCTATCCCGAGGCCGCGCTGGACGAGGCCGAGGGGCTTTCGCTCGATGTGTCCGCGGCGCTTAAGGACCCGCTCCGCCGCGATCTGCGCGACCGCTTTGTCATCACGATCGACCCGGTCGACGCGCGCGACTTTGACGATGCCATTTCGCTTGAGCGCACGCCCGAGGGTGGCTACAAGCTGGGTGTGCATATCGCTGACGTTTCTCACTATGTGGCTTGGGACGGGCATATCGATCTTGAGGCTCGCCATCGTACGACATCGGTGTATCTGGCCGATCGCGTGCTTCCCATGCTGCCCGAACGCCTGTCCAATGACCTGTGTTCGCTTCGCCCTGACGAGGACCGTCTTGCGTTTACCGTTGACATTGAACTCGATGCGCAGGGTCGCGTGCGGCATTACGATCCGTACCCCAGCGTGATTCGCTCGCGTGTGCGTATGGACTATGACGGCGCCGAGGCGCTGCTGGTGCGTGCCGGCGCGGTGGAGTATGGGGTGCTGGAGGGTGCGGCCGAGGATGTTGCGGCTGCTGAGGCCTCGCGCGAGGAGGCGCTTGAGCGCGGTCTTGCGTGCGAGAAGGCCGCCCGCGGCTGCAACGTCGACCTCGGCAATTTCCTTGTCGCCGCCAACGAACTCGCCGAACTTCGCCGTCGTATTCGTCGCGTCCGCGGCTCAGTCGATTTTGACACGGCCGAGATTCGCGCTCTATTGGATGAGGACGGAGTACCCGTGCAGATTGTGGCGCGCGAGCGTTCGTGTGCCACGTCGCTTATCGAGGAAGCCATGCTGCTCGCCAACGAGTGCGTTGCAGAGTGGCTGGCAGACCGTGATATCGAGGCCTGCTATCGCGTGCATGAGGATCCGAGCCCCGATAGCCTGCACGGTGCCGCCGTTGCGCTGGCGCAGCTGGGCATCATCGACGATCGCCGTGCTGCCGGTATTGCCCTGGGGAGTCCCGATGAGCTGCAGGCTGCAGTTGATGCTGCCGCCGGTACGGCCAACGCACCGCTCGTCAACACGCTGCTTCTGCGCAGCATGCAGCGCGCGCTGTACAAGCCGCGCAACGAGGGCCACTTTGCGCTCGCCGCGCCGTGCTACTGCCACTTTACGAGTCCCATCCGTCGCTACCCCGATCTGGTGGTGCACCGCGTGCTCAAACTGCAGTTGGCCTATGAGCAGCTCGGCGGCAAGGACGCCTTGGTCCGTACGCCGCGGCTGATCGGCAAGGGGCGCGAGTCGCTGCCGCGCATTCTGCCGCAGATCTGCCGCGCATGCAGCGATGCCGAGCGCGCGGCAGATGCCGCTAGCCATGCGACGCAAAAGATTAAGATTGCCCAGTACTATGAGGACCGTCTGGGCGAGCGCTATGCCGGAACCGTCTCGTGGGTTAGCAGCATGGGTCTCTTTGTGCGCTTGGACCTGACGCAGGTCGAAGGCTTGGTTTCGATCAAGAGCCTGGGCAACGAGTGGTTCGAGTTCGACGAGGATGCGCTTACGCTGACGGGCGCCGACACGGGGACTCGCTATGAACTGGGCCAGCGCGTGATTATCGAGGTCTCGCGCGTCAATACCACGCGTGGGCACTTGGACTTTAAGCTTATCCATTAGCCAAATCCCGACTCGCGGCGGGAGGGCGGAGGGCGGTCTTTCGGGGCCGCCCTCCGCATTTGAATCGTGACTACCTTGCCGTCTGCTCGGCCGTCCGCTTGCCTGCTATTGGAGAGGTAAAACCTACCAAAATAAACCTGTCCCTTTTTGGCAGGTTTACAAGAAAGCGGGGATGAGATGGCGACGGTGTACGGTTATGCGCGGGTGAGTTCGCGCGATCAGAATCTGAATCGGCAGCTGGATGCGCTGGGCGCCTATGGCGTGGGCTCGGCGAATATTTATGCCGACCATGCGAGCGGCAAGGACTTCGATCGACCGCGCTATCGCGAGCTGCTGCACGTCCTGGGAGACGGGGACGTGCTGGTGGTGCTTTCTATCGACCGACTTGGTCGTAATTACTCCGAGATTCTTGAGGAATGGCGTCGCATTACCAAGGAGCTCGGGGTTGCCATTGTGGTGTTGGACATGCCATTGCTTGACACGCGCGCCAGGGCAAGCGGCACGCCGGATGTGACTAATACCCTGATTGCCGATATTGTGCTGCAACTGCTGAGCTACGTGGCGCAGGTGGAGCGCGAGAATATCCATCGGCGCCAAGCGGAGGGAATTGCAGCGGCGCGGGCGCGAGGCGTCCGTTTCGGTCGACCTCGCAAGCCGTGCCCTCCTCAGTTTGATCTGGTACGGGATAGCTATGAAGCGGGTGATATTACCCGCAGCCAGGCAGCAAAGTGCCTGGGCGTGTGCGTGGGGACGTTTGATCGCTGGATGCGCGAGGCGGGGTAGGGGTTTGCGTCGCTTTGTCGCTTCCTGTTGCGATTCAAATTTTGATACGATGGCGATGTCATTTGGGGCTACACTCGCTGATATTCAAAAAAGGAGGTAGGCCCTTGGCGCGCGTAAAACAAATAATCGGATGGACCGCGATCGTTCTGTTCGCTGCAACGCTGGCGGGCATCTGGGTGCTGACGGAGCAAAATGCGGTGGAGACGTCGTTGCTGAGCGAGTCCACCGCGCGTGTGGTGGAGGGTCAGGCTACGGGCGTACAGGCTGCCGATGTCGCGGGTGAAGCTCAGACCGAGAACGGGATGACCGGGGGCACCGATTCGGCTGCTTCGAATGTCCGGTCTGGCCGACTTGCTTCCATTCGCATGTGGGTGGGCACGAACGTCCGTCGCGTTGCCCATACCGTAGAGTTTTTCTTCGTCGGATTGTTCGCCTCGGTGGTCGTGGTTTGCTTTTCCAGGCGTCCGTGGAGCGTATGCTCCCGTTGCGTGCCCGTGTTGCTCTTTTGCGCCGTCTGCTCCGTTGGCGATCAGGTACATAAGATCTTTGTTCCCGGCAGGCATTTCGACGTTATCGATTTAGGATTCGATGCTGCGGGCTATGTCACCGCCATGCTGTTGGTATTGCTGGCAGCGGCGTTGGTGCGCTATGCGACTCGGCCGATCGGCGCCCATGCGAGGCGCTAGCCGGTAACAAACCCGTTTCTGATAATGCGACCTTGTTGAATTATTTTGTGTCGCGCGTATTTCCGAGCGGTCGGATTTGAGGGGCGAGCGGTAGAACGCTCGCCCTTTGTGCGCCACGATGCGGCACAATGTACCGTAAAAGCTGTTTGTATCCGGTACGAATCGTTCGTTGGTCTTTAATTCTTCTCAACGGAGGTGTTTGAGATGGCAAACGGATTGCTTTTGCGGCTTCGCGAGCGTGAGCTCAGCGCGAGCCCGGCGGAACGCAATGTCATCGCATATGTAAGCGCTCATCCGCACGAGGTGGTCGGGCTGTCCGTCCGCGGTCTTGCCGATGCCACGTTCTCCTCGCCCTCGAGCATTTTGCGCTTTTGCAAGCGCTTGGGTTTTGCGGGCTACAAGGAGTTCCAGCGCGAACTGATTGCCGAGCTGGCGCTCTTGGGTGACAAGAAAGACGTTGCCCTCGAGGACATCTCCATGGATGACAGCGTCGAACGTATCGTGGGGAAGGTGATGAAAAGCAACGTGCGCACGATCGAAGCGACGGCGCGAACGCTCGATTACACCGTCTTGGAGCGATGTGCGGCCTATCTTAAGCGGGCACGTGCGGTCAATCTGTTCGGTATCGGTGCCTCTCGTTTGGTCGCGCACGATCTGGCGCAAAAGCTCATGCGTGTCGACAAGGAGTGCCATCTGTACGACGACTGGCATGATCAGCTCTTGTGTGCCAAGAACATGCATGAGGGCGATATGGCAATCGCCTTTAGCTACTCGGGCTTGACGCAAGAGGTGCTGGACTGCACCGCCGAGGCTCAACGTCACAACTGTCCCGTTGTGGCCGTTACCAAAGTAGATGGATCATCCAAGCTTGCCACCGTGGCCGATGCCGTGCTCGGCGTCGCTGCGAGTGAACCCTTGGTCCGCAGCGGTGCCATGGCTTCGCGTATGGCCCAGCTTATGGTTGTCGATGCCCTGTACGCTGCTTACGTTGCCAGCGACTACGAACGGGCGACGCATGTCATTAAGCAAAACTACATCGAGAAACAGGAAAGATGAGGTGAATGAAATGCTCGATTTAACAAAATTCACGACCGAACAGCGTAATCAAAGTTCAATGGACCTCGATACGATGACATCGCTGCAAATCGTCACGACGATGAATGATGAGGACCTTCGTGCCGTCCAGTCGGTCACGAAGGTGTTGCCCCAGGTTGCCACAGCAATCGACTGGGCTGCTGAGGCACTCGAGCGCGGCGGGCGCGTCTTTTACATGGGCGCAGGCACCAGCGGTCGTCTGGGTGTACTCGACGCTTCGGAGTGTCCGCCCACGTTTGGCGTGTCACCCGATCTGATTGTCGGGCTCATTGCCGGAGGCGAGACGGCGTTTATCAAGGCTGTCGAAGGTGCCGAAGACAGCGAGGAGCTTGGCGCGAGCGACCTGCGGGAGCGTGGACTCTCGGACAAGGATCTTGTCGTTGGCCTGGCGGCAAGCGGTCGTACTCCCTATGTGGTGGGCGGCCTTGTGTACGCCAAGGCAACTGGGTGCAAGACCATTGCAATTGCCTGCAACCAAGGGTCGAAGATCGGGGAGAGCGCAGATCTTGCCATTGAACCCGTGCCCGGTCCCGAGGTGCTGACCGGCTCAACGAGGCTCAAGGCGGGAACGGTTCAAAAGCTCATTCTCAACATGATTTCGACCGGTGCCATGGTCAAGATCGGCAAGGTATACCAAAACCTGATGGTCGATGTGCAGCAGACGAACGAGAAGTTGGTGGTGCGCGGCCAGAACATCGTGATGGAGGCGACCGGCTGCACGCGCGAGCGCGCTATTCAGGCGCTTGCAGATGCCGGCGGCCACGTAAAAACCGCTATTGTCTCGGTACTGCTGGGCTGCGATGCCGAGCAGGCTGCGGTAGCTCTTGAGCGAGCGAGAGGCCATGTCCGTGCTGCGGTGAGTGGCCATGAGAAGAGCAATGCCGATGCCCAATAGGTGCGCGGTGTGAGCTGATATGACATCCAGACGAGATACCCAATACAAGGAGGAGTTATGACGAACAAAGAGCTGGCTCAAAAGCTGCTGGACCTTTTGGGCGGTAAAGACAACGTGCTGGCAAACGCGGCGTGCATGACGCGCCTGCGCGTGACCGTCAAAGACACGGGCAACGTCGACACGGAGGGCATTAAGGCACTCGACGGCGTGATGGGCCTGGTCGAGGACGACACGATGCAGATCGTGCTGGGTCCGGGCAAGGTTAATAAGGTGCTCGAGGAGTTCTCCAAGCTCACCGGCCTTGCGAAAGGCGTTGCTGACGAGAGCGTGGTCGACGCTGCGGCCACAAACAAGGCCGCGCAGAAGGCCAAGTACGAGTCCAAGCCGGTTCAGGCCTTCCTCAAGAAGATTTCCAATGTCTTCGTCGCCCTGCTTCCCGGCATCATTGCGGCTGGCCTCATCAACGGTATCTGCAACGTCATTAACGTCTCGACGGCAGGCGCGCTTGCAGGCGAGTGGTGGTACCAGGGCATTCGTTCCATGGGCTGGGCCCTGTTTGCCTATCTGCCTATCTTGGTGGGCTATAACGCGGCACGTGAGTTTGGCGGCTCCGCTCCGCTGGGCGGCATCGCCGGCATGATGTGTATCGCCAACAGTGCCATGCCCCTGCTTGCGCCTGGCGCGGCTGATCCTGCCACTGCCATTCTGCTGCCGCTCACCAATGCGCAGTACAACCCCGCGGCGGGCGGCATGATCGCGGCTCTTATCGCTGGCGCATTTTTTGCCTGGATGGAGCGTCAGATTCGCAAGGTTATGCCCAACGCACTCGACACGTTTTTGTCCCCGCTGCTGGTACTCATCATCGGCGCCTTTGCTCTGATGCTCGTCATCCAGCCGGTTGGCGCATGGCTGACGACTGCCATCTTTAGCGTTTTGACCTTTATCTTCGAGAAGCTGGGCGTCCTGGGCGGCTATATCCTGTCGGCAGGCTTCTTGCCGCTGGTTTCCGTCGGCCTGCATCAGGCGCTCACGCCGATCCACGCTATGCTCAACGATCCCGACGGCGCTACCAAGGGTATCAATTACCTGCTTCCCATCCTTATGATGGCTGGCGGCGGCCAGGTCGGTGCCGGTTTGGCGCTGTACTTTAAGACCAAGAACGCCAAGCTCAAGAAGTACGTCGCAGAGTCCATTCCCGTTGGAATCCTGGGTGTGGGCGAGCCTCTGATGTATGCCGTTACGCTGCCGCTCGTTCGTCCGTTTGTGACGGCCTGCCTGGGTGCCGGATTTGGCGGCGCGCTCGCGGCGCTGCTTCACATCGGCACGGTTTCTCAGGGCGTTTCCGGTTTGTTTGGCCTGCTGATCGTCGTTCCTGGCCAGCAGCTCGGCTACGTTGCCGCTATGCTGCTTGCCTATGCCGCCGGCTTTGTCCTGACGTGGTTCTTTGGCGTCGACGAGCAGAAGATCAACGAGTTCTTTGGCGAATAGTTTGATATCGCGAGCCGTGTTGCTCAGGGCTCGCAGCGCGCGGCAGATTTCTTGATGCTATGGTTGTGCCGGTGGGGCTAACTGCTCCGCCGGCCTTTTTTAAAGGAGTGTTGAAGCGTGAAAACGGGTATTTCGATTTATCTTTCCAACCCTCTGCAGGATATTGAGCGGACGATTGAACACGGTGCCGCGGCGGGTGCGCGCTATGCGTTCACCTCGCTGCATATTCCCGAGGATGGGGGAGCGGCGTATACCGATAAGGTCCGTCATGTGCTGTCGCTGCTTTCCGCCCGCGGCATTGCGCTCATTGCCGATGTGGGGCCTCGCACGTGCGATTTGCTCGGGCTTGAGCGCATCGAGGACCTGCGCGATCTGGGGTTGGAATACCTTCGTTTGGACTATGGCTTTAGCGCCCAACGGGTCGCGGAGCTGTCCGGTGTATTTCGCATAGTGGTCAATGCATCGACGGTGAGTTCTGATGAAATCGCATCGTGGCGTGAGGCCGGTGCCGATGTGACTCGTTTTGCCGCCTGCCACAATTTTTACCCCAAGCCTTATACCGGTTTAGCTCTGGAGGACATTGCTCGGGTGAATCTTCGTCTTGCGGCGCTTGGATTCGAAATCATGGCTTTTGTGCCGGGTGATGCCAACGTTCGCGGGCCGGTATTCGAGGGACTGCCGACGGTCGAGGCGCAGCGCGGTCGCGCGTCAAAGGTTGCTCTCAATATGCTTGAGCTTGCACATGGCGCCGATTGCGACATTGTGTTGGTCGGCGACCCCGATCTTTCCGATGCGGGCTGGACGCAGTTTGCTCATGTTTCCGCCGGATACGTGGACCTGCAATGCGAGCTTGAGCCCGGTTATGCCTATGTACGTGGGCAGATTCATCACGACCGACCCGATTCGAGCACCCTCATCTTTAGGTCTCAGGAGTCGCGTACGACGCTTAAGCCGGATTCCGTGCCGATGGATGCCGGTGCCGGCCTGTCACGAAAGACGGGGTCGATCGCTGTGAGCAATAGCGGCTATGGGCGCTACGAAGGCGAGCTTGAGATTGCGCGGGTCGATCTTCCCGGTGACGAGCGCATGAACGTTGCGGGCCATATCACGCCCGAGGCAATGGAGCTGCTGCCGTTCATCAAACGCGGATTCGGGGTACGGTTCGTTTAGCGTGTGACCCGTGGGCTACAATTGGCCCATCATGCGAAGGCGCCTCGTGTGGCGTGTGCCTGCGTTGGCCGATCTATATTCGGAGGATTTCCATGACCGTACTGTTTGCTGAATATCCCAAGTGCTCGACCTGTAAGAAGGCCAAGGCATGGCTGGACGAACACGGGGTAGAGTATATCGACCGCGATATCGTTTTGGACAATCCCACGGCTGATGAGCTTGCGACCTGGATTGCTCGTTCGGGACTGCCGGTGCGACGCTTCTTTAACTCGTCGGGCATGAAATATCGAGAGCTGGGCCTGAAGGCGCGCCTGGACGCAGGCATGACGGATCAGCAGTGCTACGAGCTGCTGGCGACCGACGGCATGCTGGTTAAGCGCCCGCTGCTGGTGGGTGACGACTTTGCGATCCCCGGCTTTAAGGAAGCGGCTTGGACTGAGGCGCTGCTGTAGCGGCTGCGGAAAGTGCGACCCGTTTTGAGTGCTCAGGGTGGGACGTGTTTTCCATCGGCGGGCTCGCTCGGCTCAATCCTCGAGCTGTGCCCATTCGTGCGGATCGTAGACCTTTACGTGCTTGTTGGGCTTGCCGCTCCAGTACTCCTCGTCCATAAAGGGCAGATATGCCTGAACGCCGGGGCAGATAAAGGGGATCCGCTGCTGTTGCAGTCGCTCGCGCTGGCGCTGCTCCAGGTGCGCCTCGGATATGACGGTCGGCATACCGGACAGCTCGACGAGGCTTGCCTGGATTCGCTTAAGGTCGGGGAGTCCCGCGTGCCATGACATCCGCATGATCAAAAAGGATGCACGGCGGTATTTTGCCTGCATCACCGTGATGGCGGGGCGCAGAGTGGGATGGATTTTGTCCCGTTCGGGCCAAAGGTCAGCAGTGATCTCGAGGCCCAGGGTCTCCCATAGGTAATCAAGCTCTTCGTCCATGGCGCCTCGATATCCGTGCAATGATGACGGTTCGATTGTGCCATCAGCCGTGAGTGCTGCATTGTTGTAATCTACCAGCGGTAGATGCGGGATGTTTTACGGGCTTTGGCGCCGTACGTGTCGCTGGCGCTTCACAGGTCCTTCACGTGTTGGCCGTATTTGACTGAATTTCAAAAAAGTCAAAATTGGGGCTTGCGTCACGGCCGGACTTCCCGTATATTTCTTTCTTGCGCAAAGGCACAGCCGAGCGCAGCGATGCAGTCATTGGGATGTCGTCTAATGGCAGGACAGCGGATTCTGGTTCCGTCAATGGGGGTTCGACTCCCTCCATCCCAGCCATTGCATTTGCTACATATGGCCCGTTCGTCTAGCGGTTTAGGACGCCGCCCTCTCAAGGCGGAGATCACCAGTTCGAATCTGGTACGGGCTACCAAAATTGAACGCCCGGGCCTCGTAAGAGACCCGGGTTTTGTGTATTGACCGATATTTAAGGCGCGCGTTGAGTCTGCCGCCCGGACCGAGGAGTTGTCATGGACCTGCCTATCAGCTTGGAAGACATCACGTATGCCGAGAACTATCTGGCGCAGGGCGACCTGGCTACGGCGACGCCGCTGCTTGAGCGTCTGGTGGAGCTCGCCGAGGAGTATATCGACGCTGAGTGCAAGACGGAGGAGAAGCGCCAGTACTTTAGCTTCGACAGCAAGTTTGAGCGCCTGGCCTATCGCCGTGTGGAGAAGGATCCGCGCGAGCTGGTGCAGGTCGAGGTTCCCTTTGACCGCCTGTACTCCGACATGGCGTTTGCCTACATTCGCCAGCAGGATTATGTGAGTGCTCGGAATGCCCTGATGCAGGCCGTGCGTTGGGATCCCATGAACTGCAACTATCGCTTGGACTTGGCCGAGCTGTTCCGCGCGCTTGAGGACAAGCAGGAGTGGGCATCGCTCTCGTTCTCGGTGCTGGAGCGCGCGAGCGACGGTAAGTGCGCCGCACGCGCCTACACCAACTTGGGTCAGTACTTCTTGGAGCCCGAGACCGAGAACATTTCGGCTGCCGTGGGCTGCGCGCGTCTGGCGCTGCGCCTGGCGCCCAATGATGCGCATACGACGCGCCTGCTCAACAAGATCCATACCACCTATCCGGATGCCGCGGACGAGAGTGACGACCATGTGATGGGTGAGCTCGCCCTGCAGGGCGTGCCGACCTCGCCTTCGGCCGAGATCGCCATCTGCCTGATCATGTGCGCGACCGATGCTGCAAGCGACGGCGACAAGCAGGAGGCTACGCGTCTGACGGTCCGTGCCCGCGACCTGGTGGGCGAGGAGGCATGCGCGGCGATTATCAAGCTGGTGCGCGAGAGCGATGCCGAGCTTAATGCCGAGCGCAGGGCAAAGCGCGAGGCTGCGGGCTCAAACGCCAATGGCGCCAAGGAGGCCGGCGATGCCCAGTAAGCGCGAGCGCAAGCTCATTTCCAAGAATCGCTCGGCACATCACGAGTACTTTATCGATGAGACGTTTGAGTGCGGTATTGAGCTGAGCGGCACCGAGGTCAAGTCGATTCGCGAGCGCGCCTGCCAGATCACCGATACCTTTGCATTGATTCGTGGCGGTGAGTGCTGGCTCGTCGGCCTGCATATCCACCCTTATAGCCATGGTGGCGTGTGGAATCGCGATCCCGACCGTCGGCGCCGTCTGCTGCTGCACCGCAAGGAGATCGACTTTCTTGACGGCAAACTTCGCAACCGTGGTTATGCGCTGGTTCCGTTGGAGCTCTACTTTAATACCGACGGTCGCGTAAAACTGCTGCTGGGCCTGGGTCGCGGCAAGAAGCTCTACGACAAGCGCGAGGACATGGCCAAGCGTGATGTCCAACGCGAGATCGACCGCGCCCTCAAGGAACGCAACCGCTGACCGTCCTTCATAAGTTGCGGTGGAATACGGACTGGTTTGCCTGTTTGAGGGGGCTATTCAGTCCCTATTTCACCGCAACTGCGGGCGTCTCATCTTTCTTACTGTTCTGACACATATGTTTCAAAGGCGGCGTCCGTTATGGGCGCTGCCTTTTTTGTGGGTACATACATCCATGAGGTTCCAACCCGGGTTAGGGGAGTGATTGTTATGGACAAAACTGCGTTCTTTACCATGCCGAGCGGTCTGTACGTGGTGAGCGCCGCGGCAGACGGGCTGCGTGCCGGCTGCGTCATCAACACTGCGGTGCAGGTGACGTCCATGCCGTCGCGCATTTCGGTTGCCGTGAACAAGGACAACGTCACCTCGGGCGTCATCGCATCGGCCAAAGCGTTCGCACTGACCGTGATCGATCAGACCGCCGACATGCTCTACATCGGTAACTTTGGGTTCCGCACCAGCAGCGATTATGACAAGTTTGCCAAATACGAGACCCGCGAGACGGCTCTGGGCATGCCCTATGTGCCCGAGCACGCGACGGCCCTGTTTAGCTGCCGTTTGATCGACACTGTGGATGTGGGTACGCATCTACTGTTTATCGGCGAGGTCGGGGATGCCGAGCGCCTGAGCGACGAGACGCCGCTCACCTACGATTACTACCATAAGGTCCTGAAGGGCAAGACGCCTCCGAAGGCGTCCTCGTATCAAGGCTAGAAATGTTTTAAAAATACTTGCATTATATTATTGATAACATATACTAATAAGCGAAGTACATCACCAGTCGCGTTCGAGAGGAGAACATCATGGCTGAGGAGAAGAAGACGTATAAGTTCGTGTGCGTCGTTTGCGGTTACGAGGTTGAGGTCGATACGCCCGAGCTGCCCGAGGATTATGTGTGCCCGGTGTGCGGCGTCGGTCCCGATCAGTTTGAGCTCGTCGAGGAGTAGCTCGTCGGCACGCGGCTCACGGCAACATATAGCTCTGTCCAAGGGTCCCGGTCGGATATCCCGGCCGGGACCCTTTTTCTCCGCCCCCAAGGGATCACGGTTGCTGTTGGCCGATCCTGTCTGTTGTGAGTCCGGCCGACCTTTTGTCTCAATCTGTAACATCTAACGGTGGAAATTGGGTCCACTTGTTACAGATTGAGACAAACGGAGCTGTCCCTCGGAATGATCTCGATCTGTAACATCTAGACATCAAAAGCGGGTCTAGATGTTACAGATCGAGACGTTTGCCTGGGTAGGTGCCCCGTCCCATTACATCCCTGTCAACAACACGACATCGAGAATCGTCACGATGGCACCAATCCCTACGAGCAGCGCGTTGAGCGGGCGCGAATTGGCGTATTTGCCCATGACGCGGGGTGAACTGGTGAGCCGTATGAGCACAAAGACCGTAATCGGTAGCTGAAGCGACAGCAGTGCCTGACTCCAGATGAGACCTTCAAAAGGATTTGGGACGACCAGGCACGCCGTCACTGCGCCGACGAAACAGGCCGCCACCCCGATCGAGGAATGTCGGTCGTGGATATCGTATTCCTCGTCGAACATGCCCGCAGTGATGGTTCCCGCCGCCATGCCCGCTGTCACGCTGCTCGATAGTCCCGCGAACAGCAGCGCTATCGCAAAGATGGTCGAGCTCGCCGGGCCCAGAATGGGGGAGAGCGTGGCCGCTGCGACGGCGAGGTCGTCTACGACCATGCCGTGCGCAAAGAAGGTCGTTGCGGCAAGGATGACCATGGCCGAGTTGATTGCCCAGCCCACGCCCATCGAAAAGAGCGTGTCGAAGAGCTCGTAGTGCAGACGTTCTTCGATAACTTGCTCGCCTTGGCCTTCGAAGTGCATGGATTGGATGACCTCGGAGTGCAGAAAAAGGTTGTGTGGCATAACGACCGCACCCAGGACACTCACGATAATCGTTGCCGAGTCGGCAGGCATGCTGGGGATGATCCAGCTTGCGGTTGCTTGCGGCCAGTCGACTTTGACCAGCGCGAGCTCTGCTAAAAACGAGAGTCCCACCACACCCACGAAGGCGATGATCCAGCGTTCGGCGCGCTTGTAGGAGCTCGTCATGAGCATCGCCATCGATACTGCCGCCACGATGACGCAGCCCGCGCGCACGGGCAGCCCAAAGAGCATTTGAAGGGCAATCGCGCCACCCAGGACTTCGGCCATGGCGGTGGCGATGGTCGCGAGATAGGCGCTGGCGAGCACCGTACGCCCGACGAAGCGGGGGAGGTAACGTGTCGTGGCCTCGGCAAGGCAGGCGCCCGTGGCGATACCCAGGTGCGCCGCGTTGTGCTGCAGCACGATGAGCATAATCGTGGATAGCGTGACGATCCACAGCAGCGCGTAGCCAAACTGCGAGCCCGCGGCCATATTGGAGGCCCAGTTGCCCGGGTCGATAAAGCCGACGGTCACGAGCAGCCCGGGGCCGATATGCCGCGCAATGTCTAGGCCTCCGTGACCACCGGTGCGTCGGGAGCCAAAGTGTTGTTTGAGATGGTTGAGCATGGTGAGCTCCTGCGTATGGGCGGCGTGACGTCGCATCTGGGTCGTGCGGCGCCACGCGTCGGATTTGGGTTGGGGCTACTTGTGCGCTTTGCCCTGATTGGCCACGGCGTCGATCTTGGCGGCGATGGTCGCCGGGTCGCCGATGTAGCGCTTGTCGAGGACGTTGAAATCGGTGTCGAAGGTGTAGACGAGCGGCACGCCGGTGGGGATGTTGACCTTGAGGATCTCCTCGGGCGTGAGGTGCTCGAGCTTCATGACGAGTGAGCGCAGGGAGTTGCCGTGTGCGGCGATGAGTACGCGCTTGCCGGCGAGCATCTGGGGGCGAATCTCGTCTTCGAAATAAGGCCAGGCGCGGGCGATCGTGTCCTTGAGGCACTCGGTATAGGGCAGCTGATCGGGCGCGACATCACGGTATTGCTCCTGGGTGTGGGGATCGCGCGCGTCGTCCGGCTCGAGTGCCGGCGGGCAGACATCGAAGGAGCGGCGCCAGATGAGCACCTGCTCGTCGCCGTGCTCCGCTGCGGCATCGGCCTTGTTGAGACCCTGCAACGCTCCGTAGTGGCGCTCGTTGAGCTTCCAGGATTTGATGACGGGCAACCACTCGCGATCCATTTGGCCGAGCACGATGTCGAGGGTGTGAATTGCGCGCTTGAGACGCGAGGTGTAGCAGACGTCGAAGTCGAAGCCCGCTTCTTTGAGGGCTCGACCGCCTGCTGCGGCTTCTTCGCGGCCCGTGTCGGTGAGTTCTACGTCGGTCCAGCCGGTGAACAGGTTGAGTTTGTTCCACTCGGATTCTCCGTGACGGATAAGGACAAGTTGCATTGTCTGTCGGTCTGCTCGGTGTGCCATAGGGGCCTCCTTGATCTGGCACGGTGTGCGTGCCGTTTGCTTGACGCCGCAAAGGATACCCGTTTTATGCTAAAAAGTTAACCATGACTAACAAAATTGTTGTATTTGAATGGGACGGTGAAAGGGGATTGCCGAAATGTCTTGATCTGTATTAACTAGGGATGGAAATTGGGTCTAGGTGTTACAGATCAAGACAGGAAGAAATGGTCCTATGGAAAATCTCGATCTGTAACAGCTGACCGCCAAAACCGGCCCTTCATGTTACAGATTGAGACATTCGGAACCGTCTCTCGAAAACATCTCAATCTGTAACAGTTAGTCGTCGAAATTGGGTCTTACTGTTACGGATTGAGATGTTTGAAGCGGTGAGCTTACAGGCCGAACTTGGGGCCTATGTTGTCGCCCTTGAGGTCGGCGGTGTCCACTCGTAGGGCGTGCGTTACGCGATTGTTTCGAAACGGGTGGGAAACACAACAGGCCGGCGATGCTCCTAGTATGCCTATTCAACTGACTGTCTAAATATCTAGGGGAGGATCGCGATGCAGGCAGATTCCGCTCAGCAGCAGGGCCTTTATCGCCCCGAATTCGACCACGATGCATGTGGCATCGGCGCGCTTGCCGATATCAACGGCGAGCGCCATCACCAGATTCTGGACGATGCGCTGTCCATTCTGGTCAACTTGGAGCACCGCGGCGGTACGGGACTCGAGAAGAATACCGGCGACGGCGCCGGCATCCTGTTTCAGGTCCCGCATCACTTTTTCCGCAAAGAGGCTCAAAAGTGCGGCCAGATTCTGCCGGCAGAGGGCGACTATGGCGTGGCCATGCTGTTCTTCCCGCAGGACGACAAGGGCGTAGAGGATGCCCGTCGCGTGTTTGAGGAGGGCTGCGCCGAGGCCGGCGTGCCGCTGCTCTTTTGGCGCGAGGTGCCCGTCGACCCGCACGACCTGGGCGAGACGGCCCGCGCCTGCATGCCTACCATCCTGCAGGCCTTTCTGGGCCGCCCCGACGACACGCCGGCCGGCGACGCATTCGAGCGCCGCCTGTACGTGTGCCGCCGCACCATCGAAAAGAAGGCCGACGCTGAGTTCGCCCTGCGCGACAAGATCTTCTATGTGTGCTCCATGAGCTCGCGCACCATCGTGTACAAGGGCATGCTTGTGGCCACGCAGATGCGCCGTTTCTTCATCGACCTCAACGACGCCGCCGTCAAAACGGCCGTGGCGCTCGTCCACTCGCGCTACTCCACCAACACCACGCCCAGCTGGGAGCGCGCACATCCCAACCGCTTTATCATCCACAACGGCGAGATCAACACTCTCAAGGGCAACGTCAACTGGATTCGCGCCCGCGAACCCAACCTGTACAGCCCCGTGCTGCAGCACGATCTTGAGCGCGTGATGCCCATCATCAACCGCGAGGGCTCCGATTCCGCGATTCTGGACAATGTGCTTGAGTTTTTGGTCATGAACGGTCGCCCGCTTACGCGTGCCGCGTCCATGTTGCTGCCTGAGCCGTGGGACCACAACGACAGCCTGAGTGAGGAGCGCCGCGCCTACGACGCTTACCAGTCCATGCTCATGGAGCCGTGGGATGGCCCGGCGGCCATCGCCTTTACCGACGGTCGCACGCTGGGTGCCGCCCTCGACCGTAACGGCCTGCGCCCCGCCCGCTACTATGTGACGCGCGACGGTCGCTTTATGCTGGCAAGCGAGGTGGGCACCATCGAGGTGAGCCCCGAGAACATCCTGACGAGCGGCTGCCTGGGACCAGGCCAGATGCTCGAGGTCGACTTTGCCCGCGGTCGCGTCATCTACAACGATGAGCTGCGCGCCCGTTACGCCAAGGAAAAGCCCTACCGTGATTGGATTGCCGAGGAGACGTTGACCGTTGACGCGCTCGATGAGCCCGTTGCGGCAACGCCCGCCGAGGACGCCGAGGTGCCCGCCGCCGTGCGTATGGCCAAGCTTGGCTACCACTGGGATGACGTCGACGAGGTCGTGCGTCCCATGGCCCAGCAGGGCAAGGCACCGCTCGCTTCGATGGGCATCGATGCGCCGCTGGCCTGCCTGTCCAAGAAGACGCGCTCGTTCTACGACTATTTCTATCAGCTGTTCGCTCAAGTCACGAACCCGCCGATCGACGCCCTGCGCGAGCATATGGTCACCTCGACCACGCTCTACCTGGGTAACCACGGCAACCTGCTCGAGGACTCCCGTACGGCCTGTCAGCTGGTGCGCTTGGAGCGCCCACTGCTGAGCGAGGAGGAGTTCGAGCGTATCTGCGCCATCGACCGCGTGGGCTTTAAGACCCGCCGTTTCCGTGCCGTGTACCGCCGCGACGCGGGTGAGGGCGCGCTGCAGGCTGCACTCAAGCAGCTTGCCGAAGACGTCGAGGCCGCGGTTCGCGATGGCGTGAACATCGTGGTGCTGAGCGACCGTGCTGCGGCGGGCGAGGTCCCTGTGCCGTCGCTGCTCGCCGTGGGCTGCGTGCACAACCACCTGATTCGCGCCGGCGTGCGTACCTTTGCCGATATCGTGGTGGAGTGCGGCGATGCCGTGTCTCCGCACGACTTTGCGGCGCTGGTGGGCTACTCCGCGAGCGGCATCTATCCGTATAACGCGCATGCGTGCATCCGCGATTTGGCGGCACGCGGCGACCTGGATGTGACGGCCGAGCAGGGCATCGCCAACTACAACAAGGCTGCGACCGCCGGCATCGTTTCCATCATGTCCAAGATGGGCATCTCCACGGTGCAGAGCTACCATTCGGCGCAGATCTTCGAGGCCGTGGGCTTTACGCCGGAGTTCGTCAACGCGTACTTTGCCGGCACGGTGAGCCGTGTGGGCGGTATGGGTGTCGAGGACGTTGAGCGCGAGCAAAACGAGCGCTACGACGCCGCGCTCGCTATCCTTAAGAGCCCGGCTTCCGATCAGCTGCCCACACTGGGTCTGACCAAGTGGCGCCCGCTCGGCGGCGAGGATCACCTTATCGACCCGCAGACCGTCTACCTGCTGCAGACCGCCTGCCGCGAGGACAGCTACGACACCTTTAAGGAGTACAGCGCCCGCCTGCACCGCACCGGCCGTGCCGTGCGCCTGCGTGACCTGCTGGACTTTAATGCCAACGGTCGCACCCCGGTGGCACTCGACGAGGTGGAGCCCGCGCTCAACATCGTCCGCCGCTTTAACACCGGCGCCATGTCGTACGGCTCCATCAGCAAGGAAGCACACGAGTGCATGGCCATCGCCATGAACCGCCTGCACGGCCGTTCCAACTCGGGCGAGGGCGGCGAGGACCCGCGTCGCGAGACCCCGCTGGCTAACGGTGACTCCAAGAACTCCGCCATCAAGCAGGTGGCAAGCGCGCGCTTTGGCGTGACGAGCCGCTACCTGTGCAGCGCCTTCGAGATTCAGATTAAGATGGCCCAGGGCGCCAAGCCCGGCGAGGGCGGCCACCTGCCCGGCAAGAAGGTCTACCCCTGGATTGCCGAGGTTCGTCAGTCCACGCCCGGCATCGGCCTGATCTCGCCTCCGCCGCACCACGACATCTACTCCATCGAGGACCTGGCAGAGCTGATCTTTGACCTTAAGAACGCCAACCCCGGCGCTCGCGTGTCGGTCAAGCTGGTCAGCGAGGCCGGTGTCGGCACCATCGCCACCGGTGTGGCCAAGGGTGCCGCCGACAAGATCTTGATCAGCGGCCACAACGGCGGCTCCGGTGCCGCGGCGCGCGATTCGATCTGGCACGCCGGTCTGCCGCTGGAGCTTGGCCTTGCCGAGGCCCAGCAGACGTTGCTGCAAAACGGCCTGCGCTCCCGCGTGGTGCTCGAGGCCGACGGCAAGCTCATGGACGGCACCGATGTTGCCGTCGCCTGCCTGTTGGGCGCCGAGGAGTTTGGCTTTGCGACCATGCCGCTCATCTCCATGGGCTGCCTCATGCAGCGCGACTGCCAGCAGGATACCTGCCCGGCCGGCATCGCTACGCAAAACTGTCGCCTGCGTCGCGGCTTCCGCGGCAAGCCCGAGCACGTCGAGCACTTTATGCTCTTTGTTGCCGAGCAGCTGCGCGAGGTCATGGCGAGCCTGGGCTTCCGCACCGTCGACGAGATGGTCGGCCATCCCGAGTGCTTGCGCCAGATCGAGGTCCCGGGCAACCGCAAGGCCAACCTGCTCGACCTGTCGCCCGTGCTGGCGAGCGCGACCTGCGAGTTTGGTGCCCATATCCCGGGTGCCGACGGTCGTCACTTCCTGCCGCAGATGGCCGCGGACAGCGAGCTCGACAAGACGCTCGACTCCACGTTGTTCGTGCCCTATACGGCCGATGCCCGTGCGCACCTGCGTCCGATTCGCTTCCGCGCCGATATCGCCAACGTCAACCGTTGCGTGGGCACCATCCTGGGCAACGCGGTGACCAAGGCGCATCCCGAGGGTTTGCCCGCCGGCTCCATTACCATCGATTGCGATGGTTCGGCTGGTCAGAGCTTTGGCGCCTTCCTGCCGCGCGGCGTGACGCTCAACGTGTGCGGCGACGCCAACGACTACTTTGGCAAGGGCCTTTCGGGCGGCGAGGTCTCCGTGCGCCCCAACCCGCATGCGACCTACAAGTTCGACGAGAACATCATCGTGGGCAACGTTGCGTTCTTTGGCGCCACGAGCGGCCGTGGCTTCATTAACGGTCTGGCCGGCCAGCGCTTTGGCGTGCGCAACTCCGGCGCCACCGTGGTGGTCGAGGGCTGCGGCAACCATGGCTGCGAGTACATGACGGGTGGTCTGGCGCTCATTTTGGGCGAGGTCGGGCAGAACTTCGCCGCCGGCATGACGGGCGGTGTGGCCTATGTCTATGACCAGTACGGCACGCTCGATGCCCGCGTGAACCACGAGAGCGTTGAGCTCAAGGCCCCGACGGCCGACGAGCTGGCGCAGATCCGCAAGCTTATCCAGGAGCACGTGGACGCGACGCAGAGCCCGCGCGGCATTAAGCTGCTCTACAGCTTCGACTCGATGAGCAAGCACTTTGTGAAGGTCATTCCGACCGAGTACGAGCGCGTGCTGGCGATTGTCGCTGCGGGCGAGGCTGCCGGCAAGACGCACACGCAGGCAGAGGAGCTGGCGTTTGACATTGTGACCGGTCGCGCGAGTGCCGCGGATGTCGCTCGCTTCGATGTCGCGGGCGGTGCTGCGGGCGCTGCGCCCGTGGTCGCTACCGGCTCTGTTGCTTCGACCAAGAAGGAGGCGTAAGTGCCATGGGTAAGCCAGGTGCTTTTCTTGATATCGATCGCGTGACCCACGAGCTTCGCCCCGTGGAGGAGCGCAGCCGCGATTTCGATCCGCTGTACGTGGAGCTCGACGACGACGCGCGCCGTGCCCAGGCGAGCCGCTGCATGATGTGCGGCGTGGCATTTTGCCAGATGGGCGCGAGCTTTGGCAAGGCGCGTCCGAGCGGCTGTCCGCTGCACAATCTGATTCCCGAGTGGAATGAGCTGGTGTATCGCGGCCGCTGGGACGAGGCGGCCGAGCGCCTGTCGCTCACCTCGCCCATGCCCGAGTTCACGAGCCGCGTGTGCCCGGCGCTGTGCGAGGCCGCGTGCAACTTGGGTTCGGTCGACGGCCAGCCCACGACGATTCACGACAACGAGCGTGCGATCAGCGACCACGAGTGGGCCAACGGCGGTCCGCGCCGCTTTGAGCCGGCGGGGGAGGGCGCGCCCACGGTTGCCGTGGTGGGCTCCGGCCCTGCTGGCCTGGTGGCCGCGTGGGAGCTCGCCCGTCGTGGTGCCCGCGTGACGGTGTTTGAGCGCGACGATCGTCCGGGTGGCCTGCTCATGTATGGCATCCCCAACATGAAGCTCGAGAAGTCCGTGGTCGAGCGTCGCGTGGCACTCATGCGTGAGCTGGGCATTGTGTTTGAGCTGAACGCCGACGTAAGCGATCCCAAGGTTGCCGCCAAGCTCGACGGCTTTGACGCCGTCGTGGTGGCTGCCGGCGCCCGTGCTCCGCGTGGCCTTTCGGCTGCGAACATTGACGCTCCGGGCGTGGTGTACGCCGTGGACTATCTGACGGCCTCGACCGTCTCGGTGCTCGACGGCGGCGAGCCTGCCATTGACGCGCGTGGTCTGGATGTCGTGGTCATTGGCGGCGGTGATACCGGCAACGACTGCGTGGGTACCGCGGTGCGCCAAGGTGCGCGCAGCGTGCGCCAGTTTGAGTTCTTGCCGGCGGCGCCCGATAAGCGCACAGCGAGTAACCCTTGGCCACAGTGGCCCAACGTGAAGAAGACCGACTACGGCCAGCAGGAGGCTATCGCCGGGATGGGCGGCGAGATGCGTGCCTGGGGCGTGGATACGGTCGAGGTGCTGTTGGACAAGAAGGGTGCGGCCGCGGGTCTGCGCGTGGTCGATCTGGACTGGTCGGCAGGAAAGCCAGAGCGCATTGTAGGCTCCGAGCACGAGGTGCCGGCGCAGCTGGTGCTCATCGCCTGCGGCTTTACCGGTCCCGAGCATGGCGTGTTCGACGCTGTTCGCGTGCCTGTCGCCACCGCTGGCCGTCCGCTGCCCGTGATGGCTGTCGAGGGTTCGCACCTCGCGGCTCGCACGGACGGTGTCGCCGCCGATGCCACGCCGGTGTATGTGGCCGGCGACGCCCGCAACGGCAGCTCGCTCGTGGTGAACGCCATGGCCGATGCCCTGGCCTGCGCCGCCGAAGTCGCCGAGGCGCTTGAGCTGTAAGGCGACTGTCCACAACTGAATCGACAAAGGCTGTCCCCAACGGCTGGCCCAAAAGGAACGTTCCCAAGTGCCGGCAGCTGGGGACGTTCCTTTTTTGCCGGCAGTCTGGGACACTCTTTGCGGGGTGCCTGTTCGTTTGTCGACGTGTGGGTGTTCATTCGTCGACTTCTTGGGCTGTGGTGCTCTGCTGTTTCTGTGGTGGTAACGGGTACTTGGCTCAAAATGGCAGGTTTGCTGTCTATGTCTACCTGCGGTTTCTTTGTAGTGCGCTCATTCGGTCAAGTGTTCCGTCAAGTGTTTGGTCAGCATTTGGTTTGCAGCCGGAGGCCCATTTTGCCCGTGCTGGCCACGGTCGTCTGCCCTCCCCGTAAGCTCAAATCGAGGCCCATCGATTTGAGGAGGATGCCATGACTGACCACGTTTTAGACCGAGCGCATCTGGCAGAAGCCGTCGGTAACGATATTGCCGACATGGCCCATTTTTGGATGCTGCGGAAGTTTCAATTCCTGGAGCCGGCGCGCGAGCAGTTCGAGATCATTGTCGATCCGTGGCTCAGCTATTGCACCGAGCCTTCGCAAAACGAAATCATGGCCTATAACATGGCGTTTACCGATTGGCTGCTCTTCGAGCGCCCCTATCGCCGTGGCGCGACGCTGCTCGAACTGTATGTTGACGAGCCGCCAGCGTCAATTTCGCCCGCTTCGCTCGAGCGACTTAAGCAGGTGCGTGACACGCAGTATTTCTCGCGCTTTGGCATTTTGGACAAGGATCCCGCGACTGGCATGGTCGTGCTGAAGGACACGCGCACCGACCGTCGCTTTGACGTCTACGACCCACATATCGTGCAAAAGGAGCACTGGAACGATGGCGCGATCGCGGTGCGACTCGCGTGCGTGGACAATATCTGGCTGACGGCGGGACAGCTCTACCTGTATGACATCGCGCGCCTGAGCGACACGGCGGTCGACGGACCGGGCGCGGTGCATCCGGAGGACCTGCAGGACGGTTTTGACACCTCGTGCATCAGTTTCTTCCTGCGGCTCGTCCGCGACATCATGGGCGCCCAAGGGCGGTACGTGAAGTCGCTCAATATCTACGAGCAGGAATGGGAGTAGGGGCGGGGCCGATGCCAGCTTGTCTTGATCTGTAACAACTGGCTGTCAAAACGCGGTCTACCTGTTACAGATTGAGACAAAGGGTTCGACCGCTGCAGAAAGATCTCGTTCTGTAACATCTGGAAGCTCAAATGCCGTCTACCTGTTACAGATTGAGATGAACTGGCGCGGGCTGTCCGAATGTCTCGATCTGTAACAACTGGAGGTAATTCTGGTCCGTAACTGTTACAGATCGAGACTGAAGGTTGGCCACCGATGAATTATCTCAATCTGTAACATCTAGCTGCTAAAAACCGGTCCACCTGTTACAGATCGAGACAAAGGGTTCGACCGCTGCAGAAAGATCTCGTTCTGTAACATCTGGAAGCTCAAATGCCGTCTTCCTGTTACAGATTGAGATGTTTGGCGCGGCGGGCAACAGAGACAATGGTTCGTTTGTCTGATGTGGTGGTGATGAAGGTGTCCGGTACCGTCTGCAAGCATAAACATGCGACTCGCAACACGTTGGCGCGGAATAGGATGCTCGCGCGGCTCACGGAGGCAGGGGAGCAAGGTACGCTGCTTGCAACTCACGACAATGCCGAGCTCATGTGGCTGCGGCGCCATGTGGGGACCGATGATATCGCGGAGCCCGAGCCGTACCTGTTCTGCTTCCAACATGATTGGGATTTGTTGACGCCGTCGGAGCGGGCGCTGCGGACCATCAAGGGGCTTGCGAAGTTTCATCCCGATTGGGCGTTTTGGGGATACGACGCGGCACTTCTGTGGGGGCTGGAGGTGCCCAATGATTTGCTCGGCCCGCGTTTTCTTGTTAAGACGGGCTGCTCTGCGGCGTTGAGCAGTGGGTGCAGGTTGCTGCGTCCGCAGACGGCGGGCGCACTTGAGCGCGTCGACGGTGT
Source organism: uncultured Collinsella sp. (assembly GCA_902479135.1). Lineage (GTDB taxonomy): Bacteria > Actinomycetota > Coriobacteriia > Coriobacteriales > Coriobacteriaceae > Collinsella. The sequence goes on along the minus strand of CABSNU010000009.1, from coordinate 28,255 downwards.
GCGGGTGACGCCGTTTTGGCGCACGGTGGAGGATTGCCTGCTGCGCGCGCCGTTTTCGTATGGGTTGGCAATTGCCGATTCTGCCTTGCGGGCGAAGGGTTCGTCGCGCGATGAACTGTGTGAGCGGCTTCGCGCCGATTGCGAAGGTCGGCGTGGGTATCGCAGGGCGCAGGTGATTGCATCGCATGCGGACAGGCTGTCCGAAAACGGCGGCGAATCTCGTTTCCGGGCGTTCTTTATTGCATATGGCTTTCCGGTTCCGGAGTTGCAGGTGGAGTTTCGCGACCCGCTTAATCCGAGCAACGTGTTTCGGGTCGATTATTTCTGGAGGCTCGGGAACGGGACGTGCATCATCGGCGAGCTCGACGGAAAGGGAAAGTATACGCTGCAGACCGGCGAGGGCCGGGAGCCGATCGATCCGTTTGTGGCGGAGCGTCAGCGGGAATCCCATCTGACAATGCTCGGGCATAAGGTGCTTCGGTTTACGTTTAACGAGCTTAAGAATCCGGTGAAGCTGGTCGAGAAGATGAGGCTGGCGGGTATTCCGCAACAGGCGGATTTGGCTGAGGAATGGAAGCGTCAGTGGTATGGGCGCTGAGAGGGTTTGTCTCGGTCTGTAACATCTTGGGGCTGTTTGGGCCCGTAATTGTTACAGATTGAGATGAACAAGTGCGGCCTCGACCGAATGTCTCAATCTGTAACATCTAGCTGCTGAAAACCGGTCTATCTGTTACAGATTGAGATAAAGGGTGGGTATGCGACCGAAAGATCTTGTTCTGTAACATCTGGAGGCTCAAAGACGGTTCTCCTGTTACAGATTGAGATGTTTTGTAGGCACCGCTGGGGAAGGGCTGCATCGACTCCCGTCCTCCCTCATATTCCCCTCCTTTCTCCGTTAGCCGATATGTCTGCAGCAGCCCTACTGGACTAGGTGATAATGAACAAATGTTCATGTTAATTGAGGGGGAGGAGTCCGATATGGCGACTGCCGATCGTCCCACGTTGTTTATCAATGCGACCGTTCTGGATGGTTCGGAACATATGGAGCCGCAGCCCGACATGGCCGTGGCCGTTGAGCGCGGTGTCATCACGTGGATGGGGCCGAGTGCTGTGGCGCAGGCGCCTGCAGGTGCCGAGGTCATCGACCTGGCAGGGGCGTATCTCATGCCAGGTCTCATCAATATGCATGTGCATCTGTGCGGCTCGGGCAAGCCGGTTTCGGCGGGCGATGCGGGCGCGCTCATGAAGAAGCTCGACAACCCCATGGGCCGCGCCATCGTCCGCCACATCCTCAAAGGCAGCGCCCAGCAACAGCTGGCAAGTGGCGTGACCACGGTGCGTGGTGCGGGCGATCCGCTGTTTGCCGACATCGCCGTGCGCAACGCCATCGACGCCGGCAAGTATCAGGGTCCGCGTCTTGTCGCGCCGGGCACGGGCGTCACGGTGCCGGGCGGTCATGGCGCAGGCTTGTTCGCGCAGGTAGCCAATAGTCCCGCCGAGGCAGCCGAGCAGGTACGCGACCTGTATGCGCGCGGTGCCGACGTCATCAAGTTGTTCGTGACGGGCGGCGTGTTCGATGCGACCGAAGTGGGAGAGCCTGGCGTGCTGCGCATGCCGGTCGATGTCGCCGCGGCGGCGTGCAAAGCGGCACACGAGGTTGGCCTTCCGGTTATGGCCCATGTCGAGAGCACTGAGGGCGTAAAGGCCGCGCTTCAGGCCGGCGTCGACACGATCGAGCATGGCGCTCCGATGACGCCCGAGATCTTGGACCTGTATCGCGGCGCCGCGGGTACGCAGCTCGAGGGGCGCGCACCGAGCGTGACCTGCACGATCAGTCCGGCGTTGCCGTTTGTACTGCTCGATCCGGAGAAGACCCATTCGACCGATACGCAAAAGAAGAACGGTGACATCGTGTGCTCGGGTATTATCGAGAGCGCCCGCGCCGCACTGGATGCCGGCGTCAAGGTGGGCCTGGGCACGGACTCGAGCTGCCCGTTCGTGACGCAGTACGACATGTGGCGCGAGGTGGCTTACTTTGCCAAGTACGTCGGCGTGAGCAATGCCTTTGCGCTACACACGGCCACGCAGGTCAATGCCGAGCTGCTGGGCCTGGGCGACGAGACCGGCACGATCGAGTGCGGCAAGGCGGCCGACATTTTGGTGACGCGCGAGAATCCTCTGGATGACCTGTCGGCCCTGCGCGAGCCGGCGCACGTGATGTGCCGCGGCGGCTTGGTGCGCAAGCTGAAGGTCAAGCACATTTCCGAGGTTGACACCGAGCTCGACGCGATCATGGCCATGCCTGCCGAGGCGCTGGCCGAGGAGCTCGCCCGCGACGGCGTGGCGTAGGCTCTGGCGTGACGGGGCGACAGCTTCGTCGAATGTCGTCGCCCCATGCAAAAAAGCCGAGGTCTCAGTGCGAGGCCTCGGCTTTTTTATCGAACAAATGCTTAAGATTTGGGACAAACAAACCTGATTAATTTGTCCCACGTACGGGCGCTAGGAGCGGGTTTCCATCTTGGCGTGGCACTTGGGGCAGGTGACGCGGATTTTGCCCTTGCCCTTGGGGACGGAGAGCATCTGGCCGCAGTTGGGGCACTTGAGGTAGGCCGTGGTCTTTCGACCCTTCCACATTTTCTTGGCTGTGCGCTTGGCGCGCTCCAGGTCTTCTTTGCTGGTGCCGGCTGCGCGCGAGGCATTGGCCGCCGCAGCGCCGCCGTCCAAGCTGGCGACGAACTTGCCCAAGCCGGGAACGTTGGCGGTCGCGGCGACAAAGGCCTCGTTCTCCTTGCGGCGGGCATCGACGTTCTTGGACAAGCCGCGCAGCACGCCGATCACGATGACGGCGATGGCGATCCAGCTGAGCCACTGGAAATGTGCGAGCGACCCGATCATCGCGAGGATGATGCCGAAAAAGCCAAGCACGATGGTGAGTTCGTCGGCACCGTTGCGACCTTTCATAAAGTTATCCATGCAAACTGCCTCTCATTCGATATGCTGCACGCCTTTATACCCCATTTGGTGCATGGGGGACAGGTTAATCTGCACCAAGGTGGTGCAAACGTACCTGTCCCCTTCGCACCAATTACTTGGCGAGCTTGTCGACGACGCGTTCGATTTCGGCGAGCTTGGCGGCTTTGAGTTCTTCGTCGCCCGATTCGATGGCAGATGCGACGCAGCCCTCGATATGGGCTTTGAGCACATCGGCGTTAATGCGCGCGATGAGTGCCTGCGTCGCCATGAGCTGCGTGGAGATGTCGACGCAGTAACGGTCCTCCTCGACCATCCTCAGGATGCCGTCGATCTGCCCGCGAGCCGTCTTGAGCATGCGGGTCACCGATTTATGGTCTGCCATCATGGCGGGTCCTCGTTTCTGGTCGATCTTCCAGATACCCCCATCAGTTGCGGTGAAATACGGACTGTTTAAAGGCCTAGGGCGGCTCAACAGTCCGTATTTCACCGCAACTTCTGAGGGACAGGCGGCAGTTGCTAGGCGGCGGTCACGGACAGGGCGTGGAACTTCTCGCCGGCGCCTTCGACGGCGGCGGCGAGCTGCTCGGCGGTTATGGTGTCGGCGCACTCCACCTGGACGGTCTGGGTCTCGTGGTCGGCATCGGCATCGGTCACGCCGGCCACGTTGAGCAGCGCGGTCTCGACAGTGGCGTCGCAATGGCCGCACATAAGGCCGGAGGTTTTGATCGTGTAGTTCATGGTTGTCTCCTTTTCGTTGAGTACCTAAAGTTGCGGTGGAATACGGACTAAAAGCGGTTTAGCTCAGCATATTACGCCCTATTTCACCGCAACTGATGGACGGAAGGTTCGTAGGCGCAGTGCATTGCTCACGACGCATACGCTCGACAGACTCATCGCTGCGGCGCCGAACATGGGCGAGAGCTGCCAGCCGGTGAGGGGGAAGAACACGCCCGCGGCCAGCGGAATGCCGATGCCGTTGTAGAACAGCGCCCAGAACAGGTCCTGCTTGATGTTGCGGATCGTGGCGCGCGACAGCTCAATAGCGCGGGCGACATCCATAAGATCGCTGCGCATGAGCACCACGTCGGCACCCTCCTTGGCGATGTCGGCGCCGGTGCCGATCGCAAGGCCCACGTCGGCGCGCGCCAGGGCGGGGGAGTCGTTGATGCCGTCGCCCACCATGGCGACCTTGCCGCCCGCGTCCTGCAGTTCGCGCACGTGGCGCTCCTTGTCGGCGGGTAGAACGTCGGCGATGACCTGCTCGCTGGTGAGCCCCACGCGGCGGGCGATGGCCTCGGCCGTCACGCGGTTATCGCCGGTGAGCATGCGCACGTCGACGCCGAGCGAGCGCAGCGCGGCAATGGCTCTGGCACTCGTCTCCTTAACCTCATCGGCCACGGCAATGGTACCGGCAAGCTCACCGTTCTTGGCAAAGAACAGCGGCGTCTTGCCCTCGGCGGCAAATTGCTCGGCGAGCCCCTCGGGCACGGTGACTCCCAGCTCGTTCATCAGCTGCACGTTGCCGGCGGCAATGGCGTTTTGACCTTCGCGCGCCGTGACGCCACGGCCGGGCACGGCGGCAAAGTCCTCGACCATGCGCGCGACGATTCCGCGTGTCTCGCACTCGGCCATAATCGCCTCTGCCAGCGGATGCTCGCTCTGGCGCTCCAGTGCGGCGGCCAGCTTGAGCAGCGCTTTCTCGCTCATGACGGGCGCGCCGTCGACGCGCTCGGCAACCACAATGTCGGTTACGGCCGGCTTGCCGCGGGTAACGGTGCCCGTCTTGTCGAGCACCACGGTGCCCACGTTGCGCAGATTCTCCAGCGCCTCGGCGCTCTTAAACAGAATGCCCATCTCGGCGCCCTTGCCGGTGCCGACCATAATGGCGACCGGCGTGGCCAGGCCCAACGCGCACGGACAACTGATCACCAGCACGGCCACGGCGGAGGTGAGCGCTTCGTTGACGCTGCCGGTCAGTACCATCCACGCCACAAAAGTCACGGCCGAGATCGCAAACACGACGGGTACGAACACGCCGGCGACCTTATCGGCCATGCGGGCGATGGGCGCCTTGGTGGCGTTGGCGTCCTCGACGAGCTGGATGATCTTGGCGAGCGACGTGTCGGCGCCCACGCGCGTGGCACGGAAGGTAAACGATCCGGTGCGGTTGACCGTGGCGGCGTTGACGGTGTCGCCGGCGGTCTTTTCCACAGGGATGGACTCGCCGGTCAGCGCGCTTTCGTCGACGGCCGAGGCGCCCTCGAGCACCACGCCGTCGACGGGGATGGACTCGCCGGGGCGCACACGCAGCACCTGGCCGGGCAGGATGGCGTCGACGTCGACGGTGGTCTCGGTGCCGTCCTCGGCCACGACGGTCGCGGTCTTGGGCGCCAAGTCGATCAGCGCCTCGATGGCACCGCCGGTCTTGGACTTACTGCGCGTCTCGAGGTATTTGCCCACGGTGACGAGCGACAGGATCGTGCCGGCACTCTCAAAATACAGGTTGTCCATGCCCGTCATCATGGCATTGTGGACCTGCCCGGCGGCCAGCTGGTCGGCCATGATAAACATAGCGTAGAGCGACCAGGCGATGGACGCGGTAGCGCCGACCGCGATGAGCGCATCCATGGTGGGTGCGCCGTGCGCGAGCGATTTGAAGCCGTTGATAAAGTACGCGTCGTTGACGTAGACGATAGGGATGAGCAGGACGAGCTCGGTAAGCGCGAGCGTCATGCTGTGGGTGTGGTCGGTGAAGATGCCGGGTAGCGGCCAGCCGAGCATATGGCCCATGCCTATGTAGAACAGCGGGATGAGGAAGATGATCGAGATGATGAGGCGGGTGCGCATGGCGGAGGCGGCGACCTCCAGCTTTTTGGTGGGCGACTCCATATGGGCGGCGCCGGACCTGGCTTGCGCGCTGCCGCTTGGGGCGGCTTCGGTGCCCGCGCTGACGGGCGATGCCGAGTAGCCCGCGCGGTCGACGGCGGTGCAGATGTCGTCGGGCGTGACCTGCGCGGGGTCGTAGTCGACCAGCATAGATCCGGCGAGTAGGTTGACCGCGACGCTTTGGACGCCGTCGAGCTTGCTGACGGCGCGGTCCACGTGCGCCTGGCAGGCGGCGCATGTCATGCCACCCACGTCGAACTTATCTTGAGCCATGGCTTCTCCTTTCTGTGGCGTAGTGTCAGAAATGTTAACCTGCCGATACTATACACCCATACCCCCTGGGGGTGTCTAGTGCAGAAAATAATATGACATTTCGTTACAGATGAGAATGGATGGTTGGCCGATGGCCCGTCCTTGCCAAACATCTCAATCTGTAACATCTGGTCCAGTTTTTGAGCCGTAACTGTTACAGATCGAGACAGACCGTCCGCGGTCAACTCAAACATCTCGATCTGTAACATCTGGACCGGTTTTTGACCCCTTACTGTTACAGATTGAGATGTTGTCTCGCAGGGTTGGGGTTTGTCTCGTTCTGTAACATCTAGGCCTGTATCTGCCGAGCTAGTGTTACAGATCGAGACAATTGCCGGGGAGGGGTCCCGTCACGGCAAGACGCCCGCCGCCTAGATACAGAACCCGGGGATCACACAGGTTAGCTTGTTTGGCTTTTCCGCAGGCGTTGCGTACGTAAAGACGTCGCCGTCGTGCCCCACGCGGTTCATATAGAGCGTGCCTTCGCTCTCCGATGTGTCGGGACTCGCCGTTCGTTCCCACCAACAGGCGTCCTTGCCCTTCCACTGGCGAACCAACGTCTCGTTCGTGGTATACGGACTTACCTTGAGCTCGCGGAAGAGTTGGTACTCCTTGCCCTCGCCGTTATAGATGTCGGCCAGGTAGTGAAAGTCCTTGGCAAACGAATCGGGCGGTTGCGTACCGCACAGCTCGACCATGGCGGGCAGCCAAAGGGTTGCGGGCAACTCGCTCAGACACGATGCACTGTTGGCGGCGCCAGCGTTATTCGAGATCTTTTTGACAGATTTGATGAGTGCGCGCAACTCGTTGGGCAGCAGCTTAAGGCCGTCGCCGTTGAGCCATTCCCGCAGCTCGCAATCTGCCCAGCCGGCGCTCGGCGGTTCAGCCGCAGCGTTGCGCTCGGCAATACCCGCATCGAACATAAACGTCAGTCCGGCCTTGCCCGTCCCGTCCAGAAGCTCATCGTGGCGGATGCCCACAAGCTGCGCGCCAACCTGCAGCCCGTTGGTGAGCGTGACGCGCTTGGTACACGGATAGGGGATATGCCCATCGGCATCGAGCAGGTGATAGCGCTTGGCAATCTCGCGTGCCTCGCTACGGGTCTCGGCGGCCTTAATCTTGAGCGAAATCTCCTGCAGCTGATCCCAAGTGTAGTCGTCAAGCGAACCGCGGATGCCGTCCAGGTAGTCGGGGATGCCAAAGCCATGGGTCGCCGCCCCAATGACGCTGAGCCCCGCAACGGCTGCAACGACGCCACCGATAATAAAGCGGCGGCGGGTCATGGCATCGTGCCGGGCCTGCTCCAGGATCTCTCGCGCGCGCTCGCCGGCGACGTCGACCTTAAGGTGTGTACCGGAGTCGATGTCGATTGCGGCGTCACTGCCCGCGCCTTCGCGGCCCTCGGATTCGGCATCGGTGAGGTATGCCGAGAGCACCTCGAGCATCTGCTGCTCGGTGGGACGATCGCACTGCTCGACTGAGAGACCCTTCATGATGATCTGGACAAGCGCTTTGTCGCCCTCGCAACGCGGCTCGAGCGGTGCCGGTTTTGTCTTGGTCTTTATGAGATAGAACGAGCCGGTTGCCGCAGCGCCCGTCGACTCGACATCGAACGGTTTACGACCGCTGTAGAGCTGGTACAGAATGCTCGAAAGCGCATAGACGTCGATGGCGGGCGAGCGGCGAAGGGCCGCGATGCCTTCGATATCCTGCGTGAGCATTTCGGGCGCGGCGTATGCGGGCGTGGCAAAGCGCCAGATGTCGGCACGTCGGGTGATCGTATCGTCGCTGAGGGCCATGGTCGCGGAGCCCATGTCGATGAGGCAGGGGTCAAAGGAGCAGTCGGCAATCTGCTGCTCGAGCGTTCGACTGGTGGTGCGGAACATGATATTGGCGGGCGACAGATCGCGATGGACGACCGGATTCACGAGGCCTTGGGTCATCAAGAGCGCGCGAAGCACGGCGTTTCCGACGGCGGCGACCATCTGGGTGGTTAGCCCGCCCGAGGTATCGTGCGGAAGCAGGGGCAGCGTCTGCTTGAGCGAGGTGCCCTCGACCCACTCCATGAGGATGAGCGGGTCGTCCTCGCAAGAACCGTAGCCATAGACACGCGGAAATCCGCGCAGGTGCGAGACGGTGCACAGGTGACGGTACTCCTCGAACAGCGCGGCGGTATTGGCCAGATGCGCGGCCGATTGCTCGGCGGAGCGATCGGGGGCTTGGCCGGAAAGGATGGCGTTGTCCTTGAGTAGCTTAACGGCAAAGACCTCGCCGTTGGTGTTGGTTGCACGCAGTACATGGCCGATGTTGCCGTTGCTGTGATGGTCCGTTTGCAGGATGAGCGTCATAAACCGGCGCTTGGCGTCGTCCTCGGCGCTGGGGTCGACCGCCACGGCGGTGTCGAATGTGTCGAGGCGGATAAGTTTGTCGCCATAGGCGCTATCGGTAGTATCCATGGCGTTCCTTTGTCTGGCATGGGTTGCCGCGCGTATACGTTGGCGGTGCGGCTATCGGTAAATTACTATGATAGCCGCACCATCAGCATAAGCCCCTGAGTATTGTCGTTTACGACGCAGAAGGTAGAAGACAGAAGACGGGCGGCGACCGTTTTTCGATCGCCGCCCGCGTTAGTCCACAATGACAAGGAACGTCGTGTAGAGACCCAAATGGAGTCGGTCGCTGTTTTCGATTTCCACCGGGGGATAGATTTTGCCGGGCTCGCGTTGGTCGCGCGGTGGCTCGATTACGATATCGCCGTCGCCCGCGCCCGATTCGAGCACTGTGCCGTTGGTCGACCCAAGGCCCTGGGCGTACCAGTGTCCGCCTTCGAGCCAAATGCGGAGATGCTCGCGCGATGCATCAGCGCCTACATCGGTGATGCTGGGCGAGGTTTTGGGCAAGGACCCAATTACCGTGCCGCGCGGATCGCGTGTGAGGGGATGGATTTGCATGTCGGTGCAGTTGTCGGCATGGGTTCTGAGCAGACCGAGGTTGGGGGCGACAGTGCGCGGCTGCTCCAGGCTGCTCATAAAGCCACGTCCGACGGTAGTTTCGGTGGTGCCAAAGTGCCCGCCTGTCTTGCTGTCGCAAAAGCGCTCGACGGTGGCCACGCCTTGGATGGGGTCAGCGAGCGCCCCCGTTGCCACAAAGAGCATAAGGTAAAGCGTACTCTTCTCGCGCACGGCATTGCCGTCAAAGTTGTCGATGTGATTGAGGGCATTTGCATATAGGCGGCTGTCCAGCTTGTAGCTGGCGAGAGCCGACATCATTTCGTTGGCGGCTGGGCCGCGATAGTGCTCGGCGATTGCCTGATAGGCGGACTCGCCGCCGCCGAGCTTGCTGCAGATTGCCGCGGAAAGATTGAGCGTGGTGACGGCAAAGTCGCTGTAGATGGCGGGCGCGCACTGGTCAGGCTCGCGATGGACGATGTAACGGGTGAGATACGAGCGGTTGGAAGAGCATTTCTCGAGCAGGGTACTGCCGAGATAAGAGTTTCCATTGATGAGCATTCGGGCGATCTCGAGATGTCTAAGACCGCCGAACGAGCGAATATCGTTATAGAGGACCGAGCAAGGTGTCTCTGCTGCCACGGATACCTCCTTTGATTGCTTCCTAGCCAATAAGGCGATAGGAATTAATGGCCCCGGTGGGCGACGTATTAAATGGCTGCGCAATATGTAGCGTAACCAAAGCAACATTATAGGCCACATGTTCGAAATTGCAGGAAGACCGAGAGATTTGGTTTGGACTGGACGGAAATCCCCCTCTGTCTTGATCTATAACAATTAGGACCGATTTTACTCGATAACTGTTACAGATTGAGACGTTTGTGAACCGTGTCGACCGTTTGTCTCGATCTGTAACACGTAGAGGAAGATTTGCCCTGTAGATGTTACAGATTGAGACAATTGGCCCAGACCCGCCTCGTCATCTGTGGTTTACGTGGGGGCATACGGAGTACGGGTATACTAACCGGCGGCGAATCTGCTCCATCGCTTAGAGCTGCTGCGTCTGGACGGCGCGTGATAGAGCTGCCAAAGCGATCGCCAGCGTGCTGAGCAACGTCCTCTCTGTGCGCACCCGTTTTTGTATGTATTAGCGCACTACCAAGCACGCCCGCGCGGCCGCATGCCGCGTCCATCGCGCGTGCAGATAAGGAACAACAACATATGCGTAATTCTGTATCTGACGTCACCGACGCCGAGATTCTGGACGAGACCCGCGAGGCCATGACCCAGGCTGCCTTCGATGCCGCCGATGAGGCCAATGCTGCCCAGGCCGTCGAGTCCGCTACCGAGAGCCTGCCCGCCTTTGACGAGCTGGGGCTTTCCGACGAGATGCTTCGTGCTATCGAGAACCTGGGCTACACGGCGCCGACGCCCGTGCAGGCCGGTTCGATTCCTGTGGTGCTCGAAGGCCGCGACCTGCTTGCCGCCGCTCAGACCGGCACCGGCAAGACGGCTGCCTTTTTGCTGCCGACCATGAACAACCTGGAGCACATCGCTCCGCCCAAGCCTGTGCGCGAGCGCAGCGGCCGCAACCGCCGTCGCGGCGCTAAAAAGCCCGAGGGCAACGGCCGCGGCCCCGTGATGCTCGTCATCACCCCCACGCGCGAGCTTGCCCAGCAGATCGACGAGGTCGCGAGCAAGATCGCCGACGTCACCGGTCATGTCGCCGTGACCGTCGTGGGCGGCGTGAGCTACAAGCCGCAGACCGCTGCCCTCAAGTACGGCTGCGACATCCTGGTCGCCACGCCGGGTCGTTTGGTCGATTTGATCGAGCAGGGCGCCTGCCACCTGGACGAGGTCAAGGTGCTGGTGCTCGACGAGGCCGACCGCATGCTCGACATGGGCTTTTTGCCCGCCGTCCGCCGCATTGTGCGCGAGACGCCGGCCGAGCGCCAGACGCTGCTGTTCTCGGCCACACTTGACGAGGAGGCTGTGGGCGAGATCACCGACCTGGTGAGCGACCCGGCTCGCGTGGAGATCGCACCGGCCACGTCGACCGCCGACACCGTCGACCAGTTTGTGTTCCCGGTGTCCATCGAGGCCAAGAACAACCTGCTGCCCGAGTTTCTCAAGAAGGAGGGCCCGGAGCGCACCATCGTCTTTATGCGCACCAAGCACCGCGCCGACAGCTGCTGCCGTCGTCTGGAGCGCAAGGGCATCAAGGCCGCCGCGATTCACGGCAACCGCAGCCAGGCCCAGCGCGAGCGCGCGCTTTCTGCCTTCCGTGATGGCACCGTCGACGTGCTGGTGGCGACCGACGTGCTTGCCCGCGGCATCGACATCAGCGATGTGCGCTACGTCGTGAACTTTGACGTGCCGGCCGAGCCGACCGACTACATCCACCGTATTGGCCGTACGGGCCGCGCCGGCGAGCTGGGCTGGGCCATCACGTTTGTGACCGAGCAGGACGTGGACGAGTTCTACGAGATCGAGAAGCTCATGGACAAGACCGCCGACATCTACGAGGCCGGCGACCTGCATGTGGGTCCCAACCCGCCCGCGGTTGACCCCGAGCGCGACCCTGCCGCCTTTAAGGTCAAGAAGAAGACCAAGCGCGGCAAGTCCAAGAGCAAGAAGAAGCTTGAGCAGGCGCGTCGCGACGGCAAGCGCAACGGCGACGATTACGGCGATGTTGCCGGTCGTTCCAACCGCGGTCGCGACGAGCGCCGTGGCGACGGCGAGCGTCCGAGCCGTCCCAAGCGCGGCGGCAAGACCCGCGTGCGCGAGGGCGTTCAGGCTCGCGTGGACGAGGCTGTTGAGAGCGTGGCTCGCGAGGTGGCTGCCGAGGAGCGCGCTGGTGCTGGTGCCGCTGAGCAGTCTGCGCGCGGCAACCGTGCCGAGCGTCGTGCCAAGCAGTTCCAGGGTGAGGCACATCGCCGTCGCCGCGAGGACGAGGACCGCGGCGGTCGTCGTCGTGTTGAGCGCAAGGACGAGGGCCGCGGTTCGCGCGGTGGCAAGCGCGGTGCGGGCGACCGCCGTCGTTCCGGTCGTGATGACGAGCGCAGTGGCCGTGATGAGCGTCGCGGCGGCGAGGGTCGCGGTGAGCGAGGTGTCCGTGGCGGTGAGTCCCGTGGCGGCAAGCGCTTTGAAGAGCGCGGTAGCCGCGGCGGCGAGCGTCGCGAGGGTGCTCGCAGCAATGGCGGCCGCGGCGGCGCTGGTCGTTCTAACGAGTCGCGCGATCGTCGTGACCCGCGTGCCAGCCGCGATCGTCGCGATGACTGGCGCAACTACGACGATACCCGCGAAGAGCGTCGCGGCGGCTATCGTGGTGGTCGTGGCGGCAACCAGGCCGGCTCCCGTGGCGGCCGTGCCGGCGGTCGCGATAACCGTGGCAGCTACGGCAACAGCCGTGGCGGCAAGCGCGGTGGCAGCTCCCGTCGCCCCGGCGACGGCGGCGGCAAGCGCAAGTAAGATGCGCATCGCGCGCTAGCGTGAGACAAGCTAAGGGCCCGAGCAAACAACGCTCGGGCCCTTTTTGTTTGCCGTGTCCATCGCTAATTCAAACGTGATTTTCTCGGGAATGCATCTGGGGGATGCTGAGGACCTATTTTCCGCCATGCAGCAATGGGTCCTATGGGGTGCGCCGTGCATTTTTTGGAGTATTCTGCAGTTCGAGTTGTCTGCATATGATTCGACGTCGCCAACGGTGGCCTTCGGATATCCCTAGCGAGCGTTCCGGGTCAGATTTCGCCGTTTTCCGGAGCAGGGGCGCGTCATTCTCGCCATGTTGGGACTTAGAATGATACGGCGCCCTACAGTTTTGCCCACCCGCGGCGGTGCTGGCGCGGTCACGTTGCAGAATACTCCGTTTTTTGCACGGGCCAGGATGGGGTACCTCAGGAGAACGCGGCGGTATCCCGTAAATATATACAATCTGTACCGTAATTTATACAAAACGAAGAGGCAGACAGCGCAGGGTGGGCGCATTGGGGTGTTTGGTGCACCAAAACGGGGATCCCACGCGCCGTATACTCTGTCTGAATGTGAAAACGGCTTGACGCGTTGCCGGGCGTAGGAGGAGGGTGCCTCGATGAGCGTATTCGAAATTGTGTTTAGTCCGACGGGTGGAACGCGGAAGGTGTCTGGCCTTGTGGCCGGGGCACTGGACAAGAATACCGTTACCGTCGATCTGACCGATAGCTGGCTAGATTTCAGCGCTGTCTCGATGACTGAGGACGACGTGGCCGTAATCTCTGTGCCGGCGTATGCCGGTAGAATCCCGGCTGTGGTGGCTGACCGGTTGGGCATGGTGCGCGGCAACGGGGCTCGGACTGTTTTGGTTTGTGTATACGGAAACCGCGCGTTTGAGGACACGCTCGTAGAGTTGGAGGACGTTGCGAAGCATGCGGGATTCCGGGTGATCGCGGCGGTTGCAGCCATTGCAGAACATTCCGTTGCGCGACAGTTTGCTGCTGGGCGACCGGATGCGCAGGATGCGGCGCAGCTCGCAGAGTTTGCGCAGCAAATTCAGCAAAAGCTGTTGGCTGAGGATGCGTCCGAGCCCTCTATCCCCGGCAATCGTCCTTATAAACAAGCCAGAGGTCACCGCATGGCACCCGAGGCAACAGAGGGATGCGTCTCCTGCGGTGCATGCGCCGCGGCGTGCCCCGTTTGTGCTATCGACAAGGGCGACCCCAAGCGAGCAGCTGGCGAGGCGTGCATCTCCTGCATGCGCTGCATCGCCGTATGTCCGCGAGGCGCTCGCAAGCTTGATCTCAACAAGCTATCCGCTGTTTCCCAGATGCTGAGCAAGGTTTGCGTCGTGCGGAAGGAATGCGAGCTCTTCATCTAGCGCATACGAAATTGCTGCAAGGAGCGTCTCTGGGTGCCGGCGGGAAAGGAACGTCCCTAAGTGCCGCTTAAATACCGTTTATCGAAGAATAAATACCGCTCACCGGTCATAATGACTATTCTGGCTTTGCTGTTGCCTACAATAATCCCCGTAAAAAGAAATGCGGAAGGTTACCGAGTCCCTCGGACGTGGGCCTAACCAAAGTCTTTGAACGGGTGTGTCTCTATGGATGCATTCGCTTGATTTTGGTTGGGCTATATTTATGAAGGGACATGCCACCATGGGTTTCTTTTCTCGCCTGATGGGCGGTTCGGATGAGCAGAAGACTGCAACTTCCGAGTTCGAAATCCTCGCTCCTGTTTCCGGCGAGCTTGTTCACCTAGAAAAAACCAATGATCCCGCTTTTAGCAGCCGTGCCGTGGGCGATGGCGTTGCCGTGGTTCCCCAAGAGGGAACGGTGTGCGCTCCTGTCTCCGGTACCGTCGCGGCGCTGTTTCCGACTGAGCACGCGCTGGGCATCATGTCCGACGACAGCTCTGCTCAGGTGATGCTGCATATCGGAATCGACACTGTTAAACTTGAGGGCAAGGGCTTCCATGCGCTTGTTGCTCAGGGTGACCATGTCGACGCGGGCCAGCCCCTCGTCGAGGTCGATTTCGAAGCGGTCCGCGCCGCCGGCTTCGATCCTACGGTCTTCGTTATTGTGTGCGAGCGTTCGGAGAAGTCGACTCTTCGTGAGCATGCTTCCGGCCCTGTTGCTGTTAAAGAGCCTGTCGTCTGGCTTTCCGAGTAAATTCTTGTGGTGGGTACCGTGGTTATCAAGCGAGTTTTCAACAATAACGTCGCAATGGTCACTTCGGACGATGGCTCCGAGCTCATTGTCATCGGTCGAGGCCTCTGCTTTGGCCGTCATGCCGGCGACGCTATCGATGAAGCATCGGTCGAAAAGACCTATGCGCTGCAGGAGGGCACTTCTCAGGATTCGCGTACGATCGACCGCTTGGCACATCTTTTAGAGTCCATCCCCACCGTCAACCTCGTGATTTCCGAGGACATTGTTCAGATGCTCCGTCGAGAGCTCAATGTTGATGTCAACGACAAGATTCTCATTGCTCTCGCAGACCATATCAGCCTTGCTTTGGAGCGTGAGCGCAAGGGCGTCTCCTGTGAGAATCCGTTGCTGCTCGAGATCCAGCAGTTCTATCGCAAGGAGTATGCGCTTGCGGGCCGTGCGCTGCAGATTATCAAGGAGTATATGGGCATCCAGATGAGCGAAGAAGAGCAGGGTTTTATTACGCTGCATATCGTCAACGCCACCATGCCGCAACGCTCCGACCGTCTCATCATCTCGGTCCAGCTTGTTCGCGACGTGCTCGCGATTGTTTCTGAGCGCTATGCCACGACCCTCGACGACACCTCGCTGCCTTACGAACGCTTCGTTCGCCACCTGCAGTTTTTCGCACAGCGAGCGCTCGATCCCGCGGCCGGGCAAATCAATGGCGACGCGCTGTTCCGAATCGATGAAACGGCGTATCCGTGCGCGTTCTCGTGCGCGGACGCTATAGCCGCCCACTTGTCGTCTACCTATAACGTTGTCGTTACCGATGCCGAGAAGAGTTATCTCGCATATCACATTGTTAACCTGCTTGGAGAACCTGGTCTCTAGGCATAACGTGTCCATACATCGATTGATATAAGGCAAGGCTCACGGTCTTGTCTAGGGCACATCTGTCTTAATTTGCGGAAAAGGAAGGGGAGTACCGCTATGACCGCAAAAAAGAAGTTCAATTTCAAAGCGCCGTTGGAGGTGTTCGCGAAGTCAATCGTCCAGCCGATGATGTATCTCTCGGTTGCCGGCATTCTGCTCATCGTGGGCATTATTCTGACCAACAAGACCATTTGCGCCTTGATCCCCGTACTGGGCTCCGGTCCGTTCCAGCTCGTGGGCGCCGTTGTCTACCAGTCGCTGATGTTTATCATCAACAACCTCTCGATTCTGTTCTGCGTGGGCATCGCCGGCGCCATGGCAAAGAAGAACAAGGGCCATGCTTCGCTGATCGCCCTGATGTCGTTCTTCCTGTTCCTGCAGGCTAACAACATCGTGCTCAACGCCACCGGCTCTCTTGCCGAAGCGAGCGGCATGCTCGGCCTTACCGGAACCGGCCAGAGCACCGTTATGGGCATTCAGGTGCTCGATACCGGCGTGTTTGGCGGCATCATTCTTGGTTGCATCACCGGTGCCGTATTCAACAAGTACTCGAACAAGCAGTTCCCCATTGCCCTTTCGATGTTCTCGGGCGTTCGCTTTCCGTTCCTGATCATCATCTCCTGGATCATGGGCGCTGGCTTCTGCATCGTTTGGCCTCCGGTTCAGGGTGCCATCTCCTCCGTTGCCGGCATCATTAAGGAGTCGGGCAACATCGGTCTGTTTATCTACGGCATGCTCAACAAGCTGCTCGTTCCCACCGGTCTGCACCACCTCATCTACACTCCGTTCCAGTTCTCCGATGTGGGTGGCACCCTGACGCTGGGTGATCAGGTTATCGCCGGCGCCTATCCCATCCGTGTCGCCGAGATGGCAATGACGGGCCAGCCCTTCTCCGATAGCACCTACTTCAACAGCTACACCTTCAACAACCTGTGGCCCTACATCGGTATCGGTCTCGCCTTTATCTTCACCGCTTACAAGGGGAACAAGGATAAGACCAAGGCCGTTATCATCCCGCTGATCATCACCGCCGTGCTCTCCTGCGTCACCGAGCCCATGGACTTCCTCTTTGTCTTTGCCGCTCCCGTGCTCTTTGTCGTTCACTCGGTTCTTTCCGGCATCTTCCTGGTCCTGCTCAAGGTCCTCTCCGTGCCCGCTTCGACTGCAGGCGGCATCATCAACATCGTGGTTTCCAACCTGGTTCTTGGTGTCGACAAGACCAACTGGCCGGTTATGCTGGTGCTTGGAGTCGTCAACGCCGCGCTGTACTTCTTCCTCTTCACCTTCCTTATTAAGAAGCTCAACCTCCACACGCCTGGTCGCGAGGAGGAGTCCGAGCTCGCCGAGTCCGTTGCCGAGGGCGAGGCCGCCGCGTCTGTCGCGGTGAAGCAGGGCGCTGTTGCCGCAGCTCCCGCAGAGGGCGTCGATGCAGGTATTGCCGACCTGGTCGCAGGTCTTGGCGGCAAGGGCAACATCGAGGAGCTCGAGAACTGCTTTACGCGTCTTCGCGTGAACGTTAAGAACCCGGACCTCATCGATGAGAACCTCATCAACCACGTGCCCAACAGCGGCATCAACCGCAACGGCAACAATATCCAGATCATCTTTGGCATGAAGGTCGCCGAGATGCGCGACAAGGTCGAAAACGCAATTGAGAAGGAGCAGTAAACAATGATCATTACTCTGTGTGGTGGCGGATCCACCTTTACCCCCGGCATCGTCAAGTCCATCGCCCTGCGCAAGGACGAGCTCGACGTTGACGAGATTCGCCTGTACGACATCAACGAGGAGCGCCAGCGCAAGATCGGCGTGCTCGTGGACTGGATTTTGCACGAGGACCTCGGCCTGGACATCAAGCTCACGGTGACCACCGACAAAAAGACGGCTTTTACCGACGCGAGCTTCGTGTTTGCCCAGATGCGCGTGGGCGGCTACGCCATGCGCGAGCAGGACGAGAAGATTCCGCTGCGTCACGGCTGCGTGGGTCAGGAGACTTGCGGTTGCGGCGGCCTTGCCTACGGCATGCGCACCATCTTCCCCATGGTCGAGCTGATCGATGACGTTGAGAAGTACGCCAAGAAGGACTACTGGATTCTCAACTACTCCAACCCCGCTGCCATCGTGTCTGAGGGCTGCCGCGTGCTGCGTCCCAACGCTCGCATCATCAACATCTGCGACATGCCGATCGCGATTATCGACGTGGTTTGCGCCGCACTCGATATCGACAAGAAGGACGTCGAGTACGATTACTTTGGCCTCAACCACTTTGGTTGGTTCACCTCGATTCGCCACAAGGGCGAGGAGGTGCTCCCGCAGCTGCGCGAGTACATCAAGGAGCACCAGATTCTGCTGCCCGACTCCTACCTCAAGGGCATGGGCTCGCTCATGGCAAAGAAGCCCGAGGAGGCCACCGACGAGCACCCCGAGCAGAACCGCCACACCAAGGGCAGCTGGTACTACGTCTGGAAGGGCGAGTACGAGATCATGGAGTGCTTCCCGGAGTACCTGCCCAACACGTATCTGAACTACTACCTGCAGCAGAAGGAGTTCGTCGAGCATTCCAACCCCGAGCGCACCCGTGCTAACGAGGTCGAGGAGACGCGCGAGAAGAACCTCTTTGATGGTATCGATCACTACGAGAAGACGGGCGAGATCGACGAGAGCACGTTCTATGCGGGCAGCCACGGCGACTGGATTGCCGACCTGGCTATCGCTCTGAAGAACGACACCAAGCAGCGCTTCCTGGTCATTTGCGAGAACAAGGGCGCTATCCCCAACATGCCCTACGACGCCATGGTCGAGCTGCCTGCCTACATTGGCAAGAACGGCCCCGAGGTCATCAGCCGCGACAACATTCCTCTGTTCCAGCAGGGCCTCATGATGCAGCAGCTGAACTCCGAGAAGCTTGTGGTCGAGGCTACGATCGAGGGTTCGTACGAGAAGGCACTTAAGGCCTTTACGCTCAACAAGACCGTGCCTTCGATGAAGGTCGCCAAGGAGGTTCTCGACGACATGATCGAGGCCAACAAGGGTTACTGGCCTGAGCTTAAGTAAAAGCAACAGGGTCGCTGGCCGCATACCTTGAGCAATGCCCCGTCCACGTGATTGCGTGGACGGGGCATTGTCGTTTGGTGCAAAGTGACCTGGCCCCCTTACACCAACAATGATTCGTTTTCCTCCGTTCCCAAGGGATCAGTGTTTTGCCAGTTTGTGGTAGAACTAGGGAACGGTTCTTGAGGAGGCTGGCATGCTCAACGCGTTGGTGTGGACACTTGCTTGTTTAGGCGTTGTCGCGGCAGATATTGTCCTGAGCGTGGTTTTGTTTTCCGCTCTGGGTGTCGCGTCGGTGTTCATGGGCTTTTCGATTGACGACCTCGATATTCAATTGCTTCAGGCTGCCGCGCAGATGGCGTCGTTTTTGATGGCACTGCTGTGGTGGCGTTATCTGTGGCCGCGCTCGTTTATGGCGCGCTGGCAGGGCGAGCGCCCGCTTGGCGGGGGAGCAGGCAAAGCGTGGAGGCGCATCGCCTGCGTTATCGTGATCGGCCTTGCCCTGCAGGTGGTCGTTGGCTACGTGACCGACGCTGTGCTGTCGCTGTTGCCCGAGGCGGCGGCCGATTACAGTGAACTTGTCGAGGAGACGGGCATGGGCGACACGAGTTATCTGGCCGTCCTGACCACGGTGCTCGGCGCTCCGTTTTGCGAGGAGCTGCTGGTGCGCGGTATCATTTTTGAGTTTTCGCTCCGAGCATTTAACCCGCAGTGCCGTCCGCTCTGGAAGCGCCGGCGTCGCGCGCGGGCGCAAGGCGTCGCCGTGGTGCCCTGGGCGGCGCCGGACAAGCGAGGCATCGCCGCGGCGATTGTGCTGCAGGCGGTCATCTTCGGTTTTATGCATATGAACTGGGTGCAGGGCTGCTACGCCGGCGCCGCCGGTCTGGTCTTTGGCTGGGTGCTCGTGACCACCGGAAAGCTCCGCTACACGATCCTGCTGCATTTTGCCTTTAATGCCGGGTCGTATCTCATGACGTTGCTCTGGTTTGTGAACACGCCGTTCGACGTGGCAATTACGGTCGCTATCGCCGGCTTTGTGCTGGTAGAGACGATGCGCTCGCTGCGCCACGCGTGTGGGATGGACGCAGCGAGCGCACCGCTGCCCTAGTTGCGACGTCCGCCTCCGTTGGCGCCCTGACGCCCCTGGGCCGCGCGATTGCGCCCTGCTGTGTTTTGCGCGCGCGACATGCCGCCGTGCCCCTTGCTGCCTTTGGGTCCCTTGCCGGCGCCGCCGCCATGCGGTTTGCCGCCCTTCTTGCCGGTGCCATGCCCGCCGCCAGCAGACATCTCGCCCGGGCGTGGCGGCACGGGGCGAATCAGGCAATGCTTGGTGTAGCCGATCAGGTCACGACGCCCGGCCTTTTCCAACGCCTCACGCACGAGCTTGTAGTTCTCGGGCTTGCGATACTGGATGAGTGCGCGCTGCATGGCTTTTTCGTGCGGGTCGCGCGCCACATAGATCGGCTGCATGGTGCGTGGGTCCACGCCGGTGTAGTACATGCAGGTCGACATGGTGGACGGCGTGGGGTAGAAATCCTGAACCTGTTCGGGCATATAGCCCATGTCGCGCACGGCCTCGGCAAGGTCTACGGCTTCCTTCATGGTCGAGCCCGGGTGGCTCGAGATCAGATACGGCACCACGTACTGCTTGAGTCCGTACTCACGGTTCAGGCGCTCAAATTTGCGACAGAACGCATCGTAGACGGCACGGCTCGGCTTGCCCATCACGGACAGCACCGCGTCGCTCACGTGCTCGGGCGCTACGCGCAGCTGGCCCGAGACATGGTGCTCCAGCAGCTCGCGCAAAAACTCGTCCGAGGCGTCGGCCATGGTGTAGTCAAAGCGGATGCCGCTGCGCACGAAGACCTTTTTGACGCCCGGCAGCTGACGCAGGTCGCGCAGCAGCTGTGTGTAGCCGCTCTCGTCGACCACCATGTTCTTGCATACGCTCGGCCACAGGCAGCGCTTGTTCTTGCACACGCCGTGTTTGAGCTGTTTGTCGCAGGCAGGGCGGCTAAAGTTTGCCGTCGGTCCGCCCACGTCGTTGATATAGCCCTTAAACTCGGGATCGCGCGTGAGCAGCTCGGCCTCGCGCATGATCGAGTCGTGGCTGCGCATCTGCAGCACGCGGCCCTGGTGGAAGGTGAGCGCGCAAAACGAGCACTCGCCAAAACAGCCGCGGTTGGAGCTGATCGAAAACTTGATCTCGGCAAAGGCCGGCACGCCGCCTGCCGCGTCGTAGTCGGGATGCCAATCACGTGCGTAGGGGAGCTCGGCCACCTCGTCCATCTCATCGGTGGTGAGCGTCGCCGACGGCGGGTTCTGCACCACATAGACGCTGTTGGGGTAGGGCTCTACCAGGCGATGTCCGGTGATGGGGTCCATATTCTGCTGTTGCACGTTAAAGCTGCGCGCGTAGTTGAGCTTGTCGGCGGTAAGGTCGTCCCAGCTGGGCAGCAGGTCGTAGTCGTAGACCTCATCGAGTGAGCCTGTGCGGTAAACGGTGCCGTTGATATAGGTGATCTGATCGACGGGCAGTCCCGCGTCGAGCGCGTCGGCGATCTCGACGATCGCGTGCTCGCCCATGCCGTAGATGAGGATGTCGGCGCCCGAGTCGAGCAGCACCGAGCGCTTGAGCTTGTCCTGCCAGTAGTCGTAGTGGGCCAGACGGCGCAGGCTCGCCTCGATGCCGCCGATAATGATGGGAGCGTCCTTGAACGTCTGGCGGATGAGGTTGCCGTAGACCGTGACGGCACGGTTGGGACGGCGCCCCTCCTCGCCACCGGGGGTATAGGCGTCGGTGTGGCGGCGGTGCTTGGTCACCGAATAGTGGTTGACCATGGAGTCCATGTTGCCGGCGCTGACGAGAAAGCCCAGGCGCGGCTCGCCGAGCACCGTGATGCTGGCGGGGTCGGTCCAGTCAGGCTGGCAGATAATGCCCACCTTGTAACCGTGTGCATCAAGGACGCGGCTGATGATGGCCATGCCAAAGCTGGGGTGGTCCACGTAAGCGTCGCCGCAGATGTAGACAAAGTCGCACTGGTCCCAGCCGCGCGCATCCATGTCGGCGCGGCTGACGGGGAGGAACTTATCGCGGCCCGGGCGCCAGGGACGGGCGGGCGCTGCCTGGGTGTGCGTGGTGCGCCCACCCTGCGCCTTACCGCCGCGCTTTTGCTGCTGGCCCTGTTTGCCCTGCTGACTGCGCTGGTTGTTCTGAGCGTGCTGAGGCTTTTTTGCCACGATCCCTCCCGGTGTTTGTATGCTGCACGTAATTGTAACCAGTCTTTTTGGGACGGGGCTAAAAAGACTGGTGGAGTACATGGGCTGGCGGATCGGCGCGTCGATGCGGGTGCTGTATCCGCCGTTTGTTTCCAGACTGTGTATCTGCGCGTTGGGGAAGCCGTCTCGCGCGCACGCCATGTTGTCAATGGGTTACAGTATGAACGGCGGCTATGTTTCCGCCAACGCACGAGAGAGTCGTCAACAAGGAGGATGCACGACGATGCAGCGTGCCAAACAGATATCGGAGTCTATTGAGCTGGGCATCATCTTGGCGCTCGCCGGTGGCTTTATGGACGTGTATTCGTACATTGGGCGCGACCATGTTTTCGCCAACGCGCAGACAGGCAACATCCTGCTCGTGGGCGTGAGCATCTCGGAGGGCAATTGGGCACTTGCGGGGCGCTACTTCTTCCCTGTGGTGTCGTTTGCTGTGGGTATTATGCTTGCCGATCTGGTACACGAGCGGTTTGGCAGCGTGATCCACTGGCGTCAGGTGACGGTGTTCTTTGAAGCCGTCATCTTGCTGGGCGTGAGCTTTATCCCGGGCGGCAATTTCAACCTGCTCGCCAACTGCCTCACCTCGTTTGCCTGCGGCATGCAGGTCGAGAGCTTCCGCAAGATCCACGGTCACGGCATCGCTACGACCATGTGCATCGGCAACTTGCGCAACGCGCTGCAAAACGTGGACGATTACATCATCACCCACAGGCGCGGCTTTTTGGAAAACGGCCTGCTGTACTTTGGCGTGATCTTCACCTTTGTGTTTGGCGCCGTGTTGGGCAACTGGTGTATTGAGCGCATGGGCCTGCACGCCATCGTCGTGGCGAGCTTGCTGCTGTTTGTCGCGTTTGCCATCATGTTCATCGACCGCGAGCGCGACTTGCGCTTACGCTGGAAGGTTGCGGCCGAGGCTTGGAAAGAGGGCTGCCGAAAGTAACCGAATGCGGCAAAGGGGCTGTCCCTTTGCCAGATAGATCGATAATGGGGAGGGGACGGCCATCTCAGCCGCCCCTTTTTTGAGTCTTAAGCCTAAGGTGCATGTTTGTAATGACAAGATTTGACGTCAGCAAAGCGTGCTGCTTAAGGCTATAGAATAAAAATGTCATCTTTCTAGCTATAATTATTAGTTGAGGGGATGGACATATGCCAGAGCTTTTTATTCAAAATAAGACGACAGTAATCAAGTTGATGGCGCTCTGCATTTTATCTGCCCTGGTGGAGCTGTCTGTTGTTAAAGCTGAATCGTTGATAATAGACTATGGCCTGCTTCGCTCTAATTATCGTAACGTTTTATGCATTGGGTTAGGCCTGCTAGTATTGCTCTCAGTTGAGCTGGTGACAAACCTGTTCAGATCAAAATATGCGGAGCAATTGGCTTCCGATGGCACTAACCGCTTCTATAGATTGCTTGCCCGCCATGCTTTAGAGCGGCCCTTAGTTTTAGCAAAAGACAGTGACTACCTGTTATCGCGCATTGAAGAGGCTGGGAACCTACAGCCGATGATTGGAATATTTACAACTGCGTTTCTTCCGTGCCTAGTGACGGGTTTGGTATCGTTTGTGGCACTATCTAATATCTCTTTGTTGCTTTTGATTCCTGTTTGTGTTTCGGCATTGTTTATTTCGCTTCTATATCCGTTCGCTCTTAGTAAGCTATCGACTAAGAGCGAAAAGGCATTGGAGGCCCAGGCGAGGGGTTCTGCTTATTTAGCCCAACTAATAAATTGTCGACTTTACATTCGTATTTCTCGTTCAATTAACTTGGAATTACTTCGCTATAAAAAGATGCTTAAAGCCTGCAGGAACTCTCGAGTTGAGGAGAGTGTCTTTGCGAGATTGGCAACTGAAATAGTTGACGCTGGCAACATCATTACTGGCTTGCTTTCAGTTCTGCTGCTTATTTTCCTTGTATCAAAGCGCGGACTGACGGTCGGGATTGCGGTGCAGAGCTATCAACTTGTACTTCTATGCTATTCTCCTTTTCCTCTTGTTCTGAATTGTTGGGCTCAGCTTCAGCCGTCGTTTAGATCGTTGCACCGTGTCTTGGAATTACGTCATCTTTTGGAAGCTGAAAAACCTAATTTGATATGTTTCGATCACGCTGATCGAATTAGTTGGAAAGGAATCATTCTCTCGTTTTCGTCGAACGAAACTAATGAGAGGATAACAATTCCAGATTGCACGATACAGGCACCTTGTCTGGTTTTAGTAAGCGGCCCTAATGCATGTGGTAAATCTTCATTTCTGGAAGTATTGAACGGATTATTGTCGCCAGTTGCTGGCAGACTGTGTGTTAATGAGTCTACTGTCATTTTCGATGGTTCGACTTTAATCCAGCTACCCTGCGCAACTATGCCGCAAAGACATTTGATAATGGGGGGAACTTTCAGGAAGGCTCTTTACTATGGTCTTGTAGATATTGACTCTGAAAAACTCATCTATCTTTTGAAGGGTTTTAGCCTCGATAAATTATTTGAAGTAAATCCCATCATTGGAGCTAGGGGACACAATTTGTCTGGCGGAGAACTGGCTTCTCTATTACTTTGTAGGGCCTTTCTGAGCAGTTATTCTGTTATTATTTTGGATGAGCCTTGCAACAATTTAGATAATGCTTCGATATCCTTTTTGAAGATGGTGGTTGCGCAGGAGATGAAAGAGCGAATCGTCATCATTGCGGATCATGGACATGGTTTCGAACAATTTGCAGACTATGTAATACAGTTTCAGGAGCCAGAAAAAACTATCTAGCTCCTGAACGTTGCTACGAACTGCTTTTTGCGATTTATTCGAGATGCTCTTCAATCCGAGCCCTCAGAAGGGCAATGGCTGTGGGTATTCCAATTGCGGCGGCCAATTCGGCTTTATCCAAAACCTGTATGCTAAAGCACGATTGTTTATCACATTGAAGGACGATAACTGAAGATAGCTTCACTTCCCGTTGGCTGAATATGTCGTAATCTCCAAATAGGAAGTTACCTTTTATTGTGTAATTCGGTATGTTCGTTACGCACTTCATCTCAAGTCTGTTTAGGCCATAATCGAACACCGCAACTTCCTTGTGTTCGATGATGAGCGCAACCCTGGGCATGTTACTAAAACCACCGTCGACGACAGTAAAGAGTTTTTCATTTGCATCGTCATAAACGGTATATTTTAGACTCAATAGCTGTCCTAGTGGACCCGTGAACCCATGTCTTTTGATATTGAGGCTGTCTCCGGCTGGGTTGATGAGAGCTAGAGCATGCGGATAAGGGTTACCTTCAATTGAGATTCGATATTCGTTTGTAGCCGTCTTGCTCGATTTAGGACCAGTAGCCACCACGTGTCATCGCCTCGATCGAATTGGAACCGACTTCTGCTTCGTGCGGAGAATTGCGCAGTATGTTGCAGTAGATGCAGCTGCAATAACCGCATGGGCAATTTCTAACAAAATGAATGACGCTATTTACTGCATGCATGTTAAATGGACGAATACTTCTCATGATCTGCCTCCCATTGTTCGATTGTTTCTGACTGTTCTATTACCTTCTTCACCTCCTCAACACTGTTGAACCCTAGGTTTTCAATCGACGAGTACTCAACGTAAACAGAAAACCTGCTTTCAAGATAAATAAGCAGTCGAACTAAATCTGATGAGGACAAGTTGAATGGCGGGTCGGTCAATTGCTGATTTCTTAGATTTTGGTCAAATTGAGTCAAATCCAAATCTCTAATATTGCTTATCGCTTTTTCGATTTCTGCGTAGATGGTTTCATCTTTACGATATGCTGTCATTTCAGCACCCCAATATCGAAATCAAACAACTCGTTCTCGATTGTTTTGCAGCATAGTAATGATTCTTCTGGATCTAAGCTGGCTGAGAAACAGGGCATTCCTCTTAGTCGAAGTTCTCTTGCTGCTTGAATTGCTTTATCGCTAGATGAATAGCTTATTTGAAACCTATGCGTCTCCAACCCTTCAGTGGCGTCAAGTACTTCGTTTGTAATTTCAAATTGAACTTTCTCTGCTTGCGTTAGCGTTTCAATTATGGGCATGAGCCCAAGCATTATGTCGTAGTCGGCTATCGTGTATGGGATATTGATAATGGCCAAGTCAGGGCAGAAAGCTCGACATGCAGCAATCGATCCTAATCCGTAATCTCCGTAAATGTGGTCGTCGTATTTCATAAGCACATTGGGCGTTTCTAATAGAGCTAGGTCGGATTTATCATTCTCAATGATGATGTTGATCTGCTCATTCATTTTGATGACGGCGGATTGGCCACCATCAAAACTAAGGGTGTTGCAGCCCCAGATTTCATTTAAAGGATTGAAGCTCAAAGCGCATAGATTGGGATGGTGCTTTCTCATCTCGCTAACGATGCTACTAAACGTAATTGTTGAATCGGCGGGTGTATATAGATTCCCGACAACAATTTTTGGTATCAGGGCTAATTCCTGCATGTCGCTTTTGCTAGACTCAATTTGTTCAGTGGCGAGTTGACTGACAACCTTCTTATTTACAGAATGTGCATAGGTTTCAGCGTGTTTACTAAATTCTATGAGTCCTGTGGCGCTTTCTTTCGTCGATAAAACGACAACCAGGTCTGATTCATCGATTGTCGTTACATAGTTAATTCGATTTCTTATGCCAATTTCTTTGCAATTAACAAGGTTGGCAACATCTACGCCGTCCGGTAGAATGCCGCATGGTGTTGATACCCGAATATTGTAGCCAATTCCTAGCAATCCAATTAGAAGAGGATAGTCAGCTCTCGTGAAAGATATAAGTCCAATTGTCTTCATGATTATTATCGCTTGTTCCTTTTAAGAGCCGTTGTAATGGACACTTCGTGTCTATGAAGCTCAAAGCGAAGTATTTTCTGATTAAGTCGATCAAAGGCAATTCGTTTTGAGTTGTCGCATGCTGTTCGTTTGTAATCAGGGCTAATTACTCCTTTGCAATCTGCGCTTTTAATGCATTGAGTGCACAGCTGAAATGCCCAACATTTTTTACATGAATCGCTGGTCAGCTTTGAAACATTGATCATCTTTTCAATTTGACCTAAATCAAATCCTGAATCCAATGTACCGATATACATGTCCTTGGTTGTTTCGCTGACCCTTTCGCAAGGAAGAAGCGCTCCTGCTGTTGTCACAAATAGACGCGTAACTCCTGGCTCGCATGGACCACCGGGTATAGCTTTTGTTGGGATGTTCGAAGGTGCAAATCGCTTAATGTTTTGGTTGATGCTTGCAAGCGTATATGAAGCGAGCCTATCGCTGCAGTTTCCTTTTTCGATCTTGCGCTCGTCCATAATTCTTGCTTTAAATAAGGCGTAATTCAGTTGACTTGAGAACTTGTCATTGTAGGGGGCGATACGTCCGTTGCGTTCCAAGTAGTTGAATTGAACATCGCAAGCCTCGATATCCTTATCATTTATAAAGGAAGAGACAAAGGAAGAGACTGTTTTATAGATGTTGTTCGTGTCGACTACGGCATTAAAATGAATATATTTGTTGCGTTCAGGATGGTTGTCTAAAATCATATGAACATTGTCTATAACTGCATGGTATGAGGACTCACCATTAGCGTAATGCCTAGACTTATCATGGATTTGCTGCGGCCCGTCAAGACTGATTAGCAAATAGAATTCATGCCCAGAATCGAAGAAGAATTTAACCATATCTTCAGATAAAAGAGAGCAATTGGTTGTAATTCGAAATGAGATGTGTTTTCCTTCAAATACCTGTTCTGCATATTGAGTAATTAGCTTAATTTCACTAAATCGAAGGAGAGGTTCGCCTCCATAAAATGCTACGACCGGGTTTGGGTTGTCAATCGAGTGCATCTTAAAGAATTCGATTGCATGTTTGGCCGTCGAAACAGACATAGAGTTATGACTGTGGGTTCTGTTGTATAAGGAGTTTTCGGAATAGATACAGTAATCACATCGGAAGTTGCAAGATTGAGTCAGCTGAAGGGTTATCATCCGTAAATTTCTTTCCAGCTTAACTTTCAAAAGGTCAATTGATGGATAAGCGACGTCCTGCAATGGCGAATCGCAGCAGTAGCCACATGATTGTAGTAACTGGAATTCTTGGTCTGATTTATAGGAGTCGGGGCAAACTTCGCCTGCTTGGACTTCTGAGATGTAATTGAAGAGATCTTTGCTTACTGCAAGTATCTCGTTTCGATTGGCATCATAAAGACGATATGAGAAAGCCATTGGGGTCGCCTCCCCCGCGTCGCAGCTTCTTTCCG
>CABSNU010000008.1 GCA_902479135.1 uncultured Collinsella sp. | reverse complement strand
CCCCTCCGTGTACGCGCACAAGAAGGCCCTTGTCGGCAAGCTCGGCCAGGTCACGTCTGATGGTCATATCCGAAACAGATAGGGTATTAGATATCTCGTTTACCGATACCGAATGATGTTGATCGAGCAAGTCGAGAATGGCCTGCTGGCGTTCGGATTTCATGAGTGCCGACTCCCTCATCGAGCGTTTGTTCTTATTTCAATGTAAACGAACAACATAAATAAACGCAAACCGTTCACGAAGGCACATTACCTTTCACCGGTCAAAACATAACGCTCACGGAAAAAACCATCAAATAGGAGGTAAATAGAGCTCATTCCAAAAATCATCTCTTGACCAATAAACAAATATAGACGAACATAAACGAACAGAACGAACAGAACGAACAGAACGAACAGAACGAAGAGAATTAATAAGTATGAAAGGACAGAAGATGCGTATCGGTGTCATCCTTGCAAGTCACGGAGAGTTCGCTCAGGCCGCCCTCGGCGCCGTCGAGATGATTGCGGGCAAGCAGCCTGATGTCATCGCTCTTGGTCTCACCGCCGAGAAGAGCCTGGAGTCTTTCGAGTCCGAGATGCGCGAGGCTTACGAGACCCTCAGCGCCGAGTGCGAACTCGTCGTCACCCTATGCGACATCTACGGCGGCACCCCATTCAACGTGACTACCCGCTGCCTGCTCAACGGCATGAACATGGTTGCCTACACTGGCCTGTCCATGCCCGTTGCGGTCGAGCTCCTGCTCACCCGCGATGGCCTCGATTCCGCCGACGCGGTCCGTGCCCAGCTCACTGCCGCTCACGCCGGGGCCCAGCAGGAGATCAAGGCTCCCGCTCCGGCCGTGGAGGCAGACGAGGACGATTTGGACCTCTAGGCTCGTTAGCCCGTCGATTCGAGTGGCGCTCACCCGTATCCCCCGAGTGGGCGCCTCGATCGAGCAGAGCATTCGTAAACGGTACTGAAGGAACGTACAAACGAAAAGGAGAACATCATGGCACTCAAACTCGTCGACATCGATGACCGCCTGATCCACGGTCAGGTCGCCACCACTTGGATTCCCGACTTCGGCATCGAATCGGCAATCATTGTCTCGGATAAGGTCGCCAACGACCCCGTCCAGAAGTCCGTCGCCGGCCTCGCCGCCCCCGACATCAAGGTCTCCGTCTTCGGTGTCGAGAAGTTCATTGAGGTCCTCAAGAAGACCGAGCTCAAGAAGGCCACGATGGTGCTCTTCACCAACCCCATCGACGCCCTCAAGCTGCACGAGAACGGCTTGCCGTTCGACTACCTGAACGTCTCCGGCATGCGCTTCAACGAGCAGCGTCATCGCCTGCACAAGAACATGTCCGTCACCGCCGAGGAAAAGGCCGCCTTCGAGGAGCTCATTGGCCTCGGCGTCGACTGCTGGATGCAGACCACCACGCGCGATTCCAAGGAGCCCGTGTCCGAGCTCCTCAAGAACTACTAAGTAAGTAACCATCTCCGGGCATGTGAACCCGGGGCGTGCCTATCGGAGGGAACGATGGGCGAATAGGGAAGGAGAGGCTTATGCTTCAGGCACTTCTGCTCGCCATCTGGGCGGGTCTGTGCACTTGGGACCAGTTCGGTCCCCACCTGGGCTTCCGCAAGCCCCTGCTGGCATCCGTCGGCGTCGGCATCATCCTCGGTGACATGACGACCGCCATCATGATCGGCGCGACCATGGAGCTCATGTGGCTCGGCGTCAACAACATCGGCGCTTATGTTCCGCCGGATGTCATCTCCGGCACCATCGTCGGTGCCGCCCTGGGCATCATGGGTTCCACCGACACCGCCAGCGCCATCGCCCTGGCAGTCGCCATCGGCATCCCCACCGCCACCTTGGTTCAGCAGCTGAACATCTTGGTCATGACCACTAACGTCTCGCTTGTCCACGGTGCCGACAAGGCCATCGAGTCCGGTAAGTTCAACGCCGTCAACAAGTTCTTCTGGACCGGCGCCCTGTGCTTCTTCCTGACCCGCGCCGTTCCCGTCTTCATCGCCACGGGCATCGGCTCCTTCGTGATCGAGGACATCATGGCCTTCCTGCAGAACCAGGTTCCGTGGGTCCTCACCGGCTTCTCCACCGCCGGTGGCATGATGCCCGCCGTCGGTCTGGCCATGCTCCTCACCATGATGATGAAGAAGAACATGTGGATCTTCCTGCTGCTCGGCTTTATCATGGCCGCCTTCCTCAACGTCCCGACCGTGGGCATCGCGCTCGCCGCTTGCGCCGCCGCCGGCGTGTGGGACGTCATTACCGAGGGCCAGAAGAATCAACCCGCCCCTGCCGCCGCCTCTGCCGCCGGCTCCGATGATGACGAGGAGTACGATCTCTAATGGGTAAGATCTCCAACTCCACCCTGAACAAGGTCCTGCTGCGCACCCAGGGTTGCCAATTCGCGCACAACTACGAGCGCATGCAGTCGCTGTCCCTGACCTACTGCTTTGCCCCTGTCCTCGAGGAGCTCTACAAGGACGCCCCCAAGGAGGAGCGCGTTAACGCCATGAAGCGCCACCTCGAGTACTTCAACACCCACCCGCTCGCGATCCCCTTCATCCTTGGCATCACCGCCGCCCTGGAGGAGACCACGGATGAGGATCAGAAGGACACCGTCGTCGGCATCAAGACCTCCCTCATGGGTCCCTTCGCCGGCCTTGGTGACTCCCTGCTGAACCTCACCTGGTTCCCGATCGCCGGCTCCATCGGCGCATCTATGTGCGTCGACAACGGCTCCATTGTGGGTCCGCTCGTGATGTTCTTGCTCATCAACCTGCTGTACTGGCCGCTGAAGTACTTCGGCCTGCACAAGGGTTACGAGATGGGCATGGAGCTCGTCGAGAAGGCGGGCGTCCAGGTCTTCGACCGTCTGGGCAACCTCGCCAACGTGCTGGGCGTCATGGTCACCGGCGGCCTGATCGCCACGACCGTTAAGCTCAAGCTTGCCGTGCAGTTCGCCTTCGGTGAGGGTGACCCGCTGGTGCTCCAGGACCAGCTCGATAAGGTGTTGCCCTTCCTGCTGCCTGTCGTTCTGACTTTCATCTGCTATCGCCTGCTCAAGAAGGGCCAGGGCAAGAACTCCGCCCAGATCATCATCGGTCTGATTGTGTTCTCCCTTGTGTTCGCCGCTATCGGTTTCTACTTCCCGGCGTTCAAGATCTTCGCCTAATCGCGAGCTTATCAAAAGGCAAATCGTTTGATGCCCGCGCCCCGCATGCCGGGCGCGGGCATCGTTGTCTCATGTGCTCTCCATCGTGCGCGATCGGGGTGCGCTCCATTATGCCCATGTGCCTTTGGCGTATCGCCATCTGGCAAATCCAACTATCGAAAGGATGCCAATGAGAACCGTCCTCGTGCTCATGGATACTCTGCGTCGCGACGTCCTGTCGTGCTACAACCCCGCAACCGACGTCCAGACCCCCAATCTCGATGCCTTTGCCGAGCGTTCCTGCGTGTTCGACAACCACTGGATCGGCTCGGCTCCCTGCATGCCTGCCCGCCGCGACATCCTCACCGGTCGCTACAACTTCCTCGAGCGCCCCTGGGGCCCCATCGAGCCCTTCGATGTGACGCTGCCGGCCTGCCTGCGCGCGAACGGCAACTTCTGCCACATCACCACCGACCACTGCCACTACCTACGCACCGGTGGCGAGGGCTACCTCCAGGAGTTCAACACCTGGGATTACTACCGCGGCCAGGAGGGCGACCCGTGGGTCAGCCGCATCGATGAGCCGAATAACATGCCCGAGACCTTCTACGGGCGCGTGCGCGAGCAGTACCAGAAGAACCGTCAGCTCTGGCCCAACGAAGAGGACATGCCGAGCCCCAAGACCTTCCAGTCCGCCTGCGACTGGATCGACGGCAATGCTGGGGCCGACGACTTCTTCCTTATGGTTGAGGCCTTCGACCCGCACGAGCCCTTCGATGTGCCCGACAAGTACATGGAGATGTACGGCGGCACTGGCGAGCTCGACCGCGACTACTTCGAGATTCCTGAGTACAAGCGCGTCTCCGCCACCGACGTCAACAAGGGCGCGGAGGACTACCTGCAGCGCCGCTACAAGGCCCTCGTCACCATGACCGACCGCTGGTTTGGTAGGCTCATCGACAAGCTCGAGGAGCGCGGGATGCTGGACGATACCATGGTCATGGTCACCACCGACCACGGCTATTTCCTGGGCGAGCGCGACTACATGGGCAAAAACTACATGCACCTGTATAACGAGCTCGCGCATCTGCCGTTCATTGTGCACTTCCCGGGTAACGCCCGCGCCGGCGAGCATGCCCGCCAGCTCACTCAGGCAATCGACATCATGCCCACGGTGCTTGAGGCCCACGGCTGCGAGATTCCCGCAGATGTGTGCGGCACCTCCCTCGTGCCGCTCATGACGGATGCTGACGCGCCCACGCGTGGCTACGCCCTGTACGGCGTGCACGCCATGACCGTCAACGTCACCGACGGCCGCTACACCTACTTCCGCGCGCCGGTCGCCGGCAACCAGCCGTGCTTCGAGTACACCGCACTGCCGCACACCATCCGCAAAAAGATGGGTTCGGACTGCCCGGAGGAGATTGAGTGTGGCCGCTACTTCAAACGCACCAAGTACCCGCTGTTCAAGATCCCCTGTAAGAAGCCGGCCCAGATCGAGGGAGCCACGCCGCTCGCCGAGGTCGAGCAGACGATGCTGTTCGACCTTGAGAGTGACTACGGCCAGGTTAATAATCTCGCCGGCAAGGACGACCACGCCGAACAGCGCATGATTGACCTGCTGCTGCGCGGCCTGGAGGAGCATGAGTCCCCGGCCGAGCAAAAGGAGCGCCTGGGCTTGGCCTAAGATTCATGCGGTGATTGTGCGGGCCGGATGCGCCGCCTCGGGTAAGGAGGTGGTTTCCGGCCCGATGAGTGAGGGCTAGCCTGTGCGAAGGGGGGGTATGTGCCATGTGCGCGAAGCATATTGGCTTTTTGATAAAACCGGCATCGAGTGCTTGCAACATGCGGTGCAGGTACTGCTTTTACTGCGATGTCGCTGCTCATCGCGAGGAGCGGAGCGCCCGCGTCATGGGCGAAGACGTGGCAAGTGCCATCATCGACCGTGCACTCGCTGTGGCGAGTGATGCGCACATTTCTTTCGCCTTCCAGGGCGGCGAGCCCACCCTGGCCGGCCTTGACTTCTTCCATTCGTTCGTCGCGCGGGTGGAGGAGCGCCGTGAGAACCAGCGGGTGAGCTGGGCGTTGCAGACCAACGGCTACCTGATCGAAGAGGAATGGGCCGAGTTCTTCCGCGAGCACGGGTTCCTCATCGGAGTCTCGGTTGACGCTTATCGCGACCTGCACGATTCGATGCGTCCCGATGCGCACGGTGCCGCTACGTACGCGCGCGTCATGAGCGGCGTTCGCCTGCTGCGCGAGCGCGGCGTGGACGTCAACATACTCTCGGTCCTCACCTCGCAGATGGCGGCGCATCCACAGCGCGTCTTCTCCTTCATCAAGCAGGAGAAGATCACCCATATCCAGTTCATCCCGTGCCTGCCGGGCCTCGACGATGAGCGGGACACGTTCTCGCTCGACCCGCGTGCCTTCTCCTCGTTCTACCGCCGCTTGTTCGACTTGTGGTGGCGCGAGCTCGGTGCTGGGCGCTATGTGAGCATCTGGCTGTTCGAGAACGTCATGCAGATGGCGCTCGGGCAGTTTCCGTCGCAGTGCGGTATGCTCGGCCGCTGCGCTCCGCAGTTCGTGGTGGAAAGCGACGGTTCGGTGTATCCGTGCGACTTCTATGCGCTGGATGAGTACCGCGTGGGCGATATTCGCGTCGATTCCCTTGAGGCAATGGCGACCTGTGAGACCATGCGCATGTTTTTGAACGAGCCGCGTCGCGATTGCGCGCGGTGCGCCGATTGCCCCTTTGAGGGCATTTGCCATCGCAACTGCAAGCGCCTGAACATCGCCTATTACGATGCGGGCTACTGCGGGCTGCGTGAGTTTTTGGAGTACGCCTATCCCGGCCTGCAGCGCGTGGCTCGCATGTTCACGCGGCGCTGATCCTGCCCGGGTTTTGCCTCGTCGTAGTTGTGTGGGGCTCTGCGCCCCTCCCGCCTTGACCACTCAATCTTCATCCCGTTCCCGTGAGTTTGGAGTTCCCTATGCCCCAGCAACCCAACGTTCTCCTTATCATGTGCGACCAGATGCGCGGCGACTGCCTGGGTATCGACGGCCATCCGGACGTGCAGACGCCCTACTTGGACACGCTCGCCGCCGACGGCATGCTGTTCGAGAACGCCTACTCCGCCTGCCCGAGTTGCATCCCGGCGCGCGCCGCCCTCTTTTGCGGCAAGACGCCCGCGGGCACGGGCCGCGTGGGTTACCAGGACGGTATCGCGTGGGAGTACGACCATATGCTCGCGCAGGAGATGCGCGACGGCGGCTACCAGACCGCCGTGGTAGGCAAGATGCACGTGCATCCGCCGCGTTTGGGCTGCGGCTTCGAGCACATGCGCCTGCATGACGGCTACATCGGCCACTACCGCAAGGCGAACCTGCCGTACTGGATGCACCAGAACGTCTCCGACGACTACATGCGCTTCCTCAAAAATGAACTGGGCGAATTCGCCGACGTGAACGGTTCGGGCGTTGAGAACAACTCCTGGATCACCCATCCCTGGGCCTACGAGGAGCGCCTGCACCCCACCAACTGGGTGGTGGACGAGTCCATCCGCTTTTTGGAGACCCGCGATCGCACGCGCCCGTTCTTCCTCATGACGAGCTTCGTGCGGCCCCACCCGCCCTTCGACGCGCCGCAGACCTACTTCGATCTGTACCGCGACATGGAGCTGCGCGCGCCTGCCGCTGGCGATTGGGATGACGCCGATGCCACCGAGCGCGATGGCATGATCTTGGACAGCGTGCACGGCTGCCGCGACGCCGAGCTGCGCCGCGAGGCCATGGCGGGCTATTATGCCTGCATCACACATATGGACCACCAGATCGGCCGGCTCATCACGGCGCTCGAGAACGACGAGACCTACCACGACACCGTGATCGTGTTCTGCTCCGACCACGGCGAGATGCTCTTTGACCACAGTCTCTTTCGCAAGGTGTTGCCCTACGAGGGCTCCGCGCGCATCCCCTTCATCGTGCACGTGGGCAAAAACGTCGATGTGCCGGGCGGCGAGCGCGTTCGCGGCGTGAGCGAGAGCACGGTGGAACTCATGGACCTTATGCCCACCATCCTCGAGGCGTGCGACCTGCCCGTGCCCGAGGGCGTGGAGGGCGCCTCGCTCATGGGCGAGCTTACCGGCGCCGCGCCGCTGAACCGTGCATACCTGCACGGCGAGCACAGCGGCAGCCGCGAGCAGTCCAACCAGTGGATCGTGACCCCGCATGACAAGTACATCTGGTTCACACGGACCGGGGTGGAGCAGTATTTCGACCTGGACGCCGATCCGCGTGAGGAGCACGACCTCATCGACGCTCCGGAGCGCGCCGCGCGCATCGCCGTGCTCCGTGCCTGCCTGATTGAGGAGCTCGCTGGTCGCGAAGAGGGATATGTTCGTGACGGCGAGTTGGTGGCGGGACGTGCGCCCGCCGTTATGCTTGAGCGCCCCCGGCCCTCGCGCCTCCAACGTTAAGAGAAAGGCCTATCCATGGATATGAAGACGATCGGCATTGTGGTCGTAGTGGTTGCGGTCGGGTTCACCATTTACATGGAGGTCCAAAAGCGCACAACCTTCGCCAAGCTCGAGGCGTACCTGCGCGAGGGCGACCTCAACAACTACCTCAAGGTCCTGAACCGCCCGCTCACTAGCGTGCTGTACCCCAAGTACAACGTGCTTTTCATGCGCTTGAACGCAGCTCTTGCCATGGATGACGTCGAGGCATCCGAGCGCATCATCCGCGAGATGGGTTCGCTCAAGATGAGCGAGGAGCAGACACTCGCGCTGGCGGCAAAGGCGTTCTCCTTCTACGTGGAGATCGGGGATGAGCCCCACGCACGCGAGGTGCTCTCCTACCTCGAGGAGCACGGTGATCGCGAGGCTGCGCGTGCCGACCGTCGCACCTATGACGTCTTCCTCAAGGGCTCGTATGCCTATATCGACGAGATGGAGCGCGCGTTGTCGGAGGCGGCTGGCATGGAAGAGGCCCTGCTTTGCCAGATGCTCTCGGTTCAGTACGAGAACAAGGGTGACGAGGGGCGCGCCGCGTCCTATTGCGAGCGCGCTGAGCGGACGCTCGCAGCAGCCATGCCTGACAAGTAGGGAAGAGTCTAGGCGCTTCATATGCTAGCAATCGTATTCACCATTGCGTTTTTCGCCTCTACCATCAGTGCCATCTGCGGTGTCGGCGGGGCATCATCATTAAGCCCGTGATGGACGCCGTGGGTGTCGCCGACGTGGCGACCATCAACTTCCTGTCCGGATGCACCGCGAGGACAACATCGGGCACTTCGCCATGAGCGTTTCCACCGCGCTGCTGCTCGACGTCGTCTACGCGTGCATCTTCAACCAGGATTACTTCGCTAACTACTAGCGGCGTGTCGAGACGGTGCGCGGGCCATTGATGGACTCGGCAGGCAGATTGGCGGGGACGCCTAGCCCTTGGCGCAACGGTGCTCCGCATGAGCGGCGTAAATAGGGACATATCGCGCAGCAGCGTTCGAGATATGTAAAAGTCCACAACCATACGCTGCGGTTTTGAATGATACGAACGCTTGCAATTCGTTGCATAGGGTGTTGCTCGATCGATAGGAGCTTGTTCGGATGGGTCCTCAATACATCTTGGTCTTCGCGGTATGCTTCCTGGCGTCGCTTCTGGGGCCGCTCTGTGGCATCGGCGGCGGCGTGATCATCAAGCCCGTGGTCGACGCGATGAACGTCATGAGCGTGAGCACGGTGAGCTTCCTCTCGAGCATGTCGGTGCTCATCATGTCGCTCTCCACGCTCGCGCAGAACGCGGCGAGCGGGCAGTCTGATATCGACGCGCGCGCGATGTCGCCCATCGCCGTCAGCTCCGCGGTGGGCGGCGTGATCGGCAAGATGTTGTTCAACCGGCTGGGGTCCGTGTTCCCCGACGCCGAGCTCGTCGGCGCGGTCCAGGCCGCCGTGCTCATCGTGCTCGCCGTCCTCGTGCTGGCCTACACGCTCAACAAGGCGCGCATCAAGGGCCTCAAGCTCGAGAATGCGTGGGCGCAGGCGCTCATAGGGTTCTGCGCCGGGGCGTGCTGGTCCTTCCTCGGCATCGGCGGCGGCCCCTTCAACCTGGCCATCCTCGTCTTCTTCTTCGCCATGGAGAGCAAGCCCGCCGCGCAGGCGTCGCTGTTCATCATCGCGTTCTCGCAGACGGCGAGCCTCATCTACACGCTGGCCACGGGCAGCGTGCCCGCGTTCCTCCCCGTGGTCCTGCTGGGCATGGCGGCGATGGCGGTGCTTGGGTCGGTCGTGGGGCGCCGCCTGCTGCGCCGGATGGACTCGGCGGCGGTCGATAAGCTCTACGTGTTCGCCCTCGTGCTCATCATCGTGATCTGCACGTACAATTTCATCCGGTTCTCGGTGCTCTAGTTCTTCGCCCCGAAACGGGATGCCGCGATAATGGAGCTGGAGCGCGGGCCTTCCTCTTCTGCCTTGAGGAGGTCGCCGTGTCCCGCTCGTCTCATGAGCGCCGATGGTGTTGAAGTCCTCTTGGCAATAAGTCGCGGCAGCGTCAGCCGCCAATTCAAAAAAGCCACAGGCGGAAGGCAAACCGCTTCAAAGCAAATTCACCCTCCAACAAATAGTGGATCCCCAACAAAGTCTTTAGCCTGAGCGAGCAGAGTTAAGCAGGCGTCAACGTGTCGTCTCCCAAGCCCGGCAGAGCAGCAACCTTAATATATTTCGCCGCCGCTCTGCCGGCCCCAGGCGACTCCGCGCACTTTACCTGCGTAAACAATGTGAGTGAAATATGAATCTCGATGGATACGCCCGCAGCCGTGTATACTAGACAGCTGTGTGTAACCAGGGGAGTATTCTGGCTGGACAAAACGCCTGCTTAATAGGGTTGTCAGGTAGTTCGGACGCAATACAAGGCTGGAGAGCACGTCGTGTAAGTAGTGGTCCTCTAGGGGCGTACGCTCGGTGGTGTACGCATTGTCCCAAGACCACGCGAGAGTTGGGATCATATCTTGATCAGCATGATTCTCGGCCGCAAGATTGGCATGACCCAGGTTTGGGACGAGGACGACAACGTCGTTCCCGTCACGGTCATCCAGGCTGGCCCCTGCGCTGTCTCGCAGGTTAAAACTCAGGCAACCGACGGCTATGACGCCGTCCAGATCGGTTTCGGCGACATCAAGGCCAAGAACGTGAACAAGCCCATGGCTGGTCACTTCGCCAAGGCTGGCGTCGAGCCCGTCCGTTTCCTTCGTGAGGTCCGCGTCGAGAACGGCGAGGAGCACAAGGTCGGCGAGGTCGTTACCGTCGCTGATTTCGCTGATGTCGAGAAGGTCGACGTCATCGGTACCTCCAAGGGTAAGGGCTTCCAGGGTCGCATCAAGCGCTGGGGTCAGCGCCGCGGTCCTATGACGCATGGTTCTCACTTCCAGCGTCACCCCGGTTCTATCGGTCAGTGCGCCTATCCTGCGCGCGTCCTCAAGGGCGTTAAGATGGCCGGTCACATGGGTAACGAGCGCGTTACCGTCAAGAACCTTTCCGTTGTCCGCATCGATGCCGAGCAGAACCTCATCTTGGTCAAGGGCGCTGTCCCGGGTGCCAAGAATGGTCTCGTCGCCATCCGTATGGCCTAAGGGCCCAGCCCATTTAGCCCAGCGTCATACCAAGGAGAACACTTAAATGGCAAAGTTTGAAGTAAAGAACAGCGAGGGCAAGAAGGTCGCCGAGGCCGAGCTCGCCGCTGAGGTGTACGGCATCGAGCCGAACATCCACGTTATGCACCACATCGTCAAGTGCCAGATGGCCTCTTGGCGTCAGGGCACCCAGTCCGCTAAGGGCCGCTCTGAGGTTTCCGGTGGCGGCAAGAAGCCTTGGCGTCAGAAGGGCACCGGCCGTGCCCGCCAGGGTTCCATCCGTGCTGCCCAGTGGCGTCACGGTGGCGTTGTCTTCGCCCCCAAGCCCCGTTCCTACGCTAAGCGTATGAACAACAAGGAGGTCAAGCTGGCTATGCGCTCCGCGCTGTCCGCCAAGCTGGCCGATGGCGAGCTCGTGCTCGTCGACGACTACGGCTTCGAGAAGCCTTCCACCAAGGCTGCCGTCGCCATGCTCAAGGCTCTCGGCCTTGAGGGCAAGCGTCTGACCATCATCGTTCGCGATGAGGACGTCAACGCCTACCTGTCGTTCCGCAACATTCCCAAGACGTTCATCATCACTGCCGACGAGGCCAACACCTACGATCTCGTCAACAACAACGCCGTGCTGATGCCCGCCGACATCGCCGCTCACTTCGGGGAGGTGCTTGCATAAATGACCGCCCACGAGATCATCATCCGTCCGATCGTGTCCGAGCGTTCCTTCTCCGGCATGGAGCAGAACAAGTACACGTTCGAGGTCGCCAAGGATGCTAACAAGTATCAGATCAAGGACGCTGTCGAGGAGATCTTCGGCGTCAAGGTCGTTCGCGTGAACACCCTGACGGTCAAGCCCAAGACCAAGCGCGTGCGCTATGTCGCTGGCAAGACTCGTTCTTGGAAGAAGGCCATCGTCACGCTGGCCGAGGGCGACACCATCGAGGTCTTTGGCAACCAGGCCTAAGACTCGCTGCTGTTGAGTGAGCTCATGCCTCCCAAATAGGGGAGGCGAGAGCTCAAGGTTTTGGGCGTATAAAATGGACACGCCCGGAACCGTGTATACGTCCGGTGTCATCGCACCCGAGGCAGAACCTCGAATCCCTGTCTGCGATGGCTAACGGATTCCTATTGAAAGGGATTGTAATGGCTGTAAAGCACCTTAAGCCGACCTCCGCTGGTAGGCGTTGGCAGACGATCTCCGATTTCTCCGAGATCACCTGCACCAAGCCCGAGAAGTCTCTTCTCGAGCCCCTGCCCAAGAAGGCCGGTCGTAACAACAACGGCCGCATCACCACCCGCCACCAGGGCGGCGGCGTGAAGCGTCGTTACCGCGTGATCGACTTCAAGCGCAACAAGGACGGCGTGCCCGCCAAGGTTGCCACGATCGAGTACGATCCGAACCGTTCCGCTCGCATCGCTCTGCTGCACTACGCTGACGGTGAGAAGCGCTACATCCTGGCCCCCAAGGGCCTCGAGGTCGGTCAGACCATCATGTCCGGTTCTGACGCCGACATCAAGCCGGGCAACGCTCTGCCCCTCGCCGACATCCCCGTCGGTACGCTCATCCACGCCGTCGAGTTCCAGCCGGGCAAGGGCGCCGCTATCGCCCGTTCCGCCGGTAACTCCTGCCAGCTGATGGGTAAGGAGGGCAAGTACGCTATCGTCCGTATGCCTTCCTCCGAGATGCGCCGCATCCTCGTTACCTGCCGCGCCACCGTCGGTGAGGTCGGCAACGCCGATCACTCCAACATCGTCATCGGCAAGGCCGGCCGTAAGCGTCACATGAACGTGCGCCCGACCGTCCGCGGTACCGTCATGAACCCTGTCGACCACCCGCACGGCGGTGGCGAGGGCAAGAACCACACCTCTGGTCGTCCCTCTGTTACCCCCTGGGGTAAGCCGACGAAGGGCCTTCGTACGCGCAAGAAGAAGAAGGTCTCGAACCAGCACATCATTCGTCGCCGTAAGAAGTAATTTCGGATACCGAGTTTTAGGAGAAAGCACTTATGAGCAGAAGTCTCAAAAAGGGCCCGTTCGTGGAGACTCGCCTTCTCTCGCGTATCACCGCGATGAACGAGGCTGGCAAGAAGGACGTCGTGAAGACCTGGTCCCGCGCGTCCACCATCTTCCCCGAGATGGTTGGTCACACCATCGCCGTCCACGACGGCCGCAAGCATGTGCCCGTGTATGTTACCGAGTCCATGGTTGGTCACAAGCTCGGCGAGTTCGCGCCGACTCGTACGTTCCGTGGCCACAAGGCCAAATAGGGGGTTAACCGTAAATGGCAACTAAGTCTATTGAAACTGAGGCCACCGAGGTTCGCGCCGTCGCTAAGTACGTGCGTGTTTCCCCCAGCAAGGCCCGCCTGGTGGTCGATCTGATCCGCCGCAAGCCTGTCGCTCAGGCCTTCGACATCCTCCACTTCTGCGACCGCGCCGTCGCCGTGGATGTCGAGAAGGTTCTCCGTTCCGCCGTTGCGAACGCCGAGAACAACAACGGTCTGCGTGCCGACAACCTGGTTGTCGCCGCTGCCTATGTTGACGAGGGTCCGACGCTTAAGCGCATCCGTCCCCGCGCCAAGGGTTCCGCTTCTCGCATTCTGAAGCGTACTTCCCACATCACCGTCGTCGTTGCTCCTCGAAAGGAGGCGTAAAGCTGTATGGGTCAGAAAGTCTACCCCACCGGCTTCCGTCTTGGCATCACCGAGAACTGGCGCTCCCGCTGGTTCGCAGAGAAGGATTACGCTAAGACCCTCGGTAACGATCTCGAGATCCGCAAGTACCTCGAGAAGCGTCTTTCCCGCGCAGCTGTCTCCCGCGTCGAGATCGAGCGCGCTGGTGACAAGGTGAAGGTCATCATCCTCACCGCTCGCCCCGGCGTTGTCATCGGTAAGAAGGGTGCCGAGATCGATACCCTCCGCACCGAGCTCGAGAAGGTCGCTGGCGTCTCCAAGGGCCAGCTCTCCGTCGACGTTGTCGAGATCAAGCGCCCCGAGCTCGACGCCAACCTCGTTGCTCAGTCTATCGCCGAGCAGCTCGAGGGCCGCGTTGCCTTCCGTCGCGCTATGCGCAAGGCTGTCCAGTCCGCCCGCAAGGCCGGCGCTAAGGGCATCCGTATCCAGTGCTCCGGTCGTCTCGGCGGTGCCGAGATGGGCCGTCGTGAGTGGTACCGTGAGGGTCGCGTGCCTCTGCACACCCTCCGTGCCAAGATCGACTACGGCACGGCTGTCGCCAGCACCACCATGGGCGCTTGCGGCGTGAAGGTCTGGATCTACCTGGGCGAGAAGCTCCCGGGCCAGCCTGTTCCCAACCCTGCACTCGAGGGCTCTTCCCGTCCTCGTCGTCGTAACTCCGAGAGGAGGGGTCAGTAGTGCTTGCCCCTAAGCGTATTCTTCACCGCAAGGTGCAGCGTGGCTCCATGAAGGGCCAGGCCAAGGGTAATACCGAGCTGCATTTCGGCGAGTTTGGTATCCAGGCTCTCGAGGCCCATTGGATCACCAACCGTCAGATCGAGGCCGCTCGTATTGCCATGACCCGCTACATGAAGCGTGGCGGTCGTGTGTACATCACGATCTTCCCCGATAAGCCCATCACCAAGAAGCCTGCCGAGACTCGCATGGGTTCTGGTAAGGGTAACCCCGAGGAGTGGGTGGCCGTCGTCAAGCCCGGCCGCATCATGTTCGAGGTCAAGGGCGTGCCCGAGGAGGTCGCTCGCGAGGCTCTGCGTCTTGCACAGCACAAGCTTCCCATCAAGACCAAGATTGTTGCTGCTAAGAACGCTGAGCAGCGCATCGAGAAGGAGATGGCTGAGGAGGCCGCTCTCGAGGCCAAGTGGGCTGCTGAGGACGCCGCCGCCGCCAAGGAGGAGAACTAATGAAGCCCGCAGAGATTCGTGAGCTCTCGGACGCTCAGCTCGTTGAGAAGCTGAAGGAAATGCGCGCCGAGCTCTTTAACCTTCGTTTCCAGATGGCCACCAGCCAGCTGGACAACACCGCTCGCGTCAACACCGTGAAGAAGGACATCGCTCGCGTCCTCACGGAGCAGCGCGCCCGCGAGATCGCAGCGGAGAAGTCCGCTGTCGCCGAGTAGGACCTAAGGAGAGAACATGACTGATTCGCGTAACTCGCGTAAGGTCCGTACGGGTGTCGTTACCTCCGTCTCCGGTGCTAAGACCATTGTTGTCACCATCACCGAGCGCAAGCGTCACCCCAAGTACGGCAAGATGATGACCAGCTCCAA
Source organism: uncultured Collinsella sp. (assembly GCA_902479135.1). GTDB lineage: Bacteria > Actinomycetota > Coriobacteriia > Coriobacteriales > Coriobacteriaceae > Collinsella. Next base: position 60,703 of record CABSNU010000008.1, on the reverse strand, counting down.
GAAGCTGCACGCTCACGACGAGGAGTGCACGGCTGGCGTGGGCGACACCGTCCGCGTTATGGAGACCCGTCCTATGTCCAAGATGAAGCGTTGGCGCCTCATCGAGGTCGTCGAGCGCGCTAAATAAGCAGTCGCTCTTACGACTTGTACGTTTCCGAAGATGTGCGTATGCCTGGCTTGCATACCACAGGCCGTCTAAAGGCTGCGCACCTCTCTTCGGTTCTTAGTTCGGAGGAACATCTACCATGATTCAGATGCAAACCATGCTGAACGTCGCCGACAACTCCGGCGCTCGCAAGATTCGCTGCATCAAGGTGCTTGGCGGTTCCAAGCGTCGTTATGCAGGCATCGGCGATGTGTTCATCGGTGCTGTCCAGGAGGCTACCCCTGGCGCCAACGTCAAGAAGAAGGACGTTGTCCGTTGCGTCGTCGTTCGCACCGTTAAGGAGATCCGCCGCAAGGATGGCTCCTACATTCGCTTTGATGAGAACGCCTGCGTTGTCATCAACAACGATGGTTCGCCCGTCGGCACCCGTATCTTCGGGCCCGTCGCTCGCGAGCTTCGTGACAAGAAGTACATGAAGATCGTCTCGCTCGCTCCCGAGACCCTGTAGTTAGGGGAGATATATGTATATCAAGAAGGGCGATAAGGTCCAGGTTCTCTCTGGTAAGGATCGCGGCAAGCAGGGCGTTATCCTGCGTGCTCTCCCCGCCGAGAACAAGGTCGTTGTCGAGGGCGTTTCGGTCGTCAAGAAGGCCGTCAAGCCCAACGCTGCCAACCAGCAGGGCGGCATCGTTTCGCAGGAGGCTCCCATCGATGCCTCCAACGTCAATCTCGTCTGCCCCGAGTGCGGTAAGGTTACCCGCGTCGGTCACGAGAAGGACGGCAAGAACAAGCTGCGCGTCTGCAAGAAGTGCGGCCACAAGTTCTAAGCTGCCCGCAACATCAAGTTGCTAGCAAAGGCCCGGATGCCACGGCACCCGGGCCTTTTTCTATCCCCACTCATTGGGGACAGACTTAAATGAGTGGCCGTTGATTGGCAGTCATTGGGGACGTTCTTAAACGACTAGTCGTTTGGGACAGTCTTCAGCCATGTTGCGGTGAAATAGGGACTGATGATGGGCTCTAGGGGGCTCTATAATCCCTATTTCACCGCAAATTAAGTGGGTCTGTGGCGGTATGGCGCATGGATCGATATGGCAGGAAGGGAACGTCCCCATGTGCCGGCAACCGGGGACGTTCCCTTCCTTCCGGCAGTTTGGGACAGTCATTTGGAGTCAGATGATCCGATTCTTCCGTCTTTCTGTCCATCTGATGGTGCGTGTTTGTGCGTATTCGTCTGCGCAGGATTGCGTGAACGTGCGCAGAAATACGCCGTTTACGGTCGAATAATGACCGTTTAGCGGCAATATACGCAAAAGTACGCACATACACGCGTATTTGTGCGAATATAGAGCAGTCAGAAATGCAAGACGTTCCATGACACAGGAGGCACATAATGGCAGATTCCAAACAGGCTCCGCTCGATGCTGCGGCAGCGGCAAAGGCAGCGTTCGTTTCGGTCCAGGACAAGCCGTTCCCTAACGACATCTTTACGGCTCCCGAGCTCCGTTGGGCCGTGATCGGCTGCGGCGTTATCGCCAACCAGATGGCTCAGTCCCTCGCCCTTGCCGGCCGTAAGCTCGCTGGCGTTGCCAACCGTACGCTGTCCAAGGCCCAGGCTTTTGCCGAGCAGTATGGCGTCGAGAAGGTGTACGACACGGTTGAGGGTCTCTACGCTGATCCGAACATCGACGCCGTCTATATCACCACACCGCACAACACGCACATCACCTATCTGCGTGCCGCGCTGGCCGCCGGCAAGCACGTGCTCTGCGAGAAGGCCATTACCCTCAACTCCGCTGAGCTCGACGAGGCCCGTGCCATCGCCGACGAGCACAACGTGGTCCTTATGGACGCCACCACGGTGCTCCATATGCCGCTGTATCAGGAGCTCCACCGCCGCATGGAAGCGGGCGACTTTGGCCGCATGAACCTCGCCCAGCTCAACTTTGGCAGCTATAAGGAGTACGGCGATCTGACCAATCGCTTCTACAACCGTAATCTTGCCGGCGGTGCCATGCTCGATATCGGCGTGTACGCGCTCTCCGTCATGCGCCTGTTTATGGCCAGTCAGCCCACCGAGGTCGTGTCCCTGGGCAACACCTGCGAGACTGGTGTCGACGTCGCGGGCGGTATTGTCTGCCGTAACGCCGAGCAGCAGCTGGGCGTCGTGAGCCTTACGCTCCACTCCAAGCAGCCTAAGCGTTCGGTCATCAGCTTCGACAAGTGCTATATCGAGGTCAACGACTATCCGCGTGCCGATCACGCGACCATCGTGTGGACCGCAGGCGGTCACCGCGAGGAGGTCCACGCTGGTACCGAGGCTTACGCTCTGTGCTATGAGATGGCCGACTTGGAGAAGGCCGTTGCCGGCGACGATTCGAAGCACGAGCTTCTGGGCTATGCTTCTGATGTTATGGAGCTCATGACCAAGCTCCGCGCTGATTGGGGAGTTGTGTACCCCGAGGAGGAGTAAGAGATGCTTGCGGAAGATAGGCTCAACGCAATCGTTTCGATGGTACAGCAGGCTGGCTCGGTTACCGTGCCGGAGCTTGCCGAGGCCCTGGGCGTGACGCCGTCTACCATTCGACGTGACTTGCAGACGCTTGATCGCGCGCACCGCATTGCCAAAGTGCACGGAGGCGCCACGAGCCTTGAGCGCGCGCACGTGACGCGCGACCTGACGATCAGCGAACGCAGCGACCTCCACAACGACGACAAGGAGCGCATCTGCGCCCGTGCCGCGGCTCTCGTGGAGCCCGATAGCTTCGTGTATATCGATTCGGGCTCGACGACGCTCAGGCTCATCGAGCATCTTCCGCATCTCGAGGGCGTCACCTATGTGACCGATTCTGTGCTCCACGCTCAGCATCTTGCCCTGCGCGGCATGCGCACCGTGGTGCTGGGCGGCGAGCTCAAGCCCGAGACTGAGGCGCTCGTTGGTCCCGATGCCCTGGCAACCCTGGACCGCTACAACTTTAACTGCGGTTTTTGGGGTTCCAACGGCATTGCCGCCGAGCAAGGCTTTACGACGCCCGATATCGAGGAGGCGCAGGTCAAGCGTATCTCGATGCGTCATACCGCTAAACGCTTCGTAATCTCGGACGCCAGTAAATTTGGCATGGTGGCGCCCGTCAAGTTCGCGGACTTCCGCGATGCAACGATCATCACCGCGGGCGAGGTTCCCGCCAAGTACCAGTCGATGGACAACGTCATCACGGTCTAGCGACAGGGGCAGGACAAGGCTAAAACCACCACAAAGGTGCCTGTCCCCATTGTGGTGGTTAGTAACGAAAACCGAGTAGTTTTCTCAATAGAAAAGCGGCAACGTCCATCACGGGCGTCGCCGCTTTCGTTGTCTGCCGGTTTGTCTAAGTCTGTAACAACTGGACCGTTAAAAGTGGGCTAGGTGTTACAGATCGAGATACTTACGAACCGCGCCGTCCCTTTGTCTCAATCTGTAACATCTGGGACTGATTTTGCCGAGTTACTGTTACAGATTGAGATTATTCCCTTGAGGGGATTCGAATGTCTCGATCTGTAACAGATAGACCGCAAAATGGGCTTTAGCTGTTACAGATCGAGATGTTTGGGAATCCGGCAGAGCCATCGCGGCAAAACCACCACAAAGGTGCCTGTCCCCATTGTGGTGGTTTAGGGCTTCCAGGGGCAGGGGGCTTCGATGTGGATGTGCTCGCCGGTTACGGGATGCGTAAAGGACACGCTGTGGGCATGGAGCATGAGGCCGCAGGGGCGCGGCGTTCCGTACAGGTCGTCGCCAACCAGGGGATGATGCTCGCTTGCCAGGTGCACGCGGATCTGGTGTTTGCGGCCGGTGAGCAGCTCGACCTCGATATATGAGCGCGTGGGCAGGCCACGACGGCTCTTAAGACGCTTGAGCACCTTCACGCGCGTTTGAGACGGCTTGCCGCTGGCGCCGACGCGCATCTTGCGGCTATCGTGACGGTCGCGGGCGATGGGCTTGTCGATGAGCTTTTCGTTCCAGTCGATTTTGCCCTCGGCGAGCGCCAGGTAGTGCTTTTCGAAAGCGTGGTCGATAATCATCTGGTCAAAGGCGGGCTGCGTCTGCTTGTCGAGCGAGAACAGCACCACGCCGGTGGTGTCACGGTCCAGGCGATTGAGCGGCTGCATGTCGGTCGCGGCAAAGCCGTCGCCCATCGCCAGCAGCAGGTCGCTGGCGTAGTCGGTAAGTGTGCGCTCGCCGGTGCCGTCGCCGTGGACGATCATACCGGCGGGCTTGTCGATGGCCATGAGCCAGGCGTCGCAGTAGAGGACTTGAGGTTCTTCGTTCACGTGTAAGCCTTTCGGTTAACTGATTCCCACAAACATGCAGCCCGAGGTTGCTCCGCGCAGACGGGCGGTGGGCTTGCGGCCGGCTTGAGCTGCCTCGACGGCGCGACGGACGCGAGCGACGGCACGACCAATCTCATCGGCCTCGAGCAAGGTTCCGTCGACCATAAGACGACGGACGCCGGCGTCGAGCAACTGCGGTACCTGCGGCGTAAGGTCGATGGGGTAGGCGTCGTACAAGCGAGAGCGGCCATGGATGTCGGTGCGCACGGGCATGACCTTGCCGTCGATATTCTTGAGCGACAGCTTGCGGACGCGCAGGCGGCAGTTGGCGCAATCGTGGATGCAGCCATTGGCCACCTGCAGGATGCAGTGCTCGCTCGTCATGACGCGCGGGCGGCCAAAGACGGTGATGCCCAGAGCCGCGGGCGCGGCGGCGCCGAGCGAGACAATCTCGTCGAGCGTGATCTCGGGCGAGAGCCAAAACGCACCGGCTCCGCGCTCGGCAAGCGCCTCCATGCAGGGCGTGTTGTGCACCGGCAGGCAAGAGCGAATCTCGGCCGTGGCGCCAACCTGGGCGGCCAGGGCAAGCTCAGAGATGTTGCCAATAGCGACCGTGGCGCCGGCAACAACCCATGGGTCGACGCGTACGTGGTCAACGGCGCGGCAGACCTCGTCGAGCACGGGTACGATGCCCTGCTCAAATGCATCGGCGGGGGAGAGCTCGGCCGCATCGAGCGCGTCGGTGGTCATGTAGATGCGCGTTACACCCTCGGCGCGAGCGGCCTCGGCGGCCTCGAGCGAGGTGACGGTGGCGCAAATCTGCGGCTCATCGCGGTAGTGCTCGGGTGCGGGGCGGGAATCACTGGTTACAATCGCCGGCAGCTCGAGCGTTTTTGCGCGCTCCTCGTACGGTGCCAGAATGGCCTCTTCCAGCGCCTTACAAGCGGCGGCGCGCACCTTGTGCACGGCGGAAAAGCCCATACCGCAGCCGGCGTCGAGCGAAACGTCAAAGCTTGCGGCCTCAAAGGGAGAGGAGCCCATGCGCCCGACGTGCTCAACCAGGTCTGATGCCTCGACGGCGCGGGTCTTGGCAGCCTCGACGGTAAAGCCCGTGGCCGTGGCCGTAAGCGAAGGATCGTCGCAACAGGTGAGCGTAACGGCAAACGGCTCGCCCAGACGCGCCACAACGGACACGTCTACGGCGCGGCGGCGCAGCACATCGCGCTTGAGCGCGGCGCCGGCGGCGTCAATGGCGCGCTGGCTTCGAATCACGCGCACGCGGCAGCCCTCGGGCATGCTTCGGGGCACGCGGCACTCGATGACATCGCCCGCGGCGGCATCCTCGGCGGCAATGGTGGTCAGGAACTGGTCAAACTCGTCATCGTGGCGAAGCTCCAGCAGGTCGCCCTTGCCCACGGGCTCAAACAGTTCAATGCGGGCGATGGCGGCGCGGCGACGGCGATCGTCGGGCTTGAGGCCGCGCACATCGCGGTTGGCCAGACGGCTGCCCAGCACCGTGCCCACGATCTGGCCGCGGTTGTTGGAGCGCTCGTAGCTCATCATCTCGTCACCCGAGGTACCGTCTTGGTAGGCGTGCGTAAAGTCACGGTTAAAGCAGCGCTTGAGCTGGCGCTGGCGGGCGGCCTCTTCATCCTTAGAGGTCGAAACATCGGCCAGCATGTCATCAATCTGATGACGATACACGTCGACGATGGAATACACGTAATCGGGGGCCTTCATGCGGCCCTCGAGCTTGAGCGATGCGGCGCCGGCGTCATACAGACGGCGAACAAGCTGCGAAGTGTTGGTGTCGCGCGGGCACAGCGCGCGCTCGCGACCGGCAGGGGAGAGCGAGCGACCGTTCTCGTCAATCAGTTCGTAAGGCAGGCGGCAGGGCTGGGCGCACATGCCGCGGTTGGCCGAGCGGCCCGCCATGGCAAAGCTCGACAGCAGGCATAGGCCCGAGTAGCAAAAGCAGATGGCGCCGTGGCTAAAGACCTCGAGGTCCACATCGGGCGCGGCCTTGTGAATGGCGGCAATCTCGTCGATGGAAAGTTCGCGCGAGAGGGTCACGCGGTCGGCGCCCTGCTCGCGGCACCAAAGGGTTCCGCGGTCGTCGTGGATGTTCGCCTGGGTTGAGATGTGCGTCTCGATGCCGGGCATCGTGCGCTTGACCTCAAAGAACAGGCCCCAGTCCTGGATGATGAAGGCATCGGCACCCAGTGTGGAGCAGCGATGGATAAGCTGCAGCGCATCGCCCATCTCGGACTGCTTGATGACGATGTTCACCGTGACGTAGACGCGCGAGCCGGCCAGGTGCGCGGCGCGGCACGCCTGTTCAAAGGCCTCGTCGGTAAAGTTGGTTGCCTTGCGACGGGCGTTGAAGCTGCCCATGCCGCAGTAGATGGCGTCGGCGCCTGCGGCGAGTGCGGCGGCAAAGGGCTCGGGCCCTCCGGCGGGAGCCAATAGCTCGGGTCTGCGGTTGGTGGTTCGGCTGGCGGTTGCGGTCATATCCTGCCTTTCAAAATGCTCAGATACCCAAAAGTATAGTGGGGCCGTCGCGGCGGACGATGCCCGCAGTCCAAGCAGGATAAAGTCTTCAGCAGCCCTTGTAGCAAAAATGATCCGTTTTCCTCCGTCCCCTATGGATCACCTGATCCGATGGGGACGGAGGAAAACGGATCATTTTGAGCTTCACCGTCCGGTCATGCCGTTCAGCGGCCGACAAGCGCCGTTGGTCGATAAAATATTCTCGCATGGTGATAATTATCTTGCATCGGGCAAACTCATCCCCTACTATCCCAATCAAGCGCGGTGTTCAGACCGAACTGTGCCTCCCGGTGTGAACGCCGCGCTCCCGTTCCCTTTTACTTGTAAGGAGAAAAACATGAGCAAGACCGTCGTGTCTTCCGATAACGCACCCGCAGCCATCGGCCCGTATTCCCCTGGTATCCAGACCGGCAACATGGTGTTCCTGTCCGGCCAGCTGGGCATCGATCCCGCAACTGGCAAGATGCCCGAGGGCGTCGAGGCCCAGGCCAAGCAGTCCCTTGCTAACGTCGAGGCCCTGCTGACCGCTGCCGGCGCCACCTTTGCCGATGTCGTCAAGACCACAGTCTACCTGGCTGACATTGCCGACTTCGCTGCCGTAAACGAGATCTACGCCTCCAAGTTCGAGGCCCCGTTCCCCGCGCGCAGCGCTTTCCAGGTTGCCGCTCTTCCGGCTGGCGGTCTGGTCGAGATCGAGGTCGTCGCCGCTCTCTAAGGCGTTGGCCACAACTAAACATGACATGCAAAAAGACCCTGCAGCGCGTGCGAGCTGCAGGGTCTTTTGTCAAGTGACGAATCGCTTGTGGAGCCGCGCTCCATTTTGCTCGTTAGCCATCCTTGCGGACTTTTTGCAGGTAGCGGTAGACGCTGGGCTCCGAGATGCCCAGCGCGGTGGCGGCGCAGGCCACAGCGCCCTTGAGCATGAACACCCCGTTGCCGTTGAGGTGGCGAATGACGTCCACGCGGTCGCTCTGACCAAGCGACGCTACATCCAGCCCGCGCGCGCTCAGCAACTCGGCAATGCTGCGGTCGATGAGCTCCTGGGTGGACTCCGAAAGGCTTTCGACCTCGATAGGGGCGGGCTCCGTGCGCGTCGGCGCTGCGTCGAAGCACGCCATGAGCTGCTGCGCCATGGCGTTGATGGAGCGTACGGTCGAGAGGTCGGTGTTGACGCAGAGCATACCGACGATCTCGTCATCCTCGCGGATAAAGAACGTCGCGGACTCCAGCGTCTTGCCTCCGGCGCCGCGGCCCTCGTAGCCCGTAATAAACGGCAGGTCGCGATACTTGGGGTCGTGCATGATCTTGAGCGCCAGATCGGTGGCGGGACCGCCGACCTTGCGGCCACTCACGATGCCGTTGCGAATATCGACGATGGCGTGGTCGGGATCCGAGAAATCGTGCAGCACGATCTCGCTGTTCTTACCGAGTATCTGCTCCAAGAAATCGACCATCGGCAAAAAGCGGCGTACGGTCTCGTTCACGGGTAACTCCTTTGGGTGAAATCGGAAATGTTCATAACAATTTTTTCTCATGGTAACACGCTGCTCATCATCTCGTATATCCGCAGGTACATTGCGTAATGCAGACGAACGGTATGATTTTGGCGGTAAACGGTCGACCAAAAGAAAAGTAAGATGTTATTTAGACCAGACACATTCCTGACCTGCGGAAACGAGTTATTTCAGCTTAAGAATAGTCTGATAACAAAAAATTATTATTGAGAATGAGAACCATCTTTAATACGATATCCAACGAAGGCACAACCTCAACCCCGCACTGCGTCACAATAGAGCGTTAGATGCGAAAACAACTATTTCGAGGATTGGTGGTCAAATGACCCAGGAGACGGTTACGAACGGCACTGAAGCCCTGTTCACTCGCGAAGGCATGCCTCCCGTTAAGGAAATGATCCCGTGTGCCCTTCAGCACGTACTGGCATCGTTTGCCGGTATCATTACCCCGGCTGTCATCATGGCCGGCGTCTACGGCTTTAATAGCCAGCAGAGCACCGATATCATTCAGGTCGCGCTCATTCTTTCGGCGATCGACACGGCCCTTCAGGCTTTCGCTCCCTTCCGTCGCATCGGCGGCGGCCTGCCCATCGTCATGGGCGTTTCGTTCGCGTTCCTCCCGGCCCTGCAGGCCATGGGCGCCTCGGGCTTTAGCTTTGGCGCGCTGTTGGGAGGCGAGATCGTCGGCGGCGCCGTCGCGGTCCTCTTTGGTCTGGCCTACAGCAAGATCAAGTGGCTGTTCCCGCCCGTCGTGACCGGTACGGTCATCTTCTCCATTGGCGTCTCTCTCTATCCCACGGCCGTCAAGTACATGGCCGGTGGCATGGGCACGCCGCTGTGGGGCACCCCGCAGGCATGGTGCGTCGCTCTTATCACCTTCGCCGTGGTCTTTGCGCTCGCCAACTTTGGCAAGGGCACGCTCAAGCTGGGCTCCGTATTCTTTGGCATGATCGTCGGCATGATTGTCTCCATCCCCTTTGGCATGATCGACTTCTCCAGCGTCGCTACCGCCCAGGTCTTCGCGCTTCCCAAGCTCATGCCCTACGCGCTCGAGTTTGATCCCGAGGTCTGCATTACCCTCGCCGTCGTGTTCCCCATGGTCGCCATTCAGGTTATCGGCGACGTCTCCGCCGCCTGCCTGGGCTCCATCGACCGTATGCCCACCGAGCGCGAGCTCTCCGGCGCTATCGTGTCCCAGGGCCTCACCTCTATGATCGGCGGCCTGCTGGGCGGTCTTCCCACCAGCGCCCTTGGCCAGAACGTGGGCATCATCTGCTCCAACAAGGTCGTCAACAAGTGGGTCTTTGTGATCATCGCGGCCGTCTTTGCCATCGCTGGTTTGTTCCCGCAGCTCTCTGCCGTCCTTTCCGCTATCCCGCAGCCCGTCATCGGCGGCGCGACCGTCGGCGTCTTTGGCACCATCACCATGAACGGCGTGCGCATGTTCACCCGCGAGGGCCTCACGCAGCGCACTACCACCATCGTCGGTACCTCCGTCGTCTTTGGCCTGGGTATCTGGATGGCCAGCGGTTGCCTTGCCGGCGAGGGTATGCCCGCCTGGGTGTCCACCGTCATCGGCTCCAATGCCGTGACCCCCACCGCCATCATGGCCATTGTCCTTAACCTGATCCTTCCGCAGACGCCGGTCGTGGCTCAGCACATCGATGCTGCCAAGGACGCTGCCGTGGATCTGGTCTTGCCCGAGAGCAAGAAGTAACCAATTCGGTGCTATTCGTCGGCGGGCGCATCGCCTCGTCCGCCGACGTCATGCGGCGCCAAGCCGCACTTCAAAGGGTTTGCCCCTTTGGTGAAGCGTTGACGGGAGAGGGCCCGTTTCCGGTGTAGGCCGGCGCTTCGCACTCCGCTATGTCAGAGGTGTCAAACCCCGCCCCTGATGTTGAAGGGAGCATTTATGCTTCTGGTCGCTAACGGTTCCGTCTTTACTCGCAACGCTCAGACCCCATTCATTCCAAACGGTGCGGTCGCCATTGACGGAGATATGATCGTCGAAGTGGGCCCCGAGTGCGAGCTCAAGGCCAAGTACCCGGATGCCGAGTACGTCGACGCCCAGGGCAACCTCATCATGCCCGGACTCATCAATTGCCACACCCACATCTACTCGGGTCTGGCCCGCGGCCTTGCCATTAAGGGTTGCAACCCCACCAACTTCCTGGAGAATCTTGAGCAGCAGTGGTGGAAGATCGATGACAACCTGACGCTCGACGGCACCAAGGCCAGCGCCTATGCCACGATTCTTGACTCCATCCGCGATGGCGTCACCACGATCTTCGATCACCATGCGAGCTTCTGCGAGATCCCGGGAAGCCTCTTTACCATTAAGGATGCAGCTCAGGAGCTGGGCATGCGTTCGTGCCTGTGCTACGAGGTCTCCGACCGCCGCGGCCAGGAAAAATGCGACCAGGCCATTGCCGAGAACGCCGAGTTTGCCCAGTGGGCCGCCAAGGAGCGTCGCGATAACGACAACCACATGATCGCCGCCATGTTTGGCGGACATGCCACCTTTACGCTTTCGGACGAGACCATGGATAAGATGGCCGAGGCCAACAATGGCCTGACCGGCTTCCACATCCATGTGTGTGAGGGCATGAATGACGTGTGGGACTCCCGCCTCAACCGCGGCGGCATCAGCCCCGTCGAGCGCCTGCTGCAGCACAACCTGCTGGGTCCCGACACCATGCTCGGCCACTGCATCCACGTGACGCCCGCCGAGATGGATATCGTTAAGGAGTCCGGCACCTGGCTCGTCAACAACCCCGAATCCAATATGGGCAACGCCGTGGGCTGCGCCCCCGTGCTCGAGTTCTTCCGCCGCGGTATCCCCGTGTGCATGGGCACCGACGCCTACACCCACGATATGCTCGAGAGCCTTAAGGTCTTCCTGATCATTCAGCGCCACAACGCCGCCATGCCCAACGTGGGCTGGTGCGAGGCCATGACCATGCTGTTCGAGAACAACGCCAAGATGGCGAGCAAGTACTTTGATCGCAAGCTCGGCGTACTCGAGGCCGGTGCTGCCGCCGACGTCATCGTCATGGACTACAAGCCCTTTACGCCGCTGAGCGAGGAGAACATCGACGGCCACATGCTCTTTGGCATGATGGGTAAAAACTGCCGCACCACCATCATCAACGGCCGCGTCCTGTACAAGGATCGTGAGTTCGTTGGGATTGATGAGGAAAAGATCAACGCGTGGACCATGGCCGAGTCCAAGAAGCTTTGGAGCACGCTCAACGATCGCGCCTACTAATTACAAGTAGATTCGCGCGCGTCGGATGTTTCGCCGCATCCGACGCGCGTATAGGCGACCTCCGCGGGGTCGCCGGCGCTGTGCTAGCGCTACACCGTATTTGCGCCCGCCGCGCGGTCTCGCCGGGCGTTACAGAGAGGAGCTCATTATGAGCGACATCATGAGGCCGATCCCGTTTTCGCAGCTGATGAACTGGATCATCGAGGAGCACAAGACCCAGGACGCCATCTTTGGCGTGCGTAAGATGGTCACGACCAACCAGGAGGGCGCGCTTCCCATTTTTGACGAGCGCATCGAGACCCCGTTTGGCCCGGCCGCCGGTCCCAATACGCAGCTTGCCCAGAACATCGTGGCATCCTATGTGGCTGGTTCCCGCTTCTTTGAGCTCAAGACCGTTCAGGTTATGGACGGCGAGGAGCTCTCCAAGTGTGTGAACAAGCCCTGCATCGTGGCGCAGGACGAGTGCTACAACTGCGAGTGGTCGACCGAGCTCGAGGTTCCGCAGGCCTTTGCCGAGTACGTGAAGGCATGGTTTGCCTGCCACCTGATCGCTCGCGAGTACGGTCTGGGTAGCCCGGACGGCTTTGTCTTCAACATGTCCGTGGGCTATGACCTCGAGGGCATCAAGAGCCCCAAGGTCGACGCCTACATCGAGGGCATGAAGGACGCTAGCGGCTCCGACGTCTGGAACGAGTGCCGCACGTGGGCGCTCGCTAACCTGGACAAGTTTGAGCATGTCGATGCCGCGTTTGTCGAGTCCATCCCGGCGCGCGTCTCCAACTCCATCACCGAGTCCACGCTGCATGGCTGCCCGCCGGCGGAGATCGAGCGCATCGCGACCTATTTGATCACCGAGAAGGGCCTCAACACCTACATCAAGTGCAACCCCACGCTGCTGGGCTATGAGTTTGCCCGCCAGCGTCTGAACGAGCTGGGCTTTGACTACATCGTCTTCGACGATACGCACTTCCGCGAGGACCTGCAGTGGGCTGACGCCGTGCCCATGTTCGAGCGCCTGATTGCCCTGTGCGCCGAGCGCGGCCTGGAGTTTGGCGTCAAGCTGACCAACACGTTCCCCGTCGACGTGACGAGAAACGAGCTGCCCTCCACCGAGATGTACATGTCGGGCCGTTCGCTGTTCTCACTGACCATCGAGGCCGCCCGTCGCATTACCGAGCAGTTCGATGGCAAGCTGCGCATCAGCTACTCCGGCGGCGCCACGGTCTACAACATCCGCGCCCTGTACGATGCCGGCATTTGGCCCGTCACCCTGGCGACCGACGTGCTCAAGCCCGGTGGCTACGAGCGCTTTAGCCAGATGGCCGGCAAGTTTACCGATCTGGACGGCAAGCCGTTCGCGGGCGTCTCTCTCGAGGCCGTGACCGCGATCCAGACCGACTCACTCACCAACCCGCTCTACAAGAAGCCGCTGCGTCCGCTGCCCGACCGCAAGGTCGCTGGCAAGAGCCCGCTTTCCGACTGCTTTACCACGCCGTGCCGTACGAGCTGCCCCATCCAGCAGGATATCCCTGCCTATCTGGCGGCTGTTGACGAGGGCCGCTACGAGGACGCGCTCAACATCATCATCGAGCGCAACGCCCTGCCGTTCATTACCGGTACCATCTGCCCGCATCCCTGCGGCCGTGCCTGCGAGCGTGCATTCTACGAGCCCGAGGGCGCCCAGATTCGCGCCAGCAAGCTCAAGGCCGCCCGCGAGGCCATGACCGCCGTGCTGCCCAAGCTGCGCGCCCAGGCCATTGCCAACGACGCCGAGCGCAACGTTGCCGTTATCGGCGGCGGCCCGGCCGGTCTGGCGACGGCGTTCTTCCTGACGCGCGCCGGCGTGCCCGTCACTATCTTCGAGGCCCGCGACTCTCTCGGCGGCGTGGTCCGTCACGTGATCCCCGAGTTCCGTATCGCGAGCGACGATATCTCCCACGACGCCGAGCTCTGCCTGGCCTTTGGCGCCAAGGTTCAGCTCAACGCTCGCGTGGAGTCCATTGACGAGCTCAAGGCCCAGGGCTTTACCGACGTGGTCGTGGCCACCGGTGCCTGGATGCCCGGCTCTGCGGGCCTGGGCGAGGGTGCCGAGCTCGACGTGCTGGAGTTCCTCGAGGCCGCCAAGAAGGGCGAGAAACTCGAGCTGGGCGAGGATGTCGTGGTCATCGGCGCCGGCAATACCGCTATGGACGCGGCCCGCGTGGCCAAGCGCCTGACTGGCGTGAAGAACGTGCGCCTGGTGTATCGCCGCACCAAGAAGCAGATGCCCGCCGACGAGGAAGAGCTCGATTTTGCTCTTGCCGACGGCGTTGAGTTCTGCGAGCTGCTGGCGCCCAAGGCGCTCAACGGCGCCGTGCTGACCTGCGACGTCATGGAACTTGGCGAGCCGGATGCAAGCGGCCGTCGCAGCCCCGTCGCCACGGGCGAGACCGTCGAGCTTCCTGCCACCACGGTGATTTGCGCCGTGGGCGAGGGCATCGATGCCAGCCTGTACGACGCCGCGGGCGTCGAGCACGACCGTCGCGGCCGCCTTGCCGCCACCTCCACCGGCGTCGAGGGCGTTTGGGCTGCAGGCGACTGCCGTCGCGGTCCTGCCACCGTGGTCGAGGCTATTGCCGACGCCGCCGAAGTCGCCCGCGCCATCGCCGGCGTGGACTTTAACAAGTATGTCGACTGCAACGAGCAGGCCGGTCGCGAGGACACCTGCTACGAGCGCAAGGGGTCGCTGTGCCGTGACAAGCGCAACTGCACCAAGACTCGCTGCCTGGGCTGCGGCTCGGTGTGCGAGGTCTGCTGCGATGTGTGCCCCAACCGCGCCAACGTGGCAATAAAAGTGCCGGGCCTGGCCAAGCATCAGGTGGTACATGTCGACGGCATGTGCAACGAGTGCGGCAACTGCGCCGTGTTCTGCCCCTACCAGGAGGGTCGTCCCTATAAGGACAAGCTCACCCTGTTCTGGAGCGAGCAGGACATGGAGAACTCCGAGAACGAGGGCTTCCTGGCTGTGGACGAGGACCACTTTAAAGTCCGCGTCGCCGGCACGGTCCGCACCGTCTCGGTCGATGCCGTCAACACCGGTCTTCCCGAGGCCGTCCGCCTGACCATCAGGGCCGTGCGCGACAACTATTCGTACCTTCTTAAGAAATAGGCGAGTCTCTTATGGCCAAATCCATTCAACATAACGTGGCCTACGTTGCCTGCGGAAGCGGCTGTGCCTCCGCAGGCGGCGACGCCCGCTGCAGCGAAGGCTGCATTGGCTGTGGCGCCTGCGTCACGGCCTGCCCCCACGGCGCCATTGCGCTGGTTGATGGCATCGCCCGCGTGGATCGCTCCAAGTGCACGGGCTGTGGCCTGTGCGGCATGGCGTGCCCGCAGCGCGTGATTGCCTTCGTTCCTGGCTACCAGAATATCCTGGTGCGCTGCAACAACACCGATAAGGGCGCCATCGCTCGCAAGATTTGCGACACGAGCTGCATCGGTTGCGGCATGTGCGCCAAAAAGTGCCCCGCTGGCGCTATCCGTATCGAGGACAACTGCGCCCATATCGACGGCGTGGACTGCCTATCGTGCGACATGTGCGCCGTCGTCTGCCCGCATGGCGCCATTCACGACCGCACCGGCATCGCCGCCGGCGTGTAGAAGGGAATCACCATGGCACAGGAATTCACTTTTACCGTTAACGGCGTCGAGCACACGACGACCCAAAACAAGCCGCTGCTGCGCTACCTGCGCGACGACCTGCATATTCACTCCGCCAAGGACGGCTGCTCCGAGGGCGCGTGCGGTACCTGCACCATCCATGTGGACGGTGCGGCCATCAAGGCTTGCGTGCTGACCACCGCTCTTGCCGCCGGACGCGACATCGTGACTGTCGAGGGCCTGCCCGAGGACGTGCGCGAGGCATTTGTGTACGCCTTTGGCGCCGTGGGCGCCGTGCAGTGCGGTTTTTGCATCCCCGGCATGGTCATGGCGGGTGCGGCGCTCATCGCCGAGGACCCCGAGCCCACCGAGGAGCAGATCAAGTACGCCATCCGCGGCAACGTCTGCCGCTGCACCGGCTACAAGAAGATTATCGAGGGCATTTCGCTGGCCGCTGCGGTGCTCCGCGGCGAAAAGCAGATCGACGAGGATCTGGAGCGCGGCGACAACTACGGCGTAGGCAAGCGCGCCTTCCGTATCGACGTGCGCAAGAAGGTGCTCGGCGAGGGCAAGTACCCCGACGACATCGACGAGATCGACCAGACGGGCCTGACCTATGCCAGCGCCGTGCGCTCCAAGTACCCGCGCGCCCGTGTGCTCTCCATCGATACCTCCAAGGCCGAGGCCCTGCCCGGTGTGGTGGGTATCCTGCGCGCCGAGGACGTGCCGGTCAACCAGGTCGGCCACCTTATCCAGGACTGGGACGTCATGATCGCGGCGGGCGATATCACCCGCTGCGTGGGCGATGCCATTGTGCTGGTGGTTGCCGAGGACGAGGCGACGCTCGAGAAGGCCAAGAAGCTCGTAAAGATTGATTACGAGCCGCTGGAGCCCGTGCGTAACATTGTCGAGGCCAGGGCTGCTGACGCCCCGCGCCTGCACGACAGCTTCTTTGCCTTCGGCAACACGGTGGAGCTCAAGGACAACGTGTGTCAGAGCCGCCACGTGACGCGCGGCGACGCCGCCAAGGCGCTGGCCGAAAGCGCGTTCACCGTGACGCAGCGCTTTACCACGCCCTTTACCGAGCATGCCTTCTTGGAGCCCGAGTGTGCCGTGGCCTTCCCGTACAAGAACGGCGTCAAGGTGCAGTCGACCGACCAGGGCGCCTACGACACGCGCAAAGAGTGCGCCCACATGTTTGGCTGGGACAACGAGCCCGAGCGCGTGGTCGTCGAGACCATGCTCGTGGGCGGCGGCTTTGGCGGCAAGGAGGACGTGTCCGTCCAGCACCTGGCCGCGCTCGCTGCCTATAAGCTCCAACGCCCTGTGAAGTGCAAGCTCACGCGCGCCGAGTCGCTCGCGTTCCACCCCAAGCGCCACGCCATGGACGGCACCTTTACGCTGGGCTGTGACGCCGAGGGCAACTTTACCGGCCTGGACTGTGAGATCAACTTTGATACCGGCGCCTACGCGTCGCTGTGCGGCCCGGTGCTCGAGCGCGCCTGCACACATGCCGTCGGCCCCTACAAGTACCAGAACACCGACATTCGCGGCTTTGGCTACTACACCAACAACCCGCCCGCCGGTGCGTACCGCGGCTTTGGCGTTTGCCAGTCCGAGTTTGCGCTCGAGAGCCTGATTGACCTGCTTGCCGAGAAGGTCGGCTTGGATCCGTGGGAGATCCGCTACCGTAACGCCATCGAGCCGGGCGAGGTTCTGCCCAACGGCCAGATTGCCGACTGCTCCACGGCGCTTAAGGAGACGCTGCTCGAAGTCAAGGATGCCTATTACGCGCATCCCGGACACGCCGGTATCGCCTGCGCCATGAAGAACGCCGGCGTGGGCGTGGGCCTGCCCGATGCCGGTCGCTGCAAGATTCGCGTCGAGGATGGCCGCGCCGTGGTCTACGCCGCCACGTCCGACATCGGCCAGGGTTGCAACACCGTCTTTTTGCAGGACGTTGCCGAGGCATGTGGCCTGCCGCTGAGCTGCATTGCCAATGGCGAGTGTTCCACCGAGAACGCGCCCGACTCTGGCACCACGTCTGGCTCGCGTCAGACGGTCGTGACCGGTGAGGCCGTGCGCGGTGCCGCCTTCCTGCTGCGCGATGCCATGCTTGACATCGAGGCTGGCAAGCCTGCGCCCGCCGCTCCGGTGAGCGCGCATGGCGACGGCGTCAAGATTGAGTACGACGACGGTCGCGCCTATCAGCTGCGCACTCAGGAGCTCGTCGCCGGCCAGGGCATGCATCCTCAGGATCCCGCGGCCGCCATCAAGGCGCTCGAGGGGTGCGAGTTTGGCTACGTGTACCTGGAGCCGACCGACAAGCTGGGCGCCGACGTTCCCAACCCCAAGAGCCACATCTGCTACGGTTTTGCCACGCATGTGGTCATTCTGGATGATGACGGCCGCGTGAGCGAGGTCTATGCTGCGCACGATTCCGGCAAGGTGGTCAATCCCATCTCCATCCAGGGTCAGATCGAAGGCGGCGTGCTCATGGGTATGGGTTATGCACTGACCGAGGACTGGCCGCTCAAGGACTGCGTGCCCCAGGCAAGGTACGGTACGCTCGGGCTGTTCCGTGCGCCCGAGATTCCGGATATCCACGCCATCTATGTGGAGAAGGACGAGCTGCTGCCCGTGGCATACGGCGGCAAGGGCATCGGCGAGATCGCAACGATTCCCACGGCGCCCGCCGTGCAGAACGCCTATCGTGCATTCGACGGTAAGCTGCGCCCGAATCTGCCTATGGTGGATACGCCGTACAGCCGCGCCCGTCACCGCGGTTAGGGAAGAGCGCGGACGGTCTTTGCTGACGGGCCGTACGCGCTCAACTTCAACTGCATATAATGCGCCTTTGGCCCTGGCTTCCGTGCGAGCCGGGGCCTTTTGTTTGCCGAGCGTGGGCTGCCGAGCATGGGCTGCCGAGCGGAAAGCGCGTCCCACAATTCGACTTTAGAACGGGACGCATTTTCCCAAAGGGGCCCCAAGCGGAAACTGTATCCCGGAATCAAGCCCCAGAACGGGATGCGCTTTCCGAACTGCTTCTGCAGCGGCTGTTTTGGCTCCGGGACCGCGTCAATCGCATATCTTTATGGCGCCTTTATCCTACACATGTTGTATAACTACCAAATGTGGAATATAACAAAGAACAAAACATAGGCTGAGCGTTATGGAGGATTGAGGTTGAAAGAGAAGCTATTTCGATGGGTCGTGAAGCACCGCAAACCCATCATCGCGTTCTATGCGGTGGCAGCACTGGTATGCCTGTTCCTGCGCCAGTTTGTAGGCGTTAACTACGACATTACGAGCTATCTGCCCGACGAAGCGGCGTCGACCGTCGCTCTGAATACCATGGGTGATGAGTTTGAGGGCGACATTCCCAACTGTCGCGTTATGGTGCCCAATGTCTCGATCGCTCAGGCGCTCAAATACAAGGACAAAATCAAAAAGGTCGACGGCGTCGAGGAGATCCTATGGCTTGACGACGCGGCAGATATCGATCAGCCGCTTGCCATGCAAGACAAAGACACCGTCGAGACCTATTACAAAAAGAACAACGCCCTGTTTACGGTGACGGTCAATTCCAAAAAGGAGATCGAGGCAACCGACGCTATTCGAGATATCGTGGGCGACGAGGGCGCCATTACGGGCTCGGCCATGTCTAACGCGCTCGCCACCACATCGACCGAGCAGCAGATCAGCATTATCACGGTCGCTGTCATAGCGATTATCTTCGTGATTCTGGTCATCACGACTACCAGCTGGGCCGAACCCATCCTGGTACTGCTGGGCCTGGGCGTCTCGGTGTTTATCAACTGGGGCACCAACCTCATCTTTGGCGAGATTAGCTTTGTCACCAACTCTGCGGGCTCCATTTTGCAGGTTGCCATCGCGCTGGACTTTTCGGTCTTTTTGCTGCACCGCTTTAACGAGGAGCGTGGCCGCCACGGCAGCGTTGCCGAAGACATGGTGCAGTCGTGCTGCCTGTCCTCGGTCGCCGTGTTTTCGAGCGGTTGCACGGTCTGCATCGGCTTTATCGCGCTTGCCGCCATGCAGTTTAAGATCGGCCCCGACCTTGGTCTTGCCCTTGCAAAGGGTATCGCCATCAGCCTGGTATCGGTCTTTACCTTTGTTCCTTCGATGTTCGTTCAGTTCGATGGCTTTGTGCAAAAATCGCAGCACAGGCCCTTTGTCCCGCCGCTGGGTAAGTTCGCCCGTCTGGTGCTCAAGGTCTGTATCCCCGCTGCCGTCGTGATCCTCGCCGTGGTTTACCCTGCGCGTGTGGCATCGACCTCCAGCGATATCACGTACTACTACGGCACTTCGCACATTTTTGGTTCGGATACGCGGCTTGGTCAGGATATGGACAAGGTCAAGGAGGTCTTTGGCAACTCCGATACCTACGTTGTGCTCGTTCCCCGTGGAGAGGTGAGCGAGGAGCAGGCACTCTCCAATGAGCTCAAGGCGCTCCCCGAGGTCAAGTCCATCCAGAGCTATGCTGACGTTGCGAGTCCCTATATCCCCACGGGCATGGCCGAAAAGGACACGCTCGATCTGGTGGAGGGAGAGCACTACAGCCGTTTGGTGCTCACGGTTACCGCGCCCTACGAGGGTCCGAGTACATTTAAGCTGGTCAAGAAGATTCGTTGTATCGCGGACAAACATTATCCGGGTAAGGCAATGCTCGCCGGCGAGGGCGTGAGCACCACCGACCTTAAGGACACCATCACCGTCGATAAGGGCAAGGTCGACCTCATCGCCGTCGTGGCCGTGTTCGCGGTCTTGCTGCTGGCCACCAAGTCGCTGAGCCTGCCGATCATCTTGGTGCTCGTGATTGAGACCTCGATCTGGATCAACTTTGCTGCACCGCTCTACACCGGTATGCACGAGTTCTTCCTCGCCTACTTAATTGTGAGCTCCATCCAGCTGGGCGTTGCCGTCGACTACGGCATCCTGATTGCTGACCGCTATCGTGAGGACCGCGCGACCATGCATAAGCGCGAAGCGCTACTCGAGACCATGGAAGCTTGCACGATTCCTGTTTTGACCTCTGGATCGGTTCTGCTGATCAGTGGCTTCCTGATCCATGCGATCTCGAGCCACGGCGTGCTCAAGCAGATCGGATGGTTCCTGGGCGTCGGCGTGAGCATCTCCCTAGTCGCCGTACTCTTTGCGCTGCCGGGTTTCCTGTATGTGCTCGATGGCCTCATCGGCAAGACCACGCTCAAAGCTCATTTTTTGCCCAAGGATGCCCAGGATCCGGTTTCGGATACCACCGAGGCATCGGCTGCGGACGGCTCCGCTCAGTAACGTTTTACAAAGCAGTTGGAAGGAATACCGCAATGCATACCCATACCACTGATACCGCTTCGAAAGAGCTCAAAGCCCAACGCGATCTTGTACGTCGTCCCCATAAGCGCATCGCTGCGCTCGCTCTTGCCGCCGGTCTGACCGTGGCCCTTACCGTTCCCGGTGCCGTTGTGTTCGCCGACGGCGTAGGGTCGACGAGCACTGCCTCGGCTACGAGTGAACAGATGGCGACGGGCTCCGATAACAGCACGCCGGGATATAAGAAAAACCAGGTCGTATACGTCAAAACCGATGCCGACGGCAATCGCACGGGTGTTTACGTGGTCAATAGCTTCGAGGCCAATAAGGGCGTCAAGATCGACGATGCCGGCACCTATAACAAAGTGACCAACCTATCGACGACTCAAAAACTAACGGACGACAGCGGGTCGGTTGCCGTTACGGGCCAGGGAGTGCAGGACTTTGTCTACCAGGGCGATCTGGACAAGAACACTCAGATGCCGTGGAACGTCACCGTGGCATACCAGCTCGATGGCCGCGATATCGACGCCAAGGATTTGGCGGGCAAGAGCGGCAAGCTCACCATGAAGCTCAAGGTCGAAAAGAACGAGGGCTATACCGGTGGCGATTATGCCGATAACTACCTGGTTCAGATTACCGGTCAGCTTAAGGATGCCGAAGCACACGATATTGAGGCTGAGGGCGCCACGGTTGCTGCTAACGGCTCCAACACGCAGCTTACCTACATGGTGATTCCCGGCAGCACCGGAGACTACACCATTACGACCGATGTTGAGGATTTTGAGTTTGATGGCTGGCAGATTGTCGGCGTGCCGCTGAATCTTGCCATCGACGTGGACTCGAGCAGCATGGATACGAGCCAGCTCGTGGAGCTCTCCAACGGTATCGCTACGGCCAACAGCGGTGCTGGCCAGGTTGCCGACGGTGCCAAGACACTTGCGGCCTCGCTTGCCACGGCCAATACCGGTGCCGGTACGCTGTCCAGTGGCGCCGCTGCGCTTGCGGCGGGTACGAGTCAGCTCAACGCGCAGGTCCCCACGCTGGTCGAAGGCGTGAACAGCCTTAATGCCGGTGCCGATGGGGTTAATGCCGGCGCAGCGCAGCTTAAGGGCGGTGCGTCCGATCTTTCGGCGGGCCTTTCCAAGCTGCAGGGGAGCGCACAGCAGATCTCGGGCGGCATAAGTGGAATTGCCGCTGGGTCCGATACGTACGTCGACGCGCTGACGCTGGGCAAGCAGGCTCAGGAGGCAAACCTTGCCAAAGCGCAGGCTGCGGCTAAGACGGCCCAGGACGCTGTGGCCGCTACGTCGGGCAACGCCTACAGCGCGCTGTACGGGCCGCATGGTCTTACGGCGGCGCTCAGCGGCGAGGGGCAGTACCTTGCCGGTGCACAGCAGGCACTCGGCGGGGCAAAGCAGGCCGCGAGCGCCATGGGCAACGATGCGGCAAAGGCTAACGCCGAGAGCGCAAAGGCTGGCGCCGAGAGCGCCGCTGCATCTATTGCCGCTGCCAAGGCGGCGGTCGCCGATGCTCAGGCCGCGCTGGATAAAGCGGCCGATCTCGACTCCGCCAAGGCTGCGGCAGCCAAGCTAAGCGAGGCTACGGCACAGCTGGATGCCGCCACCGCAAGTGCCGGCAGTGCCGCTACCAGCGCTGGTGCCGCCGCCACGGCGGCATCGAGCGCCGATGCGACGGGTCTTACCGCGCTTCTCGATTCCGCATCCAATGCCGTTGCGGGCGCGCAGGGTCTTAACACGCAGGCGTCGAAGGGTCTTGAGGGTGCCGAGCCCATGTTTGGCACGCTTACCGATCAGGTTACGACTTTGGCCCAGGCGGCCGGCGCCCAGGGCGGCGCTCAGGGTGCCGTCACCGCGCTCGATAGCGCCATTCAGGGCTACACCACTGTTCAGGATGGCCAACAGCTGAGCCTGGCTGGAGCCATCGCCTATATGAACAGCGCGATCAATCCGGCAAACCCCACGGCCGTGAACCCCGGTCTTGTCGCCGGTGTTGGCTCTGCAGCAACGGGCGCGAGCCAGCTGAGCGATGGCGCCACGGTCCTTGCCGCGGGCACCGATCAGCTTGCTGCGGGCACACAGCAGCTCAACGGCGCCACGCCCGCGCTTGCCAACGGCGTTTCGCAGCTCAACAACGGTGCGGCGCAGCTCAAGACGGGTGCTGCGAGCCTTGCCAGCGGCATGAATCTCCTCTCCTCGGGTGCGGGTACGCTTGCCAGCGGCGCATCCGAGCTCGGCAACGGCATGCAGGAGCTTACCGACCGAACGAGCAATCTCGATACTCAGGTCATCGACACCGTTAAGGACAAGATCGAGGAAATGCTCAACCCCGGCTTTACGCCGACGGACTTTGTCAACGGCGAGCAGGGCGGACATATAAATCGCGTGCAGTTTGTCTATATGACGGGCGCGATCAGCAAGTAGGCAGCCGCGCCCTTGTGGCGATTGGCATCGATAGCAAGTTATGAGGGGAGGGGCCGTCGGGCATTGTCTCGGCAGCCCCTCTTTGCTGTCAGTGGCCACTTCGCGTCTTTGCAGAAGCTGTACCGCAAGATTTGTGTTTGGAAGGAGACGCGCTTTCTGCAAGGGGCGGAGCGCGGAAAGCATGTCCCGGATTTGATGCTCGGAACGGGATGAGCTTTCCGGATCGGACCCCAAGCGGAAAGTGCGTCCCGTTTCGGGGCTTCAGAATGGGACGCACTTTCCCGATGGGGCCCTAGCGGAAACTGCGACCCGGAATTCGCGCTCAGAATGGGATGCGCTTTCCGCTAGGCGTGCCATCCGGAAGGCACATCCCGGTTTGGGCGTTCGAACTGGGACGGATTTTCCGCTGGCGCGGCTGTTGGGAAAGCACATTCCAGATTGGCGAGATGCAACGTGGCAATACGCCGCTCAACAGCTTCTACAGCTTCACGTCGTTGAGCCATGTCGGCAGCGCGGTTTGCCTGATGCCTGCCGTCTGCAGCTTTTTCGCCAAGGTCCCTGAAGAGCGGACCTCGCCCATGGTAAAGCGGACGAGCGGATGGCCGTAAATCGATAGGTGCGCCTCGCGTTGCCGTTCGGCAACGAGCGCCTCGGCCGTGGTTTGCCCGGCAAGTATGGTCTGGTCGGTATATTTGATCAGTCCGTCGAGTTCGCCCAGCGTCAGCTCTTTTGCCTGGCGCTCCCAGACAAAGTCCGTTCGCATGGATTTGGTCGAATCGAAGGGGTCCGTCAGCTCGTATTGAAGCTGGTCGGGCGCAAAACCGGTCTCGATCATGACCGCCCGGGCGACCGATTCCCCGCCGCTCTCGGCGCGTGCGTCAGCGTATTGGAGTGTAGTGAGGGCCGTAGCGACGGCGCGCCCGTTGCGAGCACCCGCCCGTTTTTCAACCTCTTCCATCAATCGTCCTCGCGTAAGGCCAAGCTTTGAGATTGCCGAATCGGCAATGGGCATGCCGTTGGCAAAACCGGTCTGTAGCAG
Source organism: uncultured Collinsella sp. (assembly GCA_902479135.1). Taxonomy (GTDB): domain Bacteria; phylum Actinomycetota; class Coriobacteriia; order Coriobacteriales; family Coriobacteriaceae; genus Collinsella. Next base: position 36,501 of record CABSNU010000008.1, on the reverse strand, counting down.
ACAATCTGTTACCGTTTGAATGGGTGGTGTTATTGATATGCCGCCTTGGTCTATCGCGCCGACAGGCTCAATCTGGTGTCGCTGAATCCGCGTTCCAGGACGAGCCGATGGCTTTGTCGAGCTACAGAGATGCACGACGTTCAGATGTCGCCACGAAACTTCGAGACCCAGCAGGCACGCGGCAGAGTACGAACAGAATGTCCAATCGGGATGGGCGATCGCAAGGGCGCGGATGATCTCGCAATGACGTTGCGCTCGGTTGAGCTCTTCCCAGCGCGCTTTGCGCGCGAACAGTCCCGGCAGGGGCGAGACAACCGTGCTGCCGGTGCGCCGCAGCAGCGCTTTTCGGATTGCCGTGCTCGGGGGAATTAGGCACCGTCCCTCCTGCTCGGCTTGGGTCAACAGCTGGTCGATACGTTGGTCGTTGCTATGCGACATGGGCTACCGCCTCCTATTTTTGGGGTAGCAAAAACGTATCAGCCGGAACTTGCCGCTCAGCTGACCAAAAGCTGACCAAAATCTAACCATGCAGGTGGATGGCCTGTTTTGACGTCAATTTTAAAAACTGAATCGGTGGGCGGTAATCGGCACCCGTGAACGGTCGCCAGTTGTGGCGGCCTGGTAAGTTTATGGGCGTGTACTTTTGTGAAAAAGGCAGTTTTTCCTGCTGTTTTGTGACTTTGGATTGCGCGGTCGAGGACATGTGATATGGGCGGAGAGACAGCGGTCGCTGCTGTCCGGTGGCGCGGCCTTCGGAGCCGCCGTGCAAAATGGCCTGCAGTTTCCGGTTGAGGTCCTAAGTGGAAAGCACATCCCAGAATCGGCGCTCGGAATGGGACGTACTTTCCGAACTGGCCCCAGACGGAAAGCGCGTCCCGGAATCGGTGCTCGGAACGGGATGCGCTTTCCCGATGGGGCCCTAGCGGAAACTGCGACCCGGAATTCGCGCTCAGAATGGGATGTCGTTTCCGGTTGGAGCCTTCAGCGGAAGCTACGGCCCGGAATTTGGCTCCAGACTGGGATTTGCAACGCTTGCGATGTTGGCGACAGGCCCTAGAAAAAGGATGTGGAAGAAAAGTGTCAAAATCAGGCAGTTAGAAATACGGAAAAGTGTCAAATACCGCACTAGGAAACTACGGAAAAATGTCGAAATAAACACCTAAAAAGTCCGGAAAAGTGTATCCTTGTGCTAAATAAACACGTAATAGGGGGTGCGCTCATGCTGCAGAGAAAAGCAAAGGCACAGTTTGAATCTTGGCTTGCCCTGTCGCCCAACAAGGCTCTTTTGGTCAAGGGCGCACGTCAGGTGGGAAAGTCGTATCTGGTCAACGCGTTTGCAAACGAATCGTTCGAAAATGTCGTTACGTTTGACCTTATCGCCGATACTTCTGTGCGCGATTCGTTTTTGGCGGCGAAAAGCGCGGACGACCTGCTTATGCGCATGTCCATCGCCGCGACGCAGCCCATGGTGGCCAACAAGACTGTTGTGGTTATCGATGAAGTGCAGCGATGCCCCAATGTGGTGACGTTTATCAAGTACCTCGTGCAGCGCGGCGATTATCGCTACATCCTTACCGGATCACTTCTCGGCGTTGAACTCGAGGGCATTGATTCCTTGCCGGTGGGTTTCGTCGAGCAGGTCCAAATGTATCCCCTCGACTTTGAGGAGTTCTGCTGGGCAAATGGCGTTGCTGCCAACGCGTTCGACATGCTCCAAGGCTGTCTTGGGGACGAAAAGGAACTTCCCGACTACCTGTATGATCGTCTGCTCGATCTGTTCCACCAATATGTGGTGGTGGGCGGTATGCCCGATGCGGTCAATGCTTTCTTGGCGACGCGTAATGTTGACGAGGTCCGGAACATCCACCGCGACCTTCATGCCCTGTATCGCGATGACATCGCAAAGTATGCGCCGCCCGAGCTGCGCTTGGTTATTCGCGATATATACGATTTGATTCCCAGCGAGGCGGGATCAAAGAATAAGCGATTCAAGTTGTCCTCGATTAGCGGCGTCAAACGTTTTTCGCAGGTGACAGACCATTTTCTCTGGTTGTCGGAGGCGGGTGTCGCGCTTCCCGTATATAACGTGACCGCACCGGTGGCGCCTCTTTTAATGGGGGAGCAGCGGAATCTCTTTAAGCTGTTTTACCTGGATACCGGCATGCTCATGTCGTCATATTCCAAAAAGGTCGCCCAGGGCGTTTTTGATGGCGAGGCAAAAGGCGCCTTTGGCATGAATATGGGGGCGGCATTTGAGGGTTTTGTTGCCCAAGAGCTCAAAGCACATGGATTTAGACTGCGTTACTTTACGTCGAAAAAGGTCGGCGAGCTCGATTTTGTTGAGGAAACGCTCGACGGGGAGGTGCTCGCCATCGAGGTTAAATCGGGCAAGAGCTTTAAATCCCATGCAGCGCTCGACAATGCACTCGCGACGAAAGGCTACGGCATAGATCGTGCCCTGGTACTTGCGGAGTGCAACCTACACCGCGATGGGGACGTGCTGTATCTGCCTATCTTCATGGCGGGCTTTTTGGAGCCGTAGCGCGTCGTTGGCTTTTCTGGCCGCCCCCAGCCCTTGCTAATCGTCGTTCCCGTCGTTGGGGTCACCCTTGAGGGTGTTGATGTCCAGATGCTCGTTGTCGTTCTCTTGTTGCTGAGTTGCCGATTCGGATGCGGTGGGGCCGCGGAACAGCTGGAACCCCTCAAACGCGATCACGCCGAGCAGTGCCACAACAATGACAATAAAGGCGACCTTGACTGCCTGCGGAAATTCCGAAAAGCGCGGGGACTTTTCCTTGGCGTAATAATCGGAGAAGCGCCCCTCTGCCGCGCTTTTGGTGTATGCCGGCGCGGACGCGGCCTCTGCTTGAACATTCGATTCGTAAACGGGTGCAGACGGAGCGGCGAACGGATCGTTAATGTAATCGCTCGACGCCGCGCCATAGTCTTCGGTTTCAATGCGGGCGGCATCGGAGTATTCATTGGAATAATCGGAATATGCCGCACCGCCCTCATGGTCCGCGGCACTCGTGTTGGCGGCAAAAAGCGGATTAACCGGAACGTCGAGTGCCGGCATGCCGGTAGAGGTCTCGTCCAGATCGGCCGCTGCCCACGAGTCGTAGGCAGCCTGATGGGCAGTGGGCTCATCGAGTCTTGTGATCGGAGACTTTCGTGCCGCAGGAACAGGTAGCTGCTGGGCGCTGTACATAACGGTGCTGTCGGTCGATTTGCCCTGCGCCGCCGCGGCAAGAAACGCCGCCGTCTCGGACGGGTCGCTTGCGGGGCGGGGAGCGGGCATGGTTGCCGGAGCAGGTGCGGGTATCGGTGCAGGCGCAGGTGCCGAAACAGGCACAGGCGCAGGTGCCTGCGCGGGTTTCGGCGCGAGCGAGGGATTCGGGCTTGACGGGCGAGTCCCGCCGCCCATGAGCTCGTCGGCGGTCCAGGGGCGATCGTCCATCACGTCGTCGAGGCTCAACGCAAACAGATCGTCTTCGTCTTCATCGAACATGTGGTGCACGTGTCCACCAATTGCCGGAGTCACTCCGCGACCGGTGCACGATGCCTTGCTCAACGCCATTCTGTTCCACCCTTTCGAAATGCTTATCTCATCGATTATATGGAACTTGCCTTGCAGTCGAGTCTCGGATTCGTGCATTCCAGAACTCGCGCCCAAAAGGGGAGGGGCGACTCGGCGAACTTCTTACTTGTCGCTGGCCGTAGCCTTTGCCTCGTTAAGGTAGCTATAGAAGCTGTACTTAGAGATGCCAAAGAACTCGCAGGCGCGTTCGCTCGACTTGGAAATGAGGAAGGCGCCGCGACGGTCGAGGTAGCCAATGGCGCGAATGCGCTCGTCTTTGGTCATGAGCGCCGCGGGCTTGCCCACGTATTGCTCGCACTCGCGCAGCAGGTCCTCGAGCAGGTCACCGATGTTTTTGGTAATGGGCTCGGGCTCGGTGTAGCCCGTGCCGCCGGTGCCGGTGAAAGCGTCGAGCGAGCGCTCAAAAGCCTTCATAAGCGTAATGTCAAAGTTAATGCCCAAAATGCCGACGGGCTTGCCCTCGTCGTTGCGGATAAAGATCGTTGAGGACTTGAGCAGCTTACCGTCGGTGGTTTTGGTGAGGTACGGCTCGCGGTCGCGTACGTCGGTGGCGCCCTCGTGCATGGACTCAAACACAATATGACTGGGGCCATCGCCCAGCTTGCGCCCGCTTACGTGGCCGTTTTCGATCACCACGATGGAGTGGTCCACGTCCTCGGTCTCCAGGTCGTGGACGACAACTTCGCAGTTGGGGCCAAATTGCAGCGCCAAACCGTGTGCGAGACGCTTATAAAACTCAATCTGTGCGGGGGTCATGGGTGCCTTCCTAAAAATTAGTTTGGGCACACTTTGCCATAAACCCCACTTGTTCGCAAATAACGAAAGTGTCGCTGCATTACGTGACCGTTCGGCGGCGAAAAGTTACCGATTACGGCAACAAACAATTTGTTAGGTATTCCAATCAAAAAGTGTGATAGAACATTGCTAACAAACTTTTTGTTTGGCATCCACATAAAAGTTCAGCCGCATGAATGGGAATGGGCTGAAACGCGTATGCGGGGGCCGGCAAGAGAGGACTTAAGGAGTTCACCGTATGGCCGATAAGATCCAGTGGGCGAGCAACACGATGCCCAAGAGCGATGACAAGCACTTGGGAATCATGAGTCTCGACCACGTGAAGAAGGCCCGCGCCTTCCACCAGTCGTTCCCCCAGTACACCGTCACTCCGCTTGCCCGCCTGGACGGCCAGGCCACGCGCCTGGGCCTGTCCAACCTGTGCGTTAAGGACGAGAGCTATCGCTTTGGCCTCAACGCCTTTAAGGTTCTGGGCGGTTCGTTTGCCATGGCCAACTACATTGCCGACGAGACCGGCAAGGACGTTGCCGACTGCACCTTCGATTACCTGACCTCCGATCAACTGGCCGAGGACTTTGGCCAGGCTACCTTCTTTACCGCCACCGACGGCAATCATGGCCGCGGCGTGGCATGGGCTGCCAACAAGCTGGGCCAGAAGGCCGTCGTGCACATGCCCAAGGGTTCCACCAAGCCCCGCTTCGATAACATCGCCGCCGAGGGCGCCACGGTGACCATCGAAGAGGTCAACTACGACGAGTGCGTGCGCATGGCCGCCGCCGAGGCCGATGCCTGCGAGCGCGGCGTCATCGTTCAGGACACCGCCTGGGAGGGCTACGAGAAGATCCCGTCTTGGATCATGGAGGGCTACGGCACCATGGCTTCCGAGGCTGCCGAGCAGCTGCGCGAGATGGCCATCAACCGCCCGACGCACGTCTTTGTCCAGGCTGGCGTGGGTTCGCTTGCCGGCGCCGTGGTGGGCTACTTCACCAACCTCTATCCCGATAACCCGCCGACCTTTGTCGTGGTCGAGTGCGCTCCGGCCGCCTGCCTGTACAAGGGCGCTGCCGCCGGCGACGGCGATCCGCGCATCGTGGACGGCGACATGCCCTCCATCATGGCCGGCCTGTGCTGTGGCGAGCCCAACATCCTGGGCTGGGATATCCTGCGCAACCACACTACCGCCTTCGTGTCCTGCCCCGACTGGGTCACCGCTCGCGGCATGCGCACCCTGGGCGCTCCCGAGAAGGGCGACCCGCGCGTCATCTCCGGCGAGTCCGGCGCTGTGACCACCGGTCTGGTCGAGACCCTCATGCTCGACCCCGAGTACGCCGAGCTCAAGGAGCTCATCGGCCTGGACAAGACGAGCTCCGTGCTCTGCTTCTCCACCGAGGGCGACACCGATCCGGATCAGTACCGTCGCATCGTCTGGGAGGGCGAGTATCCGACCTGCTAGCAGACTGACCTGTCCGGAGTCGGCCGGAGGACTTTACTCCCTGCTCGGACAGTCCTGCTCGCACGGAGAGCACATTAAGTGCTCTCCGGCTCGTGCGGAACTCGCGACGGAGCAAAGTCCTCCGTCCGCCTCCTATGGTTACTTGCTTGCCGGGTGCTCGACCTCACGTTGCTTGGCACAAGTGATCTATCTGAAAGAAATCCACCTGTAGGTAAACCCTTGTAGAAAGGTTGACTGTTATGGCTAAAGAGCTCGATTTTGAGGCAATTAAAAACGCTGCTGAGTCTCACCGTGCTGATATGACGCGTTTTCTTCGCGCCATGATCTCTCACCCCTCTGAGTCTTGCGAGGAGGGCGAGGTTGTCGCTTGCATCAAGGCCGAGATGGAGAGCCTTGGCTATGACGAGGTCAAGGTTGACGGCCTGGGCAACGTTATGGGCTTTATGGGCGAGGGCGACAGGATCATCGCCATCGACTCCCACATCGACACCGTCGGCATCGGCAACATCGAGAACTGGGATGCCGATCCCTATGAGGGCTACGAGACCGACGAGATCATCTACGGCCGCGGCGGCTCCGACCAGGAGGGTGGCATGGCCTCTGCTACCTACGCTGCCAAGATGATGAAGGACATGGGCCTCATCCCCGAGGGCTACAAGATCATGGTCGTCGGCACCGTCCAGGAAGAGGACTGCGACGGCATGTGCTGGCAGTACATCTACAACAAGGACGGCATTAAGCCCGAGTTCGTCATTTCCACCGAGCCCACCGACGGCGGCATCTATCGCGGTCACCGCGGCCGCATGGAGATCCGCGTCGACGTTCACGGCACCTCCTGCCACGGCTCCGCTCCCGACCGCGGCGACAACGCCATCTACAAGATGGCCGACATCATCGCCGACGTCCGCGCCCTCAACAACAACGGCTGCGACGAGTCGACCGACATCAAGGGTCTCGTCAAGATGCTCGACCCCAAGTACAACCCCGAGCACTTTGAGGACGCTCGCTTCCTGGGCCGCGGCACCTGCACCGTCAGCCAGATCTTCTACACCAGCCCCAGCCGTTGCGCCGTGGCCGACTCCTGCGCCATCTCCATCGACCGTCGTATGACCGCCGGTGAGACCTGGGAGTCCTGCCTGGACGAGATCCGCAACCTGCCGGCCGCCAAGAAGTACGGCGACGACGTGAAGGTCTCCATGTACATGTACGACCGTCCGTCCTGGACCGGCGAGGTCTACGAGACCGAGGCTTACTTCCCCACGTGGATCAACAAGGAGACCGCTCCGCACGTCAAGGCCCTCGTCGACGCCCACAAGGCTATGTTCGGTGACGAGCGCATCGGCTGCGAGCCCAGCATGGACAAGCGCACCGGTCGTCCGCTGTGCGACAAGTGGACCTTCTCCACGAACTGCGTCTCCATCCAGGGCCGCTATGGCATCCCCTGCGTCGGCTTTGGCCCGGGTGCCGAGTCTCAGGCCCACGCTCCCAACGAGGTCACCTACAAGGACGACCTGGTCACCGCTGCCGCCATGTACGTGGCTGCCCTGAACCTCTACGATCCGAGCCAGGCCGATGGCGACGCCACCGTGTTCCGCGCCGGTCTGACCAACAACAAGATCGATTAGTCCCATTCTTCGATTTTGTTGAGCCGGGGGCCGCTTGTGCCCCCGGTACCCCCTGTTGACTTGGGGCCCGCGGTCGTTATCTCCCATGCTTCCTCGACGGTGGCGGGTCCTCGTCATAGTGCTCTGCATGTTCTAGCCACACGCGCATGCCGGAGCGCATCTACCCATTACCATCATTCGCATCTTTGGAAAGGACACATACATGGACGCTAAGTTTACCGAGCTCGTCGAGCAGCTGAACGGTCTCGACTTTAAGGGTATGTACGGCAGCGACTTCCTGCACACCTGGGACAAGACCACCGATGAGCTCAAGGCTCTCTATATCGTTGCCGACGCCCTGCGTCAGCTGCGCGAGAACAACGTTTCGCCCAAGATCTTCGACTCGGGCCTTGCCGTCTCCCTGTTCCGCGACAACTCCACCCGTACGCGCTTCTCCTTCTCCAAGGGCGCCAACCTGCTCGGCCTTGAGCTGCAAGACCTGGACGAGAAGAAGTCCCAGATCGCCCACGGCGAGACCGTCCGCGAGACCGCTACCATGATCTCCTTCATGGCCGACGTCATCGGCATCCGCGACGACATGTACATCGGCAAGGGCGACGCCTACATGGCCGAGGTCGCCGAGTCCGTCCAGCAGGCCTACGAGGATGGCGTTCTGGATCACCGTCCCACGCTCATCTCCCTGCAGTCCGACTCCGATCACCCCACGCAGTCCTCTGCCGACATGCTCTACCTCATCAACGAGTTTGGCGGCCTCGAGAACCTCAAGGGCAAGAAGGTTGCCGTTACCTGGGCCTATTCGCCCTCTTACGGCAAGCCGCTGTCCTGCCCGCAGTCGCTGATCAGCCTGCTGCCCCGCTTTGGCATGGACGTCACCCTGGCCCACCCCGAGGGCTACGACCTCATGCCCGAGGTCGTCGAGCGCGCTAAGGGCTACGCCGCCGAGTCCGGCACCACCTTTAAGCAGGTCAACACCATGGCCGAGGCCTTCGAGGGCGCCGACATCGTGATCCCCAAGAGCTGGGCTCCGTTTGCCGCCATGGAGAAGCGCACCAACCTGTACGCCGAGGGCGACGACGCCGGCATCGCTGCGCTCGAGAAGGAGCTGCTCGCTCAGAACGCTACGCATCAGGATTGGTGCTCCACGACCGAGCTCATGGAGAAGACCGCCAACGGCCAGGACACCATCTTTATGCACCCGCTGCCCGCCGACATCTCCGGTGTCTCCTGCGAGCACGGCGAGGTTAACGCCGACGTCTTCGACATGCACCGCGTGGGCATGTACAAGGAGGCCAGCTACAAGCCGTACGCCATCGCAGCCATGATGTTCCTGCAGAAGGTTGCCGATCCGGCCGCTACCCTCAAGGCCCTCGACGAGCGCAACACCGCCCGTTGGTTCCAGGCCTAAAGCTGGGCCGAGAAATGGCTAAGCGTATCGTTGTCGCCCTGGGCGGAAACGCCCTCGGCGCCAACCTTCCCGAGCAGATGGAGGCCGTCAAGACGACTTCCAAGGCTATCGTCGACCTGATCGAGGAGGGCAACGAGGTCGTCATCGTGCATGGCAACGGTCCCCAGGTGGGCATGATCGCCAACGCGATGGCCGAGCTCACGCGCTCTAACCCCGAGAAGTACATTCCCTGCCCGCTGTCCGTCTGCGGTGCCATGAGCCAGGGCTACATTGGCTATGACCTGCAGAACGCCCTGCGCGAGGAAATGCTCGACCGCAATATCGACAAGGGTGTCGCCACCGTGCTCACCCAGGTCGAGGTTGCGGCGGACGATCCCGCCTTTGCCGATCCCGTTAAGCCGATCGGTCCGTGGATGAGCGAGGCCGAGGCCAAGGAGCTGGAAGCCGACCGCGGCTACCAGTTCATCCACGACGAGAAGCAGGGCTTCCGTCGCGTGGTGGCTTCGCCCAAGCCCGTGAGCATCGTCGAGCTCGACACCATCAAGTCGCTCGTCGGGACCAACCACGTGGTGATCTCCTGCGGCGGTGGCGGTATCCCCGTCACCAAGGCCCAGGGCAACCACCTTAAGGGCGCTGCCGCCGTCATCGATAAGGACTTTGCGGCCGAGAAGCTCGCCGAGCAGCTCGATGCCGATGCCCTGATTATCCTGACGGCCGTGGAGAAGGTTGCCATTGGCTTTGGCACCGACCACGAGCAGTGGCTCGACGCACTGACCGCGGCTGACGTAAAGCGTCTGTCCGAGGCCAACGAGTTCGGTCGCGGCTCCATGCTGCCCAAGGTTCAGGCTGCCTCGACGTTTGCCGAGAGCAAGCCGGGCCGCACGGCGCTCATCACGCTGCTCGAGAAGGCGCGTGACGGTCTTGCCGGCAAGACCGGTACTACGTTTACCGGCGACGCTGAGTAGGCATATCTGCACCATTGAGGAGGGTGCCCTGCGTCGCGGGGTGCCCTCCTTTGTGCTATGGAGAGCCGAGGAGCGCTCGCTGAAAAACTAGTGCGTGCCTGTTTCGACGGAGTGTGAGCTTGGTATGGTGGGTATAGCAACGTTGACGTCCGACGCAGTCAGGGGAGGGTTACGGAGATGAAACTTGGTTGCGTCATTATGGCCTCGGGAGAGGGCAAACGGTTTGGCTCCAATAAGATGCTCGCCGACATTTATGGCGAGCCGCTGATCGCGCGGACGATTGATTCGGTTCCCAAGGGCTTTGACATGGTGGTTTCGACGCGCTGGCCCGAGGTCGCCCAGATTTGCAAGGACAGGCATTGTCCGTGCGTGCTGCACGATGGTGAGCTGCGCAGCCAAAGCATCAAAGCCGGCCTTTTATGGGGAAAGCGCCGTGGCTGGAGGGGCTGCATGTTCCTGCCGGGCGACCAGCCCTTGGTGAGTCAGGAATCGTTTGAGGCAATGGTACGGGTCTTTGACGAAGGCGGCCGCAAGCATCCGGTGCGCCTGGCGTGCAATGGCGAGCCCTCGAGCCCGGTGCTCTTTCCGGCGCACCTGTTTGCCCCGCTCATGCGTCTTGAGGGCAAAGACGGCGGAGGCTCGATTTTAAAGGACTGCGACGAGGTCGCGCTGGTTGAGGCACGCGCCTACGAGCTGTGGGATGTCGACACCGCCAAGGGGCAACGTCGCATAACGGAGCATATCGCTGCCTGTTCGTACTTCGATCGTGTGGCGGACTTCATCCAAAACTAGGAGCAATTATGATCATCATCAAAAACGGCGCGCTGGTGACGCCCGAGGGACTTCGCCGCGCCGATCTTGCCATGGATGGCGATAAGATCGTGCGGATCGCTGCGGCGATTGAGCCGGCCGAGGGCGATACCGTCGAGGATGCCGCGGGCTGTTGGGTATTCCCCGGCTTTATCGATGGCCACACGCATATGCAGTGCTGGACCGGCATGGACTGGACGGCTGATAGCTTTGAGACCGGTACGCGCGCGGCTGCCTGTGGCGGCACCACGACCATTGTGGATTACGCGACGGCCGATCGCGGCGTGACCATGCCCGATGCCTTGGCCGAGTGGCATCACCGCGCCGACGGAACCTGCACAGCCAACTACGCCTTTCATATGGCGCTTGCCGAGTGGAACGACCGCAACCGCGCCGACCTCTCGGCCATGCGCGAGGCGGGCGTGTCGTCGTTCAAGACCTACTTTGCCTACGACCATCTGCGCCTGGACGATGCCGAGACGCTCGAGGTGCTCGAGGAGCTCAAGCGCCTGGGCGGCATGCTGTGCGTGCATTGCGAAAACGGCACGCTGGTCAACGCGCTGCAGAAGCGCGTGTACGAGCAGGGGATTCACGGGCCCGAGGGCCATGCGCTCAGCCGTCCGGATGTGTGCGAGGCCGAGGCCGTGAGCCGTCTGCTGTATCTGGCGCACCTGGCCGGCGACGCACCGGTCAACGTAGTGCACCTTTCGACCAAGCTGGGGCTCGAGGCCATCCGTGCTGCCAAGGCGCGCGGGCAGAAGAATATCTATGTCGAGACCTGCCCTCAGTATCTGATGCTCGACGATACCTGCTATCTGGAGCAGGGCGAGGACGGCTTTGCCGGTGCCAAGTATGTGATGAGCCCGCCGCTGCGCCATGCGGGCGACCGTGCGGCGCTGCGCGAGGCGCTTGTGGCCGGCGAGATCGATACCATCGCCACCGACCACTGCAGCTTTAACCTGCACGGGCAAAAGGACCGCGGGCGTGACGACTTCCGTGCGATTCCCAATGGCGGGCCCGGCGTGGAGCATCGTCCCGTCGCGATTGCCACGAGCTTTGAGGGACAGCTGGGCCCCGAGGATCTGTGCCGTCTGATGAGCGAGAACCCGGCTCGCGTCTTTGGCATGTATCCGCGTAAGGGCTGTCTGGCCGAGGGCGCCGATGCCGACGTGTGCGTGTGGGATCCGAGTGCGCGTTGGACCATCAGTGCCGCGACACAGCACCAGGCCGTGGACTACACGCCGCTCGAGGGCTTTGAGGCGCACGGTCGCGCCAAGGCCGTCTACGTCAACGGCGTGCTGGCAGCGCGCGACGGCGAGCCCACCGGAGCCCAACCCGGCCGCTACGTCCCCTGCTAGCAGCAAGGATGCCGTGCCCCCTCCGCAGTTGCGGTGAAATACGGACTGTTTGCGGCCGTCAAGCGGCCAAACAGTCCGTATTTCACCGCAACTGCGGAGGGCGGTGCCAGCTACTTGAGGCTGGTGGCGATGATGGGGCGGTTGAGGGCTGCCTCGAAGCGGTCTGCCATCGTTGGGTCGGCAAGCGTGTCGGCTTGGTTGAGCATGATGCGGGCGGTGTTGAGGTTCAGCATCCGCAGCTCGGCATTGAGCACCTGGGCGACGCGCTCGGGGGTGGCGATGTCGGTGAGCTCGCAGCCGCAGCGCTCGCAGAAGAGCTCGGGGCGGTGGATGGCCTCATCGACTGGCTTGCCCAGCCCCGAGGCGCCGACGACCCAGATGACGCTGGTCGTGCCGGCGGGAATCACCGGCTCCCAGACGGCATGCGCCTTGAGTGGAAATCGCTTGCTGCCGTCGGCCTCGGCCAGCACGTACTCAAAGCGTCGCGCCAGTTGGTCGAGCGGCTCGGCGGGGGAGGAGAGCTTGCCCGTCTCGGGGTCCAAGACGCCCGCCTGGCAGATACTTCCGCGGGCAAGCCCCGCGCATGCCTCACAGGTGCAGCCGGGCACATGCAAAGCTCCCGGTTTCCAGGGCACGGCGTCCAGACGACGGCTCGACCCGTCCCATGGCACGCCGGCGACGGGGAACATGTGCGTGGTGGTGCAGAGGAGCACCCGGCCGCCCGCGCGCATGAGCTCGAGCCCCAGTGTCTTCAGCAAGGTCGACTTGCCGCCGCTGCCGATAATCGCGGTAATGCCCGGCTCGATTTTGAGCGCGGAGGCAAGGTTTCCGCTAACCGTTTCCATCTGTTCACCGCCGTATAATACTGTGATAATAAATAATCATCAGAGTAGCGGTCGAACCGCTTTTGCTCTGCTCAAACCGTAGCACAGGGAGGTGCCCCGGGAATGCTCGTTTATGTTCGCGGCGCCGGCGATATCGCCACGGGCGTCGCCGCTCGCTTGGTGCGCGCCGGTGTGTCGGTCGTCATGGCCGATATCGCGGTTCCCACGTGCATCCGCCGCACAATCAGTTTTTGCGAGGCCATTCGCTTAGGAGAGGTCGAGGTCGAGGGCATTCGTGCTCGCTTGGCACAGACGCCGGTCGAGGCGCTCGGGATTACCCAGGCCGGGGATGTCGCCGTCGTGGTGGACCCCCAGGCCAAGATGCTCGACGAGCTTAAGCCGGCCGCCGTGGTCGATGCAATCCTTGCCAAGCGCAACCTGGGTACCACGCGCGACATGGCGCCCGCCGTCATCGCCGTGGGGCCGGGCTTTACCGCGCCGGTCGATTGCGACGCCGTGGTTGAGACCATGCGCGGGCATTTTCTCGGCCGTGTCATTACCCAAGGCTCGCCCCAGCCCAACACGGGCGTGCCGGGCATTATCGCCGGCTATGGCAAAGAGCGTGTTATCCACAGCCCCGCCGCCGGCGTGTTTCGGTCCGACCATGCGATCGGCGATATCGTGAGCGCCGGAGACGTGATTGGCTACGCGGGCGATACACCCATGCGCACGCAGATCGATGGCTGCCTGCGCGGCCTTTTGGCGAACGGCGTGCAGGTGACTGAGGGCTTTAAATGCGCCGACGTCGACCCCCGCGGCGACGCCGGCTATATCAACTATATTTCGGACAAGGCGACGTCGGTCGGCGGCGGCGTGCTCGAGGCGCTCGCTATGCTCACCGATGTCTTTAAAGGATAGAAGGCGGCAATGGAAAAGCTCGATGTTGTGAATGCGGCGCTTGCCGCCCTGCGTGCTGGCGAGACGTGCGAGCTCGTGGTCGTGGCCGGTACGGCGGGGTCGTCCCCGCGCGGTGTGGGCGCGTGGATGGCCGTCTTTGCCGACGGCGGCCAGGCGGGCACCATCGGCGGCGGCAAGATTGAGCTTTTTGCGCTGCATGAGGCTCGTGTGCTACTGGATGCGGGACGCTCGCGCCTGGTCCGCTACACCATGGGCGGCGAGAACTCCGATACCGGCATGATCTGCGGCGGAGCTATCTGCCTGTGCTACCTGCATCTGGAGGCGACCCAGGCGTCGCTGTTCCAAGAGATTGCCGACGTCTTGGCCTATCGACGCATCGGCGACTTTGTCATCGACTTTGAGCCGTTTATCGCGAGTGCGCTCGAGGGCGACGTTGCCGAGTGCCATGGCGAGGAATCGCGCCGTACCATTGCGGGCTGCCCCGAGCTTTCGCTGGTGGAGGAGGGGAGTAAGGTCACCTACACCAATGCTGCCTCCGAGATCCCTGCGGCGCACATCGAGACGCTCTGCCCCGAGGGCCTGACCTATATCTTTGGCTGCGGCCACGTGGGTGCCGCGACGGCGCGCGTGCTCACGGCGGCGGGGTTTGCCGTTGTGGCGTGCGACGACCGCCCCGGCACACTGACTCCCGAATGGGTGCCCGGCGTCTACGACCGTCGTCTGGTCGATTACAAGAACCTGGGCGAGCAGTGCCCCATCGGCCCGCGCGACCTGGTGGTCGTCGCCACGGCGGGTCACAAGTCCGATATCGACGTGGTGATTCAGGCTATGCGCGCCAAGCCCGCCTATCTGGGCTGCTTGGGTTCGCGGCGTAAGACGGCCTTTGTGCGCGCCCGCCTGGAGCAGGAGGGCTTTACGCAGGAACAGATCGACGAGCTGCACCTGCCGATCGGCGTCGCCATCGAGGCCGAGGACCCCGAGGAGATCGCTATCTCCATCGCCGCCGAGATGATCCACCTGCGCCGCACCAAACTCGTCCCCCGCAAGCGCTAACCTCATCCCATCAATAAGTTGCGGTGGAATAGTTCCTAGATAAGCCCGGCGGGCGGCCAAACAGGAACTATTTCACCGCAACTGCTTTTGGGGGATCAATTTGTGCGGGGGAGTTGTGGAGTTGTGCAGGCAGACGAGGTTTTTCTGGAAATACGCTCCCGATGCGCGTATAGTACCGATTGTTTTGTCGGCTCCTGCTGCGTCGAGTCCAAACCGCGAAATGCCATGAGCGGCGCGGATGCAGCCAGGAGGCACGAGGACAACCCATCGTGGCCACGCCCCGTGCTTAAAACCCCAAGAAGGAGTGAACAATGGCAGAAGAGAAGTATGTGCCGCGTCTGAAGGCCAAGTACAACAACGAGGTCAAGCAGCAGCTTCAGGACAAGTTCCAGTACGAGAACGTCATGATGATCCCCAAGTTTGAGAAGATCGTCGTGAACATGGGTGTCGGCGAGGCCGCTACCGATTCCAAGGCCATCGACGGTGCCGTGCGCGATCTGCGCGCCATCACCGGCCAGCAGCCGATGATCACCCGTGCCCGCAAGTCCATCGCTACCTTCCGCCTGCGCGCCGGTATGCCGATCGGCTGCAAGGTTACCCTGCGTGGCGACCGTATGTGGGAGTTCTTCGATCGTCTGACCTCCATCGCGATCCCCCGTATCCGCGACTTCCGCGGCATCTCCGCCAAGAGCTTCGACGGCCGTGGTAACTTCTCCATGGGCGTCACCGAGCAGCTCATCTTCCCCGAGATCGACTTCGACTCCGTCGATCACCAGCGTGGTATGGACATCACTTTCGTGACCACCGCCAATACCGATGAGGAGGCCAAGGCCCTTCTGGACGCCTTCGGTTTCCCGTTCAAGAAATAGGTTCACCTGCCCTATGAGCGCCGTTCCCACAAGGGGGCGGCGCTTGGGGCGAACAATACTCTATGTGAGGAGGATATAAGTGGCTAAGACATCGATGATCGTCAAGTGCAATCGCAAGCAGAAGTTCTCTACTCGTGAGTACACGCGCTGCCAGCGCTGCGGCCGTCCGCATTCTGTGTACCGCAAGTTCGGCCTGTGCCGTGTCTGCTTCCGTGAGCTTGCACTCAAGGGCGAGCTTCCCGGCGTTAAGAAGGCCAGCTGGTAAGTCACTACCAGCGTTTCAAGCATCAGTTTGGAACAGGGAAAACGCGCTAGTTAGGCTTTGCCGTTAAGGGCGGCGAAGAACCAAGAGCACGTGTTCATCAAGAACGAAGGAGAATCTGTATGAACCTTACAGACCCGATCGCAGATATGCTTACGCGCATTCGTAACGCTAACTCTGTGAACAAGGCCACGGTCTCCATGCCGAGCAGCAAGAAGCTCGTCGAGATCGCTCGTGTTCTGCACGAGGAGGGCTACATCGAGGGCTACGATGTCGAGGACACCGTTCCCCAGAAGACTCTGCACATCACGCTTAAGTATGGTCCCAAGAAGGCTAAGGTCATCAACGGTATCCGCCGCATTTCCAAGCCGGGCCTGCGTAAGTACACCGGCGTTGCCGACATGCCCCGCGTCCGCGGTGGCCTTGGTACCGCCATTATTTCCACCAGCCATGGCGTCATGACCGACCGCGATGCTCGCAAGCACAACGTCGGCGGCGAGATCATCGCTTACGTCTGGTAATTCGCTCGGTAGGTAGAAGGAAAGGAGATCACCGTGTCTCGTATCGGTAATAAGCCTGTCCAGATTCCCGCCGGAGTCGAAGTGGCAGTCAACGGCAACAACGTTGTCGTCAAGGGCCCCAAGGGCCAGCTCGAGCTCGATGTCTATGAGAAGCTCGCTATCAACGTCGAGGACAACGTCCTCACCGTTTCCCGTCCCGACGACGAGCGTGAGACCCGTGCTCGCCACGGCCTCACCCGTGCCCTCATCCACAACATGGTTGTTGGCGTTTCCGAGGGCTTCGAGAAGAAGCTCGAGCTCGCCGGCGTCGGTTACCGCGTGCAGCAGAAGGGCAAGAACCTCGAGTTCTCCCTGGGCTTCTCGCACCCCGTGATCGTCGAGGCTCCCGAGGGCATCACCTTCGAGGTTCCCGACAACACCCACGTGAACGTCAAGGGTATCAACAAGCAGCAGGTCGGTCAGATCGCCGCTGAGATCCGCGGCCATCGTCCTCCCGAGCCTTACAAGGGCAAGGGTATCCACTACGTTGGTGAGCACATCCGCCGCAAGCTGGGTAAGGCCGCCAAGTAGTCGTAACCGACTCACTCGCATAAGACCAGCACCCCGTCAGGTGCTGGCAAGATCAACCTTTTTAGGAGTTTACGTATGAACAAGCATAAGGCGAAGCTGGAAGGCCTCAAGCGTCGTCAGCGTCGTGTTCGCGGCAAGGTCTCGGGTACCGCCGAGCGTCCGCGTCTTCGCGTGACCCGTACTAACGCCAACATCTATGCCCAGATCATCGACGACAGCAAGGGCTCCAGCCTGACGCTCGTCTCCGCCTCGACCCTCGAGGCCGAGTTCAAGGGCACCCACACCTCGAACAAGGAGGCTGCGGAGAAGGTCGGTCAGCTCGTTGGCAAGCGCGCCATCGAGGCCGGCATCACCAAGGTCGCCTTCGATCGCGGTGGCCGTATCTACCATGGCCGCGTCAAGGCCCTCGCCGACGGTGCTCGTGCCGCCGGTCTCGAGTTCTAGGAGGTATGTAGCACATGGCTCGTAATCAGAAGCAGCAGCGCGAGGCCTCCGAGTTCGAGGAGCGCGTCGTTTACATCAACCGCGTGTCGAAGACCGTCAAGGGTGGTCGTCGCATGAGCCTCGTCGCTCTCGTCGTCGTTGGCGACGGCAAGGGCAACGTCGGCGTTGGCATGGGCAAGTCCGCCGAGGTGCCCCTGGCCATCTCCAAGGCGTCTCTCGATGCCAAGAAGAACATGTTCCACGTGCCGGTGACCGAAGAGGGCACCATCCCGCACGAGGTTCTCGGTCACTTTGGTGCCGGCCGCATCATCATCAAGCCCGCTGTCGAGGGTACCGGCGTTATCGCCGGCGGCGCTGTGCGTCCCCTCTTCGAGCTTGCTGGCATCAAGAACGTCCTGTCCAAGTCCCTCGGTACCGACAACGGCCTCAACATCATCAAGGCTGCCGTCGAGGGCCTCAAGGAGCTCTCCAGCCCTGAGGACGTCGCGGCTCGCCGTGGCCTGACGGTCTCCGAGATGTTCGTCGGTAAGGAGAACTAAGCATGGCTGACACCATCAAGATCAAGCAGGTCCGCAGCACCAACGGTTGCAAGCAGGACCAGGTCCGTACTGTCCGTGCCCTCGGTCTCCACAGGATCCGCGAGGTTCGCGAGATTGCTGACAACGAGTCCGTCCGCGGCATGATCTTCAAGGTCAAGCACCTTGTCGAGATTGTAGAGGAGTAGCAAATGCAGCTTCACGATCTTACTCCCGCGCCCGGTTCCACCAAGAATCGCAAGCGCGTCGGCCGTGGCAATTCTTCGGGTCACGGCACCACTTCTGGTCGCGGCCAGAAGGGCCAGGGCTCTCGCTCTGGCGGCACCAAGGGTGCCGGCTTCGAGGGTGGCCAGACTCCGCTGGCTATGCGCCTGCCCAAGCTTCCGGGCTTCCGCAACCCCCGTCGTATCGAGTACACCGCTGTTAACGTTGAGCGTCTCGAGCGCAAGTTCGAGGACGGCGCTGTGATCGACGGTGCCGCTCTTAAGGCCGCTCGCATCACCAAGAGCGAGTTCGAGCCCGTCAAGGTGCTCGGCAATGGTGAGCTCACCAAGAAGTTCACGGTCAAGGTCGACAAGGTCAGCGCTTCTGCGCAGGCCAAGATCGAGGCCGCCGGCGGAAAGGTCGAGCTGCCGTGCTAAATGGTCTTAAGAATGCTTTCCGCATCAAAGAATTGCGCGAAAAGATTCTTTTTACCATAGCTATGCTCGTCGTGTACCGCATTGGTGCGCACGTTCCTGTGCCCGGCATTCCCTTCCAGGGGATGCTGGGCCTTTTCTCGACCGATAACAATTCGGTCGCCGCAGGTGCTATGGCCCTCCTGAATCTTTTCTCTGGCGGCGCGTTGAGCTATGTGTCGGTGTTTTCGCTGGGCATCATGCCTTACATCACCAGCTCGATCATCCTCCAGATGCTCCAGGCCGTTGTGCCTTCCCTGCATGAGCTTGCCCGCGAGGGCGAGGTCGGTCAGACCAAGATTACGCAGTATTCGCGTTACCTCACCCTGGCTCTGGCAATCCTCAACTCCGTGGGTTACCTCTTCCTCTTTAAGAGCTTCGGCATCAGCTTTAATGGCGCCGGCGCTCCTGAGATCATCTTCGACCTCATGGTCGTCGGCACGCTCACCGCGGGCGCCATGCTGATCATGTGGATTGGTGAGCTCATCACCCAGCGCGGTATCGGCAATGGCATGTCGCTGATCATCTTTGCGAACATCATGGCCGGTCTGCCGCAGGCGATCTTCTCCAGCACCGAGGGCAATGCCGGTGGCATCATCACCATGGTGATCATCTGCGCCATCATCTTGCTGGTTATCCCGCTGATTGTTTTCCTTGAGCGCGGCCAGCGCCGCATCCCGGTCTCCTACGCTAAGCGCGTCGTGGGCCGTCGCATGATGGGTGGCCAGACCACCTACCTGCCCATCAAGGTCAACACCGCGGGTGTCGTACCGATCATCTTCGCTTCGGCGCTGCTGTACTTCCCGGCTCAGATTGCCGTGTTCTTCCCCGGCATCGGCTGGATTCAGGCAGTTGCCTCCGCGCTTTCGACCGGTTGGCTCAACTGGGTGCTTAACGTTGTCCTCATCGTGTTCTTCGCGTACTTCTACACCTCCATGGTGTTCAACCCCGATGACACGGCCGACAACCTTAAGAAGCAGGGCGGCTTTATTCCGGGCGTGCGTCCGGGTAGGGCTACCGCGGCCTACATCAAGAACGCCCTCAACAAGATCACGCTTCCCAGCGCTGTCTTTTTGGCGCTCATCGCCATCGTGCCTTCGATCATCTTCTCCTTCACGGGTAACCATCTGATCCAGGCGTTTGGCGGCACGTCCATCCTCATCATGGTCGGCGTCGTGCTCGACACGGTCGATAAGCTCGAAGGCCAGATCAAGATGTATGATTACGATGGATTCTTTAAATAGGCTAGAGGAGGATTGCTCATGAACCTCGTATTGCTCGGAGCTCCGGGTGCCGGTAAGGGCACCGTTGCACAGGAGCTCGTCGCCGAGTTTGGCGTCGCCCACATTTCCACGGGCGACCTGCTGCGTGCTGCCGTCAAGGGTGGCACCGAGCTTGGTATTCAGGCTAAGAAGTACATGGACGCTGGCGAGCTCGTTCCCGACCAGCTCGTGATCGACCTTGTCAAGGAGCGCCTTGCCGCCGATGACGCCCAGCAGGGCTTCATCCTCGACGGCTTCCCGCGCAACACCGCCCAGGCCGTGACGCTCGATTCCGAGCTCTCCGCCATGGGTCGCGAGATCGACTGCGCCCTTCTGGTCGACGTGGCCCCCGAGGTCATTATCGATCGTCTGTCTTCGCGTCGCACCTGCCGCGCCTGCGGTTACACCGGCACCGCTGCCGATGCTACCTGCCCCAAGTGCGCCGGCGAGATGTATCAGCGCGACGACGACAAGCCCGAGACCATTAAGAACCGTCTCGACGTCTACGAGAAGTCCACGAGCCCGCTCGTCGACTACTATCGTGGCCAGGGTCTGCTCAAGTCGGTCAACGGTGACCAGGCTCGCGAGACCGTGTACGGGGATGTCAAAGAGGCTCTCGGTCTATGATCAAGATTAAGTCTGCAACGCAAATCGAGCAGATGAAGAAGGCAGGAGCGCTATCTAAGATGGCGCTCCGCCACGTTGGAGCCATGGTGCGCCCCGGCGTTTCGACTTTTGAGCTCGATCAGCTCGCGGAGCAGATTATCCGCATGCATGGCGGCACCCCGGCCTTTAAGGGTTACGGCGGGTTCCCGGGGACCATTTGCGCTTCGATCAACGATGCCGTGGTCCACGGTATTCCCAACCCCGACATGATCCTGCGCGATGGCGATATCATCTCCATCGACACCGGAGCCGTTGTTGACGGTTGGGTCGGCGATAACGCTTGGACATTTTTCGTCGGTACCCCCACGCCCGAGGCCAAGGCTTTGTGCGAGGTCACGCGCGATTGCCTTAAGGCTGCCATCGAGCAGGCTGTTCCCGGTAACCATATCGGGGACGTCGGTTATGCCGTTCAGTCCCTCGCCGAGTCTCACGGTTACGGTGTGCTTCGTGATTATGTGGGCCATGGCATTGGCCGCGTGATGCACGAGGACCCCAACGTTCCTAACTATGGAAAGAAGGGGAGGGGCGTTCGCCTCCAGGCCGGCATGGTCATTGCCATCGAGCCGATGGTTACGATGGGTTCCAACCATGTGAGCACGGGCTCCGACGGTTGGATTGTTACGACCAACGACCACCTGCCCGCCGCGCACTACGAGAACACCGTCGCCATTACCAATGACGGTCCGGTGATTCTCACCACGGATGCCCAAGGTGCTTGGTGTTCCTTGCAGGGCGGTGAAATGTAGGGCTTGCGTCAAATGCACGCCTTAACATTTCGAATGTAACAAGTTCCGCTTAGTTGTGGAGCCATTACGAAGATATTACGATACGTGCATGCGTATTGTAGAATACTCAATCGCTGTCGTTTTCTAGAGAAAGATGATTGCTTGTGAAGAAGGAAGACGCAATTGAGCTCGAGGGTACGGTAAAGGAACCGTTGCCCAATGCCATGTTTAAGGTTGAGCTCGAGAACGGTCATTCGGTTCTGTGCAACATTTCTGGCAAGATCCGAATGAATTACATCCGTATTCTCCCCGGTGACAGGGTTGTCGTGGAGCTTTCCCCGTACGACCTGACCCGCGGCCGCATCACCTATCGCTACAAATAGCGGCACGCATACACGCACTCCATTTCCGACTGCAGGCTTAGCTCAACCTACGGTCGGATTGTGTGTGAAGACCAGCCATAGTTTTAAACGCCTGCGGCTGGGCGAGTAGATAGTAGGGAAGTAGTTTGAGCGCTACCGAAAGGAAGAACGATGAAGGTACGTCCTTCGGTCAAGAAGATGTGCGATAAGTGCAAAATCATTAGGCGCCATGGCAAGGTCCTCGTCATTTGCGAGAACCCCCGTCATAAGCAGCGTCAGGGTTAAGAGAGGAGACTACGTTGGCCCGTATTAATGGTGTCGACCTCCCGCGTGAGAAGCGCGTTGAGATCGGTCTGACCTACATTTACGGCATCGGCCGCACCACTGCGACGAAGATCTGCGTCGAGTGCAACGTTAACGTGGATACGCGCGTTAAGGACCTCACCGAGGATGAGGTTAACGCCATCCGCGATTATATCGATAAGAACCAGATCATGGTTGAGGGCGACCTCCGCCGTGAGCGCAACCAGAACGTCAAGCGCCTTATGGACATCGGCTGCAACCGCGGCCTCCGTCACCGCAAGGGCCTCCCGGTCCGCGGCCAGCGCACCCACACTAACGCTCGTACCCGCAAGGGCCCGAAGCGTCAGATCGGTGCTAAGAAGAAGAAATAAGGAGCGCTAGATAGATGGCTACTGCTAAGAAGAACGTTCGCGCTGCCCGTCTGAAGCGCGCGGACCGTAAGAACATTTCCGTGGGCCAGGCTCACATTCGTTCTACGTTCAACAACACGATCGTTTCGATCACCGATCCCCAGGGCAACGTCATTTCCTGGAAGTCGGCTGGCCAGGTGGGCTTCAAGGGCTCCCGTAAGTCCACGCCGTTCGCTGCCCAGATGGCTGCCGAGGCTGCTGCCAAGCAGGCCATGGAGCACGGTATGAAGAAGGTTTCCGTCTTCGTCAAGGGCCCCGGCTCCGGTCGTGAGACCGCCATCCGCTCCCTCCAGGCTGCTGGCCTCGAGGTCTCGAGCATCCAGGACAAGACCCCCATTCCGCACAACGGCTGCCGCCCCAAGAAGCGTCGCCGCGTGTAACTGAAAGGATCGTATCAATATGGCAATCGACAGGACTCCTGTTCTTAAGCGCTGCCGTCAGCTCGGGATCGATCCCGCTGAGCTCGGTTACAGCAGCAAGAAGGAATCTATCCGTCAGCCCAAGCGCCGTCGCAAGGAATCTGAGTACGGCATGCAGCTGCGCGAGAAGCAGAAGGTCAAGTTCATCTATGGCGTTCTGGAGAAGCAGTTCCACGGCTACTTCAACAAGGCCCGCAAGATGAACGGCGTCACCGGTGAGAACCTCATGATTATCCTTGAGTCTCGCCTCGACAACGTCGTCTTCCGTCTTGGCTTCGCCCGCACCCGCAAAGAGGCTCGTCAGTCCGTCCGTCACGGTCACTTCACCGTGAACGGCAAGCGCGTGGACATCCCGTCCTACCGCGTCAAGGCCGGCGACGTCGTCGCTGTCGGCGAGAAGTTCCGTGACCTCCTCCCCATCAAGGAGGCCCTGATTTCCTCCGAGCGCTTTGAGGTCCCTGGCTGGCTCGAGGTCGATATCGAGAAGCTGTCTGGTAACGTGCTCGCTCTGCCGACGCGTGAGCAGATCAGCGGTGATATCAACGAGCAGCTCATCGTCGAGCTCTACTCTAAGTAGTCCATCCGGGCTGCTGAGGCTGGAGGTAATACATGTCAGAATTCATTAGGCCTCAGGTTCAGGTCGAAGAGATCAACGAGACGTCTGCTCGTGTCTCCGTCGAGCCGCTCGAGCGTGGCTACGGCGATACGCTGGGTAACTCCCTTCGTCGCGTTCTTCTGTCCTCGCTCGAGGGTGCAGCCGTCGAGGCTATTCAGATCGATGGTGCGCAGCACGAGTTCATGACCATCCCTAACATGGTCGAGGATGTCACCGACATCGTCCTGAATGTCAAGGGTCTTGTCTTCAGGGCTCTCGGCACGACCGACGAGGCGACCGCCACCATTTCGGTTGACGGCCCCTGCGAGGTCACCGGTGCGGACTTCTTTATTCCGTCCGAGTTTGAGTTGGTCAACCCCGAGCAGCACATCGCTACGCTCACCGAGGGTGGCCATCTCACCATGAGCATGCGCATCGGCTATGGCCGCGGCTATGTCTCTGGCGAGGCTAACAAGCGCGACAACGATCCCATCGGTGTGATCCACGTCGACTCGCTGTACTCGCCGGTTTCGCGTTGCGCCAAGCTCGTTGAGGCTTGCCGTGTCGGTCAGCACACCGACTACGACCGCCTTGTCCTCGAGATCGAGACCAACGGCTCCATCGCCCCGCGCGACGCCGTGGTCCAGGCTGCCAATATCATCAACCAGCATATGGCCGCCTTTATGAACCTTGCCGAGACCCCCGAGGTCGAGGAGGAGGCTTCGATCTTCGCTCCCGAGGTCACCAACGACAACGCCGAGCTGGACAAGCAGATCGAGGATCTGGACCTTTCCGTCCGTTCCTACAACTGCCTTAAGCGCGCCAGCATTCACTCGGTCCGTCAGCTCGTTGAGTTCTCGGAGAACGATCTGCTCAACATCCGTAACTTCGGTGTTAAGTCGATCGAGGAAGTGAAGGACAAGCTTGAGTCCATGGGCCTGAGCCTGAAGGCTTAATGCTTCGCATATTTGAGGAGAAACTAGACCATGCGTCACAACGTTAAGAAGGGCCTGAAGCTCGGCACCGATGCGAGCCACACCAAGGCCATGAAGAAGAGCCTTGCTAAGGCCCTCTTCGAGAACGACCGCATCAAGACCACCGAGACCCGCGCTAAGGCGCTGCGTTCGGTCGTCGATCCGATCATCACTTGGGCCAAGAAGGGCGACCTGCACTCTCGTCGTCTGGCTATCGCCAAGCTCGGCGATAAGCAGCTCGTTGCCGAGATCTTCGACAAGGCTGCTCAGGGCATGTGGCAGGACCGCAACGGCGGTTACACCCGCATCATGAAGCTCGGTAATCGCAAGGGCGACAACGCTCCCATCGTTATCATGGAGCTCGTCACCGAGCCTTGCACGCCTAAGGCCAAGAAGGCTGCTCCGGCCCCCAAGAAGGCCGCTGCTCCCAAGAAGGTCGAGGCTGTCGAGGAGACTGCTGCCGAGGAGACCGCTGAGTAGACATTCCGTCTGCATAGGCTATATTCGAGGGGTACGTTCGCGTACCCCTCTTTTTTTGTCGCGATACCGTTGCTTGTTTGTTGGGAGCGCCCATGACTGCGCCGTCTGATTTCAATTCGATTTCCGAGCTTGACGCCACACTCGTATTTCGCGTGGCCTATGATGGCTCGTCGTATAGCGGATTTGCCGAGCAGCCGGGACAGACGACGGTTGCGGGTGAGCTGCGTCGAGCCATTGAGACGCTGCTTCGCCGCCCGATCGATCTGACGTGCGCGGGGCGTACCGATGCCGGCGTGCATGCCGTGGCTCAGTACATCAGCGTGCCCGTAACGGACGCTGAGCTCGCTTGTACGCGCCGTAGGTGGCTGCGGGCTATGGATGCCCTGCTGCCCAAAGATATCGCCATTAACGAGGTCTATAAGGCCCGTAAAGGCTTTTCTGCGCGTTTTGACGCGCGTTCCCGTACGTATACGTACCGTATTGCCGATCGAGATGCGCGCCCCGTGCTGTCCCGCGGTGCCGTGTGGTGGCATCGCTATCCCTTGGATGTTGAGGCTATGTCTGCTGCCTGCCCCGCACTGCTGGGCGAGCAGGACTTTAAAAGCTTTTGCAAGGTTGCTTCGGCCGTTGGCAAGCCCACGCATCGCTGCGTGATGCGTGCCGAATTTGGCCATGAGGTTGCGTTTGGTGAGGACATCCTGACGTTTACCATCGAGGGCAATGCGTTTCTGCATTCGATGGTCCGTACAATCGTGGGCACGCTTGTCGAGATTGGCATGCATCGCCGTGAACCCGAGTGGATGCGCGAGGTTATCGATGCCTGCGAGCGTACTGCCGCCGGTCCCACGGCTCCTGCCTGCGGCCTTACGTTTATGGGCGTGGATTACGATCCCGCCGAGCTTGTCGTGCTCGACTAGGGGAGGGCTCGACGTGTCGTGCGTCGACACCTGTCATCTGTGGGCTGCGCGTGTGCAACATCTGTTCTTGGCGTGCAATGCAACCGGTGTCTCATTGCTTTTATTGCCGGGGTGTACCATGAACCACGGTTTGATTCATTGCTGTCGAGAGGACGGATAATTTGGTTCGACGTGGCTCGCATCCGCGACTTTCGGTGATCCTTGTGGTAGAAGGTTCGCCCAGCTATGCGATGCGTGCGCTCGAGAGTATCCAGAACCAAGACCTCTACGATTTGCAGATTGTCGTTGTCTGCCGCGATGCTGCGCCCGGTGTGCGCCATTCGCTTCAAGTTGCTGCCGACAGGGACATCCATATTGATTTGATTGACGTCGAGGACGCGAAGCGTGGCGCTTGTCTTCGTGCCGGTTTTGATGCCTCGCGCGGCTCTCAAATCATCGCCATGAACGCCGATGAGTGGTTTGCTCCGCAATCCCTTTCCAAGATGGTCGATATCGCGTGCGATACTGCGGCAGACATAGTGTTCCCCACGGTGTCGCTCGACCGCTATGATGCACATCGAGAACGCCATTCGCGCGTCTTGGATGCTACTCATATTTCCATTGATAGCAAATCATCGATGGTGGCCGGGCTGCCTCAGTTGATTTTAGGCGGCTTGGTTGCTCAAGTCTCTGGCGTGATGTATAGCCGTCCGCTGTTTGAGGCATGCCTTTTGTGCGACAAGGCGTTTCGCACAGTTGGGTTTATGGCATGCGCGCTCTCACAGGCGCAGCGTGTCTCCGGATGCGGCGACGCTTGTTTCCACGCGGTAGCGCCTAAGCTTACAGATGCCTTTGATCCCACCATGTATGCCAGGGTATCCGATGACACCCGAGCGCTCGACGAGCTTGCGGACTCACTCTCGGAAGCAGATAGCGGTGGTCGGCTCAAGCTGGCAAGCCAAAAGTTCTACTTTGTCGGACTGGTCGCCTGCATCGAGAATTTGTGTCTGAGCCCGCATGGGGTGTCGTCAATCGAACGTTCCGCCCGCATGCGTGATATGCTCGAGGCGCCTCGAACCCGTCAGATGGTCGCCGCGCTCAAGGACAACCATCGGGGACTGGGTCTGTTGTTTGGGCCGATCGCTAGCGCCAAGCCCGCGCGCTGCGTGATGTGTACGCATCTGGCAGCTTTTCTTAACCGGACGGGCGCAAAAACCGCCTAAACGGCTCATTACGAAACAAACTTGCATAGAATTGTTTCGAAATGCGTTCTTATACACAAAAGCCTTCAAATAGCGTTAAACTATTCAATCACTGATTGATTGTCTCCGCCATCTTTTGGAGAGAGGGTTTGTATGGCTAAAAAACGCAATGGGCGCCAGGATGCCATTAGAGATATTGTGCGCAATAAGGATGTCCGCACGCAGCGCGTGCTGGTTGATGAGCTCCGTGCTATGGGCTTTGATTGCACGCAGGCGACTGTCTCTCGCGATATTGCCGACATGGGGCTGCGTAAGCTCCCTGAGGGCATCTATGTTCTGGCAGAGGACTTGCACCTGCAGCGTATGGTTTCCGAGCTCGTAACGGGCGTTCTGCGTACCGATAATCTGGTTATGATCAAGGCTCAGCCTGGCACGGCTTCCGGCATCGCCGCCGCCGTTGATGCGGCAGAGTTGCCCGATGTGCTTGGCTCGCTTGCCGGCAACGATACGATTTTGGTTATTGCCCAGACGGCCGAGGACGGCGAGCGTCTCGAGGCGCTGATCAATAAGCTGAGCAATTCTCGCAAGTAGGCGTGCGGGTCGTGCGCTCGGCATTGTGTGCGCTGACATAGTGGCTTGTAAGGGGTATCGACGTTGGTCGGTACCCCTTTTTGTTTGCCGGTATAAAGACCGCCCACCAGGTCGCTTCAAACTAAAAGGCCCCGAGCAGTTCAATAAGCTGCTCGGGGCCTTGTTGGCTTTAGTCGCGTACTTCTTAGCCGACCGTATCGTCAGGCGTGGGCGAGGGGTCGGGAGTGGGCGTAGGCGTAGGCGTGCCGCCATCGCCGCCGGTCGAACCACCAGTGGAGCCGCCCGTCGAGCCACCGGTCGTACCGGTGCCGCCGGTGGTGTCGCCGCCCGTGGTCTCGGTGGTCGTGGTCGTCGTGGTAGTCGTTGTGGTGGTTTCCTCTTCCTCTTCCTCTTCGTCCTCGTCCTTGTCGTCGTTCTCCGACTTCTTGGTGTTGTTGGTGCCGTAGAACTTCCAGACGCTGTTGTTCTTGTAGGTGGGCGCCGTTCCGGTCGCAAACTCCTCGCGCTCGGTACCGGTCAGAACGGTGTTCATAAACCGCTTAAAGACAGGCAGGTTGGTGCTGTCGCCCAGCAGGTCCGTGCCGTACTTTTGGATGGGGATCTCGCCCGCGGAATAGCCGGTCCACAGGGCGCATGCCAGCTGCGGGGTATAGCCGCAGAACCACAGGTTGGTGGTGTTGTCGGTGGTGCCCGTCTTGCCGGCATAGGGCTGGTTGACACTCAGGGCGCCGGCAGCACCCGTACCGCTGCCCTTCATGACGCCGGACAGAACATCGGTGACCGCGGCGGCCTCGCCCTCGGTAAGCACCTGTGAGGGATTGTCGGTGTGCTGGTACAGCACCGAACCGGTACGAGAGTCAATCTCGGTGATGGCGATCGGCTGGCGATAGTAGCCGCCGTTGGCAAACGTCGCGTAGGCGGCGGCCATCTCGAGCGGCGAGATCGAGCCGGTGCCGAGGGTCATGACGGGAACGTCCTCGATGTTGTCCTTGGCGGGGTCGATGCCGAGCTTTTTGACGAGCGAGATGATCTTGCTGTTGCCGACGGCTTCCGCCACCTGGATGTAGCCGGTGTTGGAGGAGTATGCCGTCGCCTGCTTAAGCGTGATGTTGCCATAGCTCTGGTTGGCGTAATTTTGGACCTCAGTCGTGGTGCCCTTGGCCTTGAGCGGCGAGTTGCAGTTGAGGGTGACGTTGGGGTTCATGCCGTTTTGGATGGCAGTTGCCAGCGTAAAGGCCTTAAAGGTGGAGCCGACGGGACGCTTGGCCGTGGCATGGTTTACGTGGTTCTCGTCGGCGTTGTAGTCGTAGCCGCCCACCATGCACTTGATGTAGCCGGTCTTGGGGTCGACGACGACCATGCCCATGTCCAGGCCGTCAAGCGAGAGCGTGTCGAGCTGCTCGCGGACGGCATTCTCTGCCACCTGCTGCATCGTGGGGTCGATGGTGGTCTTGACGGTCAGGCCGCCCTTAAAGAGCACGTCGGTCGAGAACTCCTGCTCCAGCAGCTGCTTGACGTAGGAGACAAAGTATGGCTGCGAGTAAACGTCGACGCCGCTGCCCGAGATTTCGGTCACGTTGAGGGTGATGGGCTCGGCCTGTGCGGCATCGTGCTCCTCCTGGGTGATGTGGCCCAGGCGCAGCATGTTGTCGAGAACCTTGTTGCGGCGAGACAGTGCCAGATCGGGATTGACCGTGGGGTCGTACTGCGAAGGCGAGTTGGGAAGGCCGATGAGCAGCGCGGCCTCGCTGAGGGTGAGGTCGGCGGCGCTCTTGGATAGATAGGTCTCGGCTGCGGCCTCGATGCCGTAGGCGCCGTGGCCGTAATAGATGGTGTTGAGGTACATCATGAGGATCTCGTCTTTGGAGTACATGTCCTCCATCTTGATGGCGATGTAGGCCTCGCGCACCTTACGCTCAATGGTCGAGTCGAACTGCTCCTCCTGCAGGATGGTGTTGCGCACAAGCTGCTGGGTGATAGTCGAGGCGCCTTCGTGCCCGCCGCCGAGGGTTGCCACCGCAGCACGCGCGATACCCCACAGGTCGATACCGCCGTGCTCGTAGAAGCGCTCGTCCTCGACGTCAACGGTGCCCTGCAGCACGTAGGGGGAGACCTCGTCCTTGGTGATGGACTTGCGGTTTTGCGTGTAGAAGCTCGCGATCTTGTTGCCGTTGCAGTCGACGATCTCGGTGGGCTCGCTCACCAGATACGCGTTGGCGTCGGTGTAGTCGGGCAGATCGGACAGCCAGCGGTTGACGTTGCCGACCATGCCGATGCCAAACGCCACGCCCGCAATCAGCAGAAAGCCCAAAAACGAGAGCAGGATTATGGGCAGGGCGTGCGTCTTTGAACGGCTGTGTCCCTGTCGTTGGCGAGGACCCATATATTGACCTCCAGGTATGTCGTGCCGGACGGTGGATGTGCCGTCGGGGCAGGATGGACATAAGTTATTACACGATAAACCAAACGGGGCGCGCGAGGCCTCGTGTATGCTGGAAGACGGCATTTTTCAGAGTGAATGCATACCTTGGTAAGGAGTTTGTCGATGGCGATTCGGGCGATGGGGCCGAGCGGACAATGCGAGACTGGATTGGATGTCGTCAGTGCGGCGCTGCCCGAGCTGCTGGCGCCGGCGGGCGGACTCGACCAGATGCTTGCGGCTATCGCCGCGGGTACCGATGCCATCTATGCGGGGTTGGGCGGCTTTAACGCCCGTGTGAGCGCCCACGGCTTTACGGATGACGAGTTTGCGCGCGGCTGCGCCGTGGCGCATGCCCATGGCGTGCGTGTGTACGTGACGCTCAACGTGTTCGTGTTTGACGATGAGTTGTCCGACGCGGTGGCGTTGGGAGCTCATGCACTGGAACTGGGCGCCGATGCTCTGATTGTGGCCGATGCCGGGTTGGCCTGCGCGCTGAGCGCGGCGATTCCCGGGGTCGAGATTCACCTGTCTACGCAGGCGGGCGTTCATAGCGAAGGCGCCGTGCGGCTTGCCGCCGATGAGTTGGGGGTCGAGCGCGTGACGACGGCGCGCGAGCTGACGGTCGACGAGATTGCGGCGCTCTGTGCCACGGGCGTGCCCGTCGAGGTATTCTGCCACGGTGCGATTTGCATCGGCTATTCGGGGGCGTGCGAGTTCTCGGCCCTGCGGCGTGGACGATCGGCGATGCGCGGCGACTGCACACAGCCGTGCCGTCTGGCGTACGACCTAGTGGACGAGGCGGGACAGAGCGTTGTCGCCGTTGAGGGGGATCGTCTGCTGTGTCCGCATGACTATCTGGGTATTGCGCATCTGCCCGAGCTTGTAGATGCCGGCGTGGCGTCGCTCAAGATCGAGGGGCGCATGAAGAACCCCGATTACGTATTCAACGTGGTGCGGGTTTGGCGCCGGGCGCTCGATATGCTGCGCGACGGCGCGTGGGACCCCGGTGCCGTGGAAGAGCTTGAGCGCGAGCTGGGAAGGTCGTTTAACCGTGGGTTTACCGATGCGTACCTGCGAGGGCGTTCGGGTGCCGAGCTGATGAGCTTTGAGCGTGCGATCAACCAGGGCGTGCGCGTGGGCCACTTGGTGGCGGTTGGTCACGAAGAGGTGACGGTTGAGCTTGATGCCGCCGTGGCGGCGGGCGATACGCTCGAGATTCGGTTCTATCCGGGTGCCGACGCGCGTCCCGATGTGCCCAAGCGCTGGCCGCAGGTGCCCTGCCCGGTGAATGCCGCAGCGGGGGAGCGCGTCGTCGTGCATTGCAAGCGTAAGGTGGACACGGGCTGCGAGGTGTACCTGATTCGCAGCGCCGGCGTGTTGGATCAGACGGCGTCGGTGTTGGAGCGCATGCGGGCCGAGGCGGATGCGATTGCGCCCGCTGCACGTGCCGTTGAGGTACTGCCCTTTGAGGACGTTGCGGTGGATGGCAGTGCGTCGACGGAGTTGGTGGAGTGCGCGGTTCCCGCTCGCATGGTTTTTGCTTGGCAGCTGATGGATGCCGACCCGCGCGGAGAACTCGACTTGTCCGACGCCGTTGTGGTGCTTGACGAGGTGTACCGCACGGGTGACGCTGACCGGACCCGCTCACTGATGCAGCGTGCCGGGCGCGTCGTCTGCCGCAACCTGGGACAGGTGGTGATCGCTCGCGAGCTGGGCGTGACGTTTGACGTGGCGGCGCCGGTGTTCTGCGCGAATCGGGCCACGCTTACCTGGCTGCGCGGACTCGGTGCGGGGCGGGTGTACTTGCCGGCCGAGCTTGTCACCGACGACGCGGAGCGTGTTGCCGAGCTTGCCGCTTGTCCTGGTGTCTTGGGGCCCGTCGACGCCGATTGCCCCGAGCTCATGGTGTGCGAGCACTGCCTGCTGACCGCCGAGGGCGTCTGCGCTACGGATGCGACGGGGCAGGTCCATTGTCGTGACTGCTCGCGCCGTCAGCAGGCGCGCTTTTTGGTCGAACGTGACGGCACACGTTTGCCGGTCGTTATCGACGTGTGCGGCAGGACGAGGATTTTCCTGTCGTAGGTGCCGCGTCGCGTCAGTTTGTTATCATATGAGAGTTTATGGACTTCCAGCACCGCCGTTTTCGGCGAGGGTGCTATAGCAAAAGGAGGATACCCAATGCTGTCTGTTGACGAGCAAATGCGTATCATCACCTCGGGCGCTGCCCAAATCGTCCCCGAGGCCGACCTTCGCAAGAAGCTTGAGAAGGGCGAGCCCCTCAACATCAAGCTCGGCGTCGATCCCACCAGCCCCGACCTGCACCTGGGCCACGCCGTGCCCCTGCGCAAGATGCGTCAGTTCCAGGACCTGGGCCACAACGTCACCCTCATCATCGGCAATGGCACCGCGCTGATCGGCGATCCTTCGGGCAAGAACTCCACGCGTCCGCAGCTTTCGCAGGAGCAGATCGAGGCCAATGCCGAGACCTACGTGAGCCAGGCCATGAAGATCCTGGATCCCGAGAAGACCACCATCGTGCACAACGGCGACTGGATCCTTTCGATGGACCTGGCCGGCCTGCTGCAGGTGTGCTCCAAGTTCACCGTCGCCCGCATTCTTGAGCGCGATGACTTTACCAAGCGCTATCAGTCTCAGACGCCGATTGCCCTGCACGAGTTCCTGTACCCCGTGATGCAGGCCTTCGACTCCGTTCAGATCAAGGCCGACGTGGAGATGGGTGGCACCGACCAGCTCTTCAACCTACTCGCCGGTCGCGAGCTCATGGAGAAGATGGGCATGGAGCCGCAGATCGCGCTCACCATGCCGCTGCTCGAGGGCACCGATGGCGTTCGTAAGATGTCCAAGTCCTATGGCAACTACATCGGCCTGACCGACGCCCCCAAGGATATGTTCGGCAAGACCATGTCCATCCCCGACGAGATGATCGGCAAGTACTATCGTCTGGCCAGTTCGCTCACCCCGGCCGAGGTCGACAAGATCGACGCCGCCCTGGCCGATGGTTCTGCCGACCCCTACGAGCTCAAGCGCGCTCTGGGCCGCGACCTGTGCGACACCTACCACGGCGCCGGTGCCGGCGACGAGGCTCAGGCCGAGTTCGACCGCGTGTTCAAGGAGGGCCAGCTCGCCGACTTCCCCGAGAAGCACGTTGAGCTGACTGTTAACGACGAGGGCCAGATCTACCTCGCCGGCCTGCTCAAGGACTTGGGTCTTTCGGCGAGCGCCGGCCAGGCTCGTCGCGATATCGACGGCGGCGGTGTCAAGATCAACGGCAAGGCCGTGGCTCCCAAGAGCTATAACATCGATCCCAGCGCCCTCAAGCTGGGCGACACCCTCTCCGTGGGCAAGCGCAAGGGCTTCAAGTTGGTCTAGCAAGTAGGTCAACCTAACATGTGCAATAGGGCCGCAGCCGGAATGATTCCGGCTGCGGCCTTTTTGATTACGATGATCCCTTGGGGACGGAGGGATTATTTGGCGGTGCCGTTAAGCGGAGAGGCGTATTGTTGACCCATCGTTTGGGCATACAATGGCTGTTGGCTTGCTGCGGTGAAGGCTCGTCCGCTCTGCAGTTATTTCTACAGTTAAAGGAGTATGTATGTCCGTTGAGGTCATGAGGACTGTGATCGAGGCCGCCGAGGGTCGCGTGCCCGTCGACACGCTGTTTACCAATGCGCAGATCGTCGACGTGTATGGCCAGCGTGTGGCGCCCGGCAGCGTTGCCGTCAAGGACGGTGTGATCGTCGGCGTGCTCTACGATGGTCGCGACGATGCTGCTGGCACCTACGAGGCAGCTGAGGTCGTCGACTGCCAGGGTCGCTATCTCGCTCCCGGTTTTATTGACGGGCATCTGCATATCGAGTCTTCGAACATCCGTCCCGCCGAGTATGCTCGCATGGCCGCGACGCGCGGTACTACCACCGCCATTGCCGACAGCCACGAGATTGCCAATGTTGCCGGTCTCGACGGCTTGCGCTTTATGATCGAGGATGGCCGCCGCGCGCCCATCTCCATCAAGTACATGATGCCTTCGTGCGTGCCCGCGCTGCCCGACGAGCAGGCCGGTGCCGTGATTACCGCCGCCGATATGCAGGAGTTTTTTGCCGAGCATCCGGGCGATGTCTTTGGCCTGGGCGAAATGATGAACCTGCCGGGCGTCTTTATGGCTGACTCCGAGACCTGTGCTCGCATCGATGCTGCCAACCAGACGCCGTCCAAGCAGGTCGACGGCCATGCGCCGCTCGTTGCCGGTAAGGACCTCAACGCCTATGCCGCAGCGGGCATTATCGCCGACCACGAGTCGACGATTCCCGAGGAGGCACTCGACAAGCTGTCCCGCGGCATGTATGTGATGCTGCGTGAGGGCACGTGCAGCCACGACCTGGCCAACCTGTCTCCGATGCTGTTGGAGAATCCTTCCCGTGCCCGCCGCTGCTGCTTTGCGACCGACGACCGCGCTCCCTCCGATGCGCTTTCGACCGGTATGATCGACAACGCCTGCCGCGTGGCGATTGAGGCCGGTATCGACCCCGTGGTCGCTATCTCCATGGCGTCCCTCTCCACGGCCGAGGCGTTTGGCCTGGACCACGGTTGCCGCGACCCGCACGAACTGCGTGGCGCCATCGCCCCGGGCAAGCGTGCCGACCTGCTGGTACTCAATGACCTGACGTTTGCCACGGCTCCGCATCGCGTATATGCCGCCGGTGCTCTGGTGGCGCAGGACGGCACCTTTGTGGGCGAGATCGCACCCGAGATGGCCGAGGTTGCGGCCCTTGCCGACGAGCTGCGCGCTTCCGTTAAGCTGCCGAAGCTATCGCTCGACGTGTTCGACTATGCCTTTAAGCCGGGCGAGGCTGTGATTGACGTGGTGCCGGGTAAGGCCATCACGGGTATGGTCCGTCCCGAGACTGACGAGGACTTGCGTCGCATTATGCTGATTGAGCGCCATGGCCGCGGCGTGTCGCTGCAGGCCGAGGGCGTCGATGGCGATGGCCCCGCTGGCCTGAGCCTGGTCGGCAAGCACATCGGTCGAGGCTGGGTGCGCGGTTTCACTATCACGGGCGGCGCCATTGCCTCCACGATCGGCCACGACTCGCACAACGTGTGCGTGGTGGGCGACAACGCCGCCGATATGATGGCCGCTGTTGAGGCCGTGGGCCAGGGTGGTCACGTGCTAGTGCGCAACGGCGAGGTCGTGGCGCGCATTCCGCTGGCGCTCGGTGGCCTGATGAGCGAAGGCACGGCCGAGGACGTTGCCGCGCAGCACGACGACTTTATGGTCAAGGCACGTGCCATGGGTATTGAGCCGCCGCTCGACCCCATCATGGGCATCATCTTCCTGCCCCTGCCGGTCATCCCGACGCTCCGCATCCGCCCCGAGGGCATGTTCGACGTCACGACCTTCACCTACGCCGACTAGTCATCGGGGACGTTCTTAAACGACTAGTCGTCGGGGACACTCTTTGGCGGGCTGCCTGACGCCGCGACCGTAGGACCTCTGGCATGTGTGAGCTATTTGCCAGGTCCTTGTAACGTTTACGCCCGCGGAGTCTTATTTGAGCTCCCTTTGGGTACGTTGGAATCGGATACACGTTCGATTCCAACAAGCCCGAAGGGAGCTTTTCTATGTTTAAACTGATTGCATCCGATATGGACGGCACATTGCTTGACGAAAACGGCCAGGTGCCTCCCGAGACCTACGAACTGATTCTGGCGCTACACGAGCATGGCGTGCATTTCGCCGCATCGTCAGGTCGTCGCTACGATCGCCTGTGCGAGTTCTTTGCGCCCGTTCGCGACAAGATGGACTTTGTCGCAGCTAACGGTGCCCAGGTCTTCGCCGACGGCAAAATGGTAGACCGCGAGGTGTATTCGCACCTGGCGATTCGAAGGCTCGCCCAAGCCGTCAGGACGTTTCCCAATCTGCATCTTGCGCTCTTTGACCGAACCAAGTCCTTCCTGCTCGATGACGAGTGCAAGTTCGTGCGTGAGGTCGATAAGGACCTTCCCAATGCCGAGCGTATTTGGGAGCTGCCCGATCCCAGCGTAAATATCATCAAAGCGAGTATCTTTTGCGACGACAGTGCGGTTATGGACAGTGCGTACGTGCTACAGCGCGAACTTGGTCAGCTCTTTACTTTTGCGCCTTCGGGCAACGCGTGGATCGATGCCATGCAGCCTGGTGTGTCGAAGGCCTCGGGTATCGCGCAGCTCGCGGAGCATTACGGCATTGGTCGCGACGAGGTCATGGCGTTTGGCGACTCGATGAACGACTACGAGATCATTCGCTTTGTCGGCACGGGCTGCGCGATGGAAAACGCGCGCCCCGCGCTTAAGGCGGTGGCCGATCGCGTGGTGGGTTGTAACCGCGACCACGCCGTCCAGCAAGAACTCCGCCGTGTTCTGGAGAGCCTTGCTTAATCCAGCAGTTAGGGACGTTCCTTTTAATATGAGCAGGACATTGTCAAGAGGCAAAATCGGGCCTGGCCCCAACGAT
>CABSNU010000007.1 GCA_902479135.1 uncultured Collinsella sp. | reverse complement strand
GGGTCTGACTACGAATCAGAACGTCATAGGTTCGAATCCTATACGCCGCACCAATCGAACTTGAAGCCTCCGGCAACGGGGGCTTTTCTTTTACGTAAGCACCGCATGGATTCGAACCTCGGTCGAGGCGCGGGCGTAAAGCGGACTATTTCCTGTCGACTCGTGTAAGATTCCGAGTAGATGTCGCGACTTATTCGCGACCACTCCTTCTTCAAGCGACCGATCAGGGTGATATTTCGTGGCAGAGCGTCCGACATACAAGCTCAGGTTTCTCGATCCCAAGAAGCACTTTCCGGCGATGCCCGAGCAGCCTGCGGGACGCTCATATGGCGTGGTCTGGAAACTCTTTGGCGAGGATCAGCATGAATCTTGTTATGTCGTCGAATTCGTTGGCAAAAGTCATGTGTCGCTTTTGGGTTACGTAAGCGTTTCGGGTGAGGTGTACAAGGTGGACCGCCCCGTCAGCGAGGCTCCGCTGCCCGACGATCCCGACATGCAGCTGATTCTTGACGAGTCCGATTCCAGCGTCGGTGAGATTGCGGTCAGGGGTACCGATGGGACGATGCACTCCCGGGCGCGAGTCATCGGCTCTCCCGAAGGCCCCATGCGCGAACAATCCGATCGCGAGACGTGGAATTCGACGCGCAGCCTTCGCTACGGCGAGTTCATGGCCTCGATGTTCTTGCGTTACGTGATATTCGCCGATTCTGAAAACGCTGTCTCAGGCACGGCAGACGGTGACGGCCTCGACGAGGGCATGAAAAATGCCGTCGACAAGATCAAACTTGTAAAACTCCCTGAGCCGGTTGAGGTGCTGCTGGGTTTTGATTCCACACCGCTGCCCGATGCAATCGAAACATTGCTCTACCGCATTGACCATACAGATAATCCAAGTGGCATTGAGCGCTATGCCGCCGCTTTGATGGGCGAAGTTGATCTGCCTCGCCTGCGCACCATCGCGGCCAAAACCGAAATGAGCCTGGCGCGCATCGATCGCTCGAGACTCTTCTATCTCAATTTTGACCGTAGCCTGCTGGACCAGGACGAGATCGATGCCCTGCTTGCCATCGAGTGCCGCCTGAACCGCCTATCGGGCATCCTTGAGCGTATTGGGGCAGGGTTGGGCCCCGTTGCCTCGTCGCCAAGCTTTGAGGGCTGCTCGCTCTTTGACCTATGGCATATCAGCAAGACGACAGACGACGTTCCTCGCTTGCTCGAAACGCTGTCGAATGACAACCCGTGGGCCAAGCCGGGGACGGTTGCGTGCCAGCCGGGTGGCGAGTGGGACGTTCGCACCCGTTTTGCACGTATCGTAGAGGCGCTCAACGTGGTCACGCGGCTCGACTACACCTATCGAGCGAACGTCGCCGAGGACATCATGTTGGTGCGATTTGGCCGCACGGTTGTCGATGCTATGCCGCAGCGCGAATACGATGCTCAAGATGACGCCTGGCGCGAGGTGGATGAGCCTAAGCGCGCAGCATGGGCCACTGAGCACGATGCGCGTATTGTGCTTACACTCGCGGCGGCTTGCTTTGCTTCGGGCGCTCGCATCACGCGCTGCTATGTGCAGATTGCTGCTCCCGACAGCGAGCAGGACGAGCGCGTTGTCGCAACGTATTTCTTTGGGCGCGCGGCCTATCTGGCCGATTGCGTGCCTGTCGCCAAGGATCTTGAGAGCATGGACATGGACGATATGCCGTGCAAGCGTGTGCTTGAGGCGTATGAGTCAACAGCTCCGGCGACGATTGAGCCCGCGGAGGTTCATGCTCGTCCGCGTGATGACCATCGTACGCTGCCGCCGGCGCTGCGCGATCTGCTGCTTGCCGATACGGCTGACGAGTTGGAGGTCATGGAAGAGGACGACGACCCATACGTGGCCCGTGTTGTTGAATTGCGCGAGCAGGCAAAAGTCGACCGTACAGGTGCTTTTGAAGGCTTTTCCCGTCTTGTCGAGGAGTTGGAGGCTAAGTGCGCCGTCGCCGAGCTTTTGGCGACGGGTCCGGTTCAAACGCAGTTTTGCGATAACCAGCTGGTGCGCATGGTGCTACCGGTGTTGGAAGAAGACCGCTCTGTGCGAATCCTTCGTGCGCCCGATGCGCTGTACTTTGCCCAGCACGAGATCTGCAGCTTTTACGCCGAGCAAGAGGACTTTGAACGAGCACTGCCCGAGGTGCGCCATCTTTACGATCTGGCGCGCTCGTCCATGCAATCGCACTTTGCGCTCATCAACGTGCTTGCGCGTCTAGAGCGCTTTGACGAGATTATCGAGGTGGCGCGCCACGGTCTACGTATTGCCAGCGATCGTTCTGCAATCGGCTACCTGTTCTATCGCTTGGCGTTTGCTTATTGGAATTGCGATCAGCTCGACCTGGCGCTGGCTTGTTACCGTCTGGTGCCGCGCGGCGAGGAGTCGGGCAGCAGCGCGCTGGAAGAAATGCAGGGCCTTATGAATGAGATGGGCGTCAGCGAGCCTCCGACGTTCGAGGAAGCGGTCGAGACCATCCGCAAGGCTGGACTCGAGTTGCCGCCAGTGTCCGCCGTGACGAATCAGCTGGCAGATGCCGCTGTGCAACTGGTCGACAACGGCTTCTTTTTCCTGGCACGCGGTTGCATCTTCCAAATGTGGCGCACCATGGGCAACGACGAGCTCGGCTCCCTCAACCGCTCGCTGGGGTAGTAGCGAAAACTGCAAGGAGGAAAGGCCACTGGACAATTAGAAAATTCCCTCTTGCCCAACTTCGACTGTTTGGTTACTATAGAACGGCTGTTACGGAGAGCTGACCGAGAGGCCGAAGGTGCTCGCCTGCTAAGCGAGTATGCCCCAAAAGGGCATCTGGGGTTCGAATCCCCAGCTCTCCGCCAGTTTAAATATAAAGAAGGGTTCCATTTGGGGCCCTTTTTTAGTTTCAAGAGCGTTAGCTGGGGATTCGAACCCGAGAGGGCACGGGCGCTAAGCAAACGCGAAAGCGTTTGTAGCTCGTGGGCGAAAAGCCGCCAGGCTTTGAAGCCGGAGGGCATGCGCAGCATGCCCGGACATCCCCAGCTCTCCGCCAGTATGACTTGAAAGAAGGGTCCCATTTGGGGCCCTTTTTTGTGCGGAGAAAGGAGGCTGGGGATTCGAACCCTCAAAAAAGGGGGCATCCTTTCGGACGCCTCCTTTCAGTGGGCTTATTATTCTTGCGCCCTACACCTCGGGCGCCTTGGCGACGGTCTCGCTTTCTGCTGTGAGCGGGCGGTTGTCGATGCGACGGCCCAAGCGATCGAGCTTCACAAGGAGCCATTCAATGGGATTCGGCCCTGCGCCTTCCTCGTCGGCAACCAGGTCCATGACGGCGATCTTGGTGCCGTCCTGCTTGAGTGTGACGCTACCCACCTTGTCGCCCACATGCACCGTGCCCGAAAGATCGTCGTAGCTAATCTTTTCGGTCACCTTGCCGGCAAGGGAAAACACGGTCGCTTGCGCCGTGGGATCGGCGAGTGTGGCGTCGATCGTCTTATCCGTCCAGTCGGTTTGGCCAATGCGCGCCATAAGCGGGTTGCCGTTGGCGGTCTTTTCCTGCGTGTTGGCGATTGCGACCGTCACCTTGTGGTCGTAGTACCAGTTGGCAAGGGTGGCGGTATCGGTAAAGCGCTGGTCGGTGGTGGTGGAGTTCAAAACGACGGTGTAGATCTCGTCGCCATCGCGGTTGTAGGCACCCGTAAAGCAATAGCCTGCATCGTCGGTGGTGCCAGTCTTGCCACCGATGTTGCCATCTTGACCCAGCAAATAGTTATGCGTGTCCATGGAATGCGAATGGTCGGTGCCGTCGGCGCCCGTGACCTCGATCCAGGAATCCTCGCTCGCTACGACCTCGCGGATCGTGTCGTTTTTCATGGCCTCCTGCATCATCAGCGCTACGTCGTGTGCGGTTGAGTGCATATCGCCAGCCCACTCATCAAAGTCCAGACCATGCGGGTTTTCAAAAAGCGTACCGGTGCAGCCGAGTTTCTTGGCGCGCTCGTTCATGGCCTTCACAAATGTGGCCTCGGCGTCTTTGGTCTTAGGGTCGATCTTCTTGCCCACATATTCGGCGAGCACGATGGCGGCATCGTTGCCCGAGGGAATCATCAGGCCGCGCAGCGCCTGCTCCACGGTAAGCTCGTCGCCTTCGAGCAAGCCGGCGGTCGAATTGCCCACGGTGGCTGCGGCGTTGCTCACCGTGATCTTCTCGTCCATCTTGCAATTCTCGACGGTTAGGATTGCGGTCATGACCTTGGTGATCGAGGCAATCTTGACCTGCTCATCGGCGCCGCGGGCATAGTAGACGGTGCCGTCTTTGCCCATGACGAGGGCATTGGTCGCATCGATATCGGGCAGGTTCTCAGCCGTGATGCCACGCGCATCGGCGGTTTTGCCGCACACGTTGTCGGTCGTGAGCACTTGGGCGCCGGCAACGGTGGGTACGCCAATAGCAAGGGCGATGGCGCAGGCAAAGCCGGCGGCCAGCTTGGTAGAGCGCTTTGCAAAAGAGGTGAGGGACTTCACAGATTTCGCTTTCGACGGGACGGTCTCTTCTGGCTCTAGAGTATATCGTTTGGCGGTGATGACGGTCATCGCGTGCGTGCGCGGGCTGCGTCTGCGCCCGAACGGACATGTTGGTGCTTAAGGCCGACTTAATCACCCACGCTTGTTGTGTGTGGCGTGCGCCCCCTCGGGCATAATGGAGCGCGAGAGGAGCACGCATGAACGAGCGCATTTTGGTAGTTGATGACGAAAAGGCCATCGCCGACTTGGTTGGTATCTACCTTACAAAAGAAGGCTTTGACGTACAGGTCGCCTATAGCGGGGCCGATGCTGCCAAGGCAATCTTGGAGCAGGAGTTCGATCTGGCGCTGCTGGATGTCATGCTGCCCGATATCGATGGGCTTGAGTTGCTGCGTACGATCCGTTCCAGCCATACCTATCCCGTGATCATGCTGACGGCGCGCGATGCCCAGCAAGACAAGATCGAGGGCCTTTCGCTTGGCGCGGACGATTACGTGGTTAAGCCGTTCCGCCCGCTGGAGCTCATCGCGCGCGTGCACGCTCAGCTTCGTCGCTACACCAGCTACGGTAGCCGTGCACAGGCGGCCGAGTCGCCGACCATCCAGTTCGACGGCCTAGAGATCAACCGCGATGCCCGTTCCGTAACGGTGGACGGTGCGCCGGTTCGCCTCACGCCCATCGAGTATTCCATCTTGCTGTATCTGGTCGAGCATCGCGGCAGTGTGGTGGCCGTGGAGGATCTGTTCCGCGCGGTGTGGAACGAGGATTTTATGCCCGGCTCCAACAATACGGTGATGGTGCACATTCGCCACCTGCGCGAAAAGATCGGCGATGACGCTCAAAAGCCGCGCTTTATCAAAAACGTCTGGGGCGTCGGCTACATAATCGAATAACGCCTTTGATGGTGGGGAAGTGGATATGACAAAAGACGATAGGCAGGCATTCGAGGTGCCCGATCGACTCTTTGAATACGTGAGGTCGGTCGTCGACAACCGCGCGCTTGCAACGGTGCTGCTCTTTTTGCTGAGCCTGCTGCTGATTGGCATCGATAACATCGCTGGAATCTTGGCGGTGCTGCTTGTCGGCTTTTTGCTGATCGATCGATTTGAAATCGTACGCCGCTGCGTGGTGATTGGCGGTGCCGCGTGGGCCATGACGTTGGCGATTGGCGCCATGGCACTCGGCGGCATCGAAGGGCCGGTGCTGTTCGATGCCGGC
Source organism: uncultured Collinsella sp. (assembly GCA_902479135.1). GTDB lineage: Bacteria > Actinomycetota > Coriobacteriia > Coriobacteriales > Coriobacteriaceae > Collinsella. Next base: position 70,102 of record CABSNU010000007.1, on the reverse strand, counting down.
TTTGTATTCAACATGCTTGGCTTTGTGCTGGCGCTTGCCGTGTGCGTGCTGTTCTTTTGCGGCCGCGCCCTGTACTACCAGGGCTACGAGCAGGGCGAGCAGCATGCCGATTGTGTGCTGGCCGCTCGTATTCAAGATCGCCTGATCGATCACCCCGACACCTGGGACAACATCGACGGCGACTTCCTGGAGGTCGAGGGCGCACTCAACCGTGTGCGCGATCGCGAGCGCAAGGTGCAACAGGCCTTGCGTGACGAGTCTCATCGCAAAGACGATCTGGTCACGTACTTGGCACATGACCTACGCACCCCGCTTGCCAGTGTGGTGGGCTATCTTTCGCTGCTGCAAGAGGCTCCTGAGCTGCCGGTTGAGCAACGTGCGCACTTTACGGGCGTGGCGCTCGACAAGGCGCACCGGCTCGATGCGCTCATCGAAGAGTTCTTCGATATCACGCGCTTTGACTTCCACGATATCGTGCTCACGCGCGGCTATGTTGATCTGGGGTTGCTGCTGGCTCAGGTGGCTGACGAGTTCTATCCCATCCTCAACGAGCAGCATAAGGAAGCCCAAGTTGATATTCGCGAGGACCTGACGGTGCTCGTGGATGGCGACAAGATGGCTCGCGTGTTCAACAACATCATGAAAAACGCCGTCGCCTATAGCTATGAGGGCTCGGCTATCACGATTGAGGCCGGGCGCCAAGACGATGGCGGCGTGCGCGTGCGCTTTATCAATCAGGGCGATCCTATCCCTGCGGCTAAGCTCAAGGTGATCTTTGAGAAGTTCTATCGCCTGGATGCGGCGCGTGCGACCAATCGCGGTGGTGCCGGTCTGGGCCTTGCCATTGCCAAGGAGATTGTCGCGGCGCACGGCGGCGCCGTTGCGTGCGAATCGACGCCCGAGCACACGGTATTCACCATCGAGTTGCCCGCCGCATAGCCAGGCTGCCCTTACAAACACTTGACAATGCGCTCACGTGCGTATGAGCCGCAATTCCTACTATCGATACTGCTGAATTGATATCGATATGGAGGTATGCGGTATGACGGCTGCTGCGGCTATGGAGCCCACGGAGCTAGAGGAACTCATGGAGGCGCAGGCCGAGGCCGCGCACGAGCGCGAAATTGGGGATGCGACGCGCCCCACGGCAGAGGATCTTGCCGCCTCGCCGACGCGCATCGATGTTGAGGGCCTCGACCTGTTCTATGGCGACCATCATGCGCTCAAGGACGTGAACATCAAAATCCGCGACAAGCAGATCACCTCGTTCATCGGGCCTTCGGGCTGCGGAAAGTCCACGCTGCTGCGCTGCTTTAACCGCATGAACGATGGCATCAAGGATTGCCGCATCGAGGGCAAGATTGCGCTCGACGGCCAGAATATCCTGGGCGATTACGACATCTGCCGCCTACGTCAGCGCGTGGGCATGGTCTTCCAGCGCCCCAACCCGTTTCCCATGAGCATCTACGACAACGTGGCCTATGGTCCGCGCGGCATGGGCGTGCGCGATCGCGCCGTGCTTGATGAGCTGGTCGAGGACTCCCTGCGCCGCGCCGCACTGTGGGACGAGGTCAAGGACAAGCTCAAGGAGTCGGGCCTTGGTCTTTCGGGCGGGCAGCAGCAGCGCCTGTGTATCGCCCGTGCACTTGCCGTGCAGCCCGACATCCTGCTGATGGATGAGCCCACGAGCGCCCTCGATCCCGTGTCGACGCTGGTGGTCGAGCAGCTGGCCTGCGAGCTCAAGGAGACGTGCACGTTGGTGGTCGTTACACACAACATGCAGCAGGCCGCGCGTATTTCCGATTCGGTTGCGTTCTTCTTGTTGGGCGAGCTGGTGGAGCACGCGCCCACCGCGCAGCTCTTTAAGAATCCGACCGATCCACGCACGGCGGATTATTTGACGGGCCGTTTTGGCTGATACTATCGAGTGCAGGCGCCTTTAGGGTTAAGATGCGGTCATACCGGCCGCAAAGGGGTTCAACATGATCTACTACGTCGAGGACGATGACAACATCAGGGATTTGACGGTCTATGCTCTGCGCAAGCAGGGAATCGAGGCCGAGGGCTTTTCGTGCGATGGCGAGTTTAAAGCTGCCGTGGCGCGACGGGTGCCCGATGCCGTGCTACTCGACATCATGCTGCCCGATACCGATGGCCTGGCGATTATGCGTCGCCTGCGCGCTGATCGCCTGACGGCGACGGTGCCCATCATGATGCTTACCGCCAAGGACACCGAGCTCGACAAGGTCATGGCGCTCGACGGCGGTGCTGATGACTATCTGACCAAGCCGTTTTCGCTCATGGAGCTTGCGAGCCGCTGTCGTGCGCTGTTGCGTCGTGGCGGCATGGTCAAGCAGGCGAGCGATGTGCTGAGCGTGGGCGATATCGTGCTTTCGCCTAGCCACCGCGAGGTAACCGTTGCCGGTGAGCCGCTCAAGCTCACGTTGCGCGAGTTCGACCTGCTCGAGTACCTCATGCGCAAGCCCGGCGTGGTCTTTAGCCGTGAGTCGTTGCTTCAGAGCGTATGGGGCTGGGACTTCGACGGCGGTTCGCGCACCGTCGACGTGCACGTGCAGACGCTTCGTCAAAAACTGGGCGAGCATGCCAGCGCTGTCGAGACCGTGCGCGGCGTGGGCTACCGCCTAGCCGAGCCTTCGACCGGTGATGGTGCCGAAGGTGACGATGCCGCGGCCACCGCATCGGAGGAGTAACCCGTGGTCTTTGCTCCCCAGGGAAAACACACGCTGTCGCACCGCGTTTTTGCGACGATCTTTGTCTGCGCCATGGCGGTTATCGTGGCGTTTACGGTGCTGGGCGCATTTTTTGTGCAAAACACCTTGGCGGATGCCACGAGTGCCAATCTGGCGCAGGAAACCGAGCTCATTGCCGCCGCCCTCGACGAGCAGCAGGAACCCATCCCGTTCTTGCGTAGCCTCGATCGCGAGGACTTGCGCATCACGCTGATTAACAAGGATGGATCGGTTGCCTACGACAACGAGGCGTCGCCTTCCATGCTGCCCAATCACGGCGATCGTCCCGAGGTCATCGAGGCCTTTGAGAGCGGCTCGGGTTCCGCGGAGCGCTCGAGCTCTACGCTCGACGAGATCATGCTGTATCGCGCCGTGCGTCTTGATAACGGCCAGGTTGTCCGCCTGGCGCAAGCTCAACCTGGCGTTGCGGCGATTTTGCTGTCGATGGTGGCGCCGATGCTGCTTATTGCGGCAGCAGGTGCGGTGCTCTCGTTTTTTATGGCGCGCCGCGAGTCCCGTGCCATTATCGCGCCGCTGCAAGAGGTGGATTTGGACCACCCACGCCGTAGCTATGAGCACGCCTATGCCGAGATGGTTCCCATGCTCGAGCGCATCGAGTCGCAGCGCCAAGAGCTCAAGCGCCAGATGGCGGTGCTGGCGGACAACGACCGTATGCGCCGCGAGTTCACGGCCAATATCACCCATGAGCTCAAGACGCCGCTTACGGCGATTTCAGGCTATGCCGAGCTCATCGCGAACGGCATGGTCGAGGGCGAGGACGACCTGCGCAACTTTGGCGATCGCATCTATCGCGAGGCGGGCCGCCTGGCTGCGCTCGTCAACGACATCCTTACGCTGTCTAACTTGGACGAGGCCGAGCGTGCAACTGAGGGCGAGGCGGTGCCCATTGGGTCCACGGAGCCTATTGAGCTCTCGCGTGCCATCTACGCGGTTGAGCAGCGTCTTGAACAGGTCGCCCGTCAGGCGAATGTGACGATAAGTCATGAGACCAAGCCTGTGGTCATCGAAGGCGTGTCGCGCTTGATCGACGAGCTCATCTATAATCTGGCAAGCAACGCCATCCGCTACAATCGACCCGGCGGTACGGTTACGTTGCAGTGCGGCACCAACGATGAAGGCCATCCGTTCCTCGCTGTCGCCGACACGGGAATCGGTATCGCGCCTGAAGAACAGGGCAAGGTATTTGAGCGGTTCTATCGCGTGGACAAGAGTAGGTCCAAGGCACGCGGCGGAACCGGCCTGGGGCTTGCCATTGTCAAGCATGCGGCCCTGTATCATCACGCCACGCTCGATCTGTCGAGCGAGTTGGGCGTGGGAACCACCATTACGGTGACGTTTCCCATACAGCAGGACGAGCCATTCGCATAGCGATACAACATAGATATTGATGTAGACGCCGCATTTGACTTTCGGGTGCGGCGTTGTTGTGCAATTTTACGATTGCTTCCGACATTTTTACAGGAGAGCCTGTTTCTTATGTATAGAGTTTGGTCTCGGTAAAAAGATGCGATAACATACGGACAGTTTTGTCAATCCGAACTGGGGAAATGAAAGGCAAGCTGCATGACCCTTCTCGAACTGTTCCAGCTGCTGAAGAAGCACCTCAAGCTGGTCATCACCCTTCCGGTGGTCTGCGCGATCGCCATGGGCATCGTGTCCTTCGTTGCGATGGACAACACCTATACCGCGACGACGAGCATGTACATTCTCGCCAAGACCGACGATAGCGGTCAGATGAGCTACAACGATCTCTCGGCGAGCCAGATGCTTTCCAACGATATCGCCACGCTGCTGGATAGCGATAGCGTTAAGAGCGGCGCCGCCAAAGAACTGGGCCTCACCGATCTGGATGACTACAAGGTGTCTGTTTCCTCCGAGACCACCACGCGTGTCATTACGCTTTCGGTTACCGGCACCGATGCCAAGGAGACGGCTGAGGTCGCAAAGGCCATTGCCAGCTCGGTGAGTACGGTCGCTCAGAACGTCGGCGCTGCCCAGAGCATCAACGTTATCGACGAGGCTAAGACCCCCGAAGCCCCCAGCGGCCCCAAGCGCACGCTGTATATTGCCGTCGCGTTCCTCGCCGGTATCTTTATCGCAGTTGCCTATGTCGTTTTGGCAGACATGCTCAATACCCGCATCCGCGGTGCCGAAGAGGCAGAAGAGCTCCTGGGTATTCCCGTTGTTGGCCGAATTCCGGCTATGAAAGGTGGTAAATAGGCATGGCTAAGGCAAAGAACACCGATAAGCTCGTTGTACAGAATGCCGCCAAGACCCTTCTGGCCAACATCCGCTTTGCGAGCGTGGACGACCCCATTCGCACCATCACCGTTACCTCCTCGATTCCCAACGAGGGCAAGTCTACGGTTTCCATTAACCTTGCTCAGGCAATCGCCACGAGCGGCAAGTCCGTGCTCCTGGTCGAGGCCGATATGCGCCGCAGGTCCCTTTCCGATATGCTCGGCGTTCGTTCGCGCGGCGGACTCTATGCGGTCCTTTCCGAGCAGCTCTCCATTGACCAGGCAATTGTCGAGACGGGTCAGAAGAACTTCTACTTCCTCGATGCCGAGCCGCACATTCCCAATCCTGCCGACATCATCGTCTCCCATCGCTTTGCCAAGCTGGTAAAGGCACTGTCCGCCAAGTTCCAGTACGTCATCTTCGATGCTCCTCCGGTCGGCACCTTCATCGATGCTGCCGAGATTGCCAGCTTGACCGACGGCACGCTTTTTGTCGTGCGTGAGGATTTCACCAAGCGCGAGGAGGCGCTCAACGCTATCGGTCAGCTTAAGAAGTCCGAGAAGGTCAAGCTCATCGGTACCGTTATGAACTACTGCGAGACCGAGACCAGCGAGTACTACTACTCCTACTACACCAAGGACGGTAAGAAGGTGAAGAAGGGCTCCGACGATCAGGGGGCTTCCAAAAAGGGCATCTTCACCAACCGAGCAAACGTTTAGTTGATTAAGGCTGACCTATGCGTGACATTCATTGCCATATCTTGCCGGGTGTAGACGACGGCGCCGCCGATCTCGATGAGAGCTTGGCGATGCTCGAGGCTGCCAAGCGGGCCGGTGTAACCAGAATCGTTTGCACTCCTCACTGCCGTGACCCCTATTTTGATTACGACAAGATGTGGGATGCCTTTGAGCTGCTGCGTGATAACGCTGACGGCTTTCCGCTCCAGATGGGCTTCGAGGTCAACCATCGAAAGCTCGTTGAGCTTGGTATCGATGCTGCGGAGCACTTGCATTTCGATGGGACCAACGAGTTTCTGCTCGAGCTTTCGACGCATGCCGATGCGTATGCGTTTAGAGAGTACGAGAACACGATTTACGATTTGCAGTGCCGTGGTTACCAGGTGATTATCGCTCATCCTGAGCGCTATCGTGCGGTTCAAAAGGATGTAAGCGTGGCGGAGCGCCTGGTCGATATGGGCTGCAAGCTGCAGGCTTCGGCGGACTTTATTGCCGGCGGTCGCTTTGGTCGCGAGAAAAAGCCGGCACAGCGCCTGTTCGATCAGAACCTGTACAGTTTCATCGCGAGCGATGCCCATAACGTGGGTCATTACGATTGCCTGGCGAAGGCTCGCGCGAAGTTTAGCGTGCGCGGAGCTCATTTTCGCTAAAATCTGTCCCTAACGTTCGCATTGAATGAAAGGGCAGCCATGGATATCCAACTTAAGACGGGATGCTTTGATGACGCGGCGTTGGTGCGCCGCGTCGTTTTTATGGACGAGCAGGGCTACGAGAATGAGTTCGACGCTATCGACGAGGATCAGAACTGCATTCATGTGACGCTCTATGTAGACGGCGAGATTGCCGGTTGCTCGCGTGTGTTTCCCGAAGAGCTTGAGCGCGCGGCTGACGCAGAGGCGCCGGTGTCACCGGCGTGCGACTTGGACGAAGACATCGCGGCGGGGGAGACCTACATTATGGGGCGCGTCGCCGTGCTGCCGGCTATGCGTCGTCGCGGACTGGCGAGTGCGATCGTCGAGGCCAGTGCTGCGTGTGCACGCAATGCCGGCGCTAAGCTTATTAAGCTGCATGCGCAGGAATACGTGCTGCCGCTCTATGCAAAGGCGGGCTACACGCAAATTGCCCCGGTAGATTACGAAGACGAGGGCCAACCCCATGTCTGGATGGCCAAGCGCGTAGATGGCAGATAGGGACGTTCCTTTTCTGCCGGCAGGGGGGGGCACTCCTTGGCAATTGACGCATTGGAGCGCTCGGACATACAGTTTTTCGATTCCGTATGTATATATGCGCGTTAATGGGTTATAAAATCTAAGTCTGAACATAGCAGGTCTGCGATGCGGCTCGGGCGACCGGGCCGTTTTTGCGGACAGGGGTAGCGCGAAAGGACTGCACATGCGTCAATTTAAGACCGAGAGCAAAAAACTGCTCGACCTCATGATCAACTCCATCTACACCAATAAGGAAATCTTCCTGCGCGAGCTTATCTCTAACGCGAGCGATGCCGTCGACAAGCTCAACTTTAAGAGCCTGCAGGATCCGAGCGTCAAGATCGACCAGGGCGACCTGGCCATTCGCGTCTCCTTTGATAAAGACGCCCGCACCATTACCATCTCGGATAACGGCATTGGCATGACCGCCGAGGAGCTCGAGCGCAATCTGGGCACCATCGCCCATTCCGGCTCCGAGGAGTTTAAGACCGAAAACGCCGAGCAGCAGGGTTCGGATGTCGACATCATCGGCCAGTTTGGCGTGGGCTTCTACTCGGCCTTTATGGTCGCTAGCCACGTGAAGGTCGTGAGCCGCGCCTATGGCGAGGATGTCGCCCATGTGTGGGAATCCGACGGTCTTGAGGGCTACACCATCGAGGACGGCGAGCGCGCCGAGCATGGTACCGATGTCATCCTGACGCTGCGCGAGAATGAGAAGCTCGATGCCGACGGCGAGGCCGAGACCTACGATCGCTTCCTGACCGAGTGGGGCCTCAAGAGCCTGATTCAGCAGTACAGCAACTATGTGCGCTACCCGATTCAGATGATGGTGTCCAAGAGCCGCCAGAAACCCAAGCCCGAGGACGCCGGCGACGATTACAAGCCCGAGTACGAGGACTACCAGGAGCTCGAGACCGTCAATTCCATGACGCCGATCTGGAAGAAGCGCAGCTCCGATGTCGAGCAGAAGGACTACGACGAGTTCTACAAGTCCACGTTCCACGACTTTGACGATCCTGCGCGCACCATCAGCTTCCATGCCGAGGGCACGCTCGAGTATGACGCCCTGCTGTTTGTGCCGGGCCGCGCGCCGTTCGATCTGTACAGCAAGGACTACGAGAAGGGCCTGGCGCTCTACAGCTCAAACGTTCTGATTATGGAGAAGTGCGACGACCTGCTGCCCGACTACTACAACTTTGTCCGCGGCGTCGTGGATTCCGCCGACGTGTCGCTCAACATCTCGCGCGAGACACTGCAGCAGAACCGTCAGCTCAAGGCCATCGCCAAGCGCGTGGAAAAGAAGATTACCGCCGACCTTGAGGATATGCGTGACAACGACCGCGAGGCCTACGAGAAGTTCTTTGAGAACTTTGGCCGCGGTCTTAAGTACGGCATCTACTCGAGCTATGGCATGAAGGCCGATGAACTCGCTGACCTGTTGCTGTTCTGGTCTGCCAAGGAACAGAAGATGATTACCCTGGCCGAGTATGCCAAGGGCATGCCCGAGGATCAGAAGGCCATCTACTACGCCGCCGGCGACTCGCGTGAGCGCTTGGCAAAGATGCCCGTGGTAAAGGGCGTGCTCGACCGCGGCTATGACGTGCTGCTGCTGACGCAGGATGTGGATGAGTTCACGTTCCAGGCTATGCGTGAGTACGTTGCCGCCGATATGCCCAAGATTTACGAGGACGACGCTGCCCGCGAGGCTGCCGAGAAGGCTGTGGCCGACGGTGCCGAGCCCGAGGTCGAGGATCGTCATCTGGAGCTCAAGAACGTTGCGACCGGTGATCTTGACCTGGCGACCGAGGACGAGAAGAAGGAGGCCGAGGACGCCACCAAGGAGAACGAGGACCTCTTTAGCGCTATGAAGGAGGCGCTCGGTGACAAGGTCGAGAAAGTTGCCGTCTCCGCGCGCCTGACCGATGCCCCCGCTTGCATCACCACCGAGGGCCCGCTTTCGCTCGAGATGGAGAAGGTGCTCCAGAAGGGACCCGAGGGCGCGCCCGACGGCATGCCCAAGAGCCAGCGCGTGCTCGAGCTCAACGCCAAGCACCCGGTCTTCGACAAGCTTGTCGCTGCCCAGAAGGCAGGCGACGCCGACAAGATCAAGCAGTACTCCGGTCTGCTCTATGACCAGGCTCTGCTGGTCGAGGGCATCCTCCCCGAGGACCCCGTTGCCTTCGCCGCGGCTGTCTGCGAGCTTATGTAACTAGGGGGTTACGCGGTTCTACGAACCGCGTAACCACTCGACGTTGCCCTTCGGTCCGCCGTTCTAACGAACGGCGGACCAGCCGACGCTGCGCGGGCACCAGAGCGACAACTTGTCATTCAAAGAGGACGGCATGACCAGAAGGTCTATGCCGTCCTCTTTTCATGCCAATTTGTTCGCTCTGGTGACCGCTCGCTGGCATTACCAAAACATCGACGGTCCAATAATGATCCCTTGGGGACGGAGAAAAAGTGGTCGTTGGAGACGTTCTTGTTTGACTAGTCGTTTAAGAACGCCCCCGATGACTATTCGGATTGCTAATTTGTGCGGGTTGTGGTTTTGTGACCTGCTGAAATTTAAGATACTGTACATCTGTACGCTAACTCATCTTCGTAGTATATTGCTACCCGCAAAACTCAACACCATTGTGCTTTGAGACGTTAAAGTGCCTACTACAATGGTTGTCGATAGTACGATTCGATTCAACGACAGGATGGATGGTTCAAGCGTGAGTCTCGGCAGCAAACTATCCAACGCAAAGGTCTCCTTTGCGATCTTTAAGCGTGACATCAAGCGATTGCTCGTGAACCCCGTCGCCTTGGTGGTTACTTTAGGCGTGTGCGTTATTCCCTCGCTGTATGCCTGGTACAACATCGTGGCAAACTGGGATCCGTACGGAAACACCCAGGGTATCAAGATTGCCATCGCTAACAACGATCAGGGAACCCAAAACGACCTGGTGGGCGAGCTCAACGCGGGCGACCAGGTCGTCGATCAGCTCAAGGAGAACGATCAGTTGGGCTGGACCTTCGTCGACTCGGCGGCCGATGCCAAAGAGGGCGTCGAGAGTGGTGAGTACTACGCCGCCATCGTGATTCCCAAGAACTTCTCCGACAATCTTGTCTCGATGCTCGATGGCAATTACCGCCAGCCCAAGCTTACGTATTACGTTAACGAGAAGAAGAGCGCCATTGCGCCCAAGGTGACCGATACCGGCGCCAATACTATCGAGGAGCAGATCAATTCGGAGTTTGTCTCCACGGTGGGCGAGACCGTGGCGGGCATCGCCAAGGATGCCGGCATCGATTTTAAGGATAAGACCGCCCAGGTTCAGGATTCGCTGACGAGTTCGGTGTCCGAGGCATCCGGTACCTTGAGCGAGGTTCGCGATTCGATCAACGACATGAACACCGCTATCGACAAAACGAGCGGCGCTATCGCCTCGGCTGATGCCGCGTTGGCGGGCCTGCAGGGTCAGACGCCCTCTCTAACGCAGGCAATCGCTCAGGGCAATGACCTGCTGGGCGAGGCGCGCGCTACGGCGGGCAACTCTGTCGCCTCGCTCTCCAAGGCACTCTCGGAAGGCAGCCTTGCGCTCACCAAGACGTCAGCCTCCGCGAACGCTGCGATTGGCAAGCTGACGGGCGCGGTCACATCTACGACCACCCGCATCGACAACTCGCTTGAGTCTCTCCAAGCGACGATCGACCACAATAAGGCCGTTATCGGGCACTTGGAAATTCTCGTTAATGACACGTCGACAGGTTCCAAGGAAATTGACGCGCGCATTGTATCGACCATCGATTTGCTCCGCGAACAGAATGAAAAGCTTCAGAGCATCAAGGACGGTCTGTCTGCGCAGTCGAGCGCCATGGCGAATGACGCCGCGGCTGTCTCGGGCGCCAGCGACGCTATCAATAACGCAATCCAGACCGGTGCGACCAACCTTGGCCAGGCCCAGACGGACCTGGGTCAAAACGCGCTGCCGAAGGCCTCGAGCGCGCTTGATTCATTTGCCGCCGTCTCGGGTGATCTGACGGGAATCGTGTCTGGCCTCACGCCTACTATTGCAAGTGCGCGCGGTACGCTTTCGCAGCTTAACGCTACGCTCGGCCAGGCCAAGACCACGCTGTCCCAGACCGATTCCTCGCTTGCCAAGGTCCAGGACAAGCTTGCGACCGCAGCCAATGACATCGCGGCGCTGCAGACCTCTGAGTCTATGGGCGAGCTCGCCGACCTTATGGGCGTCGATGTCAATGACGTGGCAGATTTCATGGCCTCTCCGGTCGAGCTGACGTCCAAGTCGATCTATCCGGTCAAGAGCTTTGGCTCGGGCATCGCTCCCTTCTACACCAATCTGGCGCTTTGGGTGGGCGGTTACGTACTCATCGCCATCTACAAGCTCGAGGTCGATCGCGAGGGCATTGGCAGCTTTACGGCGCGCCAGGGCTACTTCGGCCGTTGGATGCTCCTGGTGATCCTGGGCGCGCTCCAGGCCACCATCGTTACGGTAGGCGATCTGGTGATTGGCGTGCAGTGCATCAACCCGCTGCTGTTCGTGCTGGGCGGCATCGCCATCTCGTTCACCTACGTCAATATCATCTATGCGCTGTCCACTACGTTTAAGCACATCGGCAAGGCAATCGGCGTCATTCTCGTCATCGTGCAGATTCCGGGTTCGTCGGGCATGTATCCCATCGAGATGATGCCCGGCTTCTTCCAGTGGCTGCACCCGCTGCTGCCCTTTACCTACGGCATCAATCTGCTGCGCGAGACGGTCGGCGGCATGTACTCGTTTAACTACCTGTTTAACCTGTGCATTCTGGGCGTGTTCTTGATCGTGGCGCTCTTTATCGGTCTGCAGCTGCGTCCGCTGCTGCTCAACCTTAACCTGCTCTTTGATAAACAGCTTTCCACGACGGGTATGATGATCTGCGAGTCCAACGACCTGCCGCGCCAGCGCTACTCGCTGCGCACGGCCATGCGTGTCATGCTCGATTCCGATTCGTACCGTCGCGAACTGCTCGACCATGCGGTCGCCTTTGAACATCGCTACCCGTACTACATCAAGGGCGGTTTTGCCGCCGTGGTGGGCGTTCAGGTCCTGCTCTTTGTCCTGTCGACGGTTCTCGATATCGACAATAACGGCAAGATCATCCTGCTTGTCATTTGGATCATCTCGGTTATTGCCATCTGCGGCTGGCTTATCAATATCGAGTACATCCGCTCGAGCCTCAACACCCAGATGCGCATCTCGGCGCTTTCGGATGAGGACCTGCGCCGCGAGATGCGCGAGCACACGGCCGCCATTCCGGCCGCTCGTCGCATGTTCGGCTTGAATGCGAGCGAGCGGGGGTCTGAACTCAAGACTCAGGCTGTCAACCAATGTGGTCATCGCGATGCGGCCCATGTGCCCGAGAACGGGGATGACACGTTTGTGATGAATGAAAAGAACGCCCCGCTCGGCAAGCACTCCAAAGGAGGTGAGGCATAAATGAAGAACATCCTGCATCTGTTTAAGCGCGATGTCCAAAACGTGTCTCGCTCCGTAATCGGCTTGGTTGTCGTGATGGGCCTCATTATCGTACCGTGCCTGTACGCGTGGTTTAACATCGCCGGCAGCTGGGATCCGTACGGCAACACCGGCAATCTTAAGATCGCCGTGGTCAACACCGATGAGGGTTACGAGAGCGATCTGATCCCCGTCGAGGTCAACGTGGGCGAAAACGTGACCGCCACCCTGCGCGGCAACGAGAACTTCGACTGGGTTGTGCTCAACGATCGAGAAAAGGCCATCGAGGGCGTCAAATCGGGCGCATACTATGCGGCTGTCGTTATCCCTAAGACGTTTAGTGCCGATATGATGACGCTCTTTTCGACCGACGTTAAGCATGCCGATATCGAGTTTTACGAGAATCAGAAGGCCAACGCCATCGCGCAGATCGTGACCGAAAAGGGCTCGAGTGCTGTTCAGAACCAGGTCAACGAGACCTTTACCGAGACCATCACGACGATCGGCCTTAAGACGGTGTCCAGCCTGCTCGATTACATGAGCACCGACCAGGTCAGCAACTTTATCGCCAACCTGTCCTCGACGCTCGGCGATTCGATTGGGGACCTGCAAGACGTTCAGGCTAATGCTTCGTCGCTGGCGGGCATTTTGAGCTCTACGTCCGATTCGTTGACGTCGGCGAGCGGTATGCTCCAGCAGACGGGTACGGTCGATGAGTCGACCAAGCAGTTGATGGAGCATGCCAAGAGCGGCATGAGCGATTCCAAAGAAGCGCTGAAGGCCGCCAACGACGCCATCAACGCCGCGATTGACGGAAGCGCGGGCTCGTTCGACAACGTGTCCGCCGAGCTTGCGAAGGCATTCGATGCCGCGAATCAGCATGTCGACCTTACGGTGTCTCAGCTCAACGATGCCGCGGCGGCGCTCAATACACGTGCCGACGATATCGACGCCACGGCCGACCAGCTCCGCGGCTTTGCCGAGCAGGTCAGTGACGAAAAGCTCCAGGAGAGCCTTAAATCTGTGGCAACATCGCTGGGCAGGATCGCGGTGGAGTATCGCAACAACGCCAAGGACCTGACGGCAACTGCTAAGTCCCTTTCTGACAGCATGGCAGAGGTCAACAGCACGCGTGCCGAGGTCGATCAGGCCATCGCCGATGCCAAGGCGGGCATTTCGGGCGCCAAGTCCGACTACGATTCCACGTTCTCGGTTAAGGCCAAGGAGCTCAAGAAGACGGTTTCGGGCATCCTGGACTCGCTCGATGGCATCTCGGGCAATCTGGATAGCGCCGTGAGTGGCCTCACCGATGCATCCGGCTCGTTGGCGAAGGGCCTCTCCAAGGCCGCCAAGCTGGTCAACAAGGCTTCCGATCAGCTGGGCGAGGCGTCCGATAAGATCAGCGCCTTTAAGGACGAGCTCGATGGCGCCCTGATGTCGGATGACCTTGCCACGATCAAGACGATGATTGGCAACGATCCCGAGGGCCTTGCCGTGTCGCTTTCCGGTCCCGTCGCGCTCGACCGCAAGCCGGTCTATCCGATCCGCAACTACGGTTCGGCCATGGCGCCGTTCTACACGATTCTGTCGCTGTGGGTGGGCTCGATCGTGCTGGCGGCCATGATGAAGGTTTCGGTCGACGATGAGCTTATCAACGAGCTCATCCCCGTGCGCTTGCACGAGATCTACCTGGGCCGCTACCTGTTCTTTGGCGGTCTGGCCCTGCTGCAGGCAACGCTCGTGTGCGCGGGCGACATCCTGTTCTTTGGCATCCAGTGTGACAACCCGCTGCAATTTGTGCTGGCGGGCTGGATCGCGAGTCTCGTGTTCTCTAATATCGTCTACACGCTCACCGTGTCGTTTGGCGATATCGGCAAGGCGCTCGCCGTCGTGCTGCTGGTCATGCAGGTCGGCGGTTCGGGCGGCACGTTCCCCATCGAGATGACCGGCCCCGTGTTCCAGGCGATCTATCCGTTCCTGCCGTTTACTCACGGCATCAACGCCATGCATGCCGCCATGGCCGGTGCCTACCATATGGAGTACTGGATTGAGCTAGGCATTCTGGCGAGCTATCTGATCCCGTCGCTGGCCCTGGGTGTGGTCTTCCGCCGCCCAGTCATCAAAGCCAACGACTGGATCATCGAAAAGCTGGAGTCAACAAAGCTTATTTAGTTACGCGGTTTTACCAAACCGCGTAACGGCTCGACGCTGCAAACGTCCCTAAGCGGCAATCTGACGTTCAATTTCAAGGGCGCGACCAGAAGGTCAGCGCCCTTTCATTTCACGTCACCTTGCTCGCTTAGGGGCGTTTTCGCTGACGTTGCCGGAACATCGAGGTTTTCTGTACCGACGCTTTAGCGTAGTGAATTGCGTGGGTTGCTTGGTTGTTGCTACAGTAGCGGGGCGTGCCGGGGGTCCGGCGCGTCCCGTTTTTATTTGACCATGAGGCGGCACGCAGCCATACGCGTGCGGACACCACGCCCAGATTGAGTGCGAGGATGTTCCATGGCCCAATACGCTGCCAACGAAATCGAAAACATGCCTGATAGCCCTGTGGCCCGTGAGGATTTGGGTGCGGGCGGTATTCCCCGGGGTGCCGGTGCACGCTCGCCGCTGTTCTGGAAAGTTCTGCTATTTTCGGTGGCGGTCATCTGGGGCTACTCCTTTACCACTATGAAGGGCGCGCTCGACACCATTCCGGTGTTCGAGCTGGTCTACGTTCGCTTTCTCCCGGCATCACTGGTTATGTTTGCCATTTTCCATAAGCGCATCATCGCTCATTTCAATGCCCGCAACCTAATCGTCGGGCTTGGCATGGGCGCGCTCATGTGGGGTGCCTACGGTTTGCAGACGATCGGTCTGGCACAGACCACGGCAGGCAAAAGCGCGTTTTTGACGGGCACGTACTGCATCTTGGTTCCGTTTGCGAGCTACGTCCTAAGCGGCGAAAAGCTTACCCGTTACAACTTGGGCGCCGCGTTGCTGTGCCTGGCGGGCATTGGCTTGGTGGCGCTCGATAGCGTCGAGTTCAATGCCGGCGATGCCATTACGCTGGGCGGCGCGGTCTTCTTTGCCATCCAGATGGCGGTGACCGCCAAGTACGGTCGCAAGATGGATATCAACGTCATCACGTTTTGGATGTTTGTGGGCAATGGTGTCCTAAGCCTGATCTCGTCGCTGTTGTTCGAGACCCAAGCGCCCTCGTCCGTGTGGACGCCGAGCTTTATCTGCGTAATGGCCTTTCTCTCGGTGGGCTGCACGTGCGTGGCGCTGCTCATCCAAAACGTCGGCTTGGCGCACGTCCCGGCCTCGACGGGCTCACTGCTGCTTTCGATGGAGTCGCCATCGGGCGTGTTGTTTTCGGTGCTGCTGATGGGGGAGGCGCTCACCTCGCGCCTGCTTGCCGGCTTTGCGCTCATCTTCCTGTCGATCATTTTGAGTGAGACGCATTTCGATTTCTTGCGCCGAAAATCTCACCCGCAATTGTAAACAACTTGTTGCGCCGCCCTCCCAGGGCGGCATTTTTTATGCCATGCCCTTACAGTTGTGCCTTGCACTTTACGCTGTCAAAGTGCGTGCTGCAAAAACGTTACTGGAGGGCATCTATGGCACCAGCTCTGTCCGATCTTCAACCGAAACCAGCGCCTCAGGCTACCACAGCGGCACAGACCGCTATCGGCGATGGCCTGGTCAAAGAAGCCCAGGCATTTGCCGGTGAGCTTGCCGCATGGCGACACGATCTTCACCAGATGCCCGAGCTGGGTAATAGCCTCCCGCAGACCTCTGCGTATATTCAAGCGCGCCTGACCGAGATGGATATCCCATTTGCTACGCTCGTCGACGACTCCTGTGTTGTTGGCCTGATCGGTGCCGGTGCGGCCGCGGCCGCTCAGGGCAATGGCACGTGCAAGGACGAGCAGGCTGGAACGGTCGTCATGCTCCGAGGTGATATGGATGCCCTTCCCGTTGCCGAGGAATCCGGCGAGCCCTTTGCATCCACCAATGGCTGCATGCATGCTTGCGGTCACGATATGCACGCGACGGCCCTGCTTGGTGCGGCGCGCCTGCTCAAGGCCCGCGAGGCCGAGCTCGTCGACGCCAATGCTACCGTCAAACTGCTGTTCCAGCCGGGCGAGGAGACCTTCGAGGGCGCCCGCGCCGCCATCGCCGACGGCTTGCTCGAGAACCCGCGCCCTCAGGCGGCCTTTGCCATGCATGTCAACAGCCAGTCGCCGCTTGGCCTGGTGCTCTACGGCAGCCCGGCGCTCTCGGGCGTGTACGGTTTCCGCATCACGCTCCAGGGCAAGGGCGGCCATGGCTCGAGCCCCGAGATCTGCATCGACCCCATCACGGCCGGCGTCCACGTGCACCTGGCGCTCCAGGAGCTTATCGCCCGCGAGGTGCCGGCGGCCAAGGAAGTCGCACTTACCGTTGGTAAGTTTGCTGGCGGCTTGGCGGCCAACGTCATCCCCGACACCTGCGTGCTCGAGGGAACGCTGCGCGGCTTTGATGTCGAGCTCATGGCTCATCTCAAGGAGCGTATCGCCGAGGTCGTCAACGGCATTGCCGCAACGTATCGTACGCCGGCGACCATCGAGACGCTTTCGGATGTTCCGCCGCTTGTACTCGACAGCGATATGACTCAGGCGTCGCTTGGCTACGTGGGCGCAGTGCTGCCCAAGGCGGCTTTCCTGCCGCTTTTCCATGCCATGGCGAGTGAGGACTTCGCGCTTATCTCGAGCGAGATCCCGAGTGCGTACTTTACGGTGGGCGCGGCCGTGACCGATACGGACGAGCATTTTGCCCAGCACCATCCCAAGGCGCGCTTTAACGATGCCGAGCTTCCTCTCGGCGCCGCGGCTTATACCGCCGTCGCTTTGGGCTATATCGCCGACCACAAGGAGTAACCAATGCCCCAGCAACGTAAGTTCTTCCCCGGCTGGCTCGTGGTGACCTCCGGCTTCGTGATTATGGCCACGTGCTACACGATTTTCGTCAACTGCATGAGCCTGTTCCAGCCGCTCATCGTCAGCGACCTCGGGATTACGCTTGCCCAGTACAACATCTCCAACGCTATCTCCACCGTGGTGAGCGTCGTGGGTTCGCTCGTTATCGGCCATGTTGCCGATAAGGTGAGTGGCCGCATATTGGGCTCGCTCACCGTTATCGCTACCTCGGCGGTGCTTGCCGGCATGAGCTTTGTCGGTGAGCTGTGGCAGGTCTACGTGCTCTTTGCCGTCTCGGGCTGCTTCGCTGTGGCCTCGACCCGCCTGCTCATCAGCCTAGTGACCGCCAACTGGTTTACCGCCAAGCGAGGCCTTGCCATCTCCATCGCACTTTCGGGCTCGGGCTTTGGCGGCGCTATTCTCTCGCCGATCGTGAGCTCGCTTATCGTGAGTGTGGGCTGGCGCTCTGCGTTCCTGGTACTCGCTGCCGTCTGCATGGTGGCGGCACTGCCCATCACGGCCTATTCCTTCCGCACCAAGCCTTCCGAGATCGGCCTTAAGCCGCTCGGTGAGAACCCGGGCGATCCGTCCGTCTCGACGGCTGGCGACAAGGACGAGCACACGGCGCCCGAGGTTAGCGTCGGCTGGTCTCGTATCAAGAAGAGCCCGGCGTTTTGGCTGCTTGTCGTCGCCTTCCTCTTTATGGGTCTCGTTAACGGCGCCATCTTGCCCAACCAGGTCACCAACATGACGAGTGTTACCGTCAACGGCGCCAAGATTGTCACGGGCGGCCACGATCCCATGTGGGCGGGTACCGTACTTTCGGCCTACATGGTTACCGTCGTTATCGCCAAAATTTCGCTCGGTGCGATCTATGACCGCTTTGGCCTGCGCTTTGGCAATATCCTTGGCTCCGTTGCGTGCATTATCGCCTGCGTGGCGCTGTGCTTCCCGACGACGGACCTCGGTCCTATTGTCGCCGCTGTGAGCTTTGGTATCGGAACGTGCATGGGCACCATCACGCCTACCATCGCCGCGTCCAAGCAGTTTGGCATGGCCGACCTCGGCAAGGTCACGGGCACTATCACCTCGCTCGAGATGGTCGGCGGCACCGTGGGCGCCATTGTCTCGGGCGTGCTGTTCGATGCCACGGGCTCCTTTGCGAGCACCTGGATCGTGTGCCTGGCGTGCTCCGTGGTCATGCTCGTATTCCTGCTGGCCTCGGAGCCCATCGCCGCCAAGCTGCGCGCAAGCGTGGCGGGGGAGTAGACGCCCGTCGCTCTTTTCTGTTCGCCCCGTTCTGTCCGTGGCCGCCTTGGAAGCCGAATGGATGCTCGTACCATCATTCGGTTTCCAAGGCGGCTACGGGCCTACGAAATGATCCCTTTTCCTCCGTCCCCTTCGGACCACGTGATCCCTTGGGGATGGAGGAATAGGGATCACATACAGCGGCGGCGCGTCTGGCCGAACGAGTCCCCATACCCTCGTTCGGTCAGACGCGCCGCCGCTGTTTGTGTTTGTGCCGTATAATGTCCACTACCTATGACGCGATACAAAAGAAAGGTGTTTGCCCATGCAGGCACAGAAGGCGGAGGGAACCCGCGACCTTATCGGCGCCGAGATGCGCGCCTGGCAAAAGATGCAGCAGATTGCGGCCGGCGTGTTCGAGCCGTTTGGCTTTAAGCCTATCGAGACGCCCGCGATCGAGCAGGTGGACGTGTTTGTCCACGGTATCGGCCAGTCGACCGACGTCGTGCGCAAGGAAATGTTCCGCGTGTTCAGCGGTGCCAACCTGGAGCGCGTCTTTGCCGAGGGCACCGACACCAAACTCAAGCCCAAGCAGCGCCTGGCGCTTCGCCCCGAGGGCACGGCCGGCGTGGTACGCGCCGTCGTCGAGAACAATCTGGTGCCCCAGGGCTCCACGCCGTTTAAGGCGTACTACGCCGAGGCCATGTTCCGCGGCGAGCGTCCCCAGAAGGGCCGCCTGCGCCAGTTCCACCAGGTGGGCATCGAGTGGCTCGGCGCTCCCGATCCGGCGGCAGACGCCGAGTGCATCATCATGCTCATGGAGTTCTACAAGCGCCTGGGCTTCGATCTTTCCAAGCTTCGTCTGCTCATCAACTCGATGGGTGACGCCCAGTGCCGTCCGGCTTACCGCGAGCAGGTTAAGCAGTTCATCCTCGATCACGCAGACGAGATGTGCGACGAGTGCCGCGAGCGCGCCGAGCTCAACCCGCTGCGTGCCTTCGACTGCAAGAACGACCATTGCCGCGAGATCATGGCCGAGGCTCCGCTGATGGGTGACAACCTGTGCGACGAGTGCCGCGAGCACTACGAGCAGGTCAAGCGCTATCTGGATGCCGCCGGTATCGAGTATGTCGAGGATCCCACCTTGGTGCGCGGCCTGGACTACTACACCCGTACTGTCTTTGAGGTCGAGGCCCCTGGCGCCGGCGTCGGCTCCATCGGCGGCGGCGGCCGCTACGATGGCCTGGTCGAGCTCGAGGGTGGCAAGCCCACGGCGGGCGTCGGCTTTGCCGTCGGTTTTGAGCGCGCCATGCTGGCCCTGCAGGCCTTTGGCAGCGATCTGGGTGCCGAGGAGGCCCCGTGCGTCTATGTCGCCAACGCCGGCAAGGAACTGCGCCAGAACGTCTTTGCCATTACGCAGGAGCTTCGCGCCGCAGGCATCGTGACCGAGGCCGACTATCAGGGCCGTTCGCTTAAGGCCCAGTTTAAACAGGCCGATAAGGTGGGCGCCAAGCTCATCCTGGTCCTGGGCGGCGACGAGCTTGCCGCCGGCAAGGTCAAGGTGCGCGACATGGAGAGCCACGAAGAGGTTCTTGCCGATCTGGCCAACGTCGTCGAGGCGGTTCGCAAGCGCCTGTAGCGCATCTTTTTGAGCTGCGGACCCGCTAACACGTCCCGCTTGCGCCGAGCGATTGTTACGGGGGTGTTTCGCATTTATGCGGAATGCCCCCGTTTGTGTATGCCGTCCACCGAGAAATACGACCATTTAGGGCAAAAACCCTTGCAATGCAGAAAATACTTTTGTGTGGTAAAGCGCAATCAGTGTCGAAAGTATTTCTCAAGCGCCTATAATGAATACCGCATGTTACGTGCATAGAAGGAGGAATGGGAGGAAACGTGGCTGAGAACCTAAGCAACCAGTCTGTACCCGAAGCCGCGGCGCGCGTCGCTGCCGTGGTCAACCGCCTCGTTAACCGAATCGGCTCGAATGCCGAGTCCAGGGAGCGTCTCGCCGAGATCGAGATCCCCGAGGAGCTGCGCGACAATCTGGCGTTGTTCCTGCGCCTGGAGCGTCGTGTGCTTAGCGAGTATGATCCTGAGATCGCGGACCTGTTCGACAAAATCCTGTCGGCCGAGATTGTGGCCAATGCCGGCAACCCCGGTACCCGCGCTGCCGACGAGGCCGTCGACGAGCAGGGCGTGCCCACCGCCGACGAGCCCACTGCCGTGGCATTTCGTGAGGTCGTCGATTTGATCGACAGTCTGCCGCTCGATAAGCAGCAGGTCATCGTTCGCGCCTTTACGAGCTTCTTCCATCTGGCAAACCTGTCGGAGGAGAACTACCGTGTGGCGCAGCTGCGCGAGCGCGAGGCCGGTGCGTCGACCGATACCGAGGTCGATCCCGCCAACGAGCTCACCGTCGCCTATCACCAGCTGGTGAATGAGCTGGGCGTCGAGGGTGCCAACGAGCTGCTCGACAAGCTCGAGTTCCACCCTGTCTTTACCGCACATCCCACCGAGGCCCGTCGCAAGGCCGTCGAGGGCAAGATTCGCCGTATCTCCAACCTGCTGGAGGAGCGTCCGCGTCTGGGCGGCTCCGACCTGGTGGAGAACGAGCGCCATATGCTGCAGGAAATCGACGCCCTGGTGCGTACGAGCCCCATCGCGCTCAAGAAGCCCACGCCGGTCGAGGAAGCCGATACCATCGTCGACATCTTCGATAACACGCTGTTCGACGTTATCCCCGTCATCTATCGTCGTTTTGACGACTGGGTGCTGGGCGACAAGGCCGGTACCGTGCCGCCGCTGTGCCCGGCGTTCTTCCATCCCGGCAGCTGGATCGGTTCCGACCGCGACGGTAACCCCAACGTCACCGCCAAGGTGAGCCGTGAGGTCGCCGCCAAGTACTTCACCCACATGGTGCTCAAGCTCGAGGACAAGTGTCGCCGCATCGGTCGCAACCTCACGCTCGAGGCCACCTACAGCAAGCCTTCTGCCGAGCTCATCAACCTGTGGAACCATCAGGTCGAGATGAGCACCCAGTACACGGCCCGCGCCGAGCTGATCTCTGAGCACGAGCCGCATCGCGCCGTCATGCTCGTCATGGCCGACCGTCTGAACGCCACCGTGCGCCGTATCACCGACACCATGTATCACAGCGCAGACGAGTTCCTGGATGACCTGCGCGTCGTCCAGCGCTCGCTGGCCGCCTGCGGTGCCGTCCGTGCCGCCTACGGCCCGGTCCAGACCATCATCTGGCAGGTCGAGTCCTTCGGCTTCCACATGGTCGAGATGGAGTTCCGTCAGCACTCCGTGGTGCACGCCCGCGCCCTCAAGGATATCCACGAGAACGGTATCCATGGCGACCTGCAGTCCATGACGCGCGAGGTCATCGATACCTTCCGTGCCATCGGTTCCATCCAAAAGCGCTACGGCAAGAAGATGGCGCACCGCTACATCATCTCGTTCACCAAGAGCGCCCAGCATGTGGCCGACGTCTTTGAGCTTGCCCACCTGTCCTTCGCACATGAGGAGGATGTCCCCGAGCTCGACGTGATTCCGCTGTTCGAGCAGCTCGAGGACCTCGAGGGCTGTGTCGACGTGCTCGACCAGATGCTTACGCTGCCCGTGGTGCAAAAGCGCCTTGCCCAGACCAACCGCCGCATGGAGGTCATGCTGGGCTATTCCGACTCCTCCAAGGATGCCGGTCCTACCACGGCCATGCTCGCGCTGCACTCCGCGCAGGAGCGCATCGCCAAGTGGGCCGAGAAGAACGATATCGACCTGGTGCTCATGCACGGCCGCGGCGGTGCCGTGGGCCGTGGCGGCGGTCCGGCCAACAAGGCCGTGCTGGCGCAGCCCAAGGGTTCGGTCAACTGCTTCTTTAAGCTCACCGAGCAGGGCGAGGTCATCTTTGCCCGTTACGGCAACCGCACGCTGGCTCAGCGCCATGTTGAGTCCGTTGCCGCCGCAACGCTTTTGCAGTCGGCCCCGAGTGTCGAGAAGACCAACACCGAGACCACGCAGAAGTTCTGGGGTATGGCCGAGAAGCTCAACGCCGCAAGCCACGAGCGCTATCTGGACCTGCTGAACACCGAGGACTTTACACCGTGGTTCTCGACCGTGACGCCGCTGACCGAGGTCGGTCTGCTGCCGATCGGCTCGCGTCCCGCCAAGCGCGGTTTGGGTGCCAAGTCGCTCGACGACCTGCGTACCATTCCCTGGATCTTCAGCTGGAGCCAGGCGCGCATCAATCTGGCCGCCTGGTACGGCCTGGGTACCGCCTGCGAGCAGTTTGGCGATCTGGACCAGCTCAAGGCTGCCTACCAGGAGTGGCCGTTCTTCCGCACCTTTATCGACAACATCGAGATGTCGATCGCCAAGACCGACCAGCGCATCGCCAAGATGTATCTGCACCTGGGCGATCGCCAGGATCTGTCCAAGAAGGTCTTTACCGAGATGCAGCTCACCCGTAAGTGGGTCCTTGCCATCGTCGGTGATGAATGGCCGCTGCAGCGTCGTCGCGTGCTCGGCTGCGCCGTCCGCGTGCGTAACCCCTATGTCGACGCTCTATCCATCGCCCAGGTCCGCGCCCTTCGCGAGGTGCGTATGAACCAGGACGAGATGACGGAGGAGAAGAAGGCCGAGTACATGAGCCTGATTCTTTCGACTGTGACCGGCGTCTCGGCAGGATTGCAGAACACGGGGTAATCGATAGCCCTGTGGCTCTCACCGGGACCCGAAGGGTTTCCCTCTGAATGCGTCCTCGCACTTGAAGCCCCCTTATCCTGCTCCTTCGGAGCTGCGGATAAGGGGGCTTCGTGCTGCGGAATGCATTCAGAGGGAAACCCTTCGGGCCCCTTCGTCCTCGGTCTTCTGGAATTAAAGCTGAGGAGAAGAATGGCGCGCTTCTCGCCTTACGACTGTAGCGGCCGCGGTCCCGTTTGGGATCGCGGTTGTTTTGTTGTGGGTCAAATATGAACGTTGTGTTAATGAGTCGGTGGACGGTGGTGTTTTTCGGTGAGCGGCGTATCCTTCCAACGGTTTATCTAGTGTGTCAGTTGAAAGGAAGAGGGCGCTCATCATTGTTTGAATGTGAACTGCCGTTTGACCACAAGACGTTGCATCTGGAGCTCGAGGATAAGAACTTCGCGGGTGTGATGGAAGGTCATCAAAACGAGTTTAAGACTACAAAATCACAGGAAGAGCTGGTAGAGGAGTCACTTGCCAACCCTTATGGCTCGCCTTCGCTCGAGGAGCTTTGTGCTGGCAAGAAGGATATTGTCATCATTAGCTCCGATCATACGCGCCCCGTTCCCTCGCGTGTGACGATGCCTATTCTGCTGCATCACATCCATTCCGCTGCGCCCGAGGCTCGCGTGCGTATTTTGGTTGCTACGGGTATGCACCGTCCGTCGACGCACGAGGAGCTCGTCAACAAGTACGGCGAGGAGATCGTTGCCAACGAGGAAATCGTTATGCACGTCGCGACTGACGACAGCATGATGAAAAAGATCGGCACCCTGCCTTCCGGTGGCGAGTGCATCATCAACAAGATTGCCGCCGATTGCGATCTGCTGCTTGCCGAGGGCTTTATTGAGCCGCACTTCTTTGCCGGTTTCTCTGGTAGCCGCAAGTCCGTCCTGCCTGGCATCGCCAGCTACAAGACCATCATGTACAACCACAACGGTCAGTTTGTGAATGATTCCCACTCGCGTGCCGGCAACCTGTGCCACAACCACGTGAGCGAGGACATGTTTGCCGCTGCCGAGATGGCTCACCTTGCCTTTGTGCTTAACGTGGTGCTCAACGGCAAGCACGAGGTCATCGGCTCCTTTGCCGGCGACATTCACAAGGCGCACGAGGCCGGCTGTGAGTTCGTGAAGAGCCTTGCCGGCGTTGAGCCCGTTGAGTGCGAGATTGCCATCACCACCAACGGCGGCTACCCGCTCGACCAGAACATCTACCAGGCCGTGAAGGGCATGTGCTCTGCCGAGGCTACGCTTCCCGAGGGCGGTGTGATCATCGACGTCGCCGGCTGTGCCGACGGTCACGGTGGCGAGGGCTTCTATCACAACATCGCCGACAATGATCCGGCAGAGTTTGAGCGCGCCTGCATCGACCGTCCTAAGGACGAGACCCTGCCCGACCAGTGGACGAGCCAGATCTTTGCCCGCATCCTGGCGCATCACCCTGTGATCATGGTCACCGATCTGTGCGATCACCAGATGATCAAGGATATGCACATGACGCCGGTCAACACCCTCGAGGAGGCGCTCAAGCTCGCCTTTGAGATGAAGGGTGCCGATGCCAAGGTGGCCGTCATTCCCGATGGCCTGGGCGTTGTCGTCGCTCAGCACTAGTACGCGGCCTAAACGAATCGTTTATAACCGACAAGAAAGATAAGGTTTTATGCTTACCAAACTCCTCTGCGAATTCGGCGCAACGGCCCTCATGATCATCTTTGGCGTGGGCGTGCACTGCGATACCGTGCTCAAGGGCACCAAGTATCAGGGCTCCGGCCACATGTTTGCCATCACCACCTGGTCTTTTGGCATCTCGGTCTGCCTGTTTGTCTTTGGCGGCGCCGTGTGCATGAACCCGGCTATGGTTCTTGCCCAGTGCATCGTCGGCCTGGTGCCGTGGAGCAGCTGCATCCCCTTCATGATTGCCGATATGCTCGGCGGCTTTGTGGGCGCCGTAATCGCTTGGTTGATGTATGCCGATGAGTTCAAGGCTTCCGAGGGCGTCGTCGACCCCATTGCCCAGCGCAACATCTTCTCGACCAACCCCACCACCGAGGGCACGAACTATGCTCGTAACTTCTTCTGCGAGGCTATCTGCACCTTTGTGTTCATCACCGCTATCCTTGCTGCCGCTAGCCGCGCCGGCGAGAACGTTCTGATGCTCGCCATCTGCGTTGGCCTGATCGTTTGGGCTGTTGGCATGGGCATGGGCGGCATCACCGGCTTCGCCATGAACCAGGCTCGTGACCTTGGCCCTCGCATGGCCTATCAGGTGCTGCCGATCAAGAACAAGGCTGACAACAACTGGAAGTACGGCCTGCTTGTTCCTGGCATCGCTCCGTTTGTCGGTGCCGCTCTGGCCGCACTGTTTGTGCACGGTTTCTTGGGTATGTTCTAGTCCGAGGCTACATATTTGTCCGTTGGCCGCATGGGGTAACTTCCCAGCGCGTCCTCGGACATGAAAGAACCCCCGCTGCGCACTTCGTGCGGCGGGGGTTCTTTCGTCCTGCGGAATGCGCTGGGAAGTTACCCCATGCGGCCAGCTGCGGGATCTTTGTTGCGTTCGTACAAGCAACCCAACATATATCTGAATTTGGATGGGAGGGGCTTGTTGCTGGTAGGGGCGTTGAAGCGTGAGCGACACTTTGGGATGCGCGGCGCCCTGGGTTGGGTCGATGATTTGGGATGAGCTTCTTACTTAGGTGAAGAGGGGTTTTATGGCTGAGAGGTAGTCTTTGGCTACTTCGTTCTTATCTGCTTGGAAGTTGTGCCAGGCCCACCATTGGACCATTCCTACGAAGCTTGAGGCTATGTGGTGTAGCAGGAAGCTTCGGTCCATGGTGGCGGCGGGGCCGTTTGGGTCGGTAGGGACGGTTTCGGCTGCGCGCGACATGATGGTCTTGCGGAGACAGTCGGCGAAGACGCGTGAGCCGGCGCCGGCTACGAGGGCTCGTACGCCCTGGCGGCGTTCCCAGAGGTTGTTGAGGATATGCTCGACTTGTACGAGCGGATCATCGAGCGGTGTACCGTCATCGTCGAGGGCATGGGTGCAGATATCGCACACCAGCTCAGCGAGTAGGTCGTCTTTGCTCTTAAAGAGACCGTAGAATGTCGCGCGGCCTACGTGAGCGCGCGTGATGATGTCGCCGACGGTGATCTTGCTGTAGTCCTCCTCGCGCAGGAGTTCGGAGAACGCCGCGACGATCGCGGCGCGGCTTTTGGCCTTGCGGGCATCCATGGCTATGCGTCCGCGTCAACGAGCAGGCAACGGAGCGTGCCGGAGCAGCCCTCGTAGGGGCGCTTACCGGCGCCGTAGCCGACGGCCTCGATGCGGTAGCGGGCCGGCAGGTGCTCGGACGTGCGCAGCGCGGCGACGATGGCGGCGCCCGTGGGCGTCACGAGCTCGCCGGCGACCGGTGCAGGCGTGAGGGCGATATTGCCTGCTTGGCATAGGTTGACGACGGCGGGCACCGGGATGGGCATAAGGCCGTGGGCACAGTGGATGGTGCCGTGACCCTCGGAGAGCGACTCGACCACGATGTCCTCGATGCCCAGGTTGTCGAGGCAGATGGCGACGGAGCAGACGTCGACGATGGAGTCGACGGCGCCCACCTCGTGGAACATGACGGTCTCGGGCGTTTTGCCGTGGGCCTTGGCCTCGGCGGCGGCGAGCGCGGTAAAGATGGCGAGCGCGCGACGCTTGGCGCCATCGCTTAGCTGCGAGCCATCGATGATGGCGGTGACGTCTGCTAAAGAACGGTGGTGATGGTGGTGGGCGTGATGGTGACCGTCGTGGTCATCGTCGTGGTCATGGTCATGCTCGTGGCAGTGCACGTGTTCGTGCTCGCCATGATCATGATGGTGGTGCTCATGCTCGTGCGTGTGCTCGGCAGCTGCTTCGTTGCCGTAGAGCCAGACCATATCGTGGTCGTGGTTCTCGAGCTCCTCTGCAAGCTGGACGTCGAAATCGCAGGCGTCGATGCCGTGCTTGTTTACGCGCGTCACGGCGATCGAAAAGCCGTCGACCGGCAGCGTGGCGAGCTGTTCGCGCAGGTGCTCCTCGCTGGCGCCCAGGTCGAGCAGGGCCGCGACGGTCATATCGCCGCTGATGCCCGAGGTGCCGTCGATGATAAGCGTGTGCTGATGATTGGACATGGAATGCTCCTTAACGGGCGCAGGGCGTGCCGGCGCTCAGATGATTGATAAGACTTGCCTGGTAGGCGGCACCAAAGCCGTTGTCGATGTTGACGACCGAAACGCCGCTGGCGCAGGAGTTGAGCATGGCGAGCAGCGCGGCTACGCCACCAAAGCTCGCGCCGTAACCCACGCTGGTGGGAACGGCTATGACCGGACAGCTTACCAGGCCGCCGACAACGCTCGCCAGTGCGCCCTCCATGCCGGCAATGGCGATGACCACCTGTGCCTGGGCAAGTTCCTCGGCATGCGCGAGCAGACGGTGCAGGCCGGCGACACCCACGTCGTAGAGGCGGTCGACCTCGTTGCCATAGAACTCGGCCGTCAACGCGGCTTCTTCGGCGACGGGCAGGTCGCTCGTGCCGGCGCAGGCGACGACGATGCGTCCGTTGCCGGTAGGGAAGGGCTTGCCGCCCACGAGGGCGAGCTGTGCGTCCGGGACATATCCCAGGTCGATGCCGTTGCCAAGAAGCTCAGCGGTGCGCGCGGCTTTTTCGGCATCCAGGCGCGTGACCAGGATGCGCTCCTGGCCGGCATCGCGCAGTGCTTCGATAATGGCGGCAATCTGATCGGCGGTTTTACCGGCCCCGTAGACAACCTCGCCGGCTCCCTGGCGCACCCCGCGCGAAAGATCGAGCTGCGCAAAGCCCAAATCGGCGGTCGGAGCCGTCTGGATGCGCGTGAGGGCGTCGGCAGGGGTGACTGCTCCGCCGGCAACATCGCTCAGCAATTGCTCAAGATCTCGCTTATCCATATATGTTCCCTTCGACGGCGCAAAGTCTAGCACTCAAAGGGTATATTTCCGAACACTAAGACAAAATTGTTCGGAAACTATAGGACAGACTGATTCAATTGTTAGACGGATCGACTAGTCGCGCAGGATGATGTCCATGGCGAGCATCAGGTTGCGCTCGTCGATGGTAAACGGGGCGGCCTCGCGCGTCTTGGGCTTGGCGCAAAACGCGATGCCCGTGCCTGCGGCCTGGATCATGGGGATGTCGTTTGCCCCGTCGCCGATTGCCACGGTGTGTGCCATATCGACGCCGCACTCAACTGCCCAGTCCAGCAGCTGGATGAGCTTGGACTCCTTGGTCACAATGTCGGCAGCCAACTTACCGGTGAGCTTGCCGTCCACGACCTCCAGACGATTGGCCAGGCAAAAATCGATGCCCGTGGCAGCCACGATCTTGTCGGCGACCTCGTGAAAGCCGCCGCTCACCACGCCGGCCTTCCAGCCCTTGCTGTGCGCTGAGCGCACAAGCTCCAACGCGCCGGGGGTAAATGTCACGCGCTCAAAGGTGCGCTCGAACACGCTCTCGTCCAGGCCGGCGAGCAGCCCCACGCGCTCCTCGAGCGCCTGCTTAAAGTCAAGCTCGCCGCGCATGGCGCGTTCGGTGATCTGTGCCACCTGCTCGCCCACGCCGGCCTCTTCGCCCAACAGGTCGATGACCTCCTGGTTGATGAGCGTGGAGTCGATATCCATAACGATGAGGCGTGCAGTCATGGCGGGCCTTTCCGAGTGCTGTTTTATTGGGCATATTGTCGCACGTGACGAGCGCGGGCGGGTGCCGCGGTGCGTCAATTGTTTCGTCTCCGTCAAGTCTTTGGGCAGGAGCTACTTTTCCGCGGCACATCGACACATGTGCGATAAGATAGAACGCCATGTCTGGCTGCGCGGTTTACGCAGGCCGGGCAAATCTGTACGACGCCGCCCGGAACGACACGGGGCGGCACAGATCCATAAAGGAGGATCACTGGTATGAGCCAGACCCGTCCCATCGACGAGCATTCCATGCACACCCGTACCTGCGGCGAGCTTCGCCGCGAGAACGTGGGCGAAGAGGTCACCCTCACCGGTTGGGTGAGCCGTCGCCGCGACCACGGCGGCCTTATCTTCTGCGACCTTCGCGACCGCGAGGGCATTACGCAGCTCACCTTCGACCCCGAGCACTCCGACGGCGACGCCTTTAAGATCGCCGAGACTATGCGTCCCGAGTGGCCCATCAAGATCCATGGCGTCGTGCGCGCCCGTGGCGAGGAGACCACCAACACCAAGCTCGCGACCGGCGAGATCGAGGTCCTGACCGATCATGCCGAGGTGCTCAACACTTCCGTCACCCCGCCGTTCCAGATCGAGGACGGCATCGAGACCAGCGAGGACACCCGCCTGCGCTATCGCTATCTGGACCTCCGTCGTCCCGAGATGATGGCCAACCTCAAGCTGCGCTCCGACTTTACCTTTGCCATTCGCGAGGCGCTGCACAACCGTGAGTTCATGGAGGTCGAGACGCCCTCCCTGTTCAAGTCCACGCCCGAGGGCGCTCGAGACTTCATCGTTCCCAGCCGTATTCAGCCGGGCAACTTCTACGCCCTGCCGCAGTCCCCGCAGCTCCTGAAGCAGCTGCTCATGGTCGGTGGCGTCGAGCGCTACTACCAGGTCGCCAAGTGCTTCCGCGACGAGGACTTGCGTGCCGACCGTCAGCCCGAGTTCACCCAGGTCGATATCGAGATGTCCTTCGTGGACCAGAACGACGTCATGAGCGCGCTCGAAGAGGTCCTGGCCGACGCCTTCGGCCGCATGGGTGTCGAGATGCCCACGCCGCTGCGTCGCATGGACTATTGGGAGGCCATGGACACCTATGGCTCCGACAAGCCCGATACCCGCTATGGCATGCACCTGGTCGACCTGACCGACATCTTTGCCAACTCCAAGTTCAAGGTCTTTGCGACTGCTGCAAACGAGGAGGGCTCTGTCGTCAAGGCCATCAACGCCAAGGGCGCCGGTGCCTGGGCACGTGCCAAGATCGATAAGCTCGCCGGCGTGGCCTCCACGTTTGGCGCCAAGGGCCTGGCCTGGATCGCTTTCCGCGAGGATGGCTCCATCAACAGCCCCATCGTCAAGTTCTTCTCGGACGAGGAGATGGCGGCTCTGCGTGAGCGCATGAACGTCGAGCCCGGCGACCTTGTGATGTTCGCCGCCGGTCCGCGCCTGCTCTCTGACGAGATCCTGGGCGGCATGCGTTCCCACATGGCCAACGCGCTCGAGATCAAGCGCGAGGGCCACGACTTCCTGTGGGTCGTCAACTTCCCGCTGTTCCACTGGGATGAGGACCGCAAGGCCTACGCTGCCGAGCACCAGCCCTTTACCCTGCCGACCGAGACCGACATCGCCAAGATCGAGGCCGACCCGCTGGCAGCCGGTTCGTGCACCTACGACTTTGTCATGGACGGCTTTGAGGCCGGCGGCGGCGGTATGCGTATCCACAACGCCGAGATGCAGATGTCCATGCTCAAGCTCCTGGGCTTTACCGAGGAGCGCGCCGAGTCGCAGTTCGGCTTCCTCATGGAGGCTCTCAAGTTTGGTGCGCCCCCGATGGGCGGCTTCGCCCTGGGCCTGGACCGCGTGTGCATGCTGCTCACCGGCTCCGACTCCATTCGCGACGTCATGGCGTTCCCCAAGACGGCCAGCGGCTCCGACCTCATGTCGGGCGCTCCGAGTGCCGTTAGCGGCGCCCAGCTCAAGGACGTCAGTCTGCGCCTGATGTAGGCGAACGGCTACATATTGCCTGTAACGAGGGAAGGACGCGGGCCTTCCCTCTTTTTTTATGCGCCGAGGTTGTGAGGGCATGGGGTGACCGGACGTCGAGGAAGCTGCGTCCCGGAATTTGCGTCCAGAATGGGATGTACTTTCCGCCAGGGTCGCTCAGCGGAAACTGCGTCCCAGAATCCAGCCAAATAACGGGTCGCACTTTCCGGTTGAGCCTTCTGGCGGAAACTGTGTCCCATCATTGACGCTCGAAATGGGATGCGATTTCCGTCCCGCCCTCAACAAGCATCTAACGCTACAATAACTACCACGTGGCTGGGTTTTGCCGGCCGATGTGCGATGTCGCGGGAGGGGACATGGTCGAGTTTACAAAGACGATTAAAGATCCGTTGGGATTACATGCCCGCCCGGTTGCGCTGCTCTATGACATCATTGCCAAGCACCGTAGTGACGTGTCGGTTTCGATTGGTGACCGCTACACCGATGGCCGCGACGTTATAGGGCTCATGGCACTCTGCGGCGAATGTGGCGAAGACGTCGTGTTCCGCGTTTCGGGCGTGGATGAGGCCTCCTGCGTCACGTCGATCAGAAACCTCTCGCTCTAAGCGCATCAATGTGACAAGGGGACAGTCCCCTTTGTTGCATAAATTGGTATGACAAGGCACCGCAAAGAGATGGTCTTTGTGGTGCTTCTTTTGTTTCGTATAGGAAACTTTTTCGAAATCTGAATGGGGACCCTTTCCAAAAAGTTAACCACGTGTTAGTTTACTAAAGCGAACATAGATGTGGCTAACTTTTACCATGTCGATGTGAAGGACGAACTGACGTTAGGAGCCACTCATGTCTTGCGGACCGCAGATGCCGGCAATGCCGCTTTCGATGGTAAAAGCGGGCGAAACCGTGCGCGTGTCTCGTGTAAAGGGCAATGAGGACATGAAGCACCACCTCAAGGACCTCGGCTTTGTCGAGGGCAGCGAAATCCACGTGGTGAGCTCGAGTGGCGCCAATATCATCGTCACGGTGCTGGGCGCACGCTTTGGTATCGATTCCAAGGTTGCCATGCACATCATGACCGTCGGTTAGTCTGCAGCATTTCATAAAAACCGAAAGGGGGACAAGAGGATGAAGACGTTGGGTGACGTTAAGGTGGGCGAGAGCTCCACCATCGTCAAGCTTCACGGTGAGGGTGCGCTTCGCCGCCACCTTATGGACCTGGGGCTCATCAAGGGCACTTCGTTCAAGGTCGTGAAGGTTGCACCGCTCGGTGATCCGGTCGAGATCAACGTGCGCGGCTACGAGCTTTCCATCCGCAAGGAGGAGGCCGCCGTCGTCGAGGTCCAGTAAGGGCTCACGACGTATATTTCTGCAGATAAAGTTAGGTTTTTCTAACTTAATGCAGCATCTTTGAAGCACATTATCCAGCCTGCGCGGAGAAAGCAGCGCAGGCACACAAGGAAGAAGGATTGAATGGCGGATTCTCAGATCCATGTCGCGCTGGCGGGTAACCCCAACTGCGGCAAGACCACGCTTTTCAACCTGATTACCGGCGCCAACGGCTACGTTGGCAACTGGCCCGGCGTCACGGTTGAGAAAAAGGAAGCCAAGCTCCTAAGCGACAAGAACGTTACCATCACGGACCTCCCTGGCATCTACTCGCTTTCCCCCTACAGCCCCGAGGAGCAATGCTCGCGCGATTACCTCATGAGCGGCGAGCCCGATGTTGTCGTCCAGGTGGTCGACGCCACCAACCTCGAGCGCAACCTGTATCTGGCGCTTCAGGTTATCGAGACCGGCCTGCCCGTGGTCGTTGCCCTCAACATGGCCGACCTGGTCGAGAAGAACGGCGACAAGATCGACACGGACAAGCTCTCCAAGAAGCTCGGCTGCCCGGTCATGATGATCTCGGCCCTTAAGAACAAGGGTATTAAGGAGCTGTTCGAGCAGGTCAAGAAGTCCGCTGCTTCCAAGGGCCAGGTGCCGGAGCACAAGTTCGACTCCTCCATCGAGGACGTTCTGGACCACATCGAGAACAACCTTCCGGCGAGCGTTTCCGCCAACAAGCGCCGCTATTACGCCGTCAAGCTGTTCGAGCGCGACGCGGACGCCTGCAAGCTCATCAACCTCACCAAGGAGAAGGCCGCTCGCGTGGAGCAGCTGGTCGCCCAGTGCGAGCAGGACTGCGACGACGACGCCGAGTCCATCATCACCGGCGAGCGTTACGGCGTGATTGCCCACATCATTGACGAGTGCCTCACCAAGGCTCCGGCAAAGATGAGCACCTCCGAGAAGATCGACCGCGTGGTTACCAACCGTATCCTGGGCCTGCCGATCTTTGTGGTCATCATGTTCTGCGTGTACTACATCGCCGTTTCTACCTTGGGCGGCACGGTGACCGACTTCACCAACGACCAGCTCTTTGGTACCGACGGTTGGTATGTGCTCGGCCAGGGCCGCGACGCCTATGACGCGGCCGTCGAGGCTGCGGGCGACAATGCCGACTCGGTCGACCCGGCACAGTACGGCCCCTATGTCCCCGGCATCACCACCGTGGTGCACGACGCCCTTGTGGCGGGCGGCACCGAGGACGGTGGCTTGGTCGATTCGCTGGTCTGCGACGGCATCGTCGGCGGTTTGGGTGCCATCTTCGGCTTTGTGCCGCAGATGTTCCTGCTCTTTGTGATGCTGTCCTTCCTGGAGGACTGCGGCTACATGGCGCGCGTCGCCTTCATCATGGACCGCGTGTTCCGCCGCTTTGGCCTGTCCGGTAAGTCGTTCATCCCGATGCTCGTGTCCTCGGGTTGCGGCGTCCCCGGCGTCATGGCCACCAAGACCATCGAGAACGAGAAGGACCGCCGTATGACGGTCATGACCACCACGTTTATTCCCTGTGGCGCTAAGCTGCCGATCATTGCCCTGCTCATGGGTTCCATCATCGGCGATTCTTCCACCACCGCCGCGTGGATCAGCCCGCTCTTCTACTTCCTGGGCGTCTTTGCCGTCATTGCTTCGGGCCTCATGCTCAAGAAGACCAAGCTCTTCGCCGGTCGCCCGACGCCGTTTGTTATGGAGCTTCCCGCCTACCACTTCCCGGCGATCCGCTCTTGGGCGCTGCATGTGTGGGAGCGCTGCTGGGCCTTTATCAAGAAGGCCGGCACGGTCATCTTTGCCTCCACTGTCGTGGTTTGGTTCCTGTCCAACTTTGGTAGCTACAACGGTTCCTTTGGCTTCCTGCCTGCGATGGACGGCATCCCCGAGGAGTTCATGGACTACTCCGTGCTTGCCATGCTGGGCAACCTGGTCGCTTGGATCTTCGCCCCGCTCGGCTTTAGCACCTGGCAGGCAACCGCGCTGACCGTCTCTGGCCTCGTCGCCAAGGAGAACGTCGTCGCCACCGCCGGCTCGCTGCTGTCCGTCGCCGACGCAGGCGAGACCGACCCGAGCCTGTGGACCGCGTTTGCCGGCATGTTCCCCACCATGGGCGCCTGCGTTGCCTTCGGCGCCTTCAACCTGCTGTGCGCTCCGTGCTTTGCCGCCATTGGCACCATCCGCAACCAGATGGACTCCGGCAAGTGGACCGCGATTGCCATCGGCTACGAGTGCGCCTTTGCTTGGGTGATCGCCCTGTTCATCAACCAGTTCTACAACCTGCTTGTTCTGGGGCAGTTTGGTATCTGGACGGTTGTGGCCATTGTGCTGCTGGTTGCGATGCTCTTCCAGATCTTCCGTCCCATGCCCAAGCACGCTTGGACCGACGAGGACGAGACCAACACTGCTTCCGCCGCAGTTTCCGCTTAAGTCTGAATAAGGATTAGCCCCTTTCCAAAAAGCCCGGGTGTCCCAGCGACACTCGGGCTTTTTGGTGAGGGAGATGTGGCGTTTCCGCAGATAAAACCGACCAAAATAAACCTGCCCCTTTTTGGTAGGTGGAGAATGGGGTAAAGTAAGTGATGGTTAACTAGAGGAGGCTTGCTATGGCACCTATCGATATTGTTGTACTGGCTGTTATCGGCATTGCGTTTGTCGCCGTGTGCGTGCGCATTTATCGTAAGGGCACTTGCGCCGACTGCGCTCAAGGTGGCGTTTGCACGGGACATTGCTCCAACAAAAAGACCTGCGCCGCACTTAAGGGCGTAGACAAAATCGCCGAAGACTTGGGCCGCGGCATCAAATAAAGGTCCAGGCACCCAAGCGCCTCGCGAGCATCCGTTCGCGGGGCGCTTTGCACATTTGGGGGAGAGCGCGGCGAGTTGAAGAGTGATTTTGGGGTATCGCTAACTATGTGGTCAACGGCCCGCTCAAGGTCGTCCATGCCGTGGCAGGCGCCAAGCTCGCCGTCGAAGGCATGACCAGCTACCTGGGCCTCTAATCCATCCCACCCATCAGTTGCGGTGAAATACGGACTGTTTTGGCTATCAAAGGCCTTATCTACTCCGTATTCCACCGCAACTTTTTTGTGGGGTGGGCTAGAGACGCTGCATGCGGTACCCGACACCCATGTGCGTCTGAATCATCTTGGGGTGAGAGGGGTCTGCCTCGATCTTCTTGCGCAGGGTGCGCATGAACACGCGCAGGCTCGCCAGATCGCTGTCCCAGCTCGTGCCCCATATCTCGCGGGTGATGAAGGTGTGGGTGAGCACCTTGTCGACGTTTTTCGCCAGAAGGACGAGCAATTTGTACTCGGTTGGGGTGAGCGAGAGCTCGCGTCCGTCTTTCGTCGCGTATCCCGCGGCGTAGTCGATATGCAGCGGACCGTTGTCGAACGTGCTCGCTTCTGTCGACTCGCTCGACGCCATCGAGGAGCGCCTCAAATTCGCACGGACGCGCGCGAGCAGCTCATCCACAGAAAAGGGCTTGGTGAGGTAGTCGTCTGCCCCTGCGTCAAGTGCTGCAATCTTGTCGGAATCTTCGGAGCGCGCCGAGATGACGATAATGGGGACTGCCGACCAGCTTCGGATCTTCGTGATGACCTCGATACCGTCAATGTCGGGAAGGCCGAGGTCGAGCATGATGAGGCTGGGGCCGTGCGACACCGCATCCATGATGGCGGCCTGGCCGTTGCAAACCTTGCTCACGACGTAGCCGTGGAGGTCAAGCGCGGTCGAAACGAGGTTTTGAACGGTCAGGTCATCTTCGACCAGGAGGATGCGTGGCTTAACGGCATTATTCATGAATCTCGATCTCCTCGGCGGGCAGGGTAAAACGGAAGACGGCCCCATGGGGGTGGTTGTCGCGAACTTCGATGGCGCCGCCATGCGCCTCCACGATGGAGCGGCAGAGCGACAGCCCAAGGCCGATGCTTCGACGCGAATCCACGGGCCGCGTATTGCTTGAGGTGAAGAAGCGCTCAAAGATATGAGGCTTGTCGCAGTCTGCCACACCCGGCCCATCGTCTGCGACGTCCACCACGACGAACGCACCCTCGCGACGTGCGCTGATGGTGACAGTCGAGTCCTCGGGCGTGTATTTGAAGGCGTTCATGATGAGATTCGTAAGCACCTGCATGATGAGATGGACGTCGATGCGTACCAGCAGGATGTCGTCAGCGTGCTCGATGGTGACGGTACGTCCATGCGATGCTTGGGCGACATGGCTGAGGGCGGCTTCGATGACCTCGTCGATGAGCTCGGATGTGAAGTTGAGGTGAATGGTGCCGTCCTCGACGCGTGTGATGGCGAGGAGGTTCTCCACGGTATCGATAAGCCAGAGGGAGTCGTCGTAGATGGCATCGGCAAGATCGCAGCGTTGTTCGAGGCTGAGCTTCTCGTCGTTCTTCCGAAGGATTGCCGCAGATCCGGATATAGCCGTGAGGGGCGTCCTCAAATCGTGGCCGATGGAGCGCAAAAGGTTGGCGCGCAGCTGCTCGTTTTTCGCCAAGACCGCAGCCTCTTCGCGCTCTTGCGCCGCCCGGTCGCTTTCGAGCGCCAAGGCGCATTCACCTACGATAGATAGGACGATCGAATGCTCGAAGGCTTCGATCTCGCGCCCCTCCAGGGCGATGCCGATGACACCGAATACCTTGTCGCCGGTGCGAACCGCGAGGTAGAGACAGCGCGCCTCAGGCAGGGTCCGCGTGCTTGCGCCCGCGCGCTTGTTGTTGGTGTAGGTCCAGGTTGCAACGGCGCGCTCGTAGTCGGTGAGCAGCGACGCGGAACGGTTTTCGGTGCCAGCGGACTCATAGAGCGTCTTGCCGAGCGTGCCGTGTTCGGCGGTGTAGAAGACCACGTCGAGTTTAAGCAGTTTGATGAGTTGGTTCATGGCGACGTGGGCGCACTCCTCCGCGCTATGGGCTTGCTGCAAGAGCTGGTTCGTTTCGAGGAGTACGCGCGTTTTGAATGCGTTCTCGGCTGAGGTACGGGCGTTGTCGGCGATGCGCGCAGTTAACTCGCCGGCGACCATAGCGGTAGCGAACATGATGCCGAACGTGACCAGATAGCTTCGGTCGTAGCTGGCGAGCGAAAACAGAGGCGTGACGAAGCAGAAGTTGTAAAGCACTACAGAGAGCACGCTCGATACGATCGTGCAGATACGCCCCGTCGTGGTGACGGCGGTCAGCAGGGCCGTGAGGATATAGAGGGATATGATGCTGGAATCGGCAAATCCCAGATGGCGGAAAGCCGTGCCAACAGCCGTGGCGACAAGAGAGAGGGCCAGCGTGCGAAGCACGTCACGGCTGCTGGGCGGCTGCAGGGCGAGCGCACGGCGGCGTCCTTCGGGCCGGGAGGGCGGAGTCGACTGGTCTGGAATGATGTAAATGTCGAGGTTCGGGGCGAACGTTATGAGCTGTTCTACGAGAGATTTGCGGCCGAAGAGGGCCTGACGGACGCTGCTGCGCTCGCCCGTGCGTCCCATGACGATCTTCGAAATACCCGACAGGCGCGCGAACTCGGAGATCTGAAACGCGATGTCGTCGCCATAGACGGTTTCCATATGTGCTCCGAGCTGTTCGGCCAGGGCGATATTGGCTGCAAGCTTGGCGCGCTCATTATCGCTCATGGCCTGCGCGCGCGGGCTCTCTACGAACAGGGCGACGAGCTCGCTGCGAAACGCTTTCGCCATGCGTGCGGCGGCA
This sequence comes from uncultured Collinsella sp., assembly GCA_902479135.1. Classification (GTDB taxonomy): domain Bacteria; phylum Actinomycetota; class Coriobacteriia; order Coriobacteriales; family Coriobacteriaceae; genus Collinsella. The sequence goes on along the minus strand of CABSNU010000007.1, from coordinate 31,895 downwards.
CGGACGATGCGGGGATTGGTCGGCGCCGGGGAGACACAGACTAAGATACGCTCCCTGGTGTAGTAGTCACGGTTTCCCAGCACGCGTGCGGCGTCTGTGAGGTAGCCGGTGCGATCGGCGCAGCGGCGCAGCGCGATTTCTCGGAGTGCGGTGAGGTTCTCGACGGTAAAAAAATGCTGTTGCGCTCGGTCGGCTTGTGCGGGACGGTAGACGAGGCCGGCGCGAAGGCGCTCAAGTAGGTCTTCGGGCTCTATGTCGACGAGCTCGACCTGGTCGGCATCATCGAAGATACGGTCGGGGATTCGTTCGCTCACGATAACGCCGGTGATGGATGCAACCATGTCGTTTAGGCTCTCGATATGCTGAACGTTCACGGTCGTATAGACGTCGATGCCCGCATGTAGAAGTTCCTCGACGTCTTGATAGCGTTTGTCGTGGCGAGACCCTGGCGCATTCGTATGGGCGAGCTCGTCGACAAGGATGAGCTGAGGGGCGCGTTCGATAGCCGCATCTAGATCGAACTCGCTGAGCGCAATGCCGTTGTGCTTGATGAGTTTACAGGGCACGTTCTCAAGCCCTTGTGCAAGATGGGCAGTTGCCGGACGTTCGTGCGGCTCGATGTATCCCGCGACGACGTCGACACCTCGCCGCTTGGCGGCGTGGGCGGCTTGAAGCATCGCATAGGTTTTGCCCACGCCAGCAGCGTAGCCAAAGAAAATCTTGAGGTGTCCCCGGCTGGTTCGAGCGTCATCGGCGACCTCGTCTTTCTCAATTGCCTTGAGGATGAGGTCCGGATTGACGCGAGTGTCCGATGCGTCGCGCTGCATAGCGTAGCCTTTCTGAAACGTTGTCCATGCGTGCATACGCGGTGAGGACGCCACTGTATGCTCGCGAGGTCGAGTATAGGCGCACTGCAGCCGCAATAGTGCTTTCTACCTGCATCTTTACGGCATCTTAAGGTCGTGAGCCCCGGCCCTCACGCCTCTTTAATCTCTAGAAGCGTTTACTGTCCCCAGGCGCTTGCGAGAGCAGGCGTCCGAGACATCGGACCGCGCGTGAAAGGGGCGGAAAATGGACATCCTCATTCCCATCATCGGAGTCGTCTGCATTGGACTCCTTATCTATTACATCTACATTCTGATGAGGAGTGATTCGTAAACTATGGACGCTGCGATTCAGTACATCTTGTACTTTGCCGTGCTCGTCGTCCTGGCCGTTCCGCTCGGTCGGTTCATGGCCCATATCATGGATGGTGAGCATACGTTCCTGTCGCCTGTGATTGCTCCTGTGGAGCGTGGCGTCTATCGTCTGCTTCGCATCGACGCGGCAGAGCAGATGGGGTGTAGGCGCTACCTGACGAGCGTGCTGGTCTTTTCGGGGATCGGCCTCGTGGCTCTTGTGGCACTCCAGACGCTTCAGTCCTTCTTGCCAGGCAATCCCCAGCACCTGCCGGGTGTGTCATGGGACCTGTCGTTCAATACGGCTGCTTCCTTCATAACCAACACCAATTGGCAATCCTATTCCGGTGAGACCACCCTGTCCTACTTTGTGCAGTTCATGGGCCTCACCGTGCAGAACTTCGTTTCCGCTGGCACCGGTATTGCGGTCATGTTCGCGCTGATCCGCGGCTTCCGTCAGGTCAAGGAGCAGGGTCTGGGTTCCTTCTGGGTCGACCTCACCCGCACCGTCCTGTATGTGCTCATCCCGCTGAACCTCGTGTTCGGCGTCTGCCTGGCTGCCGGTGGCGTCATCTCCAACTTCCAGCCGGCTCAGAAGGCTGAGCTCGTAGAGCCCGTCGCTGTCCAGCCTAATGCAGACGGCGGCTGGAGCGTCATCGACGGCGCCCAGATCGAGGGCGACACGGTCAAGGTCGACGGCAAGGTTGTCGAGGGCGCGCGCGTGGTCACCGAGCAGTTCCTGCCCCAGGGTCCCGCGGCTCCTCAGGTCGCCATCAAGCAGTCCGGCACCAATGGCGGCGGCTTCTTCGGCGTGAACTCCGCCCATCCGTATGAGAACCCCAGTGCCTTCACCAATATCATCGAGATGACCAGCCTGCTGCTGATCCCGGCCGCCTGCTGCTTCACCTTCGGTATCGGCGTCAAGAACACCAAGCAGGGCAAGGCCATCTTCGCGGCGATGCTTATCCTACTCGTGGTCTTTACCGGCATCATCGCCGTTAACGAGCATATGGGTACGTCGCAGCTGGCCGATGGCGGCGCGGTCAACATCGAGATGACCGACGGCCAGGCGGGCGGCAATATGGAGGGCAAGGAGAGCCGCTTTGGCATCGCCTCCTCTTCCACCTGGTCCGCTTTCACGACGGCTGCTTCCAACGGCTCGGTCAACTCCATGCACGACTCCTACACCCCGCTCGGCGGGTTTGTCCAGATGCTCCAGATAGCGCTGGGCGAGGTCGTCTTCGGCGGCGTGGGCTGCGGCTTGTACGGCATGATCGGCTTCGCCATCCTCACGGTGTTTATCGCCGGCCTTATGGTCGGCCGCACGCCCGAGTTCCTGGGCAAGAAGATCGAGCCGACCGAGATGCGCTGGGCGGTGGTTCTGTGTCTCGCCACTCCGTTCGCCATTCTGGTGAGCTCCGCTATCGCCTGCATGGTGCCCGGTCTTGTCGACCAACTCACCAACGGCGGGGCGCATGGCTTCTCCGAGGTCCTGTACACCCTTACTTCGGCTGGCGGCAACAACGGCTCCTCATTCGCCGGCATGAACTGCAACATCCCGTGGATCAACGTGCTGCTGGGTATCGAGATGCTGTTCGCGCGGTTCCTGCCGATTGTGGGCACGCTCGCCATCGCGGGCTCGCTGGCCGGGAAGGGTAAGGTCGCCGAGAGCGCCGGTACCCTGTCCACCACCAACGGCATGTTCGTATTCCTGCTCGTGTTCATCGTTCTACTGATCGGTGCCCTGAGCTTCTTCCCGGCCCTGGCGCTTGGCCCCGTTGCCGAGTTCTTCCAGATGATTGCGTAAAGGAGGGCGCAGATTTATGACTATGCAAAAAGACATGATGGGCCGCGCGGTCCGCGACTCGTTTGCCAAGCTGGATCCTCGCGTCCAGATTCAAAACCCGGTCATGTTCCTGGTGTGGCTTTCCGCCGTCATGACCTCCGTCCTGGCCGTCGCTTCCATCTCCGGTGTGCAGGACGCGGGTGTGCCCACTTACTATGTGGTCGCCATCGCGGTCATCTTGTGGCTCACCGACCTGTTCTCGAACTTCGCCGAGGCTCTTGCCGAGGGCCGCGGTAAGGCCCAGGCCGATTCCCTGCGTGCGGCCAAGAAGGATGTCGAGGCCCATCGCATCGAGTCCGTTGAGGACAAGGAGCACTTCACCGTCGTTCCCGGCACCGAGCTCACGCGCGGCGACCTGGTGATCGTACGCGCCGGCGAGCAGATTCCCGGCGACGGCGACGTCATCGAGGGCGCTGCCTCCGTTGACGAGTCCGCCATCACCGGCGAGTCCGCCCCCGTGGTCCGCGAGGCCGGCGGCGACCGCTCTGCCGTTACCGGCGGTACCACGGTGCTGTCCGACTGGATCATCGTCAAGATCTCCAGCGAGCCCGGCCAGAGCTTCCTGGACAAGATGATCGCGATGGTCGAGGGTGCCGCGCGTAAGAAGACCCCTAACGAGATTGCTCTGGAGATCTTCCTGGTGGCCCTCTCCATCGTCTTTATCCTGGTCACGTTGGCCCTGTATTGTTACTCCTGCTTCTCGTCCGGTCTTAACGACATGGTCAACCCCACGGCCGTGACCACGCTCGTGGCGCTGCTCGTGTGCCTGGCTCCCACTACCATCGGCGCCCTTCTGTCCGCCATCGGCATCGCCGGCATGAGCCGTCTGAACGAGGCCAACGTGCTGGCCATGTCCGGCCGCGCCATCGAGGCCGCCGGCGACGTCGACATCCTCATGCTCGACAAGACCGGCACCATCACCCTGGGTAACCGCCAAGCCGCCGAGTTCATCCCGGTCGACGGCGTCGATCCCGCGGAGCTGGCCGATGCCGCCCAGCTTTCCTCGCTGGCCGACGAGACCCCCGAGGGCCGTTCCATCGTCGTGCTCGCCAAGGAGCAGTTCGGTCTGCGCGGCCGCACACTCGAGGATAAGGGTATGGAGTTCATCCCCTTCACCGCGGCGACCCGCATGTCCGGTGTGAACTACGAGGGCAATGAGATCCGCAAGGGCGCTGCCGATTCCGTGCGCACCTATGTGGAGGCAGCCGGCGGCGTGTTCTCCCAGGAGTGCGACGAGGCCGTCGAGCGCATCGCCAAGGCCGGCGGCACCCCGCTGGTCGTGACCAAGAACTGCCGCGTGCTGGGCGTTGTGTACCTCAAGGACATCATCAAGTCCGGCGTTAAGGAGAAGTTCGCCGACCTGCGCAAGATGGGCATCAAGACCATCATGGTGACGGGCGACAACCCGCTCACCGCCGCGGCAATCGCCGCCGAGGCCGGCGTTGACGACTTCCTGGCCGAGGCCACCCCTGAGGGCAAGCTCGAGAAGATCCGCGAGTTCCAGCGTGAGGGCCACCTGGTCGCCATGACCGGCGACGGCACCAACGACGCGCCGGCGCTGGCGCAGGCGGATGTCGCCGTGGCCATGAACACGGGCACCCAGGCTGCCAAGGAGGCCGGCAATATGGTCGACCTCGACTCCAGCCCCACCAAGCTCATCGAGGTCGTGCGTATCGGCAAGCAGCTGCTCATGACCCGCGGTTCGCTCACGACCTTCTCGGTCGCCAACGACGTGGCGAAGTACTTCGCTATCATCCCGGCCCTGTTCTCGCCGATCTACCCGGGCCTTGGCGCGCTCAACATCCTCGGTCTGGCAAGCCCGCTGTCCGCGGTTCTTTCGGCCATCATCTATAACGCGCTCGTTATCGTCGCGCTGATCCCGGCCGCGCTGAAGGGCGTTAAGTACCGCGAGGTGCCGTCCGGACAGCTGCTGATCCACAACCTGCTCGTGTGGGGTCTGGGCGGCATCGTTGCCCCGTTCGTATTCATCAAGCTCATCGACATGCTGCTCGCGTTCTGCGGCATTATGTAAGTGGAGGTTTGTATGTTCAAAGGTGTTGCATCGCGCGCACTGGGCGTGTTCGCGCTGTTTACCGTTGTCTGCGGCCTGGGCTATACGCTCGTCGTGACCGGCATCGCGCAGCTTGCGTTTCCGTACCAGGCGAACGGTTCGCTCATCAAGGTCGACGGCAAGGTTGTGGGCTCCGAGCTCATCGGCCAGAACTTCGAGGATGAGGGCCATATGTGGGGCCGCATCCAGAACGTGTCAATTGTCGAAGGCGACGACGGCGAGCCCATGGCCTACGGCGCTCCGTCCAATTTGTCTCCGGCGAGTGAGGAGTACCGACAGCTTGTGGACGCGCGCGTCGAGAAGATCCGCGCCGCTAACCCCGATGCCGATATGGACGCTGTGCCCGTCGACCTGGTGACGTGTTCGGGGTCCGGCCTCGACCCGGAGATCTCTCCGGATGCCGCCGAGTACCAGGTCCCGCGCCTTGCCAGGGCCACGGGCAAGAGCGAAGGTGAGGTGCGCGAGATCATCGCCCAGTGCACCAAAGGCCGATTCCTGGGCGTCTTCGGCGAGCCCACGGTTAACGTGCTCAAGGTGAACCTTATGCTGGACGGCGCGCTGTAGGTGAGGAAGTGGCGGATGAGGGCGTGACTGACTATCTGAGCCCTCAATTCCACCCCGCCCATCAGTTGCGGTGAAATACGGACTGTTTTGCCTGTCAAAAGCCTCATCTACTCCGTATTCCACCGCAACTTTTTTGTGAGGGTCGGGATTGAAGGTGGGGAGTGCGAGCGAGTGCGAATGCGGCGGATACTGATACGATAGGTACGTTAGCAACTGCCGCCGAGCGGCTCAAACGAAAGGAAGCCTGTATGGAGTCCTCCGCCTACCCGATGCTCTTTAGCCCGATCAAGGTCGGTACGACCGAGGTTAAGAACCGCGTCTTTATGCCGCCGGTATCCACGAACCTGGCCGATCATGGCTATGTGACCGACGACTTGGTCGACCACTACCGCGCTCGCGCCAAGGGTGGCGTGGGCCTGATCATCACCGAGGTCGTGACGGTCGAGCCCACCTATACCTACCTGCCGGGCGACATGTGCTGCTACGACGACACGTTCATTCCCGGTTGGGAAAAGCTCGCCGCCGCCGTGCACGAGTATGGCTGCAAGATCATGCCGCAGCTCTTCCACCCCGCCTACATGGCCTTCAACATTCCGGGCACGCCGCGTCTAATCGCCCCGTCCTTCGTGGGCCCGTCCTATGCCCGCGAGGCACCGCGCCCCATCACGGTTGACGAGATTCACGAGCTCACGCACCAGTTTGGCGACGCTGCCGTGCGTATGCAGAAGGCCGGCGTCGATGGCGTCGAGGTCCATGCTGCCCACGCCCACGGCATGCTCGGCGGCTTCTTGACCCCGCTCTACAACAAGCGTACCGACGAGTACGGCGGCTCGCTCGATGCCCGTATGCGTTTCCTGCTCGAGGTCATCGCCGAGATTCGCGAGCGCTGCGGCAAGGACTTCATCATCGACGTTCGTATCTCGGGCGATGAGTACACCGATGGCGGCCTGACCCTCAACGATATGATCTACGTCTCGCGTCGCCTGGAGAAGGCCGGCGTCGACATGATCCACGTGTCGGGCGGCACCACCATCAAGCGCGGCTCCGCAATTCCCGCCGCCGGCACGCAGCAGGCCTCGCACGCCGCCTGCTCGCGTGAGATCAAAAAGCACGTCAACATTCCCGTCGCCACGGTCGGCCGCATCAACGAGGCATGGATTGCCGAGGAGCTGATCGAGGACGGTGCCGCCGACATCTGCATGATGGGCCGCGCCAATCTGTGCGATGCTGAGTTCTGCAACAAGGCGGCTGCCGGCAACGCCGACGAGATCCGCCCCTGCATCGGCTGCCTGCGCTGTCTGAACGGCATTATGTTTGGCAAGCGCATCTCCTGCACCGTTAACCCCGATGTCGAGCGCGACGAGGCCGGTTACGAGCCTGCCGCCGAGGCCAAGAACGTGCTCGTTGTGGGCGCCGGTCCCGCTGGCATGGAGGCGGCGTTCATTGCTGCCAAGCGCGGACATAACGTGGTGCTCGTGGACAAGCAGGACGAGCCGGGCGGCGAGATGCGCATCGCGGCCGTTCCGCCGGCAAAGCAGGAGCTCACCCGCGTGATCAAGTACCAGTATCGCCGCCTGGCCGAGGCCGGCGTGAAGTGCGTCTTTGGTACCGAGCTTTCGGCCGAGGACATTCAGCGTGACTACGCTGGGTACGAGGTTGTCCTGGCCTATGGCGCCGAGCCTATCGCTCCGGCCTTTATGCAGGGCTTTAAGCAGGTCATGACGGCTGATGACCTGTTGGGTGGCAACGCCTTCCCGGGCAAGAAGATCGTCATCGTGGGCGGTGGCACCGTTGGCTGCGAGACGGCCGATTACCTGGCCCCGCTGGTCAACGACCTGTCGCCGGCCAATCGCGATGTCACCGTTATCGAGATGACCAAGACGCTCGCCGCTAACGAGGGCGGCGCCGGTCGCGCGGTGCTCATCACGCGCATGCTCTCCAAGGGCGTCCACGTGCTGACCGAGGCCAAGGTGACCGAGATTACCGAGGATACCATCAGCTACGAGAAGGACGGCGAGGTCCACACCATCACCGGTGCCGATACGCTGGTGCTTGCCATGGGCTATCGTCCCAATACCAAGCTGGCCGACGACCTGGCTGCAGCCGGTGTTGCCACCCACGTGCTGGGCGATGCCAACAAGTGCGGCAACATCCGCGACGCCATCGGCGATGGCTACAAGGTTGCCTGCGAGCTCTAGTCAACCCTTTGGTGCATGGGGACAGGTTACTTTGCACCAACTTGGTGCATGTAAACCTGGTCCCATCGCACCATTGCGGCTTCATGGAGTAGCGCCCGTACGCATCGAATATCTCCTCTCATAGATGTGCGGCACAAAGAGCCCCGAGTTCATACGAGCTCGGGGCTTTTTTCGTTTGGATTGCAGACGTATTGACAGACGAAAACAGTCTGCGTCCGATATTGAGTCATACGAAAGCGAAATATGCGTCTTAATTCCGTACGTAAATCAAGACGAAAACCGTTTGCGTCTTGAATAAATCAGTACGCAAACGGTTTTCGTCTTATAATACGGTTATGAATGGTACGAAACGAGGGGGTTGTGCATATGGTTGTTAGAGAGAGCCCTACAGTCGAATACAAGGAAAGCGTTACGCCGACGTTTCTTAAAACGGTGAGCGCCTATGCAAACTACGGGACGGGCAAGATTGAGTTTGGCGTTGATGACGATGGCGTGGCTGTCGGCCTTGCGGATCCGGTTGCAGAATGCCTGCGCATCGAGAACATGATTAACGACAGTCTTGATCCCGCGCCCCGTTACTCGCTTGAGCCCGATGAGAAACACGGGACCGTAATCCTTACGGTTTATGAGGGGCAGGACAAACCCTATCGAAGCAAGGGAAAGGCCTACAGACGAAACGATTCGGCAACGGTGGAGGTCGACCGGTTTGAGTATGGCAGGCTGACGCTCGAAGGCAGCAACGTAACGTTCGACGCGCTCACATCGGCTCGCCAGAACTTGGGCTTTCATACGCTCGAGCATAAGTGTGTTGAACACCTCGGCATTTCCGAGCTAACGCCGGATATCATGCGCACGCTTCGCTTGCTTGGCAAGGACGGCTATACCAACGCTGCGGCGATTTTGGCGGATAAGAATGATTTTCCGGGCATCGACTGCGTCCGTTTTGGCGATACCGAGGATGTGATCTTGGATCGCGAGGCGGCGACAAATGTATCCGCAATTGAGCAGGTGGACAGGGCGGTGGCTATGTTTGCACGCTACTACCGTTATGAGCGTATCGAAGGGATGGAGCGCGTCCAAACCGATCGAATTCCTCTTGAGGCATTCCGCGAAGCTGTTGCAAACGCTTTGGTGCATCGGACGTGGGACGTTCGAGCGAACGTTCAAATTGCCCTGTACGATAATCGTGTCGTTGTGACCTCCCCCGGATCGCTGCCCGCCGGTTTGACGACGGAACAATACCTGTATGGGCAGATATCCGTGCTCAGAAACCCCATCGTTGCAGAGGCCTTCTTAAAGCTGGATTACATCGAGAAATTTGGTACGGGAATCGCGCGCATTAGACGTGCCTATCGCGATTCGATCAATCAACCAATTTTTGATGTTCGCGGCGGCATGGTGGCCGTCACATTGCCCGTTACCGATGCCTTTGAAGGGTCCGAGGAAGAGGCCCAGGTTCTCAAGGCCTTGTCGGGCGGGCGAATTATGTCGCGAAGCGAGATTGAAAAACAGACGGGGCTGAGCCGCATGCGGACGTTGGCGGCGCTCGAATCGCTGATTGGTCGAAGCGCAATTGTAAAGCAGGGGACAGGCCGCGCTACGAAATACGAGCACTCATAGACCAAAAGAGCCCCGTCCCAAAAAGACTGATTGGGAGCTGGGGCGTGTCGATGCGATAGTATTACGTGGTGATATTCGACAAACCGTGGGCTTCATCCGAGGGCTTTATGGAACAACACCAGCATTATCAGAGCCTGCAAGACCAGGCATACAACGCACTGCGCTCCAAGATCATCTATGCCGAGCTCAAGCCCGGCACGCGCCTTTCGGCGATTGGTCTGGAAAAGGAGACGGGAATCGGGCGCACGCCCATTCGTGAGTCCTTTGTGCGCCTGCGCGAGCAAGAGCTGGTGGAAACGCGTCCCAAGAGCGGCACCTACGTCTCTAAGATCAGCATGGAACACGCCGAGAATGCCTGTTTCTTGCGCGAGAAGCTCGAGAGAAGCGTGCTTATTAAATGCTGTTCGGCCGCTACGCCCGAGCAAAAGCATCGGCTCGAGCAGATTCTTACCGAGTCCGAGTCGCTCGACCATCGCGAAACGCGTCGTTTCTTTGACCTGGACAACCTGTTCCACGAGACGTGTTTTGTGATTGCCGGTCGCCACATGTTGTGGGATTGGATGAAGAGCGTCAACACACATTTTGAGCGATACAACTGGTTGCGTATGGTGTCGCAGGATCTGGATTGGGAGCCGATTCGTCGGCAGCATCGCCGGATTCTCGAGGCCATTAAGAGGGGCGATACCGACACGGCGAGCTATCTAGCAGAGACGCACTTGCACCTGATGCCCGAGGAGCAGGGCCCGGTTATCGCCTTGTATCCCGACTACTTTGAGCTGCCTAAAGACTCGTCTATCTAGCCCATCACCGCATCTGCTCGAGACGCAAAAACGATGCTGCTCACCTACAGCGTTTTGCAAGCGAGATTTTTAAAAAAATGCCTAAAATGGCTCAGGCTGCCGACAGTTGGGAAACGGGGTGCGCTATGGCGCAGATGAGAATCAAGGATATTGCCGCCGAGGCGGGCGTGAGCCCGGCCACGGTCTCGCGCTATCTCAACAACCGCCCCGGGCAGATGACCGAGGAAACACGTGCCCGCATCGCGGCGGTCATCGAGCGCACTGGCTATCGCCCGCGTGCCGCCGCGCGCAACCTTCGCAGCTCGCGCACCAACCTCATCGGCGTGATCCTGGCCGATATCGCCAACCCGTTCTCGAGCGCCATGCTCGAAGGGCTTTCCGCCAGCGCCGCCGCGCGCGGCTGCTCACTCATGACGGCCATTAGCGGCAATGATTCCGCCAAGGAAGCAGAGTCGCTCACCAGACTTATCGATGCCGGCGTGGACGGCCTGGTCGTCAACACCTGCGGCGGCAATGACGAGGCGATCGCCGCGGCAGCGGGACGCTTGCCCGTCGTGCTGCTCGACCGCGATATTGCCGCCGGCGGTGTCGATCTGGTGACCTCCAACAACCGTGAGCTGGTCGCCGGCCTGGTAGACGCCTTGGCTGTCGCGGGCAGTGAACGCCTGTGCCTGCTCACCGAGGCAAGCGATGACAGCCCCGTGCGTCGCGAGCGCGCCGAGGCCTTTGCCGACGAGCTTTCGCGCCGCGGTCTTGCGGGCGAGGTCGTCACCCTGGCCGACGGTGGCGCCACGGGTGTCAGTCGCCTGGACGAGACCATCCGCGACTATGCGGGCAAAAAGCTTGGCCTCATTGCCGTCAACGGCCTGGTCTTTCTGCGTCTGACCGAGGCGCTGGCGCAGTTGGGACCCTCGTTGCCGGCTGGCCTCAAGATCGCGACGTTTGACGATTACCCCTGGAACCACGTGCTCTTTGGCGGTGTGACCACGGCCGCGCAAGACACCCTTACCATTGCCGAGCGCGTAGTCGAGCGCCTGTCCGAGCGCATCGACGTCGTTACCACTACGGTGGGCGATGCCGCAAAGCTCGCCCCCAAGCGCATCGAGATCCCCGGCCACATCGAACACCGCGCTTCGACCTCGCGCTAGTCCGTGTGATAATATATAGACAATGTCATACAGGAGGTATCCATGGCTGCGTCTGTGTTGAGTGTGCGAGTGGACTCGTCAATTAAAGATTCATTTGCCGAGCTGTGCGAAGAACTTGGCATGACTTCGTCTGTTGCGGTCAATATGTTTATGAGACAGATGCTGCGCGAGCGCTCACTGCCGTTTGTTCCTTCACTCGGTAAAAGCTCTGCGAGCGAAAGCGTCGCGGTGGGCATTTTGGATACTGCCCAGATTGAGTCCGCCGTCCGCGAGGCAGCCAGCTCGATTCCCGCCATCAAAACCGTGATTCTTTTTGGTTCGTATGCCCGTGGCGAAGCGCGTGCCGATAGCGATATCGACTTACGTCTCGAAGTTGATCGCGAGCAGGGCTTTGGTCTTTTCGCGTTGTCGGCGTTTGGTGAGGCGGTGCGCAAAGAAACCGGGAGGCAGGTCGACCTCGTTTCGAGTGACGATCTTGATGACGATCTTGCCGCGGTAATCGAGCGCGAAGGAGTGATCATTTATGATCGCGCGTAAGTCAGACGGCCTCCGCGCCCAAGAGGTCTTGGAGGCCATCGCTGAAACGAACGAGCGCATCAAGGCTTTTGATATCACCGAGGATGAGTTTCTGCATGCGAATGACGTGCGGACGAGGGCGTTGGCGGACTCCCTTTTGATGTGCGCGCTTAGGGTGACGGAAGAAGCGGGCAAGTTGTCGGAACGCTCGCAGCGGCTTCATCCCGAAATTGAGTGGCGTGGAATTATCGGCATGAGAAATTACCTCGCGCATGATTACTGCAATGTCGACCGATCGGTTGTTTGGGATGCGGTGACGATGGAGTTTCCGGCGCTGGAACGAGCGTGTAGGCAAATTGTTTCCGAATCCGAGCGATAATCACTTGTCATACCAGCCTGTTCGCCCACGTTTTTTGAGCGCTTGATACGCTTTAACCCTGCGGAAACATTTTTCTGCGATAGTATCTGCGATATAGACCAGTCGAAACCCGCCCGAAAGAAAGGGGAGCGACATGAACCAGCAGAACATCGATTACGTACTCCGCTCCGTAGAGCAGCGTGACATCCGCTTTGTGCGTCTGTGGTTTGTCGACATTCTCGGCCGCCTCAAGAACTTTGCCATTAGCCCCGAGGACCTCGAGGTCGCTTTTGAGGAGGGTATTGGCTTTGACGGCTCCGCTATCGAGGGCTTTGCCACGCCCGAGGAAGCCGACATGCTGGCGTTCCCCGATGCTTCGACCTTCCAGATCCTGCCGTGGCGCCCGAGCCACAACGGCGTAGCCCGCGTGTTCTGCGACGTGTGCACTCCCGATCGCAAGCCGTTTGCCGGCGACCCGCGCGATGCCCTGCGCCGCATGTTCCGCAAGGCCGAGAAGGCTGGCTATCTGCTCAACGTGGGTGCCGAGCTGGAGTATTACTACTTCCCCGACGAGCACACGCCCGAGCCGCTCGACAACGTGGGCTACTTCGATCTTTCGGTGAGCGATGCCGCCCGCGACCTGCGTCGCAACACGGTCCTCACGCTCGAGAAGATGTCCGTGCCCGTGGAGTACACCTTCCACGCCGCCGGTCGCTCGCAGCACGGCATGAGCCTGCGTCACGCCGAGGCCCTGAGCATGTCCGACGCCATCACCACGGCCAAACTCATCATTAAGCAGCAGGCCTACGAGAGCGGTTGCCACGCCTCCTTTATGCCCAAGCCGTTGGCGGGCGAGGACGGCAGCGCCATGTTCCTGTGCCAGTCGCTGTTCGACCATGACGGCAACAACGTCTTTTGGGGCGAGGACGACGAGAAGTACCACCTCTCCGATATCGCCAAGCACTACATGGCCGGCATCCTGGCGCACGCGCGCGAGATCAGCGCCATCACCAACCCCACGGTCAACTCGTACAAGCGCATCACCACGGGTGGCGACTCCGTGCCGCAGTACGCCACGTGGGGCCTGCGCAACCGCGCGAGTATGGTCCGCATTCCGGTCTACAAGCCCGGCAAGCAGCTGTCCACGCGCATCGAGCTTCGCAGCCCCGACCCCATGGCCAACCCGTACCTGGTCAACGCCGTCACGCTGGCGGCTGGTCTGGACGGCATCGAGCGCAAGCTGGAGCTCCCGCCCGAGGCCACGGCCGAGACGCTCAAGCTCACCGACCGCCAGATGGTCGAGGCCGGCTACGCGCCGCTGCCGCGCTCGCTCAAAGAGGCGCTCGACGTGTTTGAGGACTCGCAGTTTATGAAGGATGCCCTCGGCGAACACATCCACAGTTTCTTCCTCAAAAAGAAGCGCGACGAGTGGCATAAGTTTGAGTCTACGATCACCGAGTGGGAGATCAAGCACTACCTGGCGAACTCCTAATCGCGCTGGCTTGTTCCAGTACGATTGAGCTCATTTCTTTGGAGGCCGATATGTCCGATAAGAGTGCCCTGTTCATGGCGCGCACGACGCGCTTCCACGAGTTTGCCCGCAGCTTGACGACCACCCTGGGTGTCGAGGTGAGTCTGGCCACTCCCGATTCGCCGACTGCGGCGCACGACTTTGACCTGCTGATCCTCGACTCCGACGGCATCCGCAGCGACCGCATCGATCAGATTGCCAAGTGGCTCGACGATCGCGGTGGCGTTCCCATGTTGGTGATCGTTGACGACGAGGCGCTCGGTACCCTGCGCCTGCCGAATCACGCGCATGCCGACTTTGTGTGCCCCACGGCGACGCCAAACGAGCTCAAGGCTCGCGCGCAGCGCCTGATGGGCGAGGAGGAGACCGTCACCGCCGACGATGTGCTCAACATCGATAACCTCGAGATTAATCTGGCTACCTACCAGGTGACACTCGATAACGAGCCCATTGACCTGACGCTGATGGAGTACTCGCTGCTGAGCTTTTTGGCGACGCACCCCAACCGCGCCTACAGCCGCGAGGTGCTGCTGCACCGCGTGTGGGGCTTTGAGTACTGCGGCGGCACGCGCACCGTCGACGTGCACATCCGACGCATCCGCTCCAAGGTGGGCCCGCAGATCGCGGCGCACATCACCACCGTCCGCGGCGTGGGCTATCTGTTTAAGGACTAGATTTTCACCACAGGGGGGCAGGCGCCTTTGTAGTGGTTTTGACGCAGGTGCGGGTCCCTCTCGAATCTGCAACAGAACTTAAGCCTTCCTAAAAGATTGCGTTCTCATACACGTACGCCCGCATATTGGGGTACAACTCAACGTGAACAATGATGGCCCGCCACATGTTTGGCGGGCCTTTGGTTATTTGACGAAAGGATCGCAGCTATGAGCGAGTACGATTCCCAGCGTCCCCAGGATGCGGGCAACGCCGGCGAGACCCAACAGCAGCCGCGTGTGCAGGTGGAGTCGACGCCTGCCGATGGCAACAACATTCCCTACGTGCAGGCCTACGACACGCAGACCGGAAAGCCGCTTGGCAGCCAGCAGGTTGTAAACAAGCACACGGTGGTCAAGACCAAGACCAAAAAGCTGCCGATCTTTATTACAGCGCTTGCCGGCTGCGCCTGCGGCGCCCTGCTGGTCATCGCGCTCATTATGAGTGGCACGCTCGATATCGGTGGTGGCAAGAATGCCGTGACGGCGGGCGCTTCGGGTTCCTCGACGCAAAAGATTACGATTGATTCCGAGGACACCACGCTGGCCGAGGCCGTTTCTGCCAAGGCCCTGCCCTCCGTGGTTTCCATCACCGCCACTTCGAGCGGTAGCCAGAATGGCTCACTTTCGCAGTCTGCTGACGATTCGAATAACTCGGGCAGCGTCGGCTCGGGCGTTGTGCTCGATACCGAGGGCCACATCCTCACCAACAACCATGTGGTCGATGGTTACGACCAGTACGTGGTGACCATGGATGACGGCACCACCTACGAGGCCGAGTTCGTGGGCAACGATGCCTCGAGCGACCTCGCCGTCATCAAGCTCAAGGATGCCGATGCCTCCAAGCTTACCCCGATCGAGATCGGCGACTCCTCCAAGCTCAACGTGGGCGAGTGGGTCATGGCGATCGGTTCGCCGTTTGGCAACGAGCAGTCTGTCTCCACCGGTATCGTCTCGGCGCTCTACCGCTCCACGGCCATGAGCTCTACCAGCGGTAGTACCATCTATGCCAACATGATCCAGACCGATGCCGCCATTAACCCGGGCAACTCCGGTGGCGCGCTCGTCAACGACAACGGCGAGCTCGTGGGTATCAACTCGCTCATCGAGAGCTATTCGGGCTCCAGCTCGGGCGTGGGTTTTGCCATTCCGGTTAATTACGCCAAGAACATTGCCGACCAGATCATCGACGGCAAGACGCCGGTGCATCCGTACATGGGCGCTACGCTTTCGAGCGTCAATGCGCTCAACGCCCGCACTAATAAGCTGAGCACCGATAGCGGCGCATACGTGGCGAGCGTCGTCGAGGACGGTCCTGCCGCCAAGGCCGGCATTCAGGAGGGCGACGTCATCACCAAGCTGGGCGACGATGAGATTACGAGCGCCGATGGCCTGATCATCGCGCTGCGCAGCCACGAGGTGGGCGAGAAGGTCGAGATCACACTCATGCGCGGCAAGGAAGAGAAGAAGGTCACGGTCGAGCTGGGTTCCGACGAGGAGCTGCAGAACCAGCAGCAGAACGACAGCGCGACCGACACCGGCAACGGCGGTATTACCGATGAACAGCTGCGCCAGTACCTGGAGGAGCTGCTGGGCCAGCAGGGCCAGGGCCAGGGTCAAGGCTACGGCCAGGGTTACTAACGAGCCGTATCGCACATACCGATGCCAGAGGGGCTGTTCCGCCAACGCAGGACAGCCCCTCTTTTCTTATTGATCCGTTGGGGATGGGGAAACGGATCATTTAGAAATGGCAAGGGCATGAGTTGATTGCGCGATCCACTCCGGTCTGGCGGCTGCCGATTCGGTGCGGTTCGAAAGGGTTATTCGACCCCATCGCGACCGGTGGTACTCTTGTATCCGTTTGAAATCGAGCGAAGGAGTGCCGCTATGGAGCAATCGAGCCTGTTTGGTGACGGTGTGGACATCGATACCGAAACGCCCGCGAGCGCGGATGCCGCTGCACCGGCCGACGCCCATGCCCAGGCGGCAGCGCGCGCGGCTGAGCTGCGCCACGAGCTCGATTACCACGCCTATCGCTACTACATGCTCGACGCACCCGAGATCACGGACGCCGCCTTCGACAAAATGCTCGTTGAGCTGCAGGAGATCGAGGCGGCCTACCCCGACCTGGTGACGCCCGACAGCTATACCCAGCGCGTGGGCGGCTACGTGAGCGAGCAGTTTACGCCGGTCACGCACATGGCACGCATGTATTCCATGGACGATGCCATGGATCTGGACGAACTCGACACGTGGCTCCAGCGCGCCGAGGATGCGCTCGGCGCCGGTAGCGTCACCTATACCTGCGAGCTCAAGATCGACGGCCTGGGCGTGGCCCTTACCTACCAAAACGGCACCTTCGTACGCGCCGCCACGCGCGGCGACGGCACCACGGGCGAGGACGTGTCGCTCAACGTGCGCACCATCAAGGATGTGCCCATGCATCTGTCCGAGGCAGCGCTCGCCCACATGGGCGCCGACCGCGAGCGTACCATCGAGGTGCGCGGCGAGGTTTACATGCCTAAGGGCAGCTTTGTGCGCCTAAACGACGAGGCCGATGCCGAGGGTCGCGATCCCTTCGCCAACCCACGCAACGCCGCCGCCGGATCGTTGCGCCAGAAGGATCCCAAGATCACAGCACGTCGCGACCTGGCCACCTTTATCTACGCCATCGCCGATACCGATCCGCTGCACGTCCACAGCCAGCGCGAGTTTCTGGACTGGCTGCGCAGCGCCGGCTTTAGCGTCAACCCCAACGTGGCTCGTTGCGCCACGCCGGCCGAGGTCCACGAGTTCTGCGCCCAGGCCCTCGAGCATCGCGGTGACCTGGACTACGACATCGACGGCGTGGTCGTAAAGGTCGACAGCTTCCAACAGCAGCTCGACCTGGGCTTTACTGCCCGCGCACCGCGCTGGGCCATTGCATTTAAGTTCCCGCCCGAGGAAAAGCAGACCGTCCTGCGCGAAATTCGCATCCAGGTGGGCCGCACCGGTGTGCTCACGCCGGTCGCCGAGTTCGACCCGGTGACGGTCGCCGGCTCTACCATCGCGCGCGCCACGCTGCACAACATCGACGAGATCCGCCGCAAAAACGTGCGCGAGGGCGACACTATCATCGTGCACAAGGCGGGCGACGTAATCCCCGAGGTCGTGGGCCCGGTGCTCGATAAGCGCCCGGCCGACAGCGTTGACTGGCACATGCCCGAGGTCTGCCCCGTGTGCGGCAGCCCCGTGGTGCACGAGGACGGCGAGGTTGCCTACCGCTGCGTGTCCATCGACTGCCCCGCACAGCTCAAGGAGCGCCTGCTCCACTGGGTGAGTCGCGGCTGTATGGACGTCGATGGCCTAGGCGATGAGATTGTCGACAAGATGATCGCCGCCGGGCTGATTCACGACGTCGCGGACTTCTACCAGCTCACGGTCGACGACATCGCCGGACTGGACACGGGCCGCGTGTACGCCAGCTCCAACAGCAAAAAGGGCGTCAAGAAGGGCGACCCCATTCCGGTGGGCCTCAAGACGGCCGAGAAAATCATCGCCGAGCTCAACAAGTCCAAGAGCCAGCCGCTCGGTCGCGTGCTGTTTGCCCTGGGCATCCGCCATGTGGGCAAGAGCGTGGGCGAGGTCATCGCCGAGCGATTCCTGTCGATTGACAAGCTCATCTTGGCGAGCGAAGAGGACATCGCCGAGTGCGAGGGCATCGGTCCCAAGATTGCGGCGAGCGTCAAGCAGTTCCTGGCCGTGCCCGAGAACCTTGCCGTGCTGGAGCGCCTGCGCCAGGCGGGTCTGTCGCTCGAGGTCGACTTGGGCGCCGCGCACGCGCAAGCCGCGGCCGACGCGGGCGTGGCAGGCGAGCTTGCCGACGCACAGCCGCTTGCGGGTCTGACCTTCGTGCTCACCGGCACGCTCGTCAACCGCACGCGCGACGAGGCGGGTGCGGCACTCAAGGTGCTCGGCGCTAAGGTTTCGGGCAGTGTGTCAAAGAAGACGAGCTATCTGGTCGCCGGCCCCAAAGCGGGCTCCAAGCTCACCAAGGCCGAGCAGCTGGGTGTGCCCGTGCTGGACGAGGACGCGCTCGAGCAGATCTTAGCTACTGGTGAGGTGCCGGAGGCGTAATGGATATCGAGAATCGCAATTGCTCGCAGGTGGAAGGGCGCGCGAGGCATTCCCAAGTGCAGGCAAAAGAGCGCTTAATGATGCGAATTTGCGTTGCCGAGCGCGAGCGCGCGGCGGGTGCATCTCGCGATGCCTTTGAGGCGTTGACCGAGTTAGAGGCGAGGCTCGGTCTAGCCTAGAGAGACCGGCACCGTGATCTGCGTCACGTAGGTCGCTGGGTCATCGCTGATGATGTCATCGATTAGGGCGATCT
Source organism: uncultured Collinsella sp. (assembly GCA_902479135.1). Taxonomy (GTDB): domain Bacteria; phylum Actinomycetota; class Coriobacteriia; order Coriobacteriales; family Coriobacteriaceae; genus Collinsella. Next base: position 12,986 of record CABSNU010000007.1, on the reverse strand, counting down.
CGCGCGACGGGCCGGCGGGCGTCAGGTTGCGTTCGCGCATATAGCTGAGCAGCCGCTCGTAGCGCGGGGCTGCTTGTCCGTGCGTGCCGCGGAAGCTTATGGTCAGGCAGCGCGCGGCAGGTCGCGTCTCAACATCGCCCAAGTAATCATCGGTGTCATCGAGCAGCAGAAAGACCTCGTCGTAGCCATCAAAATCGCCGGCGGCGAGGCGTTCGGGCGCGATACCCACACCCAGATTGCCCAGATAGGCAAAGGTTTCGTGCTGCCCCTGCTGAAGCTGGCGGATATGCCATCCCAGCGAATAGGCGTCGGTGGGATTGACGCGCTCGTGCAGCGTGGCGCAGCGAAGTTCGGGTTCCTCGATTTCGCTAATGGTGTCGAGATCAGTATTCAAAGCGCCATGAAGCAAGGCAAGCCGCTGGTCAATCTTGCGCGACATGCGCTCCAGCTCACGCCGCTTGCGCTCAATTAACTCCTGTTGCTTGGTCAGTTGCCGTTGCATCAAATCCATATCGCGTGTAGTGACAAACTCGCGAATCTGGGCCAGCGGCAAGTCGAGAACGCGCAAGTTGCCGATGGTGTTGAGGGTGGAGAGCTGCCGCGATCCGTAGTAGCGGTACCCACTCGCCGGATCGACATATGCCGGCTCCAATAGCCCCATCTGTTCGTAATGGCGCAGTGTGCCCACGCTCAAATTGAGCAGGCGCGCCACCTCGCCAATGCGGAGCAGGCCCTCGGTGTGTTCGCTTGGCATGTCGGTCACAGGACCGCTCCTTTCGGTAAAAACAGGGGAGAGGTGTTAGGCATGCGTCGACTTGCTACGCCACGAGCTTGTCAAAAGTGCCGCGGCGGTTGAGCACCGTAAACGCCGCCACGCAAATGGCTGCCGAAAGAATCGACCCACAAGGCGAGGCGATGCCCATGGGAAACAACGTATCGGAATAGGCGTTCGACAGCAGCCACGCGCCCGGCACGCGAATGAGCGCCACGGCCAGCACGTTGTGCGCAAAGCCGATGTAGCTCTTGCCGTACGCGGCAAAAAAGCCGCTAAAGCAAATGTGAATGCCGGCAAAGATCGCGTCGAAAATGTAGCTGCGCATATAGCCGGTGCCGGCTGCGACCACTGCGGCGTCCTTGGCAAAAAAGCCGAGAAACGCCGGTGCCACCAACCACATGAGCGCCGTGATCAGGCAGCCGTACACCACCGAGATGGTCATGGCGTCCTTGAGCACCTGACGTGCGCGGTCGCCCTTGCCCGCGCCGGCGTTTTGCGCCGTGAGCGCGCTGACGGTGGCACCCATGGAGCTCGGTACAATGAACAAAAAGCTGATCATCTTCTCGACCAGGCCCACGGCGGCGGCGTCGACCAGCCCGCGGTGGTTGGCGATAACGGTGATGAACATAAACGCCACCTGGATGCAGCCGTCCTGCACGGCCACGGGCACGCCGATTTTAAGGATGCTGCCGAGCACCTCGGGTTGCGGACGCAGGTCGCTGCGCTTGACGTGGATGTTCGTGCGGCGGCTCTTGAGCCATACGAGTGCAAGGGCAACGCTTGCCGTCTGCGCGATCACCGTGCCGAGCGCCGCGCCCACGGGGCCGAGCCCCATATGGCCAATAAACAGAAAGTCGAGCGCGATGTTGATAACGCACGCCACGCCGATCACGTACATGGGCGAGCGCGAATCGCCCAGGCCGCGAAAAATGGCCGAAAGGATGTTGTACGCGGCGATGCACGGAATGCCGATAAAGCAGATGCGCAGGTAGGCGGCAGTGCCTTCGACCGCTTCGGCCGGCGTGCCGATGAGTGCCACGATCTGCGGGCACAGCGCGAGCAAGAGCGCGGCCAGCACCACCGAGACGCCCATAAAAAGCGTGATGGTGTTGCCGATGGCGGCCTCGGCGCGGTCGAAGCGGCGCGATCCCACGGCGTGGCCGACGATGACGGTCGTTCCCATGGCCAGGCCCACGAGCGTCACGGTAATGATGTAAAGCGTCTGCGCGCCGTTGCCCACGGCAGTGATGCCGGCGGCGCCGCTAAACTGCCCGATAAAGTACAGGTCGGCCATGCCGTAGAGCATCTGCAAAAAGTACGAGAGCATATAGGGCAGGGCGAAGACCGCGATGGTCTTGAGGACATTGCCGCGTGTGAGGTCGTGTTCCATGGGCGGGCACTTTCTGGCTTGGTTCGTTTACGTACCAGTGTAGTGAAAACCCTACAACGATTGTAGAGTCAAGGTTTATGTTGGCGGTCGGGCGAAAAAATCGCGCCTTCAATCATTTCCATTTGAATACGGTCGCGCGCCGTGTAGGCTTAGCGCCTGCGCCAGCCTTGTAGAAATCGATTTCGGAGCACTTGACACCATCGCTCGGCGCGCAATAATACGTGCGTTTGCGAACAACGTTTGATAGGGGATGAACCTGCGTGCGCAATCTCAAGATTTTGTTTTCCTATCTGGGGGCATACCGCCGCGATGCCATGCTCGGCGTGCTCTTTGTGACGGCCGAGACGGCGCTCGAGCTGTTTATCCCGGTCATCATGGCAAATATCATCGATGTGGGCGTGCCCGCGGGCGACATCAACTACATGCTGTTGCAGGGCACGTATATGTTGGTATGCGCCGCATGTTCGCTGGTACTTGGCTTGGGCTATGCACGCACGTCTGCTCGCGTCGCCTCGGGGCTGGGCGCTAACTTGCGCGAGGCGGAGTACCGCAAGATCCAGACGCTCGCTTTTGGCAATCTGGATAACTACGACGCCAGCTCGCTCGTCACCCGCATGACTACCGATATCACCGTCATCCAAAATGCCATCGGCAATGGCTTTCGCCCCATGGTGCGCGGTCCCGTGACGCTCATCGTCGGCTTGGTCTATGCGCTGGTGCTGTCGCGTCCGCTCGCTACGGTATTCGCGATCATCCTGCCGGTGCTGGCGATCGTGCTGGGCGTTATTACCTACCGTGTCAGTCCGCTCTACCGCCAGCTGCAGACCTCGATGGACCATCTCAACGGCGTGGTGCAGGAGGACCTCACCGCCGTGCGCGCCGTCAAGGCGTACGTGCGCGCCGAGCACGAGGAGGCCAAGTTCGATGCTGTCAATACCGAGCTTGCGCATACGGCGACGAAGACCTTTGGCAACGCTGTGCTCAACTTGCCGGTGTTTCAGCTGTCGATGTACGTGGCGGCGCTTTCCATTCTGTGGATCGGCGGTCGCATGATTCTTGCCGGCGAGCTCGGCGTGGGCTCGCTCACGGGCTTTATGAGCTATGTGCTGCTGATCATGAACTCGCTCATGATGATTTCCAACGTGTTTTTGCTGCTCACGCGCGCACTTGCCAGCGTGGAACGCATCTCGCGGGTGCTCGACGAGCGTTCGCTTATCCAGGCGCCCGACGCTGCCGCTGCCGTGCACGAGGTGGCCGACGGAAGCATCGAGTTTCGCGACGTGTCGTTTAAGTACCGCGCGGATGCTGCCGAGGATGTACTCGAGCATATTGACCTTTGCATTGAGGCGGGCTCCACGGTGGGCGTGCTCGGCGGCACGGGCTCGGGCAAGAGTTCGCTTGTGCAGCTGATCGCGCGCCTGTACGACGCCACCGAAGGCGCCGTACTCGTGGGCGGGCGCGATGTGCGCAATTACGACCTGGTTGCCCTGCGCGACGCCGTGGGTATCGTGCTGCAAAAGAATGTGCTGTTCACGGGTACCGTGCGCGAGAACCTGCAGTGGGGCAATCCGCAGGCGTCGGACGATGAGCTCCTCGCGGCCTGCCGGGCGGCATGCGTGGACGAGTTCCTGGATCGCATCGGCGGGCTGGACGGCGAGTTGGGCCAAGGCGGCGCCGGTGTTTCGGGCGGCCAGAAGCAACGCCTGTGCATTGCGCGCACGCTGCTCAAGCATCCGCGCGTGCTCATTTTTGATGACTCAACCAGCGCGGTCGATATGGCGACCGACGCTAAGATTCGCGAGCATATTGCTCAGATTCCCAATACGACGGTGATTGTCATTGCGCAGCGCATTGCGAGCGTTATGGATGCCGACCGCATCGTGGTGTTGGACGACGGCTGTGTCCACGGTGTGGGCACGCACGAGGAGCTGCTGGCGGGCGACGCCATTTATCAGGAGATCTATGCCTCGCAGATGGAGTTTGCGGGGGATGCGGGCGTCGTGGATGGCGCAAATGCCCTGTCTTCCTCTGGCCCCAGTGGATCGCTTCAGGCTGCGAAAGGAGATGAGCATCGTGCCTAAGACATCCGCTCAGGCCCGTCCCGCCAATCTGGCGCAGACGCTTCGCCGCCTGCTCTCCTACATGGGGCATGCCAAGTTCTCGCTGCTCGCAGTGGGTGTGCTTGCCTCTGTGGCCGCCATCGCAAGCCTTGCCGGTACCTACATGGTGCGCCCCATCGTCAACGGTTTGGCAACGGGCGGGGAGGAGCTGCTCACCAAGCAGGTTATCTTTACCGCTGCCATCTACGCCGCGGGCGTGCTCTCGGCTCTGGGCTACTCACAGATTATGGTGCGCGCGGCCCAGCGCGTGGTCTCCGATATCCGCCGCGACCTGTTTGCGCACATCCAGATGCTGCCGCTGAGCTACTTCGACAGCACGCGCTCGGGTGACATCATGAGCTTCTTTACCAACGACGTCGACACCGTCTCCGAGGCGCTCAACAACAGCTTTGCCAACGTGATTCAGGCGAGCATCCAGGTGGTCGGCACCACGGCCATGCTCATCATCCTCAACTGGCAGCTCACGATTATCACGCTCGTGTGCGATGTGGCCATTGTGCTGTACGCGCGCTACTCGGGCATGCGTTCCAAGCGCTTTTTTGCCGCCCAACAGGCGTCGCTGGGCGATTTGGACGGATATATCGAAGAGATGGTCTCGGGCCAAAAGGTCATCAAGCTCTTTAATCACGAACAGGCCAACGTGGCTGGTTTTGACGCGCGCAACCAAGAGCTGCGCCGCACCGGTGGTGCCGCGCAGGCCTACGCCAACTCGATGGTGCCCATGACCGTGGTGATCGGCTATGCCAACTACGCCATCGTTGCGGTGGCAGGCGGCATGCTCTGCATCAACGGTCTGGCCGATGTAGGTGCGCTCGCAAGCTACCTGGTCTTTGTGCGTCAGGCCGCCATGCCCATCAATCAGTTTACGCAGCTGGGCAACTTCTTGCTCAACGCGCTGGCCGGAGCCGAGCGCCTGTTTGCCGCCATGGATCTTGAGCCCGAGGTGGACGAGGGCTGCGTGGAGCTGGTGCAGACGGGCGACGCCGCGTGGGCATGGAAGATTCCCGAGGGCCAGGGCGTGGGCGCGTACGGGCACCTGCATGATGTGGCTGCCGTTGATGAGTCGGGCCGTGCGGTGGCTGCCGACGGCACCGAGCTCACGTGCGGCTTGGTCCCGCTCGCCGGCGACGTGCGCTTCCATGCCGTGGACTTTTCCTACGTGCCGGGCACCCGTGTGCTCACGGACCTCAACCTGTTTGCCAAGCCAGGCCAAAAGATCGCCTTTGTGGGCTCGACGGGCGCCGGAAAGACGACCATCACCAACCTCATCAACCGCTTCTACGAGGTCGATGACGGCGAAATCACGTACGACGGTATCGACGTCAAGCACATTGCCAAGGCCAGCCTGCGCGGATCGCTCGGCATTGTGCTGCAGGACACGCACCTGTTTAGCGGCACCATCGCACAGAACATCCGCTTTGGCAAGCTCGACGCGACCGACGAGGAGGTGCGCGCCGCTGCCGAGGCCGCCTGTGCCGATTCGTTTATCCGCCGCCTGCCTAGAGGGTACGACACGCCGGTCACGGCCGACGGCGCCAACCTGTCGCAGGGCCAGCGCCAGCTGCTCGCCATCGCGCGCGTGGCTGTTGCCGACCCGCCCGTGCTCATCTTGGACGAGGCCACGAGCTCTATCGACACGCGCACCGAAAAGCTCATCGAACGCGGTATGGACCGCATCATGCGCGGACGCACCACGTTTATGATTGCGCACCGCCTGTCCACCGTCCGCGACGCCGACGCCATCATGGTCCTCGAACACGGCCGCATCATCGAGCGCGGTACCCACGAAGAGTTGCTCGCCCAGCACGGCGAGTACTGGCAGCTGGCGCATGGCTTAAAAGAGTTGGAATAACCCGTTCGAGCACGATGCTTTGGCCCTTCCGTGCCCCTCACCTCGCCTCAAACCATCACAACATTCGACGTTTTTTGCCAAAAACGGGAAAAGCATCGAATGTTGCGATGGTTTTTCTACCACTCGATCGGGCGGAATCGCTTTCTTGCGCACGAAGGTGTGCGGACCCGTGGGCAGGGGAATAAGGTTGGTTATCCGACTCCATTGGAGGGCTCATGGACCTGCCGATCGTCCTGTCCCATAAGACTGCCTGGCTGTACCACAACGTGGCGCGCCCGTCCGAGCCGCTCTCGCGAGCAAGCAGCCTATACGATGAGGACTCGCTTGCTAACGAGGCGGAGCCGACTGCGGACCTGCCCAAATTGGGGCTCGATGCCAAGGGGCTGAGGGCTTCGACGGCAGTTGGGATCGTTACCGACTATCTGGTTTCGCTCGGTATTCCACGAGAAGAGCTCGATCATATCGACACGCTCGTCAACTTCGATTTTGAGCGCTCGACGCCGGCTGGATTTAGGTGCCACGTGTTTGGGGCGCCGGTACCTCCAAGCCATCTTATCGAGGTGGCAGAGGGCCTTCTGGTGGTTGATGAGGTCATGTGTTTTGTCCAAGCGGGTTCGTGGATGAGCGAACCCGAGCAGCTGGAATATGGCTACGAAATCTGTGCCCGATACCATTTGAATCATCTGTCGACGGACGATTATGTCGAGATGGGGCAGAGGTATACCGTTGCCGACTTGATTGCCTATTGCAATGAGAACCGATCTCGTCAGGGGGCTATACGCGCGGCCGCCGTGCTCAAGCGCGTGCACGATGGCGCGCGGTCGCCCATGGAGACGGCCACCGCAATCATGGTCGTAGCAAAACGTTCCCAGGGCGGGCTGGGATACGCCAAGATCGAGCTCAACCATCGGGTCGATGTTCCCAACGAGTTCAAGTATCTCGCAAAGGCCGGGTATTTCGAGATCGACGTATATGCGCCTGCGAGCGGTACGGGGATTGAATACAACGGTTCGGACCATCTTGATAAACAGCGCAGCGCGTCGGATGCGGAGCGTATGACCGTGCTGAGCGCGCTGGGCTTTAGGATGATCGTCCTCACCGGGACTCAGTTTGCCCACCAGCTGCAATTGCACCGGGCGATGAACGCCATCGCGCTCGCTATGGGCCTCACGTGCGACCGAAGCGAAGCGTTCCAGAAACGTCAGAACGACCTGCGAGAATTTGTGATTCGGCACTGGGACGGCGGTCTTTAGGGGCGCTTTGGTCCTTCTACGGGGTGCCGTGGGCAGGCAAACCATCACAACATTCGACGTTTTTGCCAAAATCGGGAAAAGCATCGAATGTTGTGATGGTTTGTATGCTGAGGATGGGCTTGGAAAGTCCGTTTTGCTCGAAGTGACCTGTCCTGTCGTACGGGTGTCGGCATGATTCTCCCGTGGGGTATTATGTTTTCCGAAGAATAAAACGCCGCGTGAGGGGAGGACTGCGTGGACGGGCGCGTACAACATGACGGTTTTGGCCGCGACATCAACTACCTGCGCATTGCCGTTACCGACAAGTGCAATTTTCGCTGCATCTATTGCATGCCGGCCGATGGCGTGGCGCCCCGCGCGCACGACGAGCTGCTCAGCGCCGAGGAAATCGCCCGCTTTGTGCGCTTGGTGGCGGGGGAGGGCATTCGCCGCGTACGCCTGACGGGCGGCGAGCCGCTGGTCAGCCGCCGTATCATTCCGCTCATTCGCGACATCCGCGCGATTCCGCTGATCGAGGACATCTCGCTTACCACCAACGGCGCCCTGCTGCCCAAGCTGGCGCCGCAGCTCAAAGACGCCGGGCTTAACCGCGTCAACATTTCGCTCGACACGCTCGACCCTACGCTCTTTGGAAAGATCACGCGCCTGGGTCGACTCGAGCAGACCATGGCCGGCATCGACGCGGCGCTGGCTTGGGGCTTTGAGCCCGTTAAGGTCAACTGTGTTGTAGTGCGCCGGCTCAACCAAGACGTGGCGGCCCTTGCGCGGCTCACGCTCGACCGCCCCATCCACCTGCGCTTTATCGAGTACATGCCCATCGGCGACGAACGTACGAGCTCGCATTGCGCTGTGGACCCGCATGCTCCCGCGCTCAATCCCGAGTTGTGGGATGCGAGTGACACCGTGCCGAGCGACGAGCTGCGGGCGCGCATCAATGCCGGGGTCACCGCGACGGGACTGGGCGAGCTCGAGCCGCTCGACATCAACGACGCTCCTGCCGGCGCGGGCCCTGCGCGCTATTGGCACTTTCCGGGCGCGGCGGGAACGGTTGGCTTCATCAGTGCCATGTCCAACCATTTTTGTGCGAATTGCAACCGCCTGCGCCTGACGGCCGACGGCAACGTGCGTCCGTGCCTGTTCAGCGATGCCGAGTATTCGGTGCGCGACGCCCTGCGCCGTGGTGATGATATGCAGGTACTTTCGATTTGGTGCGATGCCGTGGCCCACAAACCGCAGGAACACGCGATAATTGAGGGCACGCAACGATTTATGTCCCAAATCGGAGGATGATCATATGGCCAAGAGCAGGTACGCCGATGCCACCAAGGCCGCTCGCAGGGCCGCGATGTCTGCCCACAAAGTCACGGCTGCGGCGAATGCTGGCAGCGCCGACGCGTCCGCGCAGCCGACTGCCAGCGCTGCAGCCGAGCCCGCCCGTGACGCGCGCCGCGACGAGCTGACGCACGTGGACGCCAAGGGCGAGGTGCGCATGGTCGACGTGTCCGACAAGGCCGAGACCCATCGCATTGCTATCGCCGAGGGCACCATTCTCATGCATTCCGAGACGCAGACCATGGTGCTGCAGGACCGCGCCAAAAAGGGCGACGTGCTTGCCTGCGCGCGCGTGGCGGGCATCATGGCCATCAAACGCACGAGCGACATCATCCCCATGTGCCATCCGTTGCTCATTACCAAGAGCAAGTGCGACATTGCGCCCATCGCTGCGGCGGGGACGCCGGCCGAGGACGTGCCCGAGGGCTGGGCGCCGGCGCGCGCGGACGGGCAGGTTGGCTTTCACGTACTGGTCACGGCGGGCGTGACGGGCAAGACGGGTATTGAGATGGAGGCTCTGACCGGCGCGAGTGCTGCGTGCCTAACGATCTACGACATGTGCAAGGCCGTCGATCGCGGCATGGAGATCGTCGACGTGCGCCTGCTGCACAAGGAGGGCGGCCGCTCGGGCGTGTGGGACCGCGCAGAGCGTCAGGCCGCTGCCGTTGCGGCCGTGGCCGCTGACGGTGCCGCGCCCGCAAGCGCACCCGTCGCCGTCGCGCCCACAGTTCCAGCTCCGGCCGTCCCCGCAATCGCGTTTATCGGCTACCAAAACTCGGGCAAGACTACGCTCGTCGAGAAGGTTATCGCCGAGCTCACCCGCCGCGGCCTGCGCGTGGGTTCGCTCAAGCATCATGGGCATCACGGTTTTGATATCGATGTGCCCGCTAAGGATACGTGGCGCCATCACCAGGCCGGCTCCAAGCACGTGGGCCTCATCTGCGCCACGCGCTGGGCGGAGTACGCCGACACGCGCGAGGAGGACGAGATGCCCGCGCGCGAGCTGCTGTCGCGCTACAACGATGTCGACGTGGTGATCATCGAGGGCTACAAGACCGAGGGCTTCGACAACATCGTGGTCGCGCGCTCCGGTGTCGACCGTCTGCGCGGCAAGAGCTCTCTCGACCTGGTCGACGGTCACACCCTGGCCCTTGCCTGCAACGAAGCCCTGGCACGCCAGGCATTCGATGCCGGCTTTGCGACCCGAGCCATCAACATCAACGACGCCCGAGCCATCTGCGATCTGATCCAAGATTATCTGGCCTAAAACCTGCCAAAAAGGGACAGGTTTGTTTTGGCAGGTTTTATCTGGGCAAACGTCATTTCCACCACAAAGGGGCCAGGCACCTTTGTGGTGGTTTTTGCTTTAGTAGATGTGTGGGACATGCCTTACAATCTACCAAGTAGTTCATACTGAGCGAAAAACGGAGAAAAGGGGCTTGATGCGTCCTTAATGTTTCATGCGGATAGATTGATTTGACAGACGGTGGCGAATGCCCGCCGCCCGTATTCGTATGAAACAAGGAGTCTCCATGCTCGCCTCTCTTTTCTCAAAGCCTCAATCGTCGCTGTCCGTGCAGGCCAAGCGCCTGGTGGCGATGCGCTTTCTCATCTACACCGGTTTTCAGACCAGCTACTTTATCGGCGTCATCGGAACGCTTACCTATGCGGACGATGCCTCGGTCGTCGCGACATCGCTGGCCGTCCTGTTTATGAATGTATTTGTGATCCTGGGATCCTTTGCGGGCGGTGCTGCGCTCGACGCATGGGGTCCGCGCCGCCATTTCTTGCTGAGCATCGTCGGCGCGCTGGCAACCGGCACGGCAATCATTGCCTTTGGTGGTGCGACCGGCATTGTCCTGCTCGGCGCGGTGCTCTTAGGCTTTACGATGGGATTTGCCCAACCCATCGCCACATCTTATCCGGCCTACCTCACCGACGACCCCGCCGAACTCAAAGACATCAATTCCGCCATCGCCATGTTCTCAAATGTGAGCATTATCGTCGGACCCACGCTGGGCGGCTTTGTCGCGGCGGCTGCGTCGTCGCGCGCGGTGTTCGTGCTCATGATGCTCTTTACCGTGCTGGCGCTCGTCGCCGGTTGGGGCTTTAGGCCGCAGACCAGCCATGTCGCCGGGCATGCGGATGCCGATTCGGCAGAGGAAGGGGAGCGTGCGGGACAAAGCTCCAACCCCAGCACGTCCGCCCGCGCCACCTTCGCAGCCAGCATCAAGACAGTCTTCACCAACAGCGTCCTCGCGCTGCTTTTCTGCATCATCTTCCTCTCGAACTTTGGCTACGGAGCCTTCGATCCGCTCGAGTCGTTCTTCTACCGCGATGTCCTACACGTCGGCGTTGAGTGGATGGGCTGGCTCTCGTCTGCCTCGGGCGTGGGCGCGGTGCTGGGTGCTGTGCTCGCGCTTCGCTTGCCGCCGCACTTGATAAACCTAAAAACGCTGCTCGTGGCACTTATGTCCGTGGGCCTGGGAAGCCTGCTCTATGTGGGGACGCCGTACGTGGGTGTGGCCCTTGTCGGCCAGGTCGCCCTGGGCATAGCTTGGGGTGTCGTCAACCCGCTCCACAACACCATCGTGCAAACGACGGCTCCGCTCGAGCAGCTTGGCCGTGTGAACTCGGTCATGGGCTTTGGCAATATGTTCGCCGGCGTGGCGCCGCTGGCGATTGCCCCGTGGCTGGCGGCGACATTTGGCGTACAACGGACACTCGTGGGGGCAGGCATGGTCGTGACGGCGGTCCCTGCGGCGTTGCTGCTGTTTGGACGCAATCACTTGGAACGTGCCGTAAAGCAGTAAGAAACAGGTAAGAAACCATCACAACATTCGATGAAAATCGCGATTTTGCCGAAAAACGTCGAATGTTGTGATGGTTTGCGCTGCGGGTCAGGCCATCCTGCGGGTCCGACCACCACAAAGGGGCCAGGCTCCTTTGTGGTGGTTTTTGCTTTGACGGGCCGCGCCTGTGCCTTGGTATACCATGTACGACGTTTGCGAATACACCCCACATCGCCGCACAACCCAGAAAGGCTCCCATGGACACCACCTTCAGCCACATCAAAGCCGTGTTCTGCGATATCGACGGCACGCTGCTCACGAGCCAGCACGCGGTGTCCCCGCGCACCGTGGCGGCGATCCGCGCCCTGCGCGAGCGCGGCGTGCTCTTTGGCCTGTGCACCGGGCGCGACGCCCACGCGACCGAGGCCATGTACGAGCTCTGGGGCATCGAAGGCCTGGTGGACGTGCTCGTGGGCTGCGGTGGCGCCGAGGTCATCGACCGCGCGCACGACATCAACGAGCTGAGCTATCCGCTGCCGGGCGAGACCATCGCGCGCATCTGCAAGCACATGGCGGACCTTCCGGCAACACCCGTCTGCCCCCGAGACGGCGTGTTCTACGTGCCCGAGAGCAACGCGTGCGTCGAGCACCTGTCGCGCGTCGACGGCGTGCCCTACCAGGTGGTCGATTTTGCCGAGTTCTTGCGCGAGCCGCAGCCCAAGGTGATGTTTACCATGGCGCCCGAGGTGATGCCACAGGTCATCGAGCGAGCATCGACGTTTGCCGATAGCACTGTTAAGGCGGCGGCTCTGCAAACCACGCAGCGGCTCTACGAGTTTATGGATCCGCGCGTGTCCAAGACACGCGGCCTTGTGCGTGTGGCGGAGCTCAACGGCATGGAGCTCCAGAACATCTGCGTGTTTGGCGATGCCGATAACGACACCTGCATGGTTGCCGACGCCGGCGTGGGCGTAGCCATGGCAAACGGCAGCGACGCCACTCGTGCCGCCGCCGACTTTGTAACCGCCAGCAACGACAAAGACGGTATCGCGATCTTTATCCAGGAGCACCTGCTGTAGTACTGCGCGCTGGACAAAAACCACCACAAAGGGGACAGGCACCTTTGTGGTGGTTCGATCAGGCGTCCCGGCAACCGATTGCCGGGACGCTTTTTTGTCCCGAGGCGAATCGACGCGGAGAACAAACGACCACTCACAGCCAAATGTCGACCGTTCACAGATTGAGTGGGTTAAAACAAAATGTTGTACAAATAACAGAGTGTCATGTATCTATATTTGCCAACGATTCTACCTGCTGGTTTCTAAAACTGAAAAATCAAATAACACTGCATAATTTTAATAAATGTCAAGAACAAAGACTCTGAGAAAAGAAATTGATAGAATCTGGCTTTTCATTGCCTTGAATATCAACTTCATCCGAACACTTCCCACATTCATCCGCACATGTACGGA
>CABSNU010000006.1 GCA_902479135.1 uncultured Collinsella sp. | reverse complement strand
TCTCGGAAGGCACGTGCAGACCTTTCGTCATGGCCTCCTACCTTTCTTTCGGGCCTTTCGGCCGAATCTCTCAGCACCCTTCCGTAACGGGTGCTGCTTGCTGACAGCTCTAGTTATATCCAAATTCCAACCGCAATTCCACCTCGCCCCCGAACGGTCAACAAAGTTCGATGAACGGTATATCGAATATGATTCCCCCATAATGCACTTCGGCGTTCTAAAGTAGCTTTTCTAAGGTAAATGCTCTTTTTTCTTAAAAATCATTCGCAATTACAACTCCAATCTTTCAATTAGGAATTGCATATCTAAAACGGTTTTATGTATATAAATGACGCTTGTTCGTGTTTCTGTCTGTATTCGATGATATTCAGCTACCTATCATTCTTATTCACACATACTCACCAGTTGAGTGAGGATATAGACCGTTTTTTCACAACGTGACGGGCGTCAGCTCTATGGCTTGTCAGCGTAAGAAGTAGGTAAAGATACCGTTCACGCGATACGTCCGTGCCATAGGTCGACTAAATTGAGACAATAGTGAATAGTGTTAGGCAACCGTCCCCTGCGGGGACTGAACGGACAGATGCATATGCCGAGCAAAATCGAAAAAAAGCAAGCCGCCGCAAAGCTGCGCAAACCGCCGCGCGACTTCTCGTACACGCAGAACCGAGAGCTCAGCTGGCTGCGCTTTGACAACCGTGTGCTTGACGAAGCCTTCGACGAGACCGTTCCGCTGTTCGAGCGTCTAAAGTTCGTGTCGATTTTCGAGTCCAACCTCGACGAGTTTCTCATGGTGCGCGTGGGCGGCCTGTCCGATCTGGCAGAGCTCAAAAAACAGCCTGTCGACAACAAGAGCAATATGACCGCCTCCGAACAGGTCGATGCTGTCATGGCCGAAATGCCCGGGCTCCTTACCCGATGGGAGTCTATCTTTAAGAGCATCGAGGGCAAGCTCGACACCCTGGGCGTTCACCGCGCCCGCATCGATTCGCTTACGCCCGAGGAGCGCACCTTTGTAACCCGTTACTTCCAGGCCTACGTGTCGCCGGTCATCTCACCGCTGGTGATTGACCCGCGCCACCCCTTCCCCAACCTGCGCAACGGCGCACTCTACCTGGCCTGCGGCCTGGACGGCGTCACCGACGAGGAGAGTCTGCTGGGCCTTATCGAGATCCCCGCCTCGATGAACCGCGTGGTCGAGATCCCCTCGCCCACCGGCACCTACTCCTACATCTTGCTCGAGGACGTCATCCTCGCCTGCCTGGACAGCTGCTTTGGCTCCTATAAGCCGCTCGACCGCGCGCTCATCCGCGTCACCCGCAACGCCGACATCGATCCGGACGGCGAGGGCGTCGAAGAGGAAGAGGACTACCGCCAGCACATGAAGCGCATCCTCAAGAAGCGTCTGCGCCTGCAGCCGGTAGTGCTCGCGGTCTCGGGGTCGCTCGAGAAGGCGACGCTCAAAACCATCCGCAAGGCGCTCGAGCTTTCGCGCCGCTCTGTCTTTACCTGCGATATCCCGCTCGATCTGGGCTACGTCTTTGGCATTGAGGGCAAGATTCCCGAGCACCTGCGCAACGAGCTGCTCTTTACGCCGTTTAAGCCGCAGCCCAACCCCACCATCGATATGACCCGCTCCATCCGCGAGCAGGTACTTCAGCACGACAAGCTGCTCTTTTATCCCTATGAGGCCATGAACCCCTTCCTGGATCTGGTGCACGAGGCCGCCTACGACCCCGAGTGCATCTCACTGCGCATCACGCTCTACCGCGTGGCCAAGCAGAGCCGCCTGTGCGAGTCACTGATCGATGCCGCCGAGAACGGCAAAGAGGTCACGGTGCTCATGGAGCTCCGCGCGCGCTTTGACGAGCAGAACAACATCGAGTGGGCCGAGCGCCTGGAAGAGGCCGGCTGCACCGTCATCTACGGCTCCGAGGGCTTTAAGTGCCACTCCAAGATCTGCCAGCTCACCTATCGCGAGGGCATGGCGCTAACGCGCCTGACGCTGCTGGGCACCGGCAACTTTAACGAGAAGACGGCCAAACTCTACAGCGACTTTATGCTCATGACCGCCCACCCCGGCATCGGCGAGGACGCCAACCTGTTCTTCCGCAACCTGTCGCTGGGCAATCTGCGCGGCGATTACCGCTTCCTGGGCGTGGCGCCGGTCGGTCTCAAGCCGCTCATCATGCGCGGCCTGGACCGCGAGATCCAGCGCGCTCTCGCTGGCGAGCCCGCCCGCGTGTTCTTTAAGCTCAACTCGCTCACCGACCGCGAGGTCATCGACAAGATCGCCGAGGCATCGTGCGCAGGAGTCCGCGTGGACATGATCATCCGCGGCATCTCGTGCCTCAAGCCGGGCGTTCCTGGCAAGACCGAGAACGTGCATGTCCGTTCTATCGTCGGACGCTTTTTGGAGCATGCGCGCGTTTACGCCTTTGGCGTGGACTCGGACATGATCTACCTGAGCTCGGCCGACATGATGACGCGCAACACCGAACACCGCGTGGAGATCGCCTTCCCCGTGCTCGACCCCACCTGCCGCGCCCTGGTGCACGAGTACATGGGCATGCAGCTGCGCGACAACGTGAAGGCCCGCAGCCTCACGAGCGACGGCACTTGGGTCCCCGTGGAGCGTGCAGAGGGCGAGAAGCCCTTCAACTCGCAGGAAGCCCTGCTGGAGCGTGCCTATCGCAACGCCGAGGCCGCGCCCGAGCCCGTCATTGAGGCAAAGCCTGCTCCTGAGCCGCAGCCGGCCACACCCGAGGTTCAGAAGGTCCAGGCGACCGTCATTGAGCCCGAGCCCGCACCTGTACCTCAGCCCGAGCCGCAGGTCACCAAGCCCGCACCCGAGACGAGCGCCCGTCGCGATAAGCCCGCCGGCAAGACCAAGGCCATCGAGCGCCATCGCCCCGGTCGTGTGCGCATGGGCCTGGGCCTGATCGGCCTGGGTCTTAAGACGCTCATTACCGGCAAGACGAAATAGTCGTTTGTAGAAGCAGTTTGTAGAAGCGCCCCGCATTTGAGGAAAGCCTCGGATGCGGGGCGCTTTTCCCTGCTACCATGGTGCGAACAACAACACGAATGACAGGCAGGGATATGAAGCTCACTATAGAATCGATGACCTACGGCGCCGATGGGCTGGCGCACGCCGACAACGGCAAGGCCGTCTTTGTGCAGGGCGCCGTGGCAGGCGACACCGTCGAGGCCGAGGTCGTACAGGACGGCAAGTCGTTCATGCGCGCCCGCACGACCGAGATTCTGGAGCCGAGCCCCGATCGCATTCAGCCCCCCTGCCCCTTCGTTGGCATCTGCGGCGGTTGTTCGTGGGGCAATCTCTCACGCACGGCACAGCTTGCCGCCAAGGAGCAAAACCTGCGCTCCACGCTCGAGCGCATCGGCAAGTTCGCTCCTGAGCAGGTCGATAAGTTGGTACAGCCCATCTGCCACACCAAGGACGACTGGGGCTACCGCAATAAAATCGAGCTCGAACCGACCGTCGTCAACGGTCGCGTGCGCCTTGGCATGCACGGTGTCGACCCCAGCAAAATCGTGACCGTCGATGCGTGCCCGCTGTTCGATAAGCGCTTCCCGAAGGCGCTCAAATCGGTCGTCGGCGCACTCAACTATCTAAGCGGCAGCCATGACTTGGGGCTCGAACGCGTGGGCATTCGCGCATCGCGCCGCACCAAGGCGCTCGAGGTCGCACTCTGGACGCCTACGGGCTCTTTTCCGCGCTCGCAGGTCTCCCGCGTGCTGGCGGACGCCGCTCATCCCACGAGCATCGTGCGCGTGATGAGCAGGGGCGAAAAGAAGGCCCGCCGTGTCTCCAAGGTCGAAATGCTCGCCGGCGAGGGCTCGTGGACCGAGAACATCGCCGAGGGCCAGATGCGCTTGTCTGCCCCGTCGTTTTTCCAAGTCAACACCAAGGGCGCCGAGATTTTGATTGATCTCGTTATGGACGCCCTCGACCCGCAGGAAGACGAGCTTGCCGTGGACCTGTACTGCGGCGCCGGAACCTTTACCCTGCCGCTCGCCCGCCGCTGCGACTTCGTCGCCGCCGTCGAGGCCTACGGCCCGGCCGTGCGCGACCTGCGCCGTAACCTGGAGATCAACAAGCTTGATAACGTCGACGTCATTGGCGGAGACGCGGTGCGCGAGTTCCCCGACCAGGATGCCGACGTCTTGGTGGTCGACCCGCCGCGCGCAGGCCTTGCCCCCGAGGCGATCGACCTTATCGCCAGCACGAGTGCTCGCGATGTCGCCTACGTGAGCTGCGACCCGGCCACCCTGGCGCGCGATCTCAAACGCTTTGTCGAAGAAGGCACCTTCTCCCCCGTAAAGATCACGCCAGTCGACCTGTTCCCGCAAACCTTCCACTGCGAGACCGTCGTCCACCTTAGGCGCAACTAGTCACTCAATCATTGCTCAGATAAATCATTGAGAAATCGAGCGTGGCAAGCGGAGGTCTTCGGGGTATAAGACGGCTAATTGTATGCCGCCTATGAAAGGAACCCTCATGCCCAGCGTTGCCGTTCTCGCCGCCGATGGCTTTGAAACTATTGAATGCTTGACCATGGTCGATGTCATGCGTCGCGGCGGTGTCCGTGCCACGCTCGTCTCGATCATGCCCACACGTGAGGTCGTAAGCTCGCTGCAGATCCCCGTGACCTGCGATGCGCTCTTTGATGAGATCAACTTTGACGAGTACGACTGCGTCGTGCTGCCCGGCGGCTTGCCCGGTGCCACCAACCTGCGTGCCGATCAGCGCGTCTGCGACGTGGTCTGCGAGTTCGCCGCGACCAAGCACGTTGCCGCCATCTGCGCCGCCCCGTTTATCCTGGGCGAGCTCGACCTACTCGAGGGGCGCCACGCCACGTGCTTCCCTGGCTTTGAGAAAAGCTTCCCCGAAGGCGCCTATACCGGCGAGAAGGTTACGCAAGACGGCAACATCATCACCGCCAGCGGCATGGCCCAGTCGCTTCCCTTTGCGCTTGAGCTGCTGCGCACACTCGCCGGCGACAAGGCCGTCGAGAAGGTCGCCGAGGGCATTCAGCTATGATTTTGGCTTCGCAATCACCGCGCCGCATCGAGTTGATGCGCGAGGCGGGCTATGACATTCGCGTGATTCCCGCAGATATCGACGAAACACCTTTTGATGGCGAGGCCCCGCTTACGCTCGTTGAACGCTTAGCACGCGCCAAAGCCGCCGCCGTTGCCGCCGAGTATGCCGAGCCCAACGAACTGACCGTCGCGGCCGATACTATTGTTACCTTCGATGGCAAGATTCTGGGCAAGCCGGCAACCGAGGACGAGGCGCGCACCATGCTCCGCGAGCTTTCGGGCCGCACGCACCAGGTCGCAACCGGCGTCTGCATCGTTAAGGCAGGCGACACGGCCGCTCCGCATGCCGCCGAGAGCCTGTCGTTTGTCGATGTGACCGACGTGACGTTCTATGAGCTTACCGAAGAGCAGATCGAGCACTATGTTGCCTCCGGCGAACCCATGGACAAGGCCGGGGCCTACGGCATCCAAGGCACAGGCGGCCGCATGCTTGTGCACGATATTTCGGGTGACTTCTACAACGTGGTGGGCTTGCCCATCGCTCGCGTCGCACACGCGATTCAAAAACTCTCGTAATTGCATCTGGCGCTGGTTATCCCCCAGCGCCTACAATTTTGCCGTACCGTACGGATCCCGACCGGGCATAAGGCCCGGCGGAAAACCGATAGGAGAAAACATGGACACACTGCTCGAAGCCATCGATGTTTGCAATGTCGATGGCTTTTGCTTTGGCAACTATACGGACGAGGAGGCTGGCACCGGCTGCACCGTAATCGTGGCGCCCGGGGGTGCCACCGGCGGCGTTGACGTTCGCGGCGGTGCTCCAGCATCGCGCGAAACCGACCTGCTGCGACCCGAGAACACCGTCGACAAGGTTCACGCCGTCTGCCTTTCGGGCGGATCGGCCTTTGGCCTCGAGGCTGCAAGCGGCGTCGCTCGCGAACTCGAGAGCCGCGGCATTGGTCTGCCCGTCGGCCCCACGCAGGTGCCCATCGTGTGCTCCAGCTGTATCTTCGACCTTGCCTTTGGCGACCCCACCGTACGCCCCGACATAGAGGCCGGCATCGCCGCCGTGCGCGAGGCACTCGACAACACCCCCACCACGCTCGAGCAAGGCAATGTGGGCGCCGGCACCGGTGCCACCGTAGGTAAGCTCATGGGCCCTGCCACCTGCATGAAGGCTGGCCTTGGAGCCGCCGCCGTGGCGCTCGGTCCCGTTAAGGTAGGCGCCGTGGTTTCGGTCAACGCCTGCGGCAACGTTGTCGACCCCCTCACCGGCGAGTGGGTCGCCGGCATGCGCGCCTCAGCCGATAGCGACCAAATCGTCGATATGGAACTCGCAGCCTTCGCCGCCGCCGGATCCATGCAGATGCCGCTCGACCGCACCAACACCACCATCAGCTGCATCGTCACCAACATGGAACTCACTAAGGCCCAGGCCACCAAGGTCTCCCAAATGGCCGCAGACGCCTACGCACACGCCATCCGTCCCACGCACACCACCAACGACGGCGACACCATCTACACCCTCGCCAGCGGCAAACTGGGCGCCCAGGCAAGCGCCGCCGTTCCCCTAGACCTGCTGGGCATGCTCGCCGTAAGGGCTTTGCAAACCGCCATCGTAAACGGAGCCAAAACCGCCAAAACCTCCCACGGCATCCCCGGCGCCGCGAAGTAGCCTAACCTGACCGGTTGCCCGGTGGGTCTTGGTTATGTTTGCTGCTCTACAGTCCTGGCTCGCACGAAGAGCACATTAAGTGCTCTTCGGCTCGTGCGGAACTCGCGACAAACATAACCAAGACCCACCGGGCAACCTACCAACCAAAATCTTTTCAGCCCAGGCCCCTGTGTACCGCGCGTCGAAGATCTTCAAATTCAACTTGCTGACATAAAGCGAGACATAGCAGAGGACCCCTGGTCCTTAACTTGATACGAGTTCCGCACGCAAAGGAGGCGCCAGTGGCGCCTCCGTCTTGCGCAGGACTGTTCGAAGTAGCAAGTTAAGGACCAGGGGTCCCCGTTACCCGAGCGCTTCTGTGCTAGTTGAATTTGAAGATCTTTGAGGCAAGACGGTATAGGCCGAGTGTGGTTTTGTCTCCGGCCCGTCCGCGGAGGTTAGTGAAGAAGCCGACCACACCGTAACGTGCACGACGATACATACGCTCGTCATAGGCCTTCAAATCATTCCACAGCGTCTTCAGACGCTCATCGGCACAATCCTCGTCGGAAAGCTTGGTGAGCACCGAGCAGATCGCCATCATCATGGTGAAGTAGCCCATCATGTACGAACGCAGACGCGACGACTCGACATCGCTGTACAGGTGGTACGACTCCATCATGATACGCGTAACACGGAACTGCTGGTCCAGACGCTTGACCATCGTGGCCTCGTTGACACTCTGGCCCTCGCGACCGATAAAGTAGCGATAGAGGTCGATGTCGGCGTAGTACATGGTCTCGCAACGCGGCAGCGGCACGTAGGCGTAGATGTTGTCCACATAGAACGTGTGCGGCGGCATGGGCAGGTTGGACTCGCGCAGCACATCCGTGCGATAGCACAGGCTGTGCATGAGCAGATTCTGGTCCAAACGGAAATGGCCGATCTGGTCCCAGGTAAAGATCTTTTTTCGAGGCAGGGCAAACTTGTAACCAATGGCCGTATGCGTACCCTCGTAAACCTTCTCGTACACGTAGTTCGAGATAAACAGGTCAACGCGCTGGTCGCGCTCTTCAAAGCCGCGCAGAATCGACAGCATGGTCGAAAGGGCAGCGCCGTCAAGCCAGTCGTCCGAGTCGACGACCTTGTAGTAGGTGCCCTGCGCCTCGCGCAGACCCGAAAGGACGGCAATACCGTGGCCGCCATTCTCCTGGTGCACCGCGCGGATGATTCCAGGATAACGGGCCTCCCACTCGTCGGCCTTGGCGGCCGTCTCGTCCTTGGAGCCGTCGTCCACCACGATAATCTCGATATCGGTGGCGTAATTGCTCCCCTCCAAGATGGAGGTGATGCAATGGTCCATGTCCTTGGCGGCGTTATACGAGGGAATACCGAATGTTATGACTTTATGCATGGCAGGCGATAATCTCATCCGAAAGATCGAGGGCGGAATTGGTCACGGCATCCATATCGTAGTAACGATACTCGGCCAGACGACCCACCGGGTGGAAGTTTGTCAGGTTCTGGACGCGCTCAAGATAGCGCTCATAGAGCTCACGGTTCTCGGGCTCAAGAATGGCGTAATACGGCGTCTCGCCCGAGCCGGGCGTATAGGCCTTGGAGTACTCCTTCATGATGGTGGTCTTGCCGGGCAGGACCTGACCAGTCATGTTCTTGAACTCGGTAATGCGGGTGTAGTCCTCGCTCGTGGTGTAGTTGACGGTGCCCACGGGCTGGAACTGATCCATATCGAGCGTCTCGAACTTCATGTCGAGCGTACGGTACGGAAGAGCGCCCAGGTCGAGGTTGAACAGCTCATCGAGCGGACCGGTATAGACGATCTCGCCGCCGTAGACCTTGCCACCGATCTTGACGGTGGTCTCATCGATCTCAAAAAGATCGCGGGCGTCCACGTCGCAGAACACGTCAATCAGGTCGTGGTCGAGCATGTGCTCAAAGAGCGCCGTGTAGCCCTCCTGCGGCATGCCCTGGAAGGGAGCTTGCGGGAAGTAGCGGTCATCATCGCCCACAAAGACGGGAACGCGGCCGGTGATCGAGGGGTCGATCTGATCGGGCGTCTGGCCCCACTGCTTCATGGTGTAATGCAAAAAGACGTTCTCGTAGACGTAATCGGCGACCTCGGCCAAGTCGGGGTCGTTCTTCTTACGCAGCTCCATAATGGGCACCTTGACATCCTTGCCAAAGGTCTCCACGAGCTTCTGATACAGCTCCTCGCCGCGCTCGTCACCAAAGGCGAGCTTGAGACTCGCATGGTTGAAGGGCACGGGCATAAGGGTACCGTTGATGTTGGCGAGCACCTTGTGCTGATAATCCGTCCACTTGGTAAAGCGCGACAGGAAATTGTGCACGCGCTCGTTAAAGGTGTGATAGATATGCGGACCGTACTCGTGGATCAGGATTCCGGCCTCGTCAGTGCAGTCATAGGCATTGCCCGCAATGTGGCTACGGCGCTCCAAAACGGCAACACGATAGCCGATGGTCTCGGCAAGACGGCGGGCGCAAACGGCACCGGCATATCCAGCACCGACGACAATCATGTCGTACGCGCCGGCGTTAAAGCCTTCAGGCAGGCCTGAGGTAATCTGCATCGATACTCCTTGTCAAAAGCCACGGGCTCGTTAGCTGGGCTTTTCTCGAACATTCTTCGAGACATATTTATCAGAGCGATTATAGCGCTAATGCGTCCTATAATGAGCTTGCCACACAAGGAAAGCTCAAGCACCGCGGCGTACATAATTGAAAGGTAAACCCGCTAGTAGCGGGTTTATTCGTGAACAGCCGGGCGCCTGGAGCTTAGTGAAACGCTTGTAAGGAGTAACATGAGCGATTTCCTTAACCGTATGAAGTCTGCCGCTAAGGCCGACCTTAAGACGATCGTCCTGCCCGAGGGCGAGGATCCGCGCACCATCGTCGCTGCCACCAAGATCATCGAGGAGGGCCTGGCAAAGATCGTCATCCTGGGCAACCCCGACGAGATCAACGTTCCCGGCGCTACCGTCATCGACCCGCGCAATGCCGAGAAGCACGAGGAGTACGCGCAGAAGTTTGCCGAGCTCCGCGCCAAGAAGGGCGTTACCATCGAGCAGGCTCGCGCCCAGGTGATGGACGCCACCTACTTTGGCACCATGATGGTCAAGATGGGCGATGCCGACGGCCTGGTCTCTGGCGCCTGCCACTCCACCGCCGACACCCTGCGCCCTGCGCTTCAGATCCTCAAGACCGCCCCGGGCACCAAGCTGGTCTCGGCCTTCTTCGTGATGTGCACCGACACCCCGCAGTTCGGCACCGACGGCACGCTGATCTTCGCCGACTGTGGCCTCAACATCAACCCGTCCTCCGACGAGCTCTCCGAGATCGCCATCGCCTCCGCTCACTCCTGGTCCACCTTCATGGGCAACGTTGAGCCGCACGTGGCCATGCTCTCCTACTCCACCATGGGCTCCGCTGGCGGCGAGGTCGCCAAGAAGGTCCAAGAGGCCGTGAAGTTCTGCAAGGAGAAGGCTCCCGAGCTCGCCATCGATGGCGACCTGCAGCTCGACGCCGCTATCGTCCCCACCGTCGCCCAGCTCAAGGCTCCCGGCTCCTCTGTCGCCGGCAAGGCCAACGTGCTCGTGTTCCCCGACCTCGAGGCCGGCAACATCGGCTACAAGCTGGTCCAGCGCTTCGCCGGTGCCGACGCCTACGGCCCCATCCTGCAGGGCATCGCCAAGCCGGTCAACGACCTGTCGCGCGGCTGCTCCGCCGACGACATCGTGGGTGTCGTAGCCATCACCGCCGTCCAGGCTCAGATGGCTGAGTAGCGAACATACTCGCCCGAAGGCCCCACAGGGTAACCCCTGAAAACGTCCTCGACCAATGAAACGCCCCCGTTCTGCTCCTTCGGAGCTACGAACGGGGGCGTTTCTGGTCTGCGGGATGTTTTCAGGGGTTACCCTGTGGGGCCTTCTACCGTCACGTGGCATTCAGGGAATCTGGGGTGGACGGCGGCTTGGCTACGAGCTGGGGCTGTAAATCTGAATGGTTGGGTGCCGTTGTTGAGAGCGCGGGCGTTGCGGATATGGTCACTTTGGATTTGAAATGGCTTGTGTGGTCTGCGACTGTTCAACCGGAAAGTGCGTCCCGGTTTGGGGGCGGATTCTGGGATACGGTTTCCACTTGGAGCCTGTTTGGGAAACTACGGGACGGAATTATGCTTGATTGTGGGATGCGGTTTCCGCTACGTGCCTCAACCGGAAAGTGCGTCCCGGAATTCGCGTTCTAAATGGGATGGAGTTTCCGTCCAGTAGTAAATAGGCCTCCGGAGCTGTTGCTCTGGAGGCCTTTCTCTCAATTGCAAACGAATTCGTTAGTTATTACCAGTCAGACGCTCGACGTCGTGGGCGATCATGTATTCCTCGTCGGTGGGGATGACCATGACCGTGACGGAAGAGCCGGCGGCGCTGATGACCTGCGGGCCGTTACCCACGGCCTCGCGGTTCTTGTTGTTGTCGATGCGCACGCCCAGCCACTCGAAGCAGTCGCAGAAGGCCTTGCGGATCGACCAGTCATTCTCGCCAATGCCGGCGGTAAAGGTAATGGTGTCCACGCCCGCCATTGAAGCGATCATGGAGCCGGCCTGCTGCATGGCCTTGTAGGCGAACATATCGAAGGCGAGCAGGCAGCGCTCGTCGCCCTCGGAGGCGCGCGTACGGATGTCACGGGCGTCGTTGGAGATGCCCGAGATGGCAAGCAGACCAGACTGCTTGTTCATCATGTCATCGACTTCCTGGTAGCTGTAGCCGCCCTCGCGCTGCAGGTAGCACACGGTAGCCGGGTCAATGGAACCACAACGGGTGCCCATCATCAGGCCGTCGAGCGGCGTGAGGCCCATCGTGGTATCGCGGCATACACCGTCCTCAATGGCGGCGAGCGAAGCGCCGTTGCCCAGATGACACGAAAGCAGACGGTGGCAGCGCGTACCCAGGATCTCCTTGGCCATCATCCACTCGTAACGGTGGCTCGTACCGTGCGCGCCGTACTTGCGCACGTGGTACTTGTCGCACACGTCCTTGGGCAGCGCGTAGGTGTAGGCGACCTCGGGCATAGTCATGTGGAACGAGGTGTCGAAGACGGCCACGTTGGGCAGCTCCGGATACTTCTCGCGACAATACTCGATTGCCGCTGCCTCGCCGTAGTTGTGCAGCGGGGCAAGCGGTGCCACCTCGAGAATCTTAGCCATGACCTCATCGTCGACGACCGCGGAATCGTCAAAGTACCAGCCACCCTGAACAATACGATGCCCAATGCCATCGATCGTAAAGTCGGTCTTCTCGAGCTCCTCGAGCACGCGCGCGATAGCCGAGCGGTGGTCGGGGAAAGGAATCTCCTCGGTCTGCTTGACGCCACCGTTCTCGGAGTGGCCAAAGATGCCCATGTCCGAACCGATACGTTCGCAGTTGCCCTTAGCGAAAACCTCGCGGGTATCGGTGTCCAAAAGCTGATATTTAAGGCTCGAGCTGCCGGCGTTGACAACAAGTACGTTCATGAGACTCCTTCGTGATTACAGTACGGTCGGCAAACCCATAAGGCGGCCGTATCCTTAATAAGAAGTTATCAGAATTCAATAAATATCTATTAAACTCTTCGCTCAAAGTGCATAAAAGGGGGCTGAACGGCACAAGGCCATCCAGTCCCCTCCCCTTGCATCAATTACTTGCCGTTAACGATGCGCTCAACGTCGGAAGCGATCATAAACTCCTCGTCCGTGGGGATGACGAAGATCTTGACCTTGGAATCCTTGGCGGACAGGCACCAAGCGCCGTCACCACGCAGGGCGTTGCGGGCATGGTCCATCTTGACGCCCATAAAGGCCAGACGGTCGGCCACACCGGCGCGGACAGCCGGAGCGTGCTCGCCGATACCGGCGGTAAAGACGAGCGTGTCCATGCCGCACATGGAGGTTGCCATCTCGGCTGCCTTGGCGGCAATCTTGTAGACGAACATATCGAAGGCGAGCTGAGCCTCGGGGTCGCCGGCGGCGGCGAGCTCCTCGACGTTACGGCAGTCGTTGGTCTTGCCGCCGGTCACGGCCATGAGGCCGGACTTCTTGTTCATCATCTCGTCGACCTCGTCGAAGGTGTAGCCACCCTCGCGCTGCAGATAGCACACGGTAGCCGGGTCGATGGAACCACAGCGGGTGCCCATCATGACGCCGTCGAGCGGGGTGAGGCCCATGGTGGTGTCCATGCACTTGCCGTCCTCGATGGCGCACAAGGAAGCGCCGGAGCCGATGTGGCACACGACGACCTTACGGGCCTCGCCGTTGGTCATCTCGGCAACCTTCTTGGAGATGTAGCGATAGCTGGTGCCGTGGGCGCCGTACTTGCGGATGTGCAGCTTGTCGCAGACGTCCTTGGGCAGGGCGTAAGTCTTGGCGACCTCGGGCATGTTGAAGTGGAAAGCGGTGTCGTAGACCGTGACGTTAGGCAGGTCGGGATACTGCTCCAGGCAGTACTCGATAACGTTGGCCTCGGGGTTGTTGTGCAGCGGAGCGAGCGGGGCAACCTCGCGGATCTTGGCAAGAACGTCCTCGTCGACGAGGGAGGAATCGCCAAAGTACCAACCGCCCTGAACGATGCGGTGGCCGATGCCCTCGATCTTGACGCCGTTGGCCTCGAGGTCCTTCAGGACAGCCTCGATGGCGACCTTGTGGTCGGGGAACTCGATGTTCTCGGTCACCTTCTTGGAGCCGTTGGCAGCATGCGTGAAGGTACCGCCGGTAAAGCAGACGCGCTCGCAGGAGCCCTTCGCGGACACCTTGTGGGACTTGGTATCGATGACCTGATACTTAAGGGTCGAAGATCCTGCGTTGACGACCAGAACGTTCATGTGTCTCCCTACTAACAGGCGGTGTGGCGCCGCCAGGTTACATACGCTTCAATAATAAACCCAAACGCCCTCGCGCTCGGGTTTATTGCGTTGATATATAAGTTATCGATGCATGAGTGCTCATGGTCTTTGACTTGTAAGACGAAATAGCGCGGGAATATACGCCAGAGAAGAAATCCCGAGTGCAACAAGCAATACAACTCGAATACCCGTAATGCTACTCAACACGGCGTTGAACAGATAGAAAAGAACAGCGCCCACCGCCACCATTTGGCTTTGAACCGAAATCAATGAACAGCGCATCGAAGAATCGGCGGCATTTTGAAAAATTGAGTATTTAATTGGAGCAAATAACGAGTAGGCGACCGTCTGCAACACATAGAACACGGGCAGCAAATAGATCGGAGTAAAGGGAATCAAAAACAGGGCAGTCAGGGAAAGGCGCACGATGCCGCAAATACGCGCAAAACGGCCCTTGTCGACATGAGCAATCACACTGGGCACAATAAGCCCCATGGAGGCCGAGGCAAGGAGCTGGACCGCAATGATCACACCCGAAGCGACGGCATTCATTCCGCGACCCGAAAGCAACAGTGAGAAAAAGTCTTCCAGGGCGACAAAAGCAAATGCTTGAGAACAGTCCATGATGAACGCTGAACGAAGAATTCCGTTACACGCAATAGCGGCACCGATCATCTTCGGGCTCATTCCACGCTCAGGTGTCCCCGCAGTGCCCCCTCTTCGCATCTCAGGAATGCAGACAACAACAACCAACGTCAACACCATTGCGATGATATCTGCCGAAAGGCCAATGAGATATGCACCGACAGACGAAATGAAACCGCCCACGCAAGCGGAGATGGCATAAGAGGCATAGAAAACAAATCGCTCAACGACATTAAGTCTTACGAGCTGGTCCCGAGAGACGCTGTCAATGTAAATCGCTTCGATGGATCCGCTCACACATGCAGCGGCAAAACCTTTGAGAGCAAACGCGCCGATCAAAAGCAGAGGAGAACGGACAAGGAGTAGGGCGGCGTAGTATCCAAGCATTCCCACGACGCCAACGAGACCGCTCGTCTTTCGTCCAAGCCTATCAGCAATATAGCCAGTGGGAACTTCAAGGATGAACTTGCTCACTTGATATGCAATCATCATGCTAGAAATCGCCACCATCGAGAATCCGACGAATTCAAGGTAAACCGTCAGAAAATACAAAATGGTGCTGAAGTTCGACAGAAAAACGAACGTCATATAAAGCAAAACCGTACGGTTTTTCATGCTCCGCCCTCCAAGAGTCAGCAATCTAAATCGAAATCTTGGAAAAGCATGAGGGCAAAGCTGTCAGCTATGTGTTGCAGGGCGTCAACATTCACTTGACGACACGAGGCCAAATGGCCTCACGAAGCGAGATGACGCAATAGGTGAAGAAATACCGTCTGGTGTCGATCGGTCCAGGCATTTTGTCGATAGCAAAAGTAGATGGGCAAGGCTACGTCATGTGAGGCTTCAATGGAGCACTCGCTCACTTCCGATCCATCCGATGCGAGAGAAGAGCCAGAAAAACTCAATATCAATCCCCCGGCTTGAAGAAACTCAGCCTGCGCCCTGTTTCCGTATTCGACATCGCGAAAGCGGAAATTAACCAGCTGAGCTTCGGGACATTGATTAATTGCATTGAGACAGGGTGACAAATTAATGGGAACAGCGAGCCTGCCGCCCAGTAACTCACGAATGGTCATAGCGTCAACAGATTGATGACCAGCTGGACATGAAAGAACCCTGAGCTCCTTTTCACCCATATATTTTGAAGAAAGGACGCTGTCCCGTGGTTCCTCGAACGAGATAGCCGCGTCCGAAATTCCAAGTATAAGTGATTCAAAGCATGTTGCCGTTGGCTGATGCCACACATCAAGATGAATCTGAGGGTGCGAGCTTTCAAACGAGTCGTACCAGTTTTCGGAAAAAAGGCGCCCCCGCCCGTGAAGACAGGGGGCGTAAAGACGGAAATGGCCGTCGGGCGAAACGCCGCCGTTCCCCGATTGAGCGTACTTTTTGAGATCGTCGACTTGCGCCAGGATCACGCGTGCACGACGCGCAAATTCTCTGCCCGCCGGAGACAAAACAGCCTCCCCCGCCGATCGGTCGAGCAAAACAATCTGATACTCAGATTCCAACTTTTTTATTGCCGACGAAACAGCCTGCGGACTCACGTGAACGGCGCGAGCTGCTTTGCGCACGCCGCCATAGTTCGCTACAGCTTGAAGGTATTCGAGTTGAGAAAGCTGCATAGATTACTCCAAAGGCAGCCAAGTCGACGGCCTACGCGCCCTCAGATGAGGTTCTCGCCCAGGTTCTTGCCACCGAGAACGTGCATGTGGAAGTGCATGACGGTCTGGCCGGCGTTGACGCCCTTGTTGGAGATGACGCGGAAACCGTCCTCCAAGCCCTTGGCCTTAGCGACCTCCTGGATGGCGTGAGCCATGGCGCCCATGGTCTCGGCCGGTACGTTGTCGGCGATGTCGCTGTAGTGCTTTTTGGGGATCACGAGCGTGTGGACCGGCGCCTGGGGATTGAGGTCGTCGAACGCGATGACCTGGTCGTCCTCATAGACAACGGTCGAGGGGATCTCGTGGTTGGCGATTTTGCAGAAGATGCAATCACACATGGTTGGTTCCTTTCTCACAGACCAAGGTAGTCTTTTTGGGACGGGGCTTTTTTGACTACTTTTTCGCAAGCGCAAGCGCTCGGCAAGCCGTCGCGCAAGGGTAGTCAAAAAGCCCCGTCCCAAAAAGACTACCCCAAAGTAGGCTGCAAGGTGGTTAGAACGAGAGGTTGTCGTCGGTGTTGGCGGCTTCGCCGTCGGCGAGCACGTCGTTGCCGTCGACGTCCTTAAGAAGCACCGAGACCTTCTGCTCGGCATCGGACAGGCGGGTGCGCAGGCTCTTGAGGAGCTCGACGCCGCGGGTATAGCTCTCGAGCGACTCCTCGAGCTCCATATCGCCCGACTCCAAGCTGCGAATGATGAGCTCCAGCTCCTGCGAGGCCTGCTTGTACGTAAGCTGCTCGACCGGGGTCTTCTCTGCCATATCTGTTTCCTTTCCTAAAGGTTTATCGCTATGAAACTCGGTCTACTCGACCGTATTGACCGTTGCCGCCACGTTGCCGTCTGCCATGCGCACGCGGATGGCGTCGCCGGGCTTAAAGGTCTTGGCGCTCGTGGCCACCCCATCATCGCTGTACGCGATGGAATAACCACGGGCAAGCACCTTGAGCGGCGACAGGGCATCGAGCGAGGCTGCCGCACGGCCCAGGTCGGACGCTGGCTTGTTGAGCATCGTGCGCCCCTGATGCTCCAGGCGAGAGCTCGCGAGCGTGAGCGCATGGCGTTTGCCATCGAGCCCCGAGGTGCTTGCAACCAGGCGCTCGGGCAGGCGCTCAAAGTTGGAGCGGAATGTCCCGACCGAGCGTACTATGGCGCCCGACAGGCGATCGGCAGTCAGCGCAAGCTCCGACTCGCGACGCTCGACCATAAATGTGGGGTCGTTGAGGCACGGGCGGCACGCAGCCGCATCGAGCGCATCGCCCAAGCGAGCCGTATAGGTATCCCAGGCACGGCGACCGCGCTGATCGAGCATCTCCAAATCAACCTGATTCGACCCAATCATCGATGCCATCGCAGCGCCCAGACGCTGATGGCGCGCCTCGAGCACATCGGCCAACTCCGTCATAGCCGGCGCCACCGATTCTGCCGCCGCCGTGGGCGTGGAGGCACGGCGGTCGCTCACCATGTCGCAAATCGAGGTATCGGGCTCATGGCCGATACCGGTCACCACGGGCACGGGACAGGCAGCCACTGCACGGGCAAGCTCCTCGTCGTTGAAGGTCATGAGGTCCTCGAAGGAGCCGCCGCCGCGCACCAGCAAGATGCAGTCGGGCGCCGGCGTGATGGCGGCGGCACGGCGCAGGCCCTCAATAAGCTCGGCCGGCGCACCCTCGCCTTGAACCTTGGCGCCCACGCAGACGAGCTCGACGAGCGGGTTGCGACGACGCAATGTGCGCTTGACGTCGTCGATTACGGCACCCGAAAGCGAGGTGACGACCGCCACGCGGGAGCAGAACACCGGGATGCGGCGTTTGCGCGCTTCGTCCATCAGGCCCTCGCGGCGTAGCTTTTCGGCCAGTTGCGCCACTTGTTGACGCAGCAGACCCTCCCCCGCCAGCGAAAACGAGCGAGCGACAAAGCTCATGCGGCCCGTGGCCTTATAGAGATTGAAGCTGCCCTTAAAGCTCACCTGCATGCCGTCGCGCAGATCGAACGTGCGCTTAAGGTAGGCGCCCTTCCAGATGATGCAGTCGACGGCCGCCGAGTCGTCCTTGATCTGAAAGTAGCAGTGGCCGCTTCGGGCATTGGGACCACGAAAACCCGTGACCTCACCCAAAACGCTCAGCTGCGGAATGGCGTCGAGCGCGCCGGCGGCGATCTCCACCGCTTGGCTCACGCTGAGCTCTTTGCGCTCCTGCTCGTCCGATCCGTCGAACTCGGCGGAAACGGTATTGCCGGTCAGATTCCAGCCTGCCACGCAGCCTCCTTTCGTCATCGTGCACATGGGCTCCGGCCCTGCGCAAATTCAAGTCCAACACATAGTACAGCGCCGCGTGGACACGAATCCCCGCGGCGCCTGCCTGTCCTATTTGTTATCGGTTGGAGTTTCTGTTGTAGCGAGCCATCAGGTAGAGCAGCTGAATAATCGAGGTGAGCGCTGCCGCCACATAGGTGAGCGCAGCTGCCGTCAGCACCTTCTTGGCACCGTTGACCTGCTTGGAGCTCATGCCCGACTGCTCGATATACGCAACGGCGCGACGGCTGGCATCGATCTCGACCGGCAGTGTAACCAGCTGGAACAGCACGCTAAACGAGAAGAAGACCAGCGCGAGGGTCGTGAGCCCCGCGATGTTCATGAACAGGCCCATGAGCAGCACGATCGTCCAGGTGTTCTGGGTAAAATTGACGACCGGCACGAGGGCGGTGCGCACCTTCATCATGGCGTAACCGCTTTGACGCTGGGCGGCATGGCCTGCCTCGTGGCAGGCAACG
This sequence comes from uncultured Collinsella sp., assembly GCA_902479135.1. Classification (GTDB taxonomy): domain Bacteria; phylum Actinomycetota; class Coriobacteriia; order Coriobacteriales; family Coriobacteriaceae; genus Collinsella. Next base: position 58,978 of record CABSNU010000006.1, on the reverse strand, counting down.
GCAACGCTTGCGACCGAACCGCCCGAGCGATTGGCATTCGACAGATACAGGTTGTTATCCTGCGGGTTGTAATGGTCGGTGAGCTCGCCGGCTACACCCTTGATGCCTACGGCGTTGCAACCGTTGGCGTCGAGCATGCGGCGAGCGACGGCAGCGCCTGTGTCACCGTCCGAACGAACCTTGGACCACGTCTTGTACGTCGAGTTGATATAGCTCTGCGCGGCAAGACCGAGCACCGTACAAACGAGAACAACCAGCAGGTACAGTGGGTCGATGCCAAAGCCGTATCCATAGTAATAAGGCATGCGAATTCCTCCGAATCGAGTTACACGTTGGAGGCATTCTACCCACTCAGCCGGCTAGGCTTCCCTACAAGAGCTCGATTTTGCCGTCCTTCACTGTCAACCCCATATTGCCCGAGAGCAAATCGTCCAGGCGCGAGCCCACGAGCTCAAAGCGCCAGCCTTCGCGCAGGGGGCTCTGCTCGGGATGCTCAATGTAGTCGGCCAGGTCATCGCGCGAGGCAATGACCGAGGTCGCCACGCCCGAGCGTTCGGCAACCAGGCGAATGAGCGCATACATAAGATCGGTCACGCTCTCCAGCTCCGGCGAGATCTGACGATGCCCGCGCACCATGAGCGGCAGACGGTCGTGTGGGCAGCTCGCGCCGCGCTTGATGGCCATGAGCGCGCCGTCCACATCGCGCTCACCCAGCTGGTCGGTACCGCGGATACTGCGGAACTCCTCGACGCGCACGGGATTGCGCTTGACGAGCGCCAGCAGTGTATCGTCGGACATGACCCACTTGCGCGGGATGTTGCGGCGCTCGGCACGGTCCTCGCGCCAGGCGGCAAGCTCACGTGCGATGCCCAGCTGATGGCGGCTGCAGGAGTTGATGCGCTTGACCTTACGGAATGCCTCGTGACGGTCGGCGCGATAGTGCGACTCATCGGCCAGCGGGCGCAGCTCGTCGAGCACCCAGTCCACGCGGCCCAGCTCGCGCAGGCGACTCATCATCTCGGTATAGGCGACGATCAGATACTTGACATCATCGATCGCATATTCAATCTGCTTATCGGTCAGCGGGCGGCGCGACCAGTCGGTCAGCGACTCAGTCTTGGGCAGCGAGACGCCGCAAAAGGTCTGCACGAGCGCGCCGTAGGAAATCTGCTGGCGCTCGCCCAAAAAGGCAGCGGCGACCTGCGTGTCAAAAATAGGACGCGGCAGCACGCCCACGGTATGGAGCATAACCTCCATATCCTGCGAGCAGGCGTGGAACACCTTGGTCACGCTCTCGTCGGCCATAAGCTCGGCGAGCGGCGACAGGTCGTCGATCACCAGGGGGTCGACCGCGACGCTCTCGGCAGGGGTGGCAATCTGGACCAGGCACAGACGAGGATGGAACGTGCGCTCGCGCAAAAACTCGGTGTCAACGGCAATCGCGTCGAACTCGCGGGCGCGCTGGCAAAAGTCGAGTAGAGCCTGATGTGTGGAAATGTACATATCAACCCATCGAATAAGGTTAGGCCCGAAAAACACGGGTAGGATATCGGCATTGCCCTACAACTATACTCGGTTAGTCACAGAACGGGAACGTAAGTATGCGCTGCCTTATCATCCACAACCCGGCATCGGGCCCCAGCTCAGATGAAATCTTCGCATTCACGCACGCCCTCTCGCAGGGCGGCGATGAAGTCGTGATGCGCTTTATCGGCGACGGTATGGAGCCCGAGGACGCCGTGGCGGACGTGCGCGAGTTCGATCGCGTGGTGGTCTCGGGCGGCGACGGCACCGTCTCCAACGTGCTCGATCAAATGCGCGGATGCGGCGTCCCCACACTCGTCTTTCCCTCTGGCACGGCCTGCCTGTTCTTCAACAACATCGGCAATGCCCCCGAGGCAGCGGCGCTCGCCAAGGCCTGCCGCGACGGCCGCACCGTCAAGGCAGACATGGGCGAGCTCTTTTGGCTCGACGAGGACGGCAACGAGAAGCGCCATGGCTTTATCATCATCGCTGGGTCGGGCTACGATGCCGAGATCATGATGAAGGCCGCCCCCACCAAAAACGACATCGGCGAGATCGCCTACTTCCTGTCTGCGCTCGCCACGCCCAATCCCACGGTGGCGCACTTTACGATTGAGCATGACGGCATTGTCGAGGAGCTCGACGGCATCTGCTGCATGGCCGGCAACACCTCGGTCATTCAAAACGACATCAACCTGTTCCCCAACTGCCGCATGAACGACGGCATGGTCGACATCGCGGTCATCGAGCCCGTGCGCACTGTGCAGCTGCTGCCCACCGTGATTACCGCCGCGCTCGACCCCGCCGGCAAGGTGCTCGGCCGTCCGCAGTTCAAGATCATCCAAACCAAGGAAGCCAAGATTACCTGCACGCCGTCGCTGGGCATGCAGTTCGATGGCGAGATTATCTCCAGCAACTCGGGCGTCTTTGGCGCCCGTGCGCTTCCGCAATGCCTCGACCTCATCGTCGACGAATTCTCACCGCTCGGAAAATAGGAGGACCCCATGAACGACAATCCCGCGCTCGGCTTTCTCATCATCGTTTTGGCTATGCTCGTAGGCTATGCGATCAATGTGATCCACCGCCGAAAGAAGTAATTCCACATTGGTATGATATTCATCCAATTATCGTCTCCCCCGCTGTTTATGCATTTGCCAAACAGCGGGGATTTTTAATTTCGGTCTTTCCAGACGCTTTATCCAGATGTAGTAATTGCAGGGAGTCTTTATTTGGCTAAAGCTACAAACTGAGTATAATTAACCACTCATCGCATATTTCATTACGCTTATCGAGTAAGTATCTTTCATAGATGAATATTGTTTCCAGTTCGTTACGCTAGTGGGGTGTCTTTATTGGCTGAAGCCCTCTGGCGACAGAGGGCTTTCGCACGCTGGGAGGGATTATGAGGAAAACTCACCCCGTCAACGCGCTCAAAAAGCTTGGCATTGGCCTTGCTTTTGGAGCCGCAACCATCATGTCCATGCCGACCTCTGCGCTCGCCTGCACGCAGATCTACATGGGCAAAAACCTAACGGCCGATGGCAACACGTACTACGGCCGCACCGAGGACGTTGGCACACGTTACCTCAAGCACTATGGCATTGAACCCTCGCATGGTCCCGGCCATATCTACGGCTCAGACGAGTCCGACTTCGCATACACCTCGACCAAGACCACATATCGTTATAGCTACGTGCGCGACCACCCTTCGCAGTGGCACGGACGCTGGGACGCCTACTCCGAAGCGGGAATTAACGAGAAGGGCGTTTCTTGCTCTGCCACGCTGAGCACGAGCATGAATGACGAAGCAAAGGCCGCAGATCCCCTGACCAAAACAGGCATCAGCGAATACGTCTACGCCGGCGTCATCCTTGGCGAGAGCGGCACGGCCCGCGAGGGAGTCGAGCTCATCGGCAGGCTCATTAACGAACAGGGCGCCAACGCCAACGACCAGCTCATCATTGCCGACAACAATGAGACCTGGCTGTTCGCCGCGCTTTCCGGCCATCAGTGGATTGCCATGAAGTTGACCGATGATATCGCGTCGCTCAATCCCAATATCAGCAATCTCAACTTCAAGGTTAACCTCGATGACACCGTAAACTGCATTCACTCCGAAGGCATTAAGTCCCTACCTGAAGAAAAGGGTTTCGCCAAGTATTTCGACGACGGACAGTTCGATGTTGCCCAGACCTACGGTTCGCCCATCGACAAAACTTCCGTTCACGCTTGGTCGCGCTACGTCCAGGGCCGCGATTACCTTGGGGCTCCGCTTACTGAGGGCACCGACTATGAAATCGTCCAGGACACTAGCGAAAAACCGCGCGCTAAGGTTGGCGCCATGGTAAATGAAATGCAGCCGCTGTTCTTCCAACCCGAAAAGTCCGGTTGGAATACTTTTGAACTTATTCGCGCCTTTGGCAATCGTGGCGAAAACGTTCCCGGCCTCAGCGCCAACACCGATGGTGCCTATTGCATCGGCACCGAGCGCAACGGTGAGGCCCATCTCTTCCAGATTCGCAACGGCCTCAACCCTGAAATTGCGACCATCCAATGGGAGATGCTCTCTCGAGCTGAATTCTCCATCGCCATCCCGCTGTACTCCGCCCTGATGACCGAGGTCAGCCCCTACTTCAGCGACCAGACCGTATCTTTCGACCACTGCGACGAAACAGACGTCGTAAACAACGAAGAGCCTGAGAACTCCATTAACTACGTCTTTATGGACATCAGCTCGCTTGCCTTCGAGAATCGTGCCACCCTCGGTGCTGGCGTCCATGCCTATCTTGACGCCCTCCAGAATGAGCTCATCGAGCAGAACAAGGAAGTTGACGCCGCCATGCTGGCCGAAACGACCACCGAGGGCCGCACTGCCCTAGCCAACAAGGCCGGCAAGGCTGCCACCGAGAACACCTACAAGAAGTGCAAGGCCCTGCTCCAGGAGATGCGCGCCTATCAGAAGGCCGGAAACTTCGAACAGCCCTTCACCCCAAGCGATCTGAACACCGAGACCAAGGGCCTCAAGGTGTCCATTACCTACGCCCAGGACGCTCTTGCCACCGACCCGGTCACCCCGGATCAGCCCGGCACCCCCGAGCAGCCCGGCAAGCCCGAGCAGCCTGGTACCCCCGAGAAGCCTGAGCAGCCCACCACCAAGCCTGAGAAGCCCGGCAAGTCGGACAACACCACGACCACGGTAACCACCAACAAGACGAACACCAAGGGCGGCCTGCCCACCACTGGCGATCGTTTTGATGGCCGCATGGTGGCCGTATTCGCCATCGCTGGCGTTGCCGTCATCTCCGCAGGCGGTTATATCCTCTATCGCCGCAACAAGGAGTAATCCCTCGCTGGTGCGGGTGGGACGACACGGGTTGCCCCACCCGCTCAGCCCGCCTTTTTGACCGGTGGGAAACACCGCTGAAATCTTTTTAAAAAAGATTTCCCCGCACACACTTCGCTGTGCTATAGTGCAGCGCAACAGTAACTAGGTGCGACCGCGCCACGGCATCACGAAAGGAGCCACCAACATGAAGAACACGATGAGCTCTCTTAACAACTGGTGGTGGCGTGATGCGAATACGATCGGTCGACAGTGAGTCCCTCACGCCTGTTTTTGCGCTCTAGGTGATTGGAAGGCCTCCGGTTTCGACCGGGGGCCTTTTTCTATCTCGAGCCCGATCGCATTCGCATCACGCGCCTCCGCTTTTCTCTTGCAATCCCCTTCCGAAAGGATTTTCACCATGTCTCAGAACACCACCGCCACCCAGCCCCGCACCGTCCAGACCGCCGATCGCGGCAAACTCGATGTCCGCGCCCTCGTCCTGCTCGCCATCCTGCTCGCCGCCGGCTTCATCCTCAACTTCACCGTCGGCAAGGCAATCTCGGGCATCTCGGGCGGCATGATCAGCCCCGAGTTCATCATCTCGGCCTTCTGCCTCACCATCCTGGTCGTTCGCCCCAACATCGGCCAGGCGCTCGTCATTGGCCTCATCTCGGCTGCCGTGATCCAGATCACCACCACTTCGCCGTTCGTCGATTTTGCCGCCGAGGGCATCGCCGCCATGCTCATGGCCGGCATCGTCAACGCCGCCGGCAAGAACGGTCAGGTCAAGCCTGCCGTCGCCATCGTCGCAACCTTCGTGACCACCTTTGTCTCCGGCGTCATCTTCATGGTTATCAAGATGGCCATGCTTGGCGTGGTGGGCGAGCTCGCCGCAGCCATGCTGCCCGTGGTCGCCATGACCGCCGTCTTTAACGCCATTCTGGTCGGTGCCCTCTACCTGCCCATTCAGAAGGCCCTGAAGCTCAACTAACCCGCTCGGCTTTACGAGCCACCCCATCTTGGCGTTCATTCGTCGCTCGCGTGCCCAAGTACGCTTCGCTCCTCTTTCGCGCCAACCTGGGGCCCTCGTAAAGCCGTCTCCATGCTCCATTATTCAAAATTAATCCCCTTTTCGATTTAACCCCTTTCGTGGGGGTCTAGGACACTCTTATCTCAAATCCCACCTTAAGGAGAACATCATGGCCACCAACACTCAGGCTCGTACTATTTCTACCAACGCCGCTTACGACAAAGGCATCCTCGATATCACCTCGCTGGTCCTGCTCGCCGTCCTGCTTGCCGCCGGCTTTATCCTCAACATAACCGTAGGTAATGCCCTGGCCGTCACGGGCATCAAGCCGCAGTTCATCATTGCCGCCTATGCTCTAGCCATCGCGCTCACGCAGGCGAGCTTTGCCCAGGCTGCCATCTTTGGCATCCTGTCGGCAGCCGTTATCCAGATCACTACGTCAATCCCTGGCCTCAACTTTGTCACCGAGCTTGCCGGCGCGCTGACGATGGCAGCGCTCGTTAAGTCAAACATCGGCGGTGACAAGACTAACCCCTTTATCGCCGGGCTGCTCACCACCCTGGTTTCGGGCGTTCTCTTCGCAGCCCTGGGCACCGTCATCATGGGTGCCGCGCTGCCCACGGCGCTCGCCAAGGTGCCCATCGTGCTCGGCACTGCCGTCTTCAACGCCGTCGTGGTCCAGGCCCTCTTCTTCCCCCTCCGCAAGGTGCTCAACAAATAGCCTGATATGATGGACGGGGCCGCAACTCCACGGCCCCGTCATCAAAGACTGTCCCAGACAACTAGCTCTTGGGGACGTTCTTAAACGACTCGTCATTTAAGAACGTCCCCAATGACTATGAAAGGTATCCATGGAAACGATCATCAACGTCGACGATGTCTCGTTCTCCTATGGCACGCAAACCGAGCGGGCGCTCAGCCACATCTCGCTCAGCGTGAACAAGGGAGATTTCATCGGCATCATCGGGCCCTCGGGCGCCGGCAAGTCCACGCTTGCCGCCTGCCTGTCAGGTGCCGTGCCCCACCACTACACCGGCACGTTCTTTGGGTCCGTCATGGTTGACGGCCACGACACCTGCGAAGCCTCGCTCACCGACGTGTCGCAAATCGTCGGCAGCGTGCTGCAGGATATCGACACGCAGATGGTCGCCTCAGTCGTCGAGGACGAGATGCTCTTTGGCCTCGAGAACTTTGACGTTCCCCACGACCAGATCGAGCAGCGCGTGAGCGAAACGCTCGAGACCGTCGGCATCAGCGACCTGCGCGACCGCGAGATCGCCACCCTCTCGGGCGGACAGAAGCAAAAGGTAGCCATCGCCGCCATCCTCGCCATGCGTCCGCGCGTCTTGGTTCTCGACGAGCCCACCGCGGCACTCGACCCCGCCAGCTCCACGTTGGTCTTCGAGACGCTGCGTGAGGCAAACCGCGCACTTGGAATTACCATCGTCGTCGTTGAGCAAAAGGTCGCCCTGCTCTCGGAGTACTGCAACCGCGTGCTCGTGCTCAACCATGGCGAAATCGCGCTGCAGGGCGAGCCACACGAGGTCTTCGCGCATACCGACGAGCTCCGTGCCATCGGCGTCGACTGCCCTCGCGTCACGCGTATCTTCAATAGCCTCGAGGCCGATGGCCTGGTAAGCGGTACCCCTTGCTTGGATGTCGATGAAGCCGAGCGCCTGATTTCGGGCATCGTCGACCCCGCACACGCAAGCAACGACATTCAGGCACCCGCCGGCTCACCGCACGCACCGTCGTTGCGCCCTCATGCCAAGGACGCCGAACCCGTACTCACCTTCGACCATGTTGAGTTTGCCTATCCCAATGGCGGCGCCGCCGTCCACGACCTCAACCTGACCCTCTATCCCGGCGAGCTCGTGGGCATCGTCGGCCAAAACGGTGCCGGCAAGACCACGCTCACCAAGCTGCTCACGGGCCTGCTTAAACCCGCCTCGGGCAGCGTGCGCGTCACGGGACTGGATACCGCAGCCGTTCCCACGAGCCGCATTGCCCGCGAAGTCGCAACCCTCTTCCAAAACCCCGACCGCCAGATCTGCAAGGATACCGTACTCGACGAGGTCGCTTTTGGCCTGGAGCTTGCCGGCATCGACCGTGCCGAGGCTCTGCGTCGTGCTCAACTCGTTATCGACCGCTTTGGCCTGCCTGCCGATGAGGCACCTTTCTCACTTTCGCGCGGCCAGCGACAAATGGTGGCGCTTGCCTCCGTCGTAGTGGTTGAACCCAAGATCGTCGTGCTCGACGAGCCCACGAGCGGCCTTGATTACCGCGAGTGCATGACCGTCATGGAAACGGTGCGCACCATGGCCGAGCGCGGCTGCGCCGTTATCATGGTCTGCCACGATATGGAAGTTGTTTCCGACTTTGCCGAGCGTATCGTAGTAATGGCCGACGGTCACATCCTCGACCGCGGCCGCACGCACGAGCTATTCTCGAACATCGATCTCATGCGGCGTGCCTACGTGGAGCCTCCCCAGGTTATTGAACTCTCGCGCCGTCTGGCATCTTCCGTCTCGCCCGCTTTTGCGCAGGTGAGCGAGGTCACCGATGTCGTTCGAATTACCAAGGAGATGGTCCACCGTGGTTAACGTCATCGACTACATGCCGGGCGATACGCTGCTGCATCGCCTGAACCCCGTCGTCAAACTGGGCCTCGCCGCCGCCATCATCGTCGGCATCTTCTTGTCCGACACCTACGTGGCGCTGCTGGGCTTTTTGGCACTCACCCTTGCGCTGGGTGCCTATGCCGGTGTCGTCGACCGTCTGTTCTCGCTACTCAAGCTGCTGATTCCGCTCGCGCTTATCATGCTGGTACTCCAGCTAGCCTTTATGCGCGATGGCAACGTGGTGTGGGGCTTTATCACCGACACGGGCCTCATCACAGGATCGAAGGCCTGCCTACGCCTGTTGGGCGTGGCGCTGCCACTCATCCTCATGCTTATGGTGACCAAGCTCAACGACCTTGCCAACGCCTGCGTCGAGGTGCTGCACGTACCGTATCGCTATGCCTTCACCTTTACCACGGCGCTGCGCTTTGTGCCGGTGTTTGGTCAGGAGATGAACGCCATCATGGAAGCGCAGACCGCACGCGGCGTCGAGTACGACACCAAGAACCCCATCAAGAAGCTTAAGCTCATGCTGCCACTGTGTGTGCCGCTGCTCATCTCGAGCGTGGGCAAGACCGATGCCACGGCCTTGGCGGCAGAACAGCGCGGCTTCTATCTGCGCACGCGCGCCAGCTCGTACAAGCGCTACCCCATCAAGGGCCTGGACATCGCCGTACTCATCGTCAGCATCGCCCTCGTCGCCATCGGCTTCCTGTTCTAGTTCACCACCGACAGCAACCGCCCAACGCAAAAGGCCTCGGCTCGCACCAAACGAGCCGAGGCCTTTACTGTTTCACCAGATAAAACCTGCCAAAATTAACCTGTCCCTTTTTGACGGGTCGGAAGCTAGAGGCGGTAGGGGACGCCGCTGCGGATGATGGATTCGCGCACCAGGACATCCATAGCATCGAGGGTGATCTCGGGCATCTCTCGATACTTCTGCAGCACCGATAGCTCGGTGCAGGCCAGAATGACACGGTCGCAGCCGCTACGGGCGAACTCCCACATCACGCGGTCGAACTTATCCATATCGGGCTCACGTCCGGCCTTCACATCATCGTAGATAAGCGACATCACATCGTTCTGACGTTTCTCGCTGGGATAGACGACCTCAACACCCGCAGCCTCGCATTCGCGGCCGTAGACGCCCGCGCCCACGGTTCCGTCGGTTCCCATGATGCCGATCTTGTGCACCGGCTCGGCCGGCATACTCAGGTTGGGGTCGAACTCGCACTCCCCCATCACCGCACCCGCAAGGGCATAGCGAACCGACTCGCGTGGCATGTGGATAATCGGCACTGTGGTAAACGACTGGATCTGGTCGTAGAAGTAGTGTGACGTGTTGCAGGGAATGGCAATGTGCGCACAGCCCAGCGACTCGAGTGCCTGGGCACACTCTTTCATGGTCGCCAGCAGCTTGGCATGCTCGCCGGTCTTAATGGCCAGCGTGCGGTCGGGCATGGTCGACTTGGAGAGCACCACCATGTCGATATGTTCCTGATCGCAGGCAGCAGCCGTATGACGCACCACCTGGTCGTAGTAATACGACGTGGCCTCGGCGCCCATGCCGCCGATAACTCCCAGCTTTTCCATCGCCGCCTCCTTGGTGACGCTTGCGCAATTGCGCGTATCATACCCGCGCCCGCCCGATGCAAACCGGACGGGCGCCGCACTCATCTACTTGTAATACGTCTTGAACAGCTTAAAGTGGCGCAACTTGGTGTGCCACATGCGCAGCCAGCGGTTAAAGACAAAGTCGCCCTTCATAAACGAAGGGTCGGCGCCCTTGCCTTCCTTGTCCAGGCGATGCACCTTAGCGCGCAGCTCGGGATCCTTGACGTACTTGTCGACGACGCCCATGGGGACGACCATCCACAGCGCCTCGTCCTGCGCCGTCACAAACTCCGGCTCAAACGGGCGGTTGAACACATACTCGTCCACCACATACTTGGCAACGTTAAAGCCGCTGTTGGTGACGTAGTAATTACTGCGGCCCTGACGCGTGTTGAAATCGAAGAACTTAAACGAGCCGTCGCGCTCGTCGTACTTAACGTCAAAGTTGGAATAGCCCACAAAGTTCAGGTCCTCGAGTAGCTTGCGCACGCCGCCCATGAGCTCGTCATTGGGCTCGGTGATGATACAGGCGTGGTTGCCGACGCCGTGAGGCTGATGCTCCTCGAGCAGCACATGGCCCAGGCACATCATGCGCACCTTGCCGTTGCGGTCGGAATAGCTGGTGAGCACGCGCATGTACTCGTCGTTGCCGGGCACGCGATCCTGCAAGATCAGATCGTCGGTATAGCCGCTGGCATACGAATCGCGAATGACCTGTTCCAGCTCGGCGCGGTCGGCAATCTCATAGGCCTTTTTCTGGCCCTCGAACTCGTGCTGCCACCACATGATGCCGTCAGAAGGCTTCAGAATCATCGGGTAAGGAAAATCGATCTGGTCGAGCACTTCGGCAGGCGCCTCACCCTGGGCATTGAGCATCGCCTTGGTAAAGGTAAACGTGTGCGGATAGGGCACGCCATGCTTCTCGCACAGCTCGTAGAAGATCTCCTTCTTCTGGCACTGCTCGAGCATGCTGTAGGGCGCGTAGGGAGCGACGATGTTGTCCGCCAGCTCATGAGCATCCTTGGCCTGAGCCACGAGGGCAACATAGTTGTCGCCACAGCCCACAAGGACAATCGTCTTGTCGGCATGCGCTTGGGCAATGCCGTTGACGGTTTTGAGCATCACGGGCATGGTGTCGATATCCACGTTGGGCGTGTAGTCGATAATCTGGCTGCGGTACGCGGGACCCGTCTGATACTTGCCAAAGACCAGACTCTTGACCTGGTACTCCTCGTAGAAGGCGCGCGCCACCGAATAGGCGTTGATGTCGCCACCGAGCAGCACGGGAATGAACTCGCGCTCTGTAAATTGCAATGCCATGGAAACTTCCTATCATGAACTGCCCACACAATGGGCGGTCTTTGCGCAACTGATTTATTCTAGCGTGCCAAGCCGCCGGCGCCCAAAGCTCCACCGTATCTATGGCAATCGATGTAATCGTCCAGCACGAAGACGGCGCTCACCGTTGTATGACAATGGGCAATGAACCTACCATTGTTGTAGGATTCAGCGTATTGACATCCTCGAGCGAAAGGCGCACACGTGCCCCAAGACCATCCGACCGATAATCCCATCCTCAATGCCGCGAGGCGCGAGCTGGCAGAACGCGCGAAAGCGACCGCTCCCCTGCGCACGGCAGACGCCGCCTACAACGGACCCGCCCACATCGTCTCAATCAACACGTCGGCACACAAGGGCACGCGCAAGTCGCCCGTCGCCGATGGACACGACACCGTTATAGAGCAATTTGGTCTCGCCACCGATGCGCACGCCGGACATTGGCATCGTCAGGTTTCCTTTTTGGCCGCAGAGTCCATCCAGACGGCGCAGGCTCGCGGACTCGATGTGCGCGAGGGTGACTTTGGAGAAAACTTCACCACCCAGGGCATCAATCTACTCTCGCTCCCTTTGGGCACGCAGCTCAAGCTTGGCAGCGAGGTGCTCGTCGAAATCAGCCAAATCGGCAAGGTCTGCCACACCCGTTGCGCCATCTACTATCTCGCCGGCGACTGCATCTTTCCGCACGAGGGCATTTTTGGCGTGGTACTAAAGGGCGGAGAGGTCCATATCGGCGACGATATCCAGGTAGTCAAACTCGGCGACGGCACCTGTTCGTTCACCCCTGCCGAAGCCCTCGAAGAGATTGAGCAGGCTCGTCAGGAGGGCGCGCTGTAGCTGTAAAACCCCACGTTGAGATAGCTTTTACAGCCCTAAACTCCTCTCAAACAGGCCCCCGTAACGTTAAAGTTGAACTCTATGGTTTCTCAACAATTCATCATAACTGCAGGTCAAAGCCAAAGCCTCAAGTTCAACTTGACCCTTTGGAACCTTTAAGGTTCAAGTTGAGGTCGAAAGCAGTAGTAGAATACCGTTCGAACCATAACCTACGATTGATTGCAGAGGGACTGGATGCAGCATTCGAATCATCGCACCGCAGCGCTCATTGCGTCGAAGCCGGCTCGTATCATCACGAGCGCCGCGCTCGCCGTTGCGCTGACGGCCACGCCGATGCTCTCCCCCGTTGCGGCGTATGCCGCCTCGCAGGCAACGCAGGACCAGCTTTCCGCAGCCCAGCAGAAGATCGAAGCCGCCACGAGCGCCTACAACGACGCCCGCACCAAACTCGATGACCTGCAAAAGCAGATTGACTCCAATGAGGCAAGCATCGAGGAAATCGAGGCTAAGCTTCCCGAGCAGCAGGCCAAGGCAAGCTCCGCCATGCGCGATCTGTACAAGTATCAGAAGGGCACCAATCCCATCGTGAGCTTCCTGGTCAACGCGCAGAGCCTGGGTGAGTTCATCACGACCTGCAAATACACCAACCAGATCACGAGCTCGAGCGTCGACGAGATCGAAGAGCTCAATAACATGCAAACCGAACTCGAGCAGAACAAGGCTGAGCTCCAGCAGGCCAAGTCTCAGCTTGAGGCTGAGCAGAAAAACGCCGAGGATGCGCTGGCGCAGGCCCAGCAGCTCCGCAGCGAGGCACAGGCAAAAGCCGAGCAGGAAAATGCCGCCGAGCTTGCCAAGCTTGAGGCCGATAAGGCCGCTGCCGCCGAGAAGCTCTCGGGCGAGGGCGTAAGCGGCAGCAATTCCAGCAGCCAGGCCAACAACGCCAACACCACCATCGACACCACGCCGAACAACTCGAACAGCGGCAACTCCGATTACGACTCGTTCATTAATGAGTGGACGAGCCGCATCGACAACTACCTTGCCGGCTCCCCCATGGCAGGCCAGGGCTATAACTTTGCCGTTGCCGCTTGGAACACCGGCGTCGACCCTCGCTGGTCCCCCGCCATCGCCTGCATCGAGAGCACCAAGGGTGCTTATTGCGCCAATTCTTACAACGCCTGGGGCTGGAGCGCCCGTGGCGGCGGTTGGCGCAGCTTTGGCAGCTGGAGCGAGGGCATCTCCGCTCACGTTGCCTATCTGGGCGCCAACTACGGCTCCACCCTTACCCCGGCAGCGGCCAAAAAGTACTGCCCGCCCACGTGGCAGGACTGGTACAACAAAGTCGCCGCTCAGATGAACCGCATCTAAGTGCAACTGCAAAGGGCCCCAATGGGGCCCTTTTCTTTTAGGTAGCGGAGGTATCAACGACGCCGGTCGCATTGGCAACCGCGACTATGACGATCATACATAGGAGCAGCACACCCAACGCCTTGAGCCAGAGTTTCGCGAGCTTCTTGCCGCGATAGCTGTCGAGCAATGCGAATCGCCGACGAAGACGGCGCTTATCGAGCAGCGCAAAATGCATAAGCACCATAAGGCCATCGACAAAGAAAAAATACTCGATGATGAGAAGCCACGTCGGGTAGCTTTGGTTTGCTCCGGTGGGATGAAAGACAGCAAAGTGACTACCGGCAAAGAACACAATCAGTGAGAAGCAGACGAGCGTATTCCAAATACGCCCCAGAGACTCCGGAACGCGAGAGAGCAGACCGCATGCAGCGGAGGCGGCAGGCCTAGGAAGCCCTGTGGGGTTCTGGAGCCCTTGGGGCGTCAACACCGTCTCCGAGGCCGGAGTACGGACAAGCACAGCCGCAGGAGGCCGCACGGGGCGACTCAGATCGTATGCCGCGCGCGTCGCCCGTCCCAACGCTTCCGCGCTCGCAAAACGCTTGGCCGGGTCGAGTGCCATCGACATGCAGACGGCATCGGTAAGTGAAGTGGGAATGCCGCGCGCCTCGCATTGCTCGCGCATGTCGAGCCCCGGTTTAGGGTCGACTCCCGTCAAGCAGAAGAACAACAGGGCGCCAAGTGCGTAGACGTCGCTGCGCACACTCGTCTGCCCAAACCCATACTGCTCAGGCGGCGCATAGGGTCGCGTGCCAAACTTGACGGTGTCGGCATCGGCGCCATCGCGCCATACGCGCGCGATCCCCAAGTCGATAATCACCAGCGATGAAAATGTCAGGCCGTCATCAGGCGTATAGTTGGCACCTGTCACGATGATATTCGACGGCTTGAGGTCGCGATGGATCACCGGCGCCGACGTCTCCCCCGCTATTGCAAAACCGGCGTGGAGCTCGCCCACGGCATCGCATAGGGCAGGATACAATTCACGCGCATAATCGGGAGCGGCTCCCAGACGGTCCACCAGCGCCCCGAGCGTCTCCCCTTCGATGTATTCCATAACCACGTTGAGCTCGTCGCCCACACGACGACAATCGACGATTCTGGGCAGGTGCTCAAAACGCCTGCCTGCCCGCTGAGCGGCAAGCAGACGCTCGTATGCCCCGCCGATTTGAGCCGAGGCATCGATGCGTTTACGGACAAAGGGGCCGAGCGAACCACCACCGGTTCCTTCAAAGTACACGAGCTCGGTTGTTTCAACGGACGAGCGCTTAAGTACACGCTCCACGCGATAGCTGTCGTCGCGATCGAGCGACGCCAGGTGCTCGGCAAGCGCTGCGGTCAGCTCGTCATCGAAATATGTTGGGGTCTGAGTATCCATAGCCTCCATCATAGCGCAGGGCGCAGACGCTCCATGGCATCCGCGCCCCGTTCGTTTGCATCCTTGTTCGGCAGCTCCGCCGGCTCAGATATCAGCCGCTAACTCACCGTTTCCTCGCCAAAGCGATACAGCTCTTCATTGACCTTTTGGAGGCTACACCCGCGATCGATGCAAAAGATGATAATCGCATCACGGCGATCCTTGCAGTTAAGGACGCTTACCCCGGCAGCCGTCAGTGCACGGTTGGCCTCTTTGAGCGTCAGCGCCATCGCAAAGGCAATCTGCAGCACCTTATTGCGACTCGGGTGACGCGCACCGGTAAAGATCTGATAGCCAAAGGTCTCATTGAGATCGGCCATACGAACCACGCGCGAGCGCTCCAAGCCCTTTTCCTGCAGCAGCTGCTTCAGGTAGTCCGAAAGCGACGGGGCGGCAAAGTCGTGCTCCCTGATATAGCCATCGATGTTCGGCGCATCGAGAAGCTCATTGAGCAACTCTTCGGTCAGCTTTTTATCGGGCATACGACTTCACCTCCCCCAGTGCATGCAACATGCTAGAAACCGCTTACGTCCGAACGCTCCCAGCTAGCAACCTGGTCGGGAGACACCGTACCCAGCGCCTCGAACTTCCAGGAGCCGCCCGCCTTCAGATGATTGGTGTTTGCAAGAGCCGTTCCAACCTGGTTGCCATCGGCATCATACAGAACATACTCAATCTGAATGTAGCTCTTTTCCTTGTCCGTGTTATTGGTCAGCGTGCCCGTGATCTTATAGGCAAACTGACTGGAGGTGTCTTCAGCCTCGTCAGCAATGATATACGGTTCTTGCGGTTCTTTTTGCTCCTCAGCCTGCTGTGTCGCCTCGGCAGGTTTTGCCGAATCGCTCGCAGACGAATCGGTTGAATTGCCGCCCATAGAACCCACGGCACCGACGATAACCAGCACCACGATGACGCCTAGGACAATCTTGCCGATCGGCTTCTTTCCCTCTTTTGCCATTATTCATCCTTCCTACGATCCGGCTACCGTGCCGGCACACAGCACATCGTAAGAAGGATTGAACTTGAATTCATTAGCTGAGAGCTAAGGTTGCCATATAGAAGAGCATGAAGCGCGCGTCCATCACCGATGACACCTCGAGGCTTGCCAACATCGATTTGAACTACTGGTTCTACGGTTGCAGCGCTTTGCCTCGATTTCCGACATGGCGAACCCGCGCGGCGTGGTCCATGCGGACAACGACGCTCTCGAGCATGCCCTACACGCTCGATGCTCGCACGAACTCGACAAGAATCCTGGTAGATGCGGGCTGAGAGCCACCCAAGGGTCACATGGGCTCGACTACACTCAACGACCACATGGCCATCGTGGGCGGCAATGACACAGCCTGCGACTCAAAGCAGACGACGCACGCGATGTGCCGAATAGACCGCGGCGAGCAGGCGGGTTACCTCATAACAGCCGGCAGCCCCTACGGCATAAGCTAGGCAATGGGGTGTGGCGCGTATAGCGAAGACTAAAGCAGGTCGCTTTCCACCTCAACGTCTTCGATGCTTTCGACCTCCGCTTCAGTGGGCAGGGTTCCATCGGGGTCCTCGCCCCCCATGAACATCCTGATGGCGTTCTTAGCAATGATGCTCGTCGATGCCACGTCCACGCCGCCGCCAATCAAGCCACCGGCGAGGGGCAGCATTTTCCCGAGGTTGATGATACCCTTCTCGCCGAACTTCGTGATAAATCTGAAGCCAACCTTCTGGTTGATCTTCACGAGTGCCGACCCGGGAATCTTCTTGATTGCAGCCTCAAGCGATTTCGTCCCAGTCTTGATGAGCCCCATTTTGACAAGATCACTCGCCGTCGTACCCGTGAGGCACATGTAGATCATCGTCTGAACTTGGTCGGACGTAACGTCATAGCCACCCATCTTCGCGATGCAGGCGATCATGCGCATCTGAACGTACATGACGCTGCTTATGTTCGCGGGAATTGCGACCGGAAGCGTAATCAAGCCCCCGAGCCCGGTGACGAAACCTGAGGTTCCGCATTTCATGACCTGCCACTTTGCGAGTGCCCTTGCGGCATCATCGGGCGACTTCGCCTTTCCCGTGTAGTCGGCAACCATCTCGTCGACCGAACGACTCACCTTAGGGACGCCATTCAGTGCGCTCCTGTAGATGGTATCGAGCAGCTTGCCGGCCGATTCCTCATCGATGGGAATCTCGAAGCCTTTGGCCTTTTCAACCGTTTCTTTCTCTCCCGTCTTCTTAGCCATGGCTCTTCCTTTCTCGCAGCTTTGCTTTCTCAATGACCCTTGCAAATTCTGCGAACCGTCCATCAATCTTTGGACATTTTACCTCGCGATTTATAGCGATAATTCAGCTGCCAGCTGATTTGTGGCCGCAGCGAATGATGGGCTCGCAAGTTGGCCTATGTCCTGTTGGTGGGTCCTTATGGAATCTATTGCGATGAGCTGGTATAGGGGCTGGCGATCGCGGCCTGCATCCCCGTGTTACTGGCGGCGGTGCCCTCACGCCAAACACTTGCACATTCGGATTGCTACACAACGAATGGAACTTGTTGATGTGGGGCGCGGTTCATTCAGGGTCCGTCCCCTCGCTTCATCCTCAAGAAGCTCGTCGAAACCTACCCCACCGTGACGGATTCCCCGGTAAAGGTGCTCACAAGCAACAGGATAAAGAAGGCCAAATAGCTGATGCTCAGCAGGTAGGCGATGATCAAAAAGGCAATCCATCCGACATTAGTCTTACCATCGGCACAACGCTGCTCGCGAGAACGGCACAGCCAGACCGTCACGCCGATGGCGGTGATAAACAGTACGAGTGCCGCCGCAGCCAGCCCAGCAAGCACAAACATCACGCCAATGCTCACAGCGATGACCGGAAGCAGTAGCAAACCGCACCCGCATCCACCCGGACTATATACGGAAGACTGTCGGCATCGCCTCATCGCCACCCCCCCCCATCATCTTTGAGCACTACAGTGCGATGGCCTGCTGAACAGGAACGATCTTATCGAGTTCCGGTTCAATCCGCCTTTTCTCGGCCTCAAGGTCAAACGCCACCTGAGCGCGCAGCCAATAACCATCCGTCAGGCCAAAATAACGGCAAAGACGGAGGTCGGTGTCGGCCGTCACGCGACGTTTTCCCAAGACAATCTGCCCGATACGCTGAGCCGGAATCCCGGTCTCCTTGGCGAGGCGATATTGAGAAATGCCCATAGGGACAAGAAACTCCTCTTTGAGAAGCTCACCAGGAGTCACCGGCGACAGCAAATCGGCCGAAGTCTCATCACTTGTGATAATCGACGATTTCGACATTCCAAGCCATCTCCTGTCTCCACTCAAAACAGACCCGATAGCGCTCGTTAACACGGATGCTATATTGACCGGCACGATCGCCCTTCAAAGCTTCCAGGCGGTTGCCCGGTGGAACGCGAAGATCATCAAGCGAAGCACAAACCTGCAGTTGGCGAATCTTCCTCAACGCAACACGCTCAAAGGGCACGAACCTCCTGACCCGCATACCCATGGCAAAGCGTTCGGTATCCTCATCTTTATACGATGCAATCATAGTATCGCCTTACGTTAGTAACGTCAAACGTTTCTATAGACTTACATCTCTATTATATCGTACGTTTGTTCGTGTTTTCTAGAACAAATACTCCTTCACGCCTTAGTCAAGCAAAAGCAATCGTTTGTAGACATCGAGGCCTTTGAGTAGGATTTCCTCGTCGAAGAGCATGCTATCGGTATGCAGAGCGCTTGTGGCATAGGCTGGGCAGCCATCAGCGTCGATCGGGTTTTCTTGTCCCTCTGGCACGCCCGTGCCCAGCAAGAAAAACACGCCCGGCAGATGGCGCTGATAGAACGCGAAATCCTCGGCGATTAGCAGCGGCTCGTCCGCAAGTTGCAGCTCGGACAAGGCAGGCGCAATGTGGGCGAACAGCTCGGGGTCGTTATCGACCGGTGGATAGCCCTCGGCAAAATTGAGATCGTACGTGCAGCCCGTTGCGGTGCACGCCTCATCGAGCACACGGCGTACGCCCTCGCGCGCACGGTCGAACATGGAGTCCGTAAACACACGCAGGCTGCCGGCAACATGAGCCTCCCCCGCCACCGCATTGCAGACGGTGCCGGCCTGCAGCAGGCCGAACTTACCAATGCAGGGCTCGTCGGCACCCAACTCGTCCATGAGCTCGCGCTCGGCAACCAAGAACTTGGCAGCCGCCAACGCCGCATCGTGCGACTCCTCGACCGGAACGCCATAAGTCTTAGCGATATGGATGCTCGTTCCGTGAATATGAATGTGCGTCTCACTCGAACGCGCCAGCAACGGACCGGAGCAGCTCGCCAACGTGTTCGCAGGCAGGTCGGGCCATACGTGGAACCCGAAGATGCGGTCCGCCCCGTAGCGCTCAAACACCCCACTCTCACAAACTGTCTTGGCGCCACCGATCGTTTCCTCGGCCGGCTGAAACACAAAGAGCACGTTGCGCTTAATGGCGCCCGGCCGCTCACAGATCGTACGGTCGACAAAGGTTGCCGCCGCAAGCGCCATGGCCATGTGTCCATCGTGGCCGCAAGCATGCATCTTGCCGGGATGGGTCGAAGCGAACGCTGCCCCCGTTGCCTCGGCAATGGGCAGCGCATCCATATCGGCGCGAATCGCCGTGGCATGCACGGCACCAACGCCAGCGTCGAAGAAAGCGCAGATGCAGCTGGGGCACGGATGGGCCACCTCGCAAGCGAGCGGCGCCAACACGCCCTCGATATAGGCGATAGTCTGCGGAAGATCGAAATCGAGCTCCGGAATGCGATGGAGATCGCGGCGATAGCGACGGAGTTCTTGGAGCTCGGTCATAGAGAATCCCTTCGTGAGGCACACCT
Source organism: uncultured Collinsella sp. (assembly GCA_902479135.1). Lineage (GTDB taxonomy): Bacteria > Actinomycetota > Coriobacteriia > Coriobacteriales > Coriobacteriaceae > Collinsella. The sequence continues at coordinate 39,000 of CABSNU010000006.1, read as the reverse complement.
GTTGCAACTTATTGTGATACAGGATTGTGGCACACATGTTTCCAGCATATCCCTGCATTTTTTAAACGTTATATACGAATACTCTTGTTTGGTAAAGTGCAACGTGGTAGGGTCGTTACCACTTGATAGAGGCGCGGGCACGAAGAGCCGCGGGCGAGCCGGCAGGCTTTGACCCCGCGGGGAGGCGAAACCCGCCGAACTGGGTTTTTCGGGCACGAACAGCCTGGTGGGCCTGCGGGAAACACCCGCAGGACTGTCTGCAGCAATGCGGGAGCGCTATCCGGACATTGGGTCCGCGCTATGCGGATTCGATGCGCAGGTAGCGCCGTCTGGATAGCGAGGTTTACGGGACATGTCATTGACTCCCAACGAGGCATATGCGGCCAAGCAGCCGTTTGTGGACAAGGAGACGCTCGAGCATATCGTCGAGCAGTTCCCCACGCCGTTTCATCTATACGACGAGGCGGGCATCCGCCGCAACATGCAAGAAGTGCGCGACGCCTTTGCATGGAACCCGGGCTTTAAGGAATACTTTGCCGTCAAGGCCAATCCCAACCCGGCGCTCATCTCCATTCTCAACGAATACGGCTGCGGCTGCGATTGCTCGAGCTATACCGAGCTCATGATTGCCCGCTCGCTGGGCATCACGGGACACGACATCATGTTCTCGTCCAACGACACGCCGGCGGCCGACTTTGAGCTCGCCGACAAGCTGGGCGCCATCGTCAACTTTGATGACATCAGCCACATTGAGTTCTTTGAGCGCGTTGCGGGGCCCATCCCCAAGACGGTCAGCTGCCGCTTTAATCCGGGTGGCCTGTTCCAGCTCTCCAATGGCATCATGGATAACCCCGGCGACTCCAAGTACGGCATGACCACCGAGCAGCTCTTCGAGGCCTTCCGCACGCTCAAGGCCAAGGGTGCCGAGGACTTTGGTATCCACGCATTCCTTGCCAGCAACACCGTCACCAACGACTACTACCCCAAGCTTGCGCGCATCCTCTTTGAGCTTGCCGTGCGCCTGGAGCGCGAGACCGGCGCACACGTCGCCTTCATCAATCTGTCCGGCGGCATCGGCATCCCCTATCTGCCCGAGCAGCAGGCCAACGACATTCACGCCATCGGCGAGGGGGTGCACGCGGCATACGACGAGATCCTGGTTCCCGCCGGCATGGGCGATGTGGCGATTTGCACCGAGATGGGTCGCTTTATGATGGGCCCCTACGGCTGCCTGGTGACCAAGGCCATCCACGAAAAGCAGATCTACAAGGACTATATCGGCGTGGACGCAAGCGCCGTCGACCTCATTCGTCCCGCTATGTATGGTGCCTACCACCACATTACGGTGATGGGACAGCCGGGTGGCGCCGACAAGACCGCAGCACCGGTCACGAACACGTATGACATCACGGGCAACTTGTGCGAGAACAACGATAAGTTCGCCATCGACCGCTCGCTGCCGCATATCGACATGGGCGACCTGCTTGTGATCCACGATACCGGCGCGCATGGCTACTCCATGGGCTACAACTACAACGGACGCCTGCGCTCCGCCGAGGTCCTGCTGCGCCCCGATGGCTCGGCCGACCTCATCCGACGCGCCGAGCGCCCGGTCGATTACTTTGCCACGCTCGACGTGCTGCCGTGCGGCCGAGAGTTGCTGGCCAAGTCGCGCGCCGAAAGTGCCCGCCGCCGCGCTCAGGACGAGCGCCTGGCCGTCGCCGCTCAGTGGAACAAACGCATCCAGATCGCGGAAGCGAAGGAGAAGAACATGGACATCCGCAATCTCGAGGGTTCAATCGTCGCCCTTGTCACGCCGTTTAAAAAGGACGGCAGTGTCGACTTTGACGCGCTCGAGCGCCTTATCGATTTCCACCTGCAAAATGGCACCGATGCCATCCTCACCCTGGGCACCACCGGCGAGAGCGCCACGATGACCGATGACGAGGACAACTCCGTCGTTGCCGCCGTGGTCAAGCAGGTCGCAGGCCGCATCCCCGTCATCGCCGGGTCGGGCTCCAACTCCACGCAGACAATGCTCACCAAGTCGCTCACCTACCAGGGCCTGGGCGCCGACGGCCTGCTGCTCATCACCCCCTACTACAACAAGTCCAACGAAGAGGGCATCTACCAGCACTTTAAGACCGTGGCCGATGCGGTGGACATCCCCTGCATCTTGTACAACATCCCCGGTCGTTGCGGCTGCGGTATCAGCGAGCGCAATGTCGAGCGCCTGGCCGCACACCCCAACATCATGGGCATCAAGGAGGCATCGGGCAACGTCGCCTATGCCGCCAAGATCGCGCACCTGCTGTCCAACGACTTCCGCATGTATTCGGGCGAGGACGCGCTCACCGTACCGCTCATGAGCCTGGGCGCCTCGGGCACCATCAGCGTTTGGGCCGACGTGCAGCCGCAACTCGTGCACGACATGTGCCGTGCCTACCTGGACGGTGACGTGGAGCGCGCCCGCGAGATCCAGATTGCCGGCCAGCCGCTCATCAACGCCCTCTTTAGCGAAGTCAACCCCATCCCCGTTAAGGAAGCGCTCGCCCAGATGGGTATGATCGAGGCCAACTATCGCATGCCGCTGTGCCCCATGGCAGACGACACGCGCACCGCACTTACCGATGCTCTGAAGGGAGCTGGTCTGCTTGATTAAGACCGTCATTATGGGAACGGGCCGCATGGGCTCGCTCATCCGCACCACCGCCGAGGGCGTTGTCGACGCCGCCGGTCAGCACGTTTTTGATATCGTCGCCCAGATCGGTTTTGATCTGCCCGAGCTCGAGAGCGCCCCGGCAGCCGACGTCATCATCGACTTCTCGAACGTTGCGACCTTCGATGCCGTCGTCGCCTATGTCGAGCGCACGGGCGCCGCGTTGGTCTCGGGCACCACGGGCTACACACCCGATCAGATGGACCGCCTGCGCGAGCTGGGTCAGAACGCCCGCGTCATGCACTCCGGCAATTACTCCATCGGTATCGCAGCCCTGCGTCATCTGGTAGCACAGGCCACACGCGAGCTGCCCGGCTTTGACTGCGAGATTGTCGAGACGCACCACAACCAAAAGGTCGACGCTCCCAGCGGCACCGCCAAGCTGCTACTCGACGCCGTCGTCGAAGCCGAGCCCGAGGCAGGCTACCACCCCGTCTATGGCCGCGAGGGCATGTGCGGAGCGCGCGACCCCAAGGAGATCGGCATGCACTCGCTGCGCGGCGGCACTGTCGCCGGCGTGCACGAGGTGAGTTTCTTTGGCCAGGACGAGGAGGTCACGCTCACCCACCGCGCCACGAGCCGTCAGATCTTTGTCAACGGCGCCTTGGCAGCCGCGCAAAAGCTCGTCACCCGCGAACCCGGCTTCTATACGTTTGACCAGGTCATGTTTGCCTAACCAGGTATCAACCGAATCCACCCAAAGGAGAGATAGCAGATGAGCAACGCAGCCGAGATGGATGCACAGGAGATTATCAACTACATCGCCACCGCGCCCAAAAAGACGCCCGTCAAGCTGTACGTGCGCGAGAAGCCGGGCATGAAGGTCCAGTGGGGCAATGCACACGTCTACGGCGGTCGTCGCGGCAAGACCGTCTTTGGCGACTGGGAAGAGCTCAAGGCCATCCTCGATGCCAATGCCGACTCCATCGACTACTACGATGTGGAGAACGACTGTCGCAACTCCGCCGTCCCCATGCTCGACCTTAAGGGCATCAACGCCCGCATTGAGCCGGGCGCGATCATCCGCGACCGCGTCGAGATCGGCGACCGCGCCGTCATCATGATGGGCGCCATCATCAACATCGGCTCCGTCATTGGCGAAGGCTCTATGATTGATATGGGCGCCGTGCTGGGCGGCCGCGCCACCGTGGGCAAGAACTGCCACATCGGCGCCGGCACCGTACTGGCAGGCGTCGTTGAGCCCGCGAGTGCCACGCCCGTCATCATCGAGGATGATGTCATGATTGGCGCCAACGCCGTGGTCCTGGAGGGCGTGCGCGTGGGCAAGGGCGCCGTCGTGGCTGCCGGTGCCGTGTGCGTCGAGGATGTCCCCGCCGGCGCCGTCGTGGCCGGTGTCCCCGCCCGCGTCATCAAGATGCGTGACGCCCAGACCGACAGCAAGACCGGTCTCGAGGAAGGCCTGCGCCAGCTCTAATAGTTACGCGGTTTTGACAAACCGCGTAACAAGTCGACGCTGCAAACGACCCAGAGCGGCAATCTGACGTTCAATCGTCGGGCATGACCAGAAGGTCAATGCCCTCCTCTTTCACGTCACCTTGCTCGCTCTGGGGCGTTTTCGCTGACGTACGCTCAACCTGTAGCGTAATTAAGCCCCAAGCAAGAAGGCCGAAGCCCCGCCCGGGACTTCGGCCTTCTTTATCTCAGGGTTCCATCGTATTCAACCATGGCGGGTTGCTTTGACAGGCGCCCTACGGTCGTCTTATAGACCTCGGAACGATCGCGCCGCCCTATTGCCACAATCTCGGCAATCTCAACCATTCCGTCCTCTCGGATTCGGAAAACCATTCTGAGTCCCGCATTCCGCCATTTAATCTTTTTGCAGCCGGCGAGCTCGCCGTGAAGCGGCGTTCCGATTTCATCAGCGCGCGTCTTTAATTTTGCGACGGCAATACGGACGAGCCTGCGCTGGGATCCATCTAGTTTTTGATATTCCTTCTCGACGTCTCGATTCAAAAAGCCGACAACAAAATGCCCGCTCATTCGAAAAGATCCTCGTCGGGAATCGCGTCCGAATCCATCGACTCAAGCTCCGCGAGCTCCTCGGCAGTTAAGGCGTCCTCAAACGGAACAAACTCATGCGGACCATGCTTGACTCGATCCGCAGCGATGCGATTTATCTCAAGTTCATGCAGATACTGCAGCGCGCCGTACATTTCCTCATAGGCAGCATAGTCGATAATCACGGTATCGATATCATTATGATCAGCAATGAACTGAGGCGCGCGTTTTGCGCGTTTACGAATGGCGGATAAGGACTTGCTTGCTTCGGTAGCAGAAACAACCTGGTCTTTTGTAAACACCGGTTTTTCCAGAACGAGTGGGGACATTTTGACCTCCAAAAAATAATCTGGATTATATTTCAAAGTATACTTCAAAAAATAATCCAGACTTTTATTCAAAAGTAAAAAGCCTTATCGATTCTCGATGCTGCCGATATTCTTGAGCTCGATGGAGATGAGGCCATTGGGCTCGTTGACAAACTCGATGTACTCGGAGTTCGAACCCATCTCGGCCGGGAAGCTGATTTCGATACCCGTGTCGGTTCGGATCTTATGATTGCGCACCGCCGCGCGTTCGACCTGCTTGCGCTCCACGGGCACACGCTCAGGCACCTTCTCCTCGGTCAGCGCCGCGCGCACGCTCTCCTTGATAACCGGTTCGTCCTCAAAGACCTCATCGACGATATCCCAAGGCGGCAGCTCCTCGTCATCCTCAACCTTCTCGGCAACGGCAGCCTTAACCTTGGCGAGTGCTACAGCCGTGTTGGCACCGTGCTCCTCGGCGACTTCCTCGACCACACGCGTCACGGTGTCGATGACCTCCTTGCCCGATACCCCCGTGTCGCACTGCAGCAGGCCATCGGGAATGAGCATGCGATCCTCGCCGGCAATCTTGCGCTTCTTATCCACATAGCCGATCTCCATGGTGCTTGCACGCACGATTGCATAGCTCGGCACCTTTTGCGAGGGATTCGGCAGAATGGCGTAGTGGCGCGCAATGTCGTTGCGCACCTCGCCCTCTTCGCGACCCACCTCGTGCATAAAAGCCTGCTTGGAGCCCAGCAGCATCACGGCAAACCAGCGGGCGTCCTCATCGTCGTCAAAATCAGCCACGAGCACGTCGGTGGACTCGGCTTTCTCAGCCTTGGTGAGCTCGGAGGAGATAAACTCCGCAATCTGCTGCGACAGGTCCACGAACTCGCGCTCGCCAAAGAAATAGCCCTTGAGCTCGCCGCCGAATGCGGAGTTCTCGGCAAACGTGGCGCGTTTATTGTCGGCCGAGGTGCGTGCACGGCGCAGGTGCGTGGTCACGAAGTTGCGGACGGTACGGCTCTCGATATCGAGCTCGCGCTGGCTCATAACGTTGACGGCAGAGTCAAAGTCCAGGATATGCAAAATCGCGTGATTGATTTTCATATACGGCATTCCGTTCTAGATCGATTTCGGCACGAACCAGTATAGCGGTCGATCCCGCCCCAGGCGCATCGAAGATTGGCGCATCGGGGACAGGTTGCTTTGCACCAATGGCTAGCGCAGGAGCTCGGACTGCCATACCTCGAGCTGTTCTGCCAGGCTCTTACCACTAGAAGGCACGCTGAACTCGGGACGTTTGGGCAGCAGCGCACACTTAAGAATTGCCACGATGGTCTGCGAGACAAAGCGTCGCGTATCCTTGTCAAACCCTTGCGCAGCCTGGAGCATCACGGGCAGGCTCTCGCGCAGATTCCCAGCGATATCCGCAAACCGCTCAGCACCCGTAGCCTCAAACACGGAGAACAACGCATCTACAAAACGCTCGCGCTCGCTAGGCGAAACTGCAAGCAGCATCTCGCGAATGGAGCCATCAACGTATCGAGCACCGGCGGACAGGCGCTCACAGTACACGAAGTCGCGACCATCAACCACCCAGCTAAAGGGATTGTGCTGCAGCAGGCTGAACTCGGTGCTCTCAACGATGGCATAGTCCTCCTGCGTCTCGAACATCATGCCAAAGATCGACGACCGAGGTAGCGTCTTGTCGATTCGACCGGAAAGATCGGCAAAGGCGTTGCCGTTCAGAAACTCCTCGACGAAACCCGGACCATCATGGGAATACGCCTGTTCGATTCGCGCACGGGCGACATCGGAGCACATCGCCGCACCGTACACCGCAAGGTTTCCACCCTTGGAATGACCTCCGCACAAAAGCGGCCCGTCAATCGCATCCGCCGCCTCGTCCACATAACGCGCCGCGGATTCCTGGGCCGGCACAGGATACCGGAACGCCATGTTAAAGTCCTCTTTCCAGCCCACAATCGTGCTGTCGGTCCCCCGGAAGGAAAGATAGCTAAACCCCGCCGGAAACCGGAACGCCATGGCTGCAAACTGCTCTGTCGCCACCACATCGCTCACGGCACGATAGCCGCAAACGTGCACGCCACGGTAGCGAGGACTTGCTGCCACGGCCTCCAGCAAGGCCTTGCTCCCCTCCGGGTCCCACAAGTCGTCAATCATGTCCCGGTAGCACTCGGCACGCAGCAGCTCGCGTACGTCTAGGCCCTGCCAGCCGGCAAGCTCCGGCATATCCCCCGGCAAGCGCAAATACGACAGCCATGCAAACACCAGGCTGTCCACCGCGCAGAACGTCCGCTCCTCAAACGAATCAAACGCCGTCTGGGCATAGGTCAAAAAGTTAGGCGAATCCGACACGGCTCTCCCATCAACAATGGTGCATTGGGGTCAGGCTTGTTTGCACCAATCGCGCCCTTTTTGGTGCAAAGTAATCTGACCCCAATGCACCAAAAAGGCGCCCGGGCCGTGGGGCCTGGGCGCCTTCATTGTAGCTTGCTGGCAAACGAGCGAGTTTTAGCAGGAGAAATCGACGCTGTCGATGATGTCCTTGAGGGCCTTGGCAGAAGCGGTGAGCTCGCTCTGCTCGGACTCGTTCAGCGGCACGGGGACGCGGCAGACAACGCCGTCGCGGCCGACGACGGTCGGCATGGAGATAGCCAGATCGGACAGGCCATACTCGCCCACCATGAGCGAAGAAACGGGCAGAACGGTCTGCTCGTCACGCATGACAGCGGTGCAGATGCGCTTAACAGCCATGGCAACGCCGTAGTAGGTGGCGTGCTTCTTCTCGATGATGGTGTAGGCGGAGTTCTTGACGTCCTCGGCGATACGCTTCTCGGCAGCCTCGTGCTCCAGATGGCCGTGAAGCTCGCAGAAGGTGCTCAGCGGCACGCCGGCAACCTGAGCGCTGGACCAAGCGACAAACTCGGAGTCGCCGTGCTCGCCCATGACGTAAGCCTGGACATCGCGCGGATCGACCTCGACGTGAGCGCCGAGCATCTGCTGCAGACGACCGGTGTCGAGCACGGTGCCGGAACCGATAACGTGGCCCTCAGGCAGGCCGGACATCTTGATGGCGGCGTAGGTCAGAACGTCGACCGGGTTGGAGACGATCAGCAGGATGCCGTCGAAGCCGGACTTCTTAATCTCAGGGATGATGGACTTAAAGATGTTGACGTTCTTGTTGACCAGGTCCAGGCGGGTCTCGCCGGGCTTCTGAGCAGCGCCAGCGGTGACGACGATCATAGCGGCATCGGCGACATCAGAGTAATCGCCGGCGTAGATCTTCATCGGCTCAGCAAACGTCATGCCGTGCGCGATGTCCAGGGCCTCGCCCTCAGCGCGGTTCTTGTCCACGTCGATGAGGACCATCTCGGAGAACAGACCGCTCTGCATCAGTGCGAACGCCGAAGACGAACCGACGAAACCGCAGCCGACAATAGCGACCTTCTTCTCGTTAACCATTACAAACTCCCATCTCTCTCCACAAACAAACCGCCCAGGGCGACCCGAGCGGTTTGCCGTAATCCCAATACATCCAATCGGGACTTTGATTATGCTCCTATTGCAGACAAATATCGACCGTTTACCGAAATTGTTTGCAGAATTCGTATAATAACTGCACGAAATCGGTTTCGAACTATTGACTCACAGAAACGAATCCCTAATACAGGCCCGCCTCGCGAATGGCCTCGACAGCCAAAGCAATCTGGTCGGGCGGCAGGACCAGCGCCATGCGCACGTGCCCCTCGCCCGAAGGACCAAAGCTCGCGCCCGGCGTCACCACAACGCCGGCCTTCTCCATGAGCTCCTCGCAAAACGCCATGGAATCGGTGCGACCACCGGGAAGCTTGGCCCACACAAACATAGAGCCATGCGCGTTGGGACGCTCCCAGCCCAGGCCCTCAAGACCGTCGCACAGGGCATCGCGGCGCTCCTGGTACTTCAGACGCTGCGCCTCGACCTCATCGCGCGGACCGTTCAGGCAGGCGATAGCAGCCTTCTGGATCGGGAAGAACATACCAAAGTCGATCTGGCCGCGCAGCTTGGCAAAGGCAGAGACCACGTCCTCGCGGCCGACCAAAAAGCCGATACGCGCACCGGTAACGTTAAACGACTTGGAAAGCGAGAAGAACTCCACGCCCACCTCAAGCGCACCAGGATACTGCAAGAAGCTTCCGCCCGGCTCGCCGTCGAACACGATGTCGGAGTACGCGTTGTCATGGACGATGAGCAGGTCGTGCTCGCGGGCGAAAGCGATGATCTCCTCGTAGACCTCGGGCGTGCCCACCGAGCCGACCGGGTTGGCGGGCAACGACACGATCATATACTTGGCACGATCGGCCACCTCGGGATCGATGCCCGCCACATAGGGCAGGTAATTATGCTCGGCGACCAACGGATAGTACTCGAGCTTGGCATCGGCAATCTTGGCGCCCGCCTCAAAGACCGGGTAGCACGGATCGGGAACCAAAATGGTGTCACCCGGATCGAGCAGGGCCAGGCCCAAATGGCCCACGCCCTCCTGCGTGCCGTTGCACGACTGCACCATAGACGGCGTAATGCCCGAAACGCCAAAGCGGCGCTCATAGTAATCGCACACGGCTTGCTTGAGTTCGGGCAGGTCGCGCAGGGCATACTTCCACATCTCGGGGTCCTGGGCCGCTTGCGTGAGCGCCTCGACCACGTGGTCGTACGGCTTAAAGTCGGGCGTGCCCACGCTCATGTTGTAAATGGTCTTGCCCTGAGCCTTCAGCGCAAGCAGTTTGTTGTTGAGCGAGGCGAAGACCTCCGCGCCAAAGCGGTCGAGACGCTGCGATGCCTGCATGGTGCCACCTTTCGATATGAAAAACGCGGCGCTCCGACAAGAGCGCCGCGCGATACGGGCCATCAGATTGCAAAAGTGTAACGCTTGCACCCGCTGTTTTGGTTCAATTTGGCAACCTTAGTCCATCGGATTGAGCGCGTCAATCTGGGCGAGCCACAGGCGCGAGCTGGCGTCACTCGGCATGCGCCAATCGCCGCGCGGGCTGAGCGTGACCGAGCCCACCTTGGGGCCATCGGGCAGGCAGCTGCGCTTAAACTGCTGGGCAAAGAAGCGACGGTAGAACGTGCGTAGCCACGTGTGAATGGTCTTGACGTCGTAGACGCCCTCGAAGCTCTTGAGCGCCATGCGGTAGATCTTGCCCGGCTCAAAGCCAAAACGCAGCAGGTAGTAGAGGAAGTAGTCGTGCAGCTCGTACGGGCCCACCAGGTCCTCAGTCTTCTGCGCAATCTCGCCGTCGCCCGTGGGCGGCAGGAGCTCGGGGGACACCGGCGTATCGAGGATATCGAGCAAGACCTCGGCAATACGCCCGCCAAAGACATCGGCCGCATAGCGCACCAGATGGCGCACAAGCGTCTTGGGCACGCTCGCGTTGACGGCGTACATGCTCATGTGGTCGCCGTTATAGGTAGCCCAACCGAGCGCCAGCTCCGACAGGTCGCCCGTGCCGATGACAAAACCGCCAGCCTGGTTGGCCAGATCCATCAGAATCTGCGTGCGCTCGCGGGCCTGGCTGTTCTCGTAGGTCACGTCCTGCACGGCCGGATCGTGCTCAATGTCCTTGAAGTGCTGCTCCACGGCCGCGTGGATCGAAACCTCGCGGAAGCTCACGCCAAGGTCGCGAGCGAGCGACTCGGCATTCGACTTGGTGCGATGCGTCGTGCCAAAGCCGGGCATGGACACGGCCGTGATACCGGTGCGCGGCAGCCCCAGTGCATCGAAGGCGCGCACGGTCACAAGCAGTGCCAGCGTGGAGTCCAGGCCGCCCGAAAGACCGATGACTGCAGCCTTGGTGCCCGTATGGGCCAGGCGGGTCTTGAGGCCGGCGGTCTGCAGGTCGAGGATGGTCTCGCAACGCTCGGCCAGGTCACCATGGTCGGCCGGCACAAAGGGCGCGCGGGGGAAGACACGGTCGATGCCGAGTGCATCGCGCAGGACAGGTTCGTCTGTCAGCACGCCCTCAAAAGAGAACTCAACGGTCGTGGCCTCCGGCGCATCGTCCGCGCGCGTCCACGTCGTCGAGCGACGGCGCTCGGCAACCAGGCGGTCAAGGTCAACGTCGGCGATGGCCATATCACAGGTAAGCAGTTTGGTCGCGGCGAGCTTGGAGCCGTTTTCGTAGACGAGGTTCTCGCCCGCAAAGACCATGTCGGTCGTGGACTCGCCCTCACTCGCATCCGCGTAGGCATAGGCACAGTACAGGCGCGCGCTCTGGTTGGATATGAGGCTGCGGCGGTAGTCAGCCTTACCGATGATTTCGTCCGAAGCCGACGAGTTGAGAATCACCGTCGCACCGGCAAGCGCCATCTCGGTCGAAGGGGGCGCCGGCACCCACAGGTCCTCACAGACCTCAACGCCCAGCACCAGGTCCTCGGCGCCCTCATCACAGCAGCGGTAGACAAGCCCCGAACCCAGCGGAACCGGACCCTGACCGGCAAACTCGACCCATACAGGATCTGCGGGCGCCGGAGCAAACCAGCGGCGCTCGTAGAACTCGCCATAGTTGGGCAGATGCTTCTTGGCCGTGAGGCCCAAAAGCTCGCCCGCGCAGCACACGGCGGCGCAGTTGTAGATGTTTTCTGCCACCGCAACGGGCAAGCCAACGGTAAAGACGATCGGCAGGTCACGCGTCTCGTCGAGGATGCGCACAAGCGCCGCCTCACAGGCATGCAGCAGCGTGCGGTTATGGAACAGGTCGGCCGCGGTATAGCCGGTTAGGTTAAGCTCGGGCAACACCAGCGCGCGAACGCCACGCCCGGCAGCATCGCGAACAGCCGCCAGCGCAACCTCGGCATTGCCCTCGACATCGGCCACGCGAATCTGCGGCGACGCCGCCGCCACACGCAAAAAGCCATCGTTCTTATTAGCCGAAACGCAGCATTGCCTTGTTGATCTGGACACTGGAGGCCCCTTCTACCCTGAGATTCAGTCTAACGGACGTTCACATATCTCTAACTAGCCAAAGCAACCTCCCAGTTTACTGAGACGCCAGCCTGTGCTAAGAGCATGTATTTCAAAAATATCTTTAATTAAAAAAGGAGAAATCGATAATCGACTTCTCCTTTAAGCGAGGCAAGTAAATTCCGAAACTAATGGCAGAATTTATCCATGTAGTCCTCAAAGTCGAACACTTCTACCACGACGCCCTCTTCCTGAGACTCTTTCAGTTGCTCCAAGAGATCTTTATTAATAACGTCCATGCAGAAACCTCCTCTATCTAATTAATTGTAGTATATCTGCTTTCATGCAATTATCAACCAACTTGTTTAATTGCTCCTCGTTTGTCGATAGTCCCTCTTTTTTCAAAATGTCGCGCACCTCGTTCTTAGTAATCGGCTTTTCAAACAACGAAAGCAAAGCGAACGAAAAATCATTAACCGCACACATTCTATGGGTGGCACAACTCAGCAGTACTCTTAACCCCTCTTTTGAGCGTCCGACTTCTTTAACAAACGAACTTTTAACCAATTGAAAACCATTATCGTGCATTACATAATCGGCATCGATATTTGTATTCAGCAATCCATAATGCAACAGTTCTTCTATCGCCCTTGTCAGCTCGAGGTCGCCCTGATCAAGAATAAGAGAAATGCTACAATCGGCCTCCAATAAACGGGCCAACTTAAGGTATACCAACTGGGAAACAGCATAGACATGATGGTATTCAGAATTATAGAAGTAGGCAAATGGCTCAACGAGCACGACAGAGGTCTTGGAATCCAGCCAGATTCGATCAGCTGGATTTAGACTAGTTAGCCGTCGCTTTACTTTGGTCAAATGTCCCTTATACCTGACAGCGTGAATAGAATCTAGGATCCAGGTCACCTCTGAAATATGAAGCCGCTGGGGCAAGTCAATTGTGTCGCTACCGTTTATGACCTCTTGCATATAAAAATCAATATGATGCTCATCAGATAAGGATTTTGCTTCATTTAAAGTTAAACCAGTGCCTGAAACATAATCCACTTCGAGGCGCAAATCCTCATATTGGGACTTCGGCATTACAGAGACACCATACTTATCGGGATGATTCCAAACATCCGACCCCATAACGAGACCAAAATTCGTAAATCCTCTCGTGGAATATGGAACACCACATACCTGTTTTGAATAATTCAAAACATTCTCTGTATAAGCTAAGGTGTTCAGAGCCTCTTCTTTAGTTTCGGTCGGAAAGCCAATCATAAAGAATAGATGAACAGGAATACCCGCATTGAGACAATCATGGATATTGCGATCAATCCAATCAACTCTCGTGTTCTTCTTCATTAGATCAAGAACTCTTTGGTTGTATGACTCGAGGCCAAACTGAATCTGCCTACATCCACTTTGGTATATCTTGTTGAAAACGTCTGTACTTAGGGTTGGAGAGAACCTCGTTTCTCCATGCCAGAAAAACGTTTTTCCCGATGCGTTTATTTCATCCGCGAGTTGCTCCATTCTTTTGCCTTCGAATGTTTCATCCACAAAAGAGAAAACTCTCGTGCCGTATTTTTCATTTAACCGACACATTATTTCAAATACTCTCGATATAGGCATCTTTCGGTAACAACCACCGGTAGCACCGGGAATGGTGCAGAAGGCGCAATGATTAAAACACTGCCTAGAGGAATAAACCGGCAATATTAACTCAGGCATGAAGTATTTAGAAAGGGCGAAGCCATCGAAATCGGGAACTGTATCGTTGATAAATGTTTGCTCAATCCGATGGTTTTTATATATCTTTCCACCTTTAGCATGGCAAAGGTTTGGAACACAGTCGAGATTGTCATCACCAGAGTCAAGAGCCTCAAGAAGACGTGCAAGCGGCTCTTCGCCGTCATACATCATTATCGAATCAATGTATTCAAAAAAGGGATGCCATTCTTTCATGCAGTCATCTGCTAAACGAGTAATGTAATTGCCGCCCAATGAGACGTGTTTAACAGATGGACATTCTTCTTTAATCAGTTTCGCTAACGTAACTGCAGAAATCAATTGGAAACAGCCGCTCACCGAAATCCCAATAAACTCGATTTTTTCCCTCTGAATACGCTTAAGAAAGGCAGTTTCATAGAAGGAAATAAACGGATTATGCAGGGTATCCGCAAGCGATTTCATTATTTCTGGTGTCGAATAATAATCATAGGGCAGATCTATGGAGTTGAACGTGTATTTAACTCCATATGAGACGTGATTTATGATATAGAGTGCATTTCTAAAAATGTTTTCAGCATATTGTCTTTCTTTCAGATCGAAGTATCTCTTCGATCTGAAAATATCTTTTGCCTCGTCAACATTAAGTGCTGACTTTTGTATCAACTCGATTGTTAATTGAACATTCGAACTAAACGAATCCTTTGATTCCCGATACCTTTTACAGCACTCTTCGACATGTCTAAAAGATAGGAGGTCATCGTAAAATTCCACGTTTAAGTCAACAATGTCAACTTTGTATTGTTCAACCTCTTGAAGATATGACTTCAAAACAGGCAAGGCAAGATACGGCCCCACTGGACTCCATCCTGGGGGAAATACTAAAAGCGTTTTAGGCATATCAACGTCACATCTTTCGCAAATAATTCAATTGAAACACAACTACCATCATAATTGAAAATACACCAAGTCCTGTAACGAGAATTGAGAACATCGCGATGCTCGTGAACAGCGAAACAAGGAGTGTTGAAATAACAACAGCAACCGATTGCAAAGACTCCCTAATTGAAAACAGGCCTATCGATTCAGATCCGTCTCTCGCCAAATCCTGCAGCGATGTTATGAGAAGCACATCTTGAATGGCGTTTCCGGCACCGACGATAAAAAGGAAAATAAACGATATCCCAGACGCATAGCGATAGCCAAACGCCAGATACGCACCGAGCGCAAGATACGTCACAAAACAATATGATTTAACGCAATCGGAACCACTGATTAAACGACCATATATTGTATTTCCGAACAACAGTCCGATTGTAAGACTGCTCTGAAGGAATCCGTATTGTATCGATGACGAGTCAAATTGCAATTGCGCTATAGCTGGCAAAAGAGAATTCAGAGAGCCGAATGCCACGCCACTAGAAATATCGATTAATAGGAAACCAATTGCCAAGTGCTTCGCGCTAAGATCACTAAATGCAGTCCTGTATTTTTCATTTTTGCTTATCCCCTCTTTATCATTAACCTCGATAACCGACGGAACATCTCGCAGCAACCAGAACGACGCGGCAAAAGATAGCGCGTCTAATGCAAGAACAGCCTCCGCCCCAAATTGAGCGACAACAAAACCGCCGGCAACTGGCCCCAGAACCATCATCAAATTCTGCAGAAACCCAAACGAATTATTAATTACGTCGCGATTGATACTATTCGTATTGGCTCTTAACAACGAGTAAAAGCAGGGCATTTCAACCGTTCGGCAAAGCGATACCGCGCACGTAATAGCAAACATACTCCATTTACTATCAACAAAAATATAGCAAACGAATAATCCCGCGCGAATTAAGTCTGCCAATCTCATGGCCTGCAGTGTCCCGATACCCATCTTCTGAGGCAGCTGCGCGAGCGCAACTGAAAACAGAGAGGGGGCAAATCTGCAGCAGACCATCAAAGCAGTTGCAGAAACATCGTGAGTTACCTCGTAAATCAGCATTGGCAAAGCAATATTCGCACACCAATTGCCTATTTCGCTTATCCCTCTAGCAATATATAGGACCCGAACCGGACGGCTAGCTCTCAATACCGTGAACATCACGATTAACCTCGTATTTCAGGCCTCGTTCATCCCTTAATAGGAATCCATAATCAACCAAATACCGCCTCAACACGGCATAATCAGGATAGAGCTGTGAAAGCACACGATTAACCTGAAGCTCCGTATAACTTGTATTTAATTCAAAGAAAGAGACGGCCCATAGCAGCATGATTCTTTTATAGCTTTCCTTTTTTGGAATTGAAACCAGCTCGCCATTCTTGAGAAATCGTTTTTTAAAGTCTATTAGCTCATCCATTCACATCCTCCATTTCATACGCATCTAATACTAAAAATGCATACGCTTTAGGTCATCGCATTCAGCTTCTTTATTCGAACTAATCTAAATAATTTGCTCAAACACTCTTCGAAAGCTCGTTTTTCACTCTGAGTAAAATGCCCTTCCCAGTCAGTCCACGAACAGGAAGGCAACTCACAACGAGCGGAGTCGAAGCCCTCTGCCGTCGGTCGTTCAAAATGCACGATAACCTTTTCGACATCGACATCTGTAATCAGGTCAGAATGAATGACCTCGGTACCGTCTTCGAATGTCATATACGGGTACATCACGTAAACCACCTCGCAATCGTAAGTCCAGTTTAGCATCAAGCTATTTCGCCAAAGACAGCAAGCCCCCCTTGATGAGTTGATGGTATCTGTTAAACGTCACGCACGATTCACATCTGGTGGGTACCCTGAGGGCTACACGAAACGAAGCAGATTTACACCGGGAGGACCCCGTATGACAACCAAGTACACCGACGCGCCGCGCACACGTGTCATGACGCCGGCATCGCTCAACAACGGCGTTCACGAAAACCATTCCATCGGACAGACCATGGCCATCGCGCCCAAAAAGGGCCTGTTCGACGACATTTCAATTCCCCAGATCATCGCCGGCGCCGCAGCTGCCGCCACGAGCGTCGCGCTTGCCTCCAAGATCGGTATCGCCGGATCGGTAATCGGCGCCGCCGTGAGCTCGGTCATCACCGTTGTGTCTTCGCAGGTCTACCGCCACTTTATCTCTGCCAGCGCCGAAGCCCTCAAAGGTACGCACGCCGCCGTCGACTACCCCGCCGGCGCCTATAAGCCCGTTGAGTTTAATGCCGAGGAGCACCTGGGCGGCGCCGCGACTACGCAGGAGATGCGCCAGATTGCGGGGCGCGCAACCACGGCGCGCGTCGCTCCCGACAGCCTGCGCGCCAAGGCGGCGGCAGAGCGCAGCCAGACGCAAAAGAAGGTCATCGTCTTCTCGATCGCCATCGCCATCGTCGCGGTCATCGCCTGCGCCGGCGCCATCCTTATCACCACCGCCGGCGAGGGTCTGGGCGAGCGCCCCGAGCCGATCCTTTCGTCGCGCACGACCAAGAGCGACGCGGATAGCTCCGGCCAATCGCAAAGCCAGCAGGCACAGACGGACGGCACGCAAGACAGTTCTACCTCTGCCGACTCGTCATCGAACACCCAAAACCAATCGCAGGGCACCGATTCCTCTACGTCCAACAGTGGCACGCCGTCCGGCACAACCGACTCAAGCCAAACGACCGACGGTTCGCAGCCGAACACGGGCGGCCAAACTAGCGACACCACGTCGGGAACGAGCACAGCAGACAGCAACAGCAGCAATTCGAGTGGCACCACATCGGGCACGACATCTGACAGTTCAAGCCAAGGCACGACATCGGGCAACTAGGCGCTGCATCCCCAGATAGGCAACCTGTACAACGGGCGCGAATCGATAGCGGTTCGCGCCCGTTTGCCTTGGGTGCCGTCATGGCGAACGCTATGCGATGGTAAGATGCTTTACGTGTGTAAAGAGGAGATTTGCCATGAGCAAGACAATAGTTAGGCCCACGCTATCGCTGGGCAACCACATCTATCTGTATCGCCTGCTGCGCGATGCGATTGGATGCGGCAAGCAAACGTTTATGACGCAGGTCGAAGAGGCGCTCGCCGCGGGCGACATGGCCGCTTATGACCTGGGCTTCGAGTCAACGCGCGAGCTGCTCGAGGAGCTCGACGACTGCATTAAGCTGACTGTCTTTAAGGGCGGTCGCCTGTATGCCACCGTCATCGCCAACGATGCCTGGGATACCGCCCTTGCCAAGGGCGAGGACAAGCCCAAGGCAGCCAAGGGAGCCAAGCAATCCTACAAAAAGAAGAAGCGCGGCGAGAAGGACCTGAAGGCCGTGCGCCCCAAGCACGTTAAGCGTCCCGAGCCCGTAGTTGAAGCTGTG
Source organism: uncultured Collinsella sp. (assembly GCA_902479135.1). GTDB lineage: Bacteria > Actinomycetota > Coriobacteriia > Coriobacteriales > Coriobacteriaceae > Collinsella. The sequence continues at coordinate 20,921 of CABSNU010000006.1, read as the reverse complement.
CCCGAGCCCGAGCCCGAGATCGAAGTCGCTATTGAGGTAACGGCACAAGCCGAAACCGAAATCGCCACCACGGCCGATCCCAAAGTCATATCCGAGCAGGAAGCCACTGCGGAGCTCAACGAAGCTCCCAAGTCGACAACCGAAGAAGCCGCCGACCAGCCCGAGACGTCTGCGTTCCAAAACAGCGATGTCTTTGGCGACGAGGCCGAGGACGATCAGCCTTGCGAGCCCGCAGAACAGGACGCTACCGAGGTGGCATCGGAGCCCGAGGCACCGCAGCCTGCCATCTCGCTTACGGTCGTCTATGACCCCGAGAACGCCAACGCCGGCATCACCACCATGGCCTCCACGCCCATCGAGGCAAAGTCGAGCGTCGAGAATCAGAGCGCTCCGCAAGTCGAGTTCGACACCGCGACCGCAGACGCACCCGCCATCGTCGAGCCCGCAGATTCCGCGGCGATGCCGAAAGCGGACACCGAATCAGTACTCGGCGCCGAACCCGCGCCCGTCATCGAGGTGACGCCCGTCAATGAGCAGGCCTTCGCACCGACGATGGTACCGGCCCCCGCACCCGTAGCGCCCGCCATCCCCGAGGACTTCCCCGTCGATTTCGCAACCGAGGTCTTCTGCCCCGGCCCGCTTCTGCACCAGTTGTCGACCTATCTCCCCTACGGCGCCGACACGCTCGGCATCGTCGGCGAGTACTACTGGATCGCCCGCGAGCGCGGAACCATCGAGGCCGCGCGAAACCGCGCAAGCTTCCCCCTGCGTTACACGCAGGCAGGCGAGCGCCACGAAGTCACCGTGCGCATCCGCCGCAACACCACCGGCGGCCTCGGAGCCGCCTGGACCATCGACAAGGTCAACGCCCCGGTCGAGTAAAAAACGGCCTCGGATAGCCAATTGACCATCCGAGGCCGTTTGAATTCAGGCCTTTTAGTTGCCATCGGCGCATATAGACACCAGAGAAGCAAGCTCCTCCTCAAGTTGCGGAGCAAAATACCTAAAAGAAACTTGTGCTCCAATCGGTATCGACTCAATCATATTCGCAGCATTATCTGAAACACGGTACGATGCAGTTTCACCTGTCTTTAATTCCTCTATTGAGCAGACAGCGTCTTCAGCATCAATCGACCTAAGCATGCCTTTACCTTGCAACATCACATCGGCATGCCCACCAGCTATTTCCAATGAATCTGAGTTTGTCACAGACATTTCTCCGGAATCTCCGCGCGGCATCTCTTCTTTTGTTGAACAGCTCACCAATAAAGCCATCAACACCAAAGACAGGACTAAACGAATCGTCCTACTTCGAAAAAGTCGTTCCATAAGTCCACGCATAATAACTCTGATCATACTTCAGGAAGGATAAGGATGAATTCCAGCCGTCCGCTATGCCAATCATCTGCCTTGTCTCTCCAGTTTTCTTACCAGTAAGTGTGGCGTAAGCCTCCGCTGTTACAGAATGGGCTGATCCGTTGTACAAACTCGCATGTAAAACATTCGGTCTATTAGAGTTAATCTCATTTTGAATGTTCACGATAGCCGGGGAGGAGACAGTGCGAGCGATAAGATTACTCCCTCTGCTTGCGCAGTAATTTGTAAACCCCGTTGCACAGGTTGAAATCGGCGTTCCGCCCAAAACAACACCGGGAACAGTCTGTTCTTCATCGGAAAGAGCATGGGTATTGGTGTAATTCCATATCTGCATATATTGCGAAGGGTCGCTATATAAATTGGCAATGCCATACAGTTCCGCAACGTTCGAAAAAGCCGTCACCATACAAGCATAGTGGGCGGTAAGCCTCTTAATCTCGCTTTCATCATATGACATAAACTGAGAAATGGAACGAAATCCAGATACTGTGTAATCCTGCATTTGAGTTGCGTAAATTACAACATCGTTCCAGCTTGAAGGTTTATTCGATAAAACGACAGGCCGTCCTTCTATGGAAACAGCCGGGATTGTTCTTCCGCAATTTGTTGTTATTGAACCGTCCAAAGATTGCACGCCGAATTCGAATGGATTGATCATTACGACTGGGTTATTGAAAGAATAAGGCTCGACACCAAGATCTCCTCCCCGATCCATAGGGCTGACTAAGCCGTCTCCAAAACGATATCCCGTAAGTATTTCATCATCTGAAGCATCTAAAACCAAATAGCCCGCGGCTCTATTGGATGTCACAACCGGAACAATGTAACCAAGCGGGGACCCATCAACGTCTACAAAAGGAATAGGGTCAGAAGGCGTATACGAAGAGCCGAGGAGTCCCTTTATATATTTATCGGCAAGCTCTTGCGCAATTTCAGAAGTAAATTGTATCTGCTCACCATCAATATTGCCCGTCGAAGCAAAAACCTCTTTCGGACGTGCGGCTAAGGCGACAATTGAAGACGCGACAAGTTGCAGAAAACGACGACGCGAAAGCATATGTTCTTCTTTCTAGAGGAGCGACTTATAAGATACTCCTATTCTATAACCTTTTTTGTAACGTTACAGCACTGGTTATATTTCAATTCGATTCGCTTATGTCCTTGTAACCCAATACATCTTTACGTTTTAAACGGAATTAGAAAATCACTCATAGCAAAAACGGGCTTTAATCCCAAAGAGATGACTTTGATTATGAATCAAACCAGCAGCCAGGGCATAGCTGCAGTGCAATTGCTACAAGAAAGGCCGCCCTTGCTGGCGGCCTTTCTACTTGCTACTAGTCGCGCGTCAGCTTACGGTGGATACGATGCGGCTGGGCTGCGTCCTCACCCAGGCGCTCGATACGGTTGGCCTGATAGGCCTCAAAGTTGCCCTCGAACCAATACCAGTTGCCCGGATTCTCGTCGGTGCCCTCCCACGCCAGGATGTGCGTGGCGACGCGGTCCAGGAACATACGATCGTGGCTAATGACCACCGAGCAGCCCGGGAACTCGAGCAGCGCCGCCTCGAGCGAGGACAGTGTCTCGACGTCGAGGTCGTTCGTGGGCTCGTCGAGGAGCAGCAGGTTGCCGCCTTGCTTGAGCGTGAGCGCCAGGTTCAGACGGTTGCGCTCGCCACCGGAGAGTACGCCAGCGCGCTTCTGCTGGTCCTGGCCCTTAAAGCCAAAGCTCGCCACGTACGCGCGGCTGGGGACCTCGGTCTCGCCGACCATCATGTGGTCCAGGCCATCCGAGACGACCTCCCATAGGTTCTTATCGGGGTCGATACCGGAACGGTTCTGGTCGACGTAAGAAATCTTGACGGTCTCGCCCACCTCGAGCTCGCCCGAAGTCAGCGGCTCCAGACCCACAATCGTCTTGAACAGCGTGGTCTTACCGACGCCGTTGGGGCCGATGACGCCCACGATGCCGTTACGCGGCAGGGTGAACGAAAGGTCGTCGATGAGCACGCGGCCATCGAACTCCTTGTGCAGGTGATGGGCCTCGAGCACCTTGTTGCCCAGACGCGGTCCCACGGGGATGCGGATGTCGGTCCAGTCGAGCTTCTGGCTTGCGCGGGCCTCGGCCTCCATCTCCTCGTAGCGAGCCAGACGGGCCTTGTTCTTTGCCTGGCGAGCCTTGGGCGAGCTGCGTACCCACTCGAGCTCGGCCTCCATGCGCTTGGCGAGCTTGGCATCGCGGTTACCCTGAGCCTCGATACGGGCGGCCTTGGTCTCCAGATACGTGGAGTAGTTGCCCTTGTAGGGATAAAGGTGACCGCGGTCGACCTCGCAGATCCACTCGGCAACGTTATCCAAGAAGTAGCGATCGTGCGTGACGGCAAGCACCGCGCCCTGATAGTTGTGCAGGAAGTGCTCGAGCCACAGGATCGACTCGGCGTCCAGGTGGTTCGTGGGCTCGTCGAGCAGCAGCAGGTCGGGAGCCTCGAGCAGCAACTTGCACAGGGCCACGCGGCGGCGCTCGCCGCCAGAGAGCACGTTAACCGGCATGTCAGAATCGGGCAGCTGCAGGGCGTCCATGGCCTGGCCGAGCTTGGAATCGATATCCCAGCCGTCGGCGGCGTCAATCTCGTCCTGGAGCTTGCCCATCTCGGCCATGAGGGCGTCCATGTCGCAATCCGGGTCGCACATCTCCTCGCCGATTTTGTTGAAGCGATCGACTTTGGCGATCATATCGCCAAACGCCATGCGCACGTTCTCGATGACGGTCTTGTCGTCGTCGAGCGGCGGCTCCTGCTGCAGGATGCCCACGGTGTAGCCGGGAGTGAGCCTGGCATCGCCGTTGGAGACCTCCTCGATACCGGCCATGATCTTGAGCAGGGTCGACTTGCCCATACCGTTGGGGCCCACGACGCCGATCTTGGCACCGGGATAGAAGCTCAAGGTCACGTCGTCAAGGATTACCTTGTCGCCATGGGCCTTGCGAGCCTGATACATCTGGTAGATAAACTCCGCCATATGCCTGTTTTATCCTTTCTACCTGCTGTTTCCCTGTTCTTGATTCGCTTTAGTGGAAACGAAATGAGAAAACCAACTCTGAAACTAAACGAAAAAGGGGCATGGTTGCCCACACCCCCTAATACTACCTGGGAAAAGTCACCTGGAGCATATTTTGACCTGCGTACGCTAGTTTTCCGCAACCTTAACGAGCGGCTCGCTGCGATTTGCGCCACAGCAGATACGAGTAGACGTAGACGGCTCCGACCGAACCAAACGCCAGAACCGCAATCACCGCGGCGACTACTTCACTCGAAAGCACCGCACCCGCCACGCCCATCACAATCAGGCCAACACCCAGCACCATAAAGCAGGCACCGCCAAAGCGCTGCGTACGGCGCCAGTTCTCGGGATCGGCAAGTGCCCAGGGCGTCTTGATACCGAGCGTATAGTTCTGCTTCACACGCGGCAAGTAGTTGCCTACGCCGATGAACAGCAAACCGACAACACCGGAAATCAGCACGTTAACCGAACCGACCGCCGGCACCACGCCCCAGACCGTAAGCTCTCCCAGCCAGCTTATGGCGCACATGAACAAGGTGAAGGCGATTACGAAGCCCTGGTAGAACTTGCCCGAGGTTCGATATGCCTCACCTTTGGGGTCGATGCGCGGCACCACGCAGAACATTGCGAGAAGCGCCAGAGGCAGCACGCCGAGCGCGGAGGCCATCCAGCTAGGACCCCAACCGTCGACGGCGCCGTTCGCGCCCCAGTGCGTGGGAATCTGCGCAGGCAAGCTCGGCATCACCATGAGGTGCGCTACGACATTGGCGACGCACAGAGCGACCAGCGCAATCCACACGCGCGACGATACCCCCGTGGGGTGAATGCCCTTGTTTTCGTTATTCATCCTTATCACCTTCAGTGTTTGTAAAGGCCATAAACCAGCCAATTAAATCCTGCATGACGGTGGTGTTTAAGCTGTATACGATGTTTTGGCCATGGCGCTCGTCGGTCACCAACCCGGCGTTTTTGAGCGTCGCCAAGTGATGGCTTAGCGACGGCTTACTGATATCGAAATGCTCGGCAAGCTCCCCCGCCGTGCAATTGCCCTCGCGCAGCAACTCCAAAATGCGCCGTCGCGTTGGATCGGCAAGCGCCTTAAAACCCTCTCCCGGCATAAGACCTCCTCTCATCATCTCTCATGACGCGCACACTATACTCGATATTTAGATGTTTGTCTAACTATCTAATCGAAATGCTTCAAACCACATCAAAGTAAGCGCCATCGCAACCTATGGGCGATTACCTATAATGGCGATAGCTAAAACACGACCCGCTTCCCCATCGGAGGATGTTTATGACCGAAACCGCAGCCGCAACTCCCATCGAGACACGCGACACCAAGCTCGAGATCATCATGGGCCGCGAGGCACTCGACAAGCTCGCCAACGCCACGGTGCTGATACTCGGCTGCGGAGGCGTGGGCTCTAACTGCTGCGAGGCACTTGCCCGCGGCGGCATCGGGCATTTTGTGATTCTGGACAAGGACATCATCGCGCCCAGCAATATCAATCGCCAGTCCATCGCCTTTCACAGCACCGTCGGCAAGCGCAAGGTCGATGTTATGGAAGCCATGATCCACGATATCAATCCCGCCACCACCGTCATCAAGCGAACTGAATATCTGCTGAGCGACAATATCGACGAGTTCTTTACGAGCGTTTTTGAGCAGACGGGCGGCAAGCTCGACTACGTCGTCGACGCCATCGATACGATCTCGGCCAAACTCACCGTTGCCAAATATGCTCAGGACCACGGCATTCGCCTGGTGAGCTCCATGGGCGGCGGGAACAAGCTACACCCTGAGTGTCTTCGTTTTGCCGATATCTTCGATACCGTCCGCGACCCCATGAGCCGCATCATGCGCAAAGAGTGCAAGAAACGCGGCATCAAGAGCCTACACGTACTGTTTAGCTGCGAGGAATCGGTTAAAACCCAGCGCCGTGACCCCTCCAACATCCATGAGCGCACTGAACTTGGAACCGCCAGCTTTATGCCGCCCATCATGGGCCAGATGATTGCCGGCGAGGTCATTCGCCAGATCAGTGGACGCGGTACCGAGCGCGTGCGCGCCGACGGCCAGCGCCTGGACTAGCAAGGCACACCGCGATGGAGCTGCAGTCCTTTGATGCTCACTGTCACCTCGACCTGATGGCCAGCCCGAACACCGTTGCCCACGAAGCCGCAGCGATGGGACTGGAGCTCTTTGATTGCGGCGTCGATCCGCGCGATTTCGAAACGGCAAAGAAGCGCGCTGGCAGTGACCCCAACGTTATTGCAGGGGTGGGCCTCCATCCCTGGTGGACTGCCGACGGCCGATGCGGAACCGCCGAGGTCGACTTGCTTTGCGAGTTCGCTAGCCGAGAGCGCTTTATCGGCGAGGTCGGACTCGATTTCTCGCCACGCTTTGCAGGCACCGAGGGAAACCAGACGCAGGCATTTGAACGGCTATGCCGAACGTTATCGCAGTCCCCGCTACCTGGACGCGTTCTATCCATTCACGCCGTTCGCGCGGCGGGAGCAACTTTGGACACTTTGGAGTCGAACGACCTTCTAAAGGATGCCCCCAACTCCCCCACCATTATCTTCCACTGGTTTAGCGGCACCTCAGATGAGTTTGTCCGCGCACGCATTGCGGGCTGCTACTTTTCCATGAATGAACGCATGCTTGCGACCAAACGTGGGCGCGAATACGCGCGACAGATTCCACTTGATCGCTTGCTACTCGAAACCGACGCGCCGGCCGAACCAGACGCGGAAACATCCGCGCGACAGCTCGTCGATTCACTCATAAGAGTATCCGAGGTCATTGCTGCGCTTAAAAACTGCCCCGAGGAGAGCGTCAAGTCGGTCGTTCTGGGAAATTCCCGCTCCATTTTCGACTTCCGCTGACCTCGGTGGGCAAAAAATGCCAAATATGAGTACTGTTGTAAAACTGGTCACATTATTTTGCACCAAAACAACGACCTGATAATGTACAACTGTTCATTATCAGGTCGTTTTAGCATACCCAGGGACATATTAGACGGCTTTAAGTTGTCCACAGACACTCAACTAGGACCTCAAGAGCCAAATTTTGCTGCTACCAAATTTGTGACAGTACTCATATTTGGCATTTTTTGCCCACGACCCTCAAGGGGCATGCGAATCGCGCAACGCAGCCCCCATAAGAGCGTGGGGCAATTCGGCGGCGCTACACTAACTCGTGCATAAGGTCGCAATTTCGCGCATATAGCTCATCAAAGATATGGCGGCGCGATGTGTACAGCTCATGAGCGTCCATATCGGGCTCGATCGTTTGCGCGACCCCAAGAACCCGGGCGAGCTCACCCCATGATGAATAGGCGCCGCCAGCAAGTGCCGCCATAAGGGCATCGCCAAAACATGCGCCCACCGTGACCTTCGCAACCGAAACTGCGCGCCCGCAGACATCGGCAATCGTCTGCATCCATACCGGATTCTTAGTTCCGCCACCCACGAGCATGATGTGCTCGATAGGCAATCCATGATCTCGCTCGATAATATCAACATGCGCTGCGACCGTATAGGCGACCCCCTCCAAAGCCGCGCGAACCATATGACCCCGGGTATGCCTTTCGGTCAGTCCGAAGAACACGCCACGCGCCTCGGGATCGTTGAGCGGGGTGCGCTCGCCCGCAAAGTATGGAAGACACAGCAGGCCATCCGCTCCAGGACCTACCTGTCCGGCATCGTGCGCCATGACCTCATAGGCATCGGGGCCGCCGGAGCGTTCGGCATCCACGGCATCGCGGTACAACTCGCGTCGCAACCACGCCGTCAACGCACCTGCTGTATTGGTGCCGGCGCAGATACCGTAAGTTCCGGGGATGATGAATGTCCCTGGCCACAGACGAGCGTCATCGACCATATGGTCCGCCAAATAGATAAAGTAGGCCGTGCTCCCGAGTTGCACCATCATGTCCCCGGGGCAGAACACTCCGGTAGAAATCGCCTCGGCGCCCGAATCGCCTGTTCCGACAAGCACCGGCGTATCCCTCGCAAGACCGGTTTCAACCGCCGCCCGATCCGTGATTACACCGGCGATATCGGTCGCCGCCATGACTTCGGCCATCTGGTCGGGACGGCAGAACCGCGCGCACCCGCGCTCATTAACCTGCCACGTCCCGCGATCGTATAAGGGAAGGAAATCCTCGGCAAGATAACGGTCGATCGTAAACCTGCCAGTAAGCTTGGCGCATAGATAGGACGAAGCCGTAAGAAACTTCGCCGCCCGCTCATGGACCTCAGGCATATTCTCCTTAAACCAAAGGACCTTAGGGGCGATATCCGACGAACACGGATCGTGTCCAAAGAGCTCGCGAGCGCGATCGGGGCCATATTCGGAAAGAAGCTCGTCAATCTGCGGCTTCGAGCGAGCATCAACCCCGTAGAGAATTGCCGGAGCCAAGGCGTGGCAATCTTCATCGACCGGCACGCAATCACAGCCCAAAGCCGACAACCCTACGCAGCGGATCTGGTTCGCCTCGATGCCCGCGCGCTCGATAAGCTCGCGAGACAGCCGGCAAAAATCACCCCACCAAATCGCTTCTGCATCGTGCTGATACCAACCATCCTGAGGGTTCTCGGTCTCATGTTGACAAGATGCCTGCGCCACAATTTGACACTCCGCATCTATTAACACACCCTTGGACGCACTCGTTCCTATGTCGATGCCAAGATAGTACGGCATGCCGCTCACTCCCCTCTCGCGGCACGGGCGGCAGCCATGAACCGCGCGACCCGTTCGGCTTCGACAGGGGCGTCGAGCTTGCCGTCTCGCTTGAGGCAGGTACCGACAAACGCGCCATCATAATGCGAAAACACGTCTGCAACGGTATTCTCGCGGCATCCCGTTCCACATACCACCGGCACATCGCCAACACGGGCGCGCACCTCGTCGGCAAGTTCGCCCGAAGCGCCGCGCCCGGCAGCAGACCCACCAATAACAAGGGCGTCGGGCAGGCAGTTGAATACCAGCGAATCGGCAATATCGGGAGTCGATCGGTCGTTAAGATACACCTCGCCCTCGCTTGTGATGAAATGGAACATCTTTAGGTCATCCAGACGCAGGGCGGCGCGGCGGCGCATGGTGTGCGCAAAGTCACGATTGATCAGGCCAAGGTCGCCAGCCCAGGCACCGCAGAAATTGCAGCGCGTAAACTGCGCCTCGACGGCGGCGCACAGCTCAATCGTGGCATCGCCGTCATAAATAGCCTCTGCACCCCAAGGGGTCGAGAAATCTGCGGCAAGAGCTCCGATGACATGCCCCATAGCGGCAAGGGTCACTGCCGACACATGCTGCTCGTAGGGCATCGATAGCTCATTGGTGATCAGAATGCCGTCCACGCCACCCGACTGCAGCGCTTCGAGATCGCGCTTGGCGGCATCGATCACGCGCGAAACGCTGCCGCCCGGATAATACAGAGGATCGCCAGGCAGCGGCTGCAGATGCAGCATGCCAATTACCGGTTTCTCGGTCCCAAACATCGAAGCCATAAACGACATGGTCAATCTCCTTTAGCTCGCCGACTCACAGACATCAACTGCTACTCGCCCAGCACCTCAACGAACACTTTTCGCTTCTGAGGTCCATCGAACTCCGCAAGGTAGATGTTCTGGGCCCCGCCACATACAATGTGGCCGTCTTGAACGGGGAGGAAGCAGCTATTGCCGCAAATCATGCTCTTGATATGACCACAGGAGTTATTGCCCGTGGCACCATAGCTCGGCAAGAAATGAGCATGCGCATAGGGGGCATCGGGCGGGGCAATGCGATCGAGCGTCTCCATGAGATCGGTCTCCACGCACGGAAGCCCCTCGTTCACCACGATGCCGCAAGTCGTATGCGACAAAATAATCGCTGCCAGTCCATCGGTCACCGCACTACGCTCGATGGCGGCATGCACATCTTCTGTGATATCGATGAACTGGTCGGGCGCCGTCGATAGATAGCTCAATGTCTCGAGTGTCACCATGTCACTCATCACCTTTCAGAAAACGCAGCGCCGTACCGGAATACAGATTCTCCCGCGCCTCATCGCGCATGGGCACAGTATCAAGCGCCCGCTTGAGCTTGAAGGCGCGGAAGCGTGGCGTATTGCTGGCAAACATCACCTGATGAGACAGGGCACGCTCATACCACAGCGGTCCCATATCGACGGTGAAGAGCCGCTGCATCATTTCTTCGGGCGAATCGATATAGGTAATAGAGGCATCCGTATAGCAATTGGGATACTTGAGCAGCATCGCCACGGTCTCGCGCACCCAGGGCCAGCCAAAGTGCGTCAGGTTAAAGCGCACATCCGGATGCGTTGCGATGGTGTGCTCAAACGCAAGCGGGTGGCTTCGCGAAAGCTCCGCACCCGGCTCCCAGGACATACCGGCATGGAAAACCACCGGCTTGTTGTAGCGCTCACAGAGCTTGTAGAGCGGCTCGGCCACGGCATCATCGGGCGCAAAACCTTGCTTTGCCGGATGCAGGCAGAGCCCCTTGGCCCCCAGCTCGGTAAAGGCACGCTCCAGCTCATCGGCGGCGCCACTCACTTGCGGGTCCACGCTCGCGAATCCCCATAGGCGATCGGGGTGCGCGGCAACAAGCACGGCAACCTGGTCGTTGGTGCCAAAGTGCCCGCCGCACGCCGTGGTCACATCGAGCGGCATGAGCACGCTTTTCCGCACATCGCAGACATCCATCTCGGCCACGAGCTCGTCCCAGTCCATGGGGCCCATGTGCCCCATGCCAAACTCACGCTCCCAAAAACCAAAGCCATCTGGCTCGTCGCCTGGCGTATAGATCTCGCCGTAGAGCATGGGCTGGACCAGCATATCGATTACCATCTTGCACTCCTTTCCAGGCTTTTATTCCTAGTACGGTTCGAACGACCCAATGACTCGGGACGAAAGCTCGGCACCGGCATGCATGCACGCCGGCACGTCAAGCCCATCCAGTACACCCTTGGTGAATCCGGCGATATACGAGTCGCCGGCGCCCACGGTATTGACAACCTTCTCGGCCGGCACGATCCCACATTCATAGAAGCGCTCACCGTCATAGGCGATGCTTCCCTTCTCGCCAAGTGTGGCGACCGCCACGCGCGGACCCAGCTCCTGCACATGGCGCACCCAGTCGCGCAGCTCCGCGCTATCCTCCTCAAACGACATAAAGGCATAGTCCACGTAAGGAAAATGGTTCTCACAGGCGTATTCGGGATCTTGACTGAACACCGAAAAGTCCATGACGACGGTCTTGCCTGCCTCGTGCCATTCGGGCAGCAGGTCTAAGCAGTTTCCAAACAGGTCGGTATGGATGACATCGTGCTCCAGGATAAATGCCCGGTCATCATCGTTTGGTCGGTACGTTTCCATGACACCGTCAATCGCTTCGAGATGCACACGGTCGACGCCGTCCTTCAACGCCATGAGCATCACCGAGGTATCGCCGTCCTCCACGCGAAGATGCGAGATGTCGAACCCCTCGGCAGCCAGCGCCTCGCGCATTTTGTCTCCGTACTCGTCCTTTCCGACGACCGACACCGCAGATACCGATATGCCCATTCGCGCCAGGTGGATACCCCAGTCGATGCCATTGCCAGTCGGATAGAACACGCCGATGTTTTGGTACACATCCGCACAGCAAAAGCCAGCTGCACATGCTTTGATATCCATAGTCTTCTCCAGCAATCAAAAAGGGGCCCACCCAAGGCGAGCCCCTATCCGAATTCCGATGTAATCTAGCGTCAGTCAGCCAAGGCTTCAGCCCCAAGCCCCCCAGCGCTTTCTCAGGCTACTCGGTGATCGGAGCTCCGTGGCCCCAAGAGCCCTCCATGCCGCACACGGTCGAGGCAAAACCTGCCGCAAAATCGAGCGCACGCTCAATGGCCTCAGGTCCGTCCTCGCCGCGCTTGGCGGAATCGAGGTAGCACATCAGGAATGAGGTCAGGAACGAGTCACCGGCTCCCATGGTGTCCTTCATGTCCGTTACGGGCTTTGCCAGTTGGCGATAGTAGCGCTCGCCGTCATAGGCGATGCAGCCCTCGGCGCCCGCCGTTGCGGACACAAAGCGCGGGCCCAAATTCTTAACCCAAGCGAGGCGCTCGCGAATCTCATCCTCACTTGCAGCATCGGCAGCGCTAAAGAAGGCGAAGTCGACAAACGGGGCAATCTGCTCATAGTATTCATCGGTGGAATCGTCCGAGAAGTCAAACGATACGGTGATGCCCGCAGCCTTCAGCTTGGGAAGCTCGCGCTCGGTAAAGCAGTAGCTGCCCGAGTGGACTACGTCGAACCGCTTCATGTATGCCAGGTCAAAGCGATCGAGCACATAGCGCGCATCGCCACGAATGCCGCCCTCGTTGGAGCCGAGGAAAACACGGTCGCCCTCGATAACCGTCACACGCGCCGCGCCGTTCTCGCCAATGAGCTGCTCGCACTTATCGAGCTCGATACCCTCTTCCTCAAGGCTTGCAATCACATGCTCGGCAGCGGCGTCGTTGCCAAAGATGCCCATGTACGCGGAGCGCGCGGCGCCGCACTTCTTGGCGTAAACGGCAAAATTCACCGCATTGCCGCCGGGATACATAGTATGGATATGCTCATAGCGATCGACGACGTTGTCACCGAACCCGAGCGCGTTAACGTTAAAAGCCATGGTACCTATCCTTCCTAGTACTCAACAACGCCCATGTAGCGGCGGAAGTCGGGGTCGTGATCGAACACCTTGCCGCGCGCTGCGCGCAGCTCGCAGTTCATAGCGTAGAACAGCACCGGATCCAGATAGGCACGAACGCTCGCCGGCACGGCCTCCATACCGTACTCCTTGGCATCAAGCACCATCAGCGTGTCGGTATGGGTCTCGAGGAACGCCAGGGCGCGCTCGTCCATAGGACGGCACTCGCTCGAACCCATCTGCAAGAAGTAGAAGACGCCATCCTGGGTAGCCTCAAAGGGGCCATGGAAGTACTCGGCGGAGTGGATATAGCTGCAGTGCTGCCACTGCATCTCCATGAGCGAGCAGATGGCGAAGCCGTACGTCTGGCTAAAGTTGGGACCGCTGCCCAGGATATAGAAGAACTCATGCTCCTGGCAAAGCTTGGCAAAGCGATCGCCCAGCTCGGCATTTACCTTTTCGCGTGCGGGAGGCAGAATCTTATCCATTTCGGCAATACCGGCATACATGTCGGCGAGATCGGCGTAGCCCTCCTGCTGGTCGAGCAGCTCGGCCGCGAGCGACAGCGAGATGCCGGCAGGGACTTCGGCCTGCGGAACGCCCTCGCCCCACGGGTACACCCAGGTGACCCACTTGCCGTTATCGATCTTGGAACCGGCGTTATCGGTCTGCGCGATCACCGTCGCGCCCGCGGCAAGGGCAATCTCGCAGCCCTCGACGACCTCGGGGGTATTGCCGCTGTGACTGCAGGCAATGACCAGAGACTTCTCGCCCAGGCGACGGGGGCGCATGATGTCGAACTCACGGGCCGTATAGATATACGAGGTGAACGTCGTCGCCTCGCGCTGCAAGAGCTCATGGGCCGGGATCAGATCGATCATGGAGCCACCGCAGGCGATCCAGTAGACGCTGTCGAACTTGCCCTTCTCGGCAATTGCTTCCTTAATCAGATCATGTGCGTTCATGTTTAGTTCCTTTCCAGCTTGGCCGGCCATGCAGGACGTGTCTTGCATGGCCGAGCAAAATCTTATCTAGTCAATCAGATACTTCTCGAAGGCGGCCATGTTCTTGGCGTCTGCCGCCGCCGGATCATCGAAGTAGCGACCGTCCGTGATTTCCTGGCCCAACATGCCATCGAAACCATGGGCGTTGAGCGTGGCGACGAAGGCATCCATATCGTGCTTGCCGTCACCCCAGACCAGATGGCCATAGGGATCGCCGTCGATAAAGTGCATCTCGTGGATCGCACCGTCGCCAAATGCGGCAAACCAGTCCTCGAGCGACTCACCCGCAACGCCCATTGCGGTCGTATCGACCATAGGCTGCAGGTACGGACTCGCGACCTCATCAATCATGCGCTTAGCATCGGCGACGGTCGTCACAAGGTTGCTCTCCTCGGGACGCAGGCTCTCCATCGTTAGCACCAGACCGTGCTCGCCGGCATACTCCGCCAAGATGGATAGGTGCTCGCGACTGCGCTTCCACGCCTCTTCGCGATCCTCGTCCCAGTCACCCCAACCCGAGTTTACGGACATGCGGTCGCATCCCAGCACCTCGGCAAGCTCGATGCCATGCTTGAAGTACGCCAGGCTCCGCTGCTCATGGAGCGGCTTACGAGCGCAATACTGCCATGGGTAGACCACGTTCTCGGGACAGAGCGTCCGATAGCGCAGACCACGGTCGGCGGCCTTTTTCGCCAGAACCTCGGCCTCAAAATACCCAGTGTGATCGAGCGTCACATGGGGCTCGGCGCACCACAGCTCGATGGACTCAAAGCCCAGGCGCTGTTGCGTATCCAAAAAATAGTCGAGCGACCACATGATGTAGTGGATGTTCATGCCCGCGATCTGCTCGCGACGCAGCGTCGGTTTGGTTTCAGGCATGCTAAACCTCCTTATTTCGGTCGAACACGATACGTCCGTCCGACATGGTCATATCAACAGCAAGGTCACAAGCATCATGGTAGTCAAGGCCAAACACATCGCGATCGAGCACACAGATGTCGGCAAGCTTACCGGCCTCGAGCGTCCCCAGCTCATCCTCGCGCATGAGGTCATATGCGCCCCCTGCCGTCCACGCACGAAGGAGCTCGGCAATCGTCAGCGTATTGCCCTCATTCACGGACAAACCGTCGGCAAAGAAACCGCCGCATGCGCTAAATACTGATTCGCCCAAGCTCGGAATCAAGAGCGGGAGGTCGGTGCCACAGCACACCGTGCACCCCGCGTCTTCCATACCGCGACGGTTCCAGCTGTGCAGTAGTCGGACCTCGCCGATCTGCCGACGCATCATCGACAGGCAGTCCTCGCGTTTATCGAGCGTGAGGATCTGGGGGTAGACCTCGCAGATTCCGCCCAGCTTGCCAAACAGGGCAAGGTCTTCCGGATCAGAGTTCTCGAGGTCGGTAATCGCATGGCGTCGAAGCATGACTCCGTGTTCATCTCGCGGCAGCGAAGCATACAGCGCAACGGTGTGGCGAACGGCGCCGTCACCCTGACAATGAAGCGAGTAACGGAAGCCCTCGGCATCAATCGCGCGCAGCTCGTCCTCAATCAAACCCCACTCGGGCTCCTCGACAACCGTCTTGCCGGCAGCCCCTGCATCGGCCGTCTCCTCATAAGGATCGATCATCTCGGCAAGTCCTGCCCACACACCGCGATCGGTCATACGGTTGAAGCCCGAGAAACGAACAAACGGTCCCTGGAAGCGATCGCGCGCCGCACGAGCATAGGACAGATTCGCCCCGGCGCCCACCGGCTGCGACATCATGGAGACGCGAACCGTCAGCTCGCCAGATTCCTCACGACGCGCCATCTCGTCGGCAAATCCGTAATAGTCGTCGAAGGCCATCTCTTTGATAGCCGTGACACCGCGAGCGTTCAGCATCGCCATGTAATCAGAATACCCGGCGCGTACCTCGGGAAGCGCCAGGAAGTCCCGCATCATACGCCAGGTCTTCTCGGCGTAGCAGGCCTCGGGCGTAAAACCATAGCGCTCGCTGGCGGCGGCGTTGAGAACGCACGTCTCGGCACCCGGAGTAAAGCAAACAACAGGAACGTCTCCGAAGGCGTCGTCGAGCGCTGCCGCCGTTTTTTCATTCTCGGCGCCTTCGGCGAGCGATGCGGGAAGGTCATGCCCAAAGGCGGCGGCACAATCGAGATGGGCATCCTTCCACAAACGCAGAAGCGCTACCACTTCGTCGACGTCAGAGGCTTCGGATAAGTCGGCTCCCAGGCTCCGCAACGCCCAGCCCGTATAGAACGTATGCACATCGACCAAGCCAGGCATGACCGTTCTGTCGCCACAATCGATCACCTCATCTGCCTGGGCGAGAAACGAGTCTGCCTCGCCAGCGCTACCGACGGCTTCAATCCGATTGCCGCGTACCGCGACAAAACCTTCAAACGGCTGGTCTTCCGTACCGGTGAAGACGCTCTTGGACGTCAGCACCGTCAAACGATCGGACATCGCGACCTCCTTACGCCGGAAGCATGCCGGAGATGGCGGTAATGACCAAGCCAAACACGACCATGAAGATGAAGAACTTCCAGATGGTCTTCCACCATTGGCCAAACGAGATCTTTGCCACGGCAAGGCCCGCCACCGTCATACCTGCCACGGGGCTAATGGTGTTAATGGTCTGGTTGGCAAACTGCAGCGCCGTTACGGCGGCTTCGGGGTTGAGGCCCATAAGCTCGGTCAAAGGACCCATGACAGGCATGGTAAGCGCGGCCAGGCCGGAGCTCGAAGGAACCAGGAAGGACAGGAGGCCAAGGACAACGTACATGAACGTGGTGTACACGGCGGCAGGGGCTCCAGCAAGCAGAGTGGCAAGTGCCTGAAGGATGGTGTCGATAATCATGCCGCCCTCGGCGATGACCAGAATGCCGCGAGCGATACCGATAACGACGGCTGCGTAGGCAAAGTCGGCAAGACCCTTAACGAACTCATCGGCGATGGTCTGCTGGTCAAGACCGCCCAGGATACCGGCGAGCAGCCCCATGCCAAGGAACACGGCAGAGATCTCGTTCATATACCAGCCCTGCGTAACAAGACCCCACACGATAAGCGCCATACCACCGGCAAAATCAATCAGCACGAGCTTCTGGCGAGTGGTGAACTCTTCCTCGATGGAAGCATCGGTCACGGAGAACTCAATGCGCTTGAGTTTGTCGTCCTCGAACGTAACGGACGACTTGGGGTTCTTCTTGACGCGCATGGCATAACGCATGGCCCATGCGATGCCGGCGGCGGTGAAAATAACCCATGCAACGGCACGCAACCACAGCTGCGGGTTGCCCTCGATGCCAATGATGCCCTGCGCGATCAAAACGTTGAACGGGTCAATCGTCGAGGCGCAGTAGCCCAAGTTGGGACCGAGGAAGCAGATGATAAATGCCGTCATGGAGTCATATCCGATGCCCATCATGATGGGGATGAAGATGGCATAGAACGGCAGGGCTTCCTCAGACATGCCAAACGTGGTGCCGCAAATGGACAACAGCGTCATGGTAATAGGAATGATGAGGATGTCTTTGTTTTTGAGCTTTTTAATCACGCGGCTCATACCGGCGTTAAGCGCGTTGGTCTTGGTGATGATCGCGAACGAGCCGCCGATCAGCAAGACGAACGCAACGACGTCGGCGGCCTCTTGAATACCCTTAGTAGGCGCCTGCAGGACCGCAAAGATATCTTGGCCCAGGTTAACGGTCTCGCCGGTCTCGGAATCGGTATAGTTCTTATCGACCTGTTCATAGGTTCCGGCAACGGCGACTTCGCGCTCGCCTGCCGCAGTCGAGATCGTCTTGCGCTGGTATTGGCCAGAAGGAACGACCCAGGTTAAAACTGCAAAAACCACGATCAGCAAGAACATGATCGTATAGACGTGCGGTAATTTGAATTTGAAACGTCTGTTTGTCTTCTTCGCCTTCGTATCTGACATAGATACCTCCAAAGAACCCGAGACCTTATCGTGTCTCGCTTTAACGTTCGCGCAATGCAAACGTCCTATGACGTTCTATAGATTATCAGCGTGTTTTTAGCACTTCAAGGATATTTCGGACAGATTACGAGGACTCGGGTGAACGGTCGTTCAACGGCGGCGAACGGCAAAAACGCCCGGCAGGCAATTTAGCCTGCCGGGCGTTCTCTTGATCAACGTCCTAAATATCAAAAACGTAGCGCGATCCTACAATCCGCTGTCGGCCGATGATAAACGGCCGCTGCTGCTCGTCATAGAAATATACCTCCATATAAAACAGAGGCTCTCCCGTGGGAACGGACAGCAGCCGGGCGACTTCGGGTGACGCACACGCGATCTCAAGCGTGCACGGCTCGGTGCGAGCAGGCCCGCGACCCGTCTGTTCGCGCACGACCTCGAAAATTGATTGATCGGTAAGGTCCGCCTTCGCCAAAAAGGCGTTGTCTTCATAAACGTACGTGTTGTTCTCGAGCATCACGGGGATGCCATCGGCGGTGCGCACGCGTTCGATGCAGATCAGCTCCGACCCAGCGGGAACGCCAAAAAACTGCGCTTCGGTAGCATCGGCCGGCAACACTTTTCTTGAGACAATACGCGCCCCGGGCTCCATCTCGTTGACGCGGCAGGCGTCCGAAAAACTCTGAACGTCGTCCTTCTGGCGGATTTTACGCTTGAGCTTGGGGGCGTTTACAAACGTGCCCCTCCCCTGCTGCTTGGTTAGGTAGCCCTGCTGCACGAGCTCCTCAATGGCCCGCCGAACGGTAACGCGACCAACTTTGTAGCTTTCGGCCAATTCAAATTCATTCGGTATCCGAGCGCCCGCCTTATAGGTACCAGAATTGATGTCATTTTTGATGATATCGATAACCTGTTGATATAGCGGGATTGCCGCTTTTCCGTCGGTCAACCCTTCAGTCGATGGCATTTGCCCTCCCCTGGCAAATATGGAATCAATAATCGGTGCGGATTACGCATCGCCAGTCCTACGCAAGCTCCAGCAGCTCCGGCAGCTGGTCGATGATCTTGTCAGCGGCATCCTGGCTAAAGCCGAAGCGCCCCTCGCGCTTGGCGATCACCGTCAGACCCGCTCGCTTGCCGGCAGTGATGCCAGGGACGGAGTCCTCGACGCAGCAGCAACGGTCCGCAGGCAATCCCAGCAGATCCAGCGCATGCAGGTAAATATCGGGTTCGGGCTTGCTCTCCTTAAACTGCTCGCCGCTCACCACGTACTCAAAGGCATCCGACAGGCCGCACGCATCGAGCACTTCCTCGATGCTGTCCATGGGAGACGAACTGGCCAGCGCCACGCGAACGCCGCGACGCGGGAGCTCGCGAATCGTCTCCACGGCGCCCGGATTGATCAAGGTCTGATAATCGCGCGGGCGTTTATGCGCCCACTCATCCCAGCGGGCCAGCGCCTCCTCGCCGGTAAAGTGTCCCTTTCCGGCGCGCTCAAACCAATCGACCAGCATATGCAAGAAGAACTGGTGCGAGGTACCAACCTGCCCGTTCAACTCCTCTTGGGTCAGGTTCAGCCCAAGCTCTTTGGCAAACGCAGCGGTCTCCCCCAGGTAATAATACTCGGTATCGACGATGACACCGTCCATGTCAAAGATAACGGCGTCGAACGGAAATGCGGACACGGCACCCTCCCTAACAAAAAGGCGCCCGCAAGCGGACGCCCGAACCATGCACTATCGGCGATTCTAACCCAGCAGCCTATCGAGTGCCACCGCGATGCCGTCTTCGTTGTTATCGGCGGTCACCATCTGGGCCACGGCCTTGACCTCATCGACGGCGTTGCCCATGGCGACACCGGTGCCGGCCCACTCGATCATGGACTTATCGTTCTGACCGTCGCCAAACGAAACGACCTCACTGGCATCGATACCCAGCTTGGGCAGAGCGCCCTGCAGCGCGCGGGCCTTATCGATACCGGGCGCCGTAAACTCAAAGTACCAATCGGCCGTGAACATGCCCGAAAGCGTCTCGGTAAAGGGCGCGTACATCTCCTCGTGATGCGCCTGCAGATAGGCCGGATCGCCCGCGGTGAGCAGTTTGTCTACGGGGTAAGCATCCGCGACTTCATGAAGGCTCTCGACCTCGCGAATCTTAAGATCGCACGCGTCGCGCTCATACTTGACGATGTTCTTCTGCGAACCGTCTGGCAACGTGATCATGCAACGATACGAGTCCACGACATGCAGGTCGCGACCGAGCGAGATCATGGGAATCACGTCAAAGTTGCGCAGGTGGTCGAGCAGACGGTGCAGCTCGTCGACCGGCATAGCCTGGTCAAACAGCACCTCGTCGGTCTGAGCATCGGCCACGTGCGCACCATTAAAAGCCACCAGCAGGCCATCGTGGTTCTGAAGATCGAGCTCCTGCGCCAGAGCATGAAGCCCCCATGCGGGACGGCCCGAAGCCAAGATGAGCTTGATGCCCGACTCCTGCGCCACGAGCAGCTTCTCGCGCGTGCGCGGGCTGATCACCTTCTGGTCGTTGGTGAGCGTACCGTCGATATCCATTGCAATGGCCTTGATTGCCATATATGCCTCCCTGCGTTGAGTTTGTCGCGCACCATCATATCCGAGCCGAGCATCCCCCGAAGAACATTTTTGAAAAAGATACTTGCCAAATCGCTGGAGCCTGATTAAGTTAAAAATGACCGCAACGTTGGTCACCATTTGGTCGAGCATATTCAGTTTCAGTTTTCAGCATGTAAGAGAAGGAAGATCGGCATATGAACACCAAGCATCTTTTAATATGAGAAAGCCATTGTCAATAGGCATGTTCATTCGAGCCCGGTTTAAAACCG
>CABSNU010000005.1 GCA_902479135.1 uncultured Collinsella sp. | reverse complement strand
TAAGAGACAGCCCCATCCCCTCCTAAGTTGCGGTGAAATACGGACTGTTTCATGCCTTTAAAGGCCTCAACAGTCCGTATTTCACCGCAACTTATTGAAGGTGGACCGCGAACGATTTCTCTATCGGGATTCGGCGTAGGGTTTTGTTGTCGGAATGCCGTAACCGCGCATCATGGCACCGAACGATTCTACGTCGTAGGTGTCCGAGAGTTTGAAATGAATGATGTTGTGGCCCATGGCGCGAAGGTTCGCGTCGCGCATGAGGGCCGCTCGATACGTTTTTGCCGCCGCCCGCTCTGCATTATTTTGAGCCTCGTCTTCAAACTTGCCCAGCCCATGCAGCTCTGCCAGCGTCCATGAGCCGTCTGGCATCTGCCAGCCATAATCTGCTAGATAATAGCCAGCGTTTCCCGGCCGCGTTATCTCAACTTGAAGCTCGGGCGCGGCAACCCCAGCGAGAATCATCGCTGCTCTCGCCTCAGACTCACCGCCATTGCCTGACCTGCCATCCATATAATCAAAAACGTCAAAAGCACGCGCGATGCCATGCAGTCCTCGACAATTTGTCTGCGCATATGCTCGCAGCTCTTCGCGCTCGACATCGTACTCACGGGCCAAGCCATCGACATAACCCAGCGCATAGCGAAAGGCGCTCGATCGCGCGATATCAACAACCGTTCGACACGGATCCGTCAGTGTAAACAGACCAAGCCGCCACACTTCGCCCGGGCGCCAGCGCTTGTATTCAACGAACTCATACGTATCACGTCTTGTAGACCGTGGCAGCAGCACTTGCACTTTATCCAGAAGCGTATACGCCGAGCCGATGCCGTAGAGCAGCGCTGCTGTCGCTCCGCAGAACACAGCATCCGGTTCAACGACCGCAATAGCGGATGCCAGCTGAAAGATACGATCTTCAACCCCAAGATTATTCCAATAGACCGGATCCGCATACACGTGGTTGTAAAGACGAAGCATGAGCTCTTCCTGCATAAGCTCACGCGCGCGGCGTTCATCCCAAGGATCAATTGTTATAAGCAGCTGTCCATCTTGATGAATTCCAACGGCCGAGAATAGCATCCTTGCATATGACTGCGGAAAATGTTTGCCTTTATCGAGCATGGCCAACCCCATAACCATCACGGCGGAGAGAATACCATTACGCTATCGCATGCTTCCGTTCGCAGGCCTTGCCAAAAGCTGACCAAAAGCTTGACGCCGCAGGTCAGAGCTTCAAAAAATATTTCCACTCTCGGTAGACGGTCGCTACGACCCTCCCAACGGCATCAAAATCCAACCTTACAAATAGTTGCGGTGAAATACGGACTACATGGGCCATAAAAGCCGAAAAACAGTCCGTATTTCACCGCAACTTAGAAGGGGATGTGGGGTCCCGGCATGTATATGAAAATGGCTCTGGTCCCAAAAGGAATCAGAGCCATTCATCTATCTTATGGAGCGGGCGACGGGAATCGAACCCGCGTCATCAGCTTGGAAGGCTGGGGTTCTACCATTGAACTACGCCCGCAAGATATGGTCGGGACGACAGGATTTGAACCTGCGACATCCTGCTCCCAAAGCAGGCGCGCTACCAAACTGCGCCACGTCCCGAAGGTGTTGAGCAGCTAAGGTCTAAACCTTGCGTGTCCCAAAGCGAAGGAAATTATAGGGGAGACTCCCCGCCTGTGCAAGCGACGATACCCTAGCTCCTCGAATGTACGACAAACCGACTGTGGAGCAGGCCGATCACAAACGCCACCACGGCAACCGGCGCCCACGCAGCTCCAATATCTGCCAGCGGCAGCGCATCGAACGGCAGCCACGCGCCCGTAAAGAACGCATCGCGGACCGAGGTAATCACGCTCTGCACTGCAACAACGCCGCCGACCCAGACCCACACCTGCGGATGCGCGTCGCAAAAACCGTGCACCAGACCCATAAGCACCAGCACGATCGCGACGGGGTACAGGGCGTTGAGCATGGGCACCGAGAACATAAGAATCACGTCGAGGCCCACGTTGGAGAGCACGCACGAAAACGCTGCGAACACAAAGGCGAGAACCGCAAAGGGACGGCGCATGGCCTCCTCAGAGGCCTCCGCTCCCCCTTCGACCGCATACGTCTCGCAGAAGTAACGCGAGCAGCAGCTGATGAGGCCGATGCACACGTTCATGCAGGCGAGGAAGAAAATCGCAAAGACCACGACCGTGCCGGCAAGGCCAAAGTGCATGGAGGCCGAACGGGCAAGGATGGCGGCACCGTTGGTGGCATCGGGCATCACGGTGCTGAGCTGCGCGCCGGCAAGCGCCAGGCCGCAGTAGATGATGGCCATGAGCACACCGGCGATCACGCCGGAGCGCGAAATCTCGAAGGCCACGCGCTTGTCATCGGTAACGCCCAGCTCGTGGATAGTCTCGGCGATGATGATGCCAAAGGCGAGCGACGCGAGCAGGTCCATGGTCTGATAGCCGGTCAAAAAGCCCTGCACGGCAGCACCGGCATTATAGGGAGCCTGCGGCGCGGCAGCGGGACCCAGCGGCGAGACCACGGCGGCACCCACGACCAACACGATAAGGGCAATGAGCGCGGGGCCCGTAATGCGGCCGAGCACGCGTGTGATGACGCCCGGGCGCAGCGTGAGCGCAAACGCGACGACGAAGAAGCCGGCGGCAAACACCAGGCGCGCCGTGCCGAGCGAGACGCCCTCGGGCAACAGCGGCACCAGCATCTCGAAGGCCGTGGAACTCGTACGCGGAATGGCCAGGCACGGGCCAATGGCCAGATACACCGCCGCGACAAAGAACTCGCCAAACTTGGGGTGCACGCGGCCAGCAAGCTCGCGCGCCGTTCCGGCAAGCGCCACGGCGATAAAGCCCATGACGGGCAGGCCGATGGCGGCAATCAGAAAGCCGAACATGGCGACCGGCGTGGCGGAACCTGCCTGCAGCGCCAGCAGCGGCGGAATAATGAGGTTGCCGGCGCCAAAGAGCATCGAGAACAGAGCGATGCCGACGGTGACGACATGGTCGGAGCGCAGACCGCGCGGAGCGGATGAAGCCATGGGACCACCTTTCGAGTCAAAACAAAAACGGGACGGGCAAAAGACCCGTCCCGCAAGTATATACGCTTTAGCAGACTAAATCGCGCAAAGCTTCAATCTAGCCGCCCCTTTTGAGCCGTTACGCGTCCGAGCGACGGCGACGCAGCAGCTCGAGTCCCAGCGCGACAAGCGCAACGGCGCCTGCAGCGACGGCGACGGCCAATGGCGCACGATCGCCCGTGTCGGCGAGCTGCCGAGCGCTCGACTTGGAAGATTCCTTCTTGCCGGAGTTTTCCGCGCCCGATGCCTTTGCCTTATCAGCTGCGGAGTCATCCGAACTACCGGGTTTTGTCGGATCCTTTGAATCCGGCTGGTCGGAATCGGGCGTTCCGGGCTTTTCCGGCTCTGGCTTGCTCGGGTTGTCAGGCTCAGGCTTATCCGGGTTATCCGGGTCCGGCTTGTCCGGCTGATCAGGCTCCGGTTTGTCGGGCTCAGGCTTGCCCGGATCAGGCTGGTCAGGCTCAGGCTTGCCCGGATCAGGCTTGTCCGGATCGGGTCCATCGGGCTTGTCCGGATCGGGAACCACCGGGTCCGGGTCGACAGGCTCCTGCTTCTTCTTCACCGTCAGCGTACCGGGCCCAACCGTGACATCGAAGTTCGGGTCGGCGACCGTCGCCCCGATCTGGTACTCGCCCGCCGGGGAACTCTCATCGGCGACGCAGGAGTACTCGACCTTCACGCCCGAGGTATCAGCCGAGCTCTTTAGGCTCGAGGTAAAGGCGGGATTCATCTCTCCCTCGAAGCGTTCAACATCGTCGACCTTTACCTTAAGCTTCGCCGGTGAAATCTTGAACTTGCGCGAGGCGGCGCTGATATACCCGTCGCTTCGCAGCGTGGCAACGGCGCGATACGTGCCGGCATCGGTCGGGGCCTCACTCGACGAATAGTGCGTGCCGCCCGTCCCGTAGTACCTAACCCTCAGGTCACCTTCGCAGGCCTTGGGAACCCCCGTGACCTTGGGCGCTTGAGCATCACCGCTATAGACGAAGTTGCCGCCCTCAAATGCAAGCTCGACCCGCTTCGCCTGAACGACTAGAACAAAGTGCGCGGTCACGGTCTTGCCCTGAGCATCCTTGCACGTGATGTCAAAGGTAGACACTCCGACCTTGGACGGGGTGCCCGAGAGCGTCAAACCGCCCGCTGTGCGGGTAAGCTTAAACCCGTCGGGGAGCTTAGCGTCGTCCCACGTGTACTCATACGGAGCTTCGCCACCCGCGGCGCCCGAAATCGTCGCGCGATACGTGCTATGCGCACGTGCGACCGGCAGCAGACCGCCGTTGAACACAAGGGCATCCCGGGGCACAACGGAAACGACGGCACGATCGCTTTCCACCTGCGTCTCGGTACCAAGGTAGCGCTGGGTGACGCGGCAGAAATACTCGCCGGCGCAATCGTCATCGAGGCCCTCGATGAGGAGCGTCTCCCCCGTCTCGCCCTCGAGCGCCACGGCCTCGCCGCCCACCATGTGGAACCATTGATAGGACAGTTCGACATCAGCGGCGGAACCCGTGGACGAGGACGCGTGGTCGAGGACGCCCTTGCCCGCCTCGGCAGCAACCGAGAGCACGACAGCATCGCTCTCGTGGGCGCTCGCATCCTGCGGCTGCGCGATCACCTTCGGAGCGTCCGCTTTCGCGAACTCGAACGTAATCTCGTGCGACGCAGTGACGCCACTCAGCGTGACCTCGTACGCTCCGCCCTCATAGCCGGAGATATCGAGAGCGATGGCCTTGTCCGAGCCGGCTTCCGTGACCGTCACCCGCTCGAGGTAGCAGTCCTCGTCAGGCATCGCCGAGAGCGTCACGTCGCCGCCGGAATCAACGGTGACGGAAGCGTTGTCGACCGATCCGTTGACCGCCTTTGTCGTCACCTCAAAGCGTTCGGGCTTGTTCGGGTTATCGGGCTCGGGGTTGTCCGGATCGGGATTATCAGGATCAGGCTTGGGGCCCGGATCAGGGTTATCGGGCTCCGGATTATCCGGGTCGGGGTTAGGACCAGGATCAGGCTGATCGGGATCCGGGTTGTCCGGGTCCGGAACCACCGGGTCGGGATCGACGGGCTCCTGCTTCTTTTTCACCGTCAGCGTTCCGGGCACGACCTCGACATCGAAGTTCGGGTCGGTGACCGTCGCGCCGATCTGGTACTCGCCAGCAGGAGAGCTCTCATCGGCATCGCAGGAGTACTCGACCTTCACGCCCGTAGTGTCAACCGCACTCTCTAGGCTCGAGGTAAACGCTGGGTTCGCCTCCCCCTCGAAGCGCTCGGCGTCGTCAACCTTCACCTTGAGCTTTGCCGGAGCGATCTCGAACTCACAGGCAGCGGCACCGGCGTAACCATGGCTTCGCAACGTTACCACAGCGCGGTACGTGCCGGCATCAGTCGGGGCCTCCGTCGAGGAATATTGCGTGCTTCCGGTACCGAAGTACCAGACCTTAAGGTCGCCTTTGCAGACCTTGGGGGCACCGGAAACTTCGGGCGCCTGCGGCGCACCATTAAAGGTAAAGTCGCCATCCGTGAACGATAGCTTTACGCGCTTTGCCTGGACAGCGAGCGCAAAGCGGGCGGTAGTGGCCTCGCCACGGGCATCCGTGCACGTGATATCGAAGGTGGAAACGCCCGTCCTGGACGGAACACCGGAGAGCGTCAGGCCGCCCGAAGTACGGGAGAGCTTGAGCCCGTCGGGGAGCTTCGTCTTATCCCACGCGTACTCGTATGGAGCCTTGCCGCCCGTGGCCCCGGCAATCGTTGCGAGGTACGTGCTGTGGGTGCTCGCTGCCGGCAGCAGGTCGCCGTTAAACACAAGGGTGTCCCACGGCACGATGGAGACGGAGGCACAATCACTGTCCGTCTGCTTCTCAATACCAAGGTAGTGCTGAGTAATGCGGCAGAAATACTCGCCGGCCTGCTCGCCATCGAGGTCCGCGAGCGAGAGCGTCTCCCCCGTCTCGCCCTCGAGCGCCACGGCCTCGCCATCCACCATGCGGAACCACTGATAGGAAAGCTCAATCTCGGCAGCGCAACCCGTGGACGAGGCCGCGTGATCGTCGACGTTCTTGCCTGCCTCGGCCGCAACCGAGAGCACAGCCGAATCGCCCTCATGGACGCTTACGTCCTGCGGCTGCGCGACCACACACGGAGCGTCCGCCTTCGCAAACTCGAACGTGACCTCCTGCGATGCGGTGACATCGCTCAACGTGACCTCGTACGCCCCGCCCTTGTAATCAGAAATGTCGAGGTCAACGGTCGCATTCGAGCCTGCCTGCGCGACCGTCACGCGCTCGAGGTAGCAGCCCTCGTCGGGCGTCGCCGAGAGGATCGCGTCCCCGCCCTCAACAACCGAAACCGAAGCATTGTCGACCGAACCGTTGACTGCCTTCGCCGTCACCTTGTAGTGCTCGGGCTTCTTCTTGACCGTCAGCGTGCCGGGGTCGACTGCGACATCATAGTTCGGATCGGCGACCGCCGCGTCGATCTGGTACTCACCCGCCGGCGATTTCTCATTCGCCGAGCAGAAGTACGTAACCTTTACGTCCGACGTGTCGCAACGACTCACCAAGCTGGAGGTAAACTCGGGGTTCTTCTGACCCTCAAAGCGCTCGGCATCGTCGACCTTCACCAGTAACTGGGCAGGTGCAACGGAAACCGTCAACTCGACGTCCTCGGCGGCAAGATAGTTACGCGAGGCAGCGGCATGGGCGACAACATGCGCCGTACCGGCGGCCTTCACCGTCGCACAGCGTCCCTTAATCGAAACCGGGCTCGCATCGTCATCGGAATCGACCAGCTCAAAGCTCACGGGAGTCTGGGCAACGTTGTTAAACACAATGGGGTCTCCACCGTACACACCCGAATAGCTCGTCGTTCCCGTAATGACCTGGCTTGCCTTTGCAATCGAGAACTCGGCGGACTTTTTACCCTGATAGTTGGGGTCAGTCACCTTAACCGTGACGCGGTAGTTGCCACTGTCGCACGGCTCCAGCGCCGTCGGACCATAGGACGTTCCATCTATGCCGCGATAGGTAACGGAATAGGCAGACGCATCAAGGCCGGCAACCGCAACCGCCACACCGTGTCGTGCGCCATCGTATGTCACATCAGACGTCTCGATCGAAATATCGACCGGGGCCTTCTCGATCGTGAAGTCACAGGAGGCATTACCGACATATCCCTTGGCGTCGAGCGTCACCACCGCACGATACGTGCCGGCATCCACCGGCGCCTGATCCGACGAGTAATGCGTATCGCCCGTGCCAACATAGGTCAGTTTGACATCGTCCTCGCAACCCTCGGGCACACCCGAAAGCTCCGGGGCCTGCGCCGTCGCGTTATAGACAAAGCTCTGGCCTTCAAACGCGAGCGATGGTTCCTTCGCCTTCACGACCAGCACAAAATGCGCTACGCGCTTATTACCCAAGTCATCGGTGCACGAAATCTTAAAGCGACAAACACCCGTAGCCGCAGGCACGCCCGAGAGCACCAAGGCGCCCGATCCGTCATCTGCCAGCGTCAGCCGCATGCCCTCAGGAACCTCAACATCATCCAAGTTATACGCATACGGTGCCTTGCCGCCCGTAGCGCCGGCAATCTCTGCACGGTATTCATCGTGAGCGGTCGCCACCGGCAGCACACGCCCGTTAAATACAAGCGTTTCTCGGGGCACGATGGATACCTTCGCATGTTCGGTATCCGTCTTTGTCACCGTGCCCAGGTAGCTCTGCGTAATGCGGCAGAAGTACTCGCCCTCGCCCTCGCTGTCGAGCTGGGCAATCGAGAGGGCCTCCCCCGTCTCGCCCTTCAGCGCCACCGCCTTGCCACCATCGTCAGACATGCGATACCACTGGTAGCTCAGCTTAACGTCGGCGGCAGAACCCGAAGATACGGCGGCGTGGGCGCGAACGTTACGCCCCGCCTCGGCGGCGACCGAAAGCTCAACCGGATCGCCCTCGTAAGCACTCGCATCCTGAGGCTGGGCAAGCACCTTCGGAGCCACAGCCTTCGAAAACTCAAACGTGACCTGCTGCGGAGCACTCACGCCACTCAGTGTGACCTCGTACGCCCCACCCTTGTAGTCAGAAATATCAAGGTCATAGGCATTGCCGGCCGAACCGTCATCACCGGCCTCTTCGGCAACGGTCACGCGCGTCAGATAGCAGCCCTCATCGGGCGTCGCCGAAAGCGTCACCTTGCCATCCGTAGCGACCGAGGATGATTCTGGATCGACCGATCCATTGACAGCCTGCGCCGTCACCTTGTACTTGGGCGCCTCCACAAAGCGCGCCTCGACAGTCATGTTGTCCTCGGGGACAAACGTCCAAACTGCATCCGTGCTCAGCGGTTCATCGCCCAACGACCCGTCATCGTTACGCGCATACCACCCATCGAACACATAGCCCGCATCGGGAACGGCAGTCAGGGTCGTGGACTCACCGTTCTCGACTTCGTTGGTCACGGCATAGCCCAGAGATTCGTCCTCGGAGGAACCCTCGACGTGCCCGCCCTGACGCGAATCCACCGCCGTGACCGTCATCGACGCCCGCTCATAAACGGCCGTAAAGGTACGGTTGCCGAACACCACGCGGTTAATCACCGGCGTAAAGCCCACGGGCAGGCCGTTCTCGTCAACCCAGTATTTAAACTTCCAGCCCTTATGCGGCACGGTAAACATAATCGCCGCGGAGTGGTAGGAGCCACCCGTACCGAGCGCTACCATCGAAAAGCCAGCATCCTTAGGATACGTAGCGACCTGAACATCGCAGCCCGTCTCGTAGAACACAGCCGTGAGCTGCCTATTCTCCTTGGCGGTGCCGATATAAAACGCGCCGTAGCTCACCGTGACGCCTGCATCATCGACCCAATGCGAGAAGTGATACTTCTTCCACGGAATCGCGATCGCCATAAACATGTCGCCCCTGTCGTACGACCTGCTACCGGTAGGAATGCCGTCGACCAGAAGGGCCGTACCGCGGAAGATGGACGACCCCGTGACGGCAATGGTCACCTGTCCATCGGATTCGAACTGCGCGTAGTACGTTATGTCTTGCGTGGCGGTCACATCGAGGGTCGTCGCGGTCTCGACAATCGAGGTGCCCTCCTTATCGGTGCTCCAGCCCACAAAGCGATAGCCCATACCGGCAACAGCGGACAGTTCCACCTGGTCGCCCACGGCAAAGCCACCGCTGCCCGTAACACGGCAGCCCCTGTTCGAAGCCTTGTCCTTCACCACGACCTCGCCCGTAACGGTCACCTCGTACGGATCGGCAAACACGGCCTGGAGCTCCAACGTATCGTCCTCGAGCCCCTCGACCATATCCTTGTCGAGCTTAACCCAGCAATGGGCGTCGCAGCTCAGCAGCAACTTGTTGCCCTCGGCATCCAGGACATACCAACCGGCAAATCGCTTGGTACCCATAGGCGTAGCGTTGAGTTCGACCGTATCACCGAATTGATAGGAGCCCTCGCCGCTCAGGGTGCTAACGCTATCGTCACTCGCGCTCAAAACGACCTGATAGGACTTAGGCGTAAAGGTCGCCGTATAGGTGGCGTCACCCGCGACCTTAACGGTATAGTCGGCGTTCTCGCTGACTGTCTCGCCCTTGTCGTCCGTCCAACCCGCAAACGAATACCCGGTGTTGGCGATCGCACGAAGCGTTGCGCGGTCGCCAGCCTCATAGCCACCAAAGCCGCTCACGGCTCCGCCCTCGGCAGGCGAAGCAACGGTATGCACGACATACGAACCCGACGCAAAGACGGCATAGAGCGACGTATCCTCACGCACGGTAAATCGATAGGTTTTCTTGGAGCTCACGCATGTGCCGTTACGGAACCAGCCCACAAAAGCCGTATCCTCGGCGGCGACCGCACGCACGGTTGCGACCTGTCCAGCGGCATACGCCCCCGCGCCCTCGACCGTGCCCATGCTCTCCTCGCACGAGACGTCCACCGTATATTGTTTTGCCGAGAACACGGCCTGAAGCGTCGTGTCAGACGTCGGCACCACGTGATAGGTGCTGTCACGGCTTACCACGGCGCCCGAAGCATCGGCCCAATACTCAAACGCATAGCCCGAAAGCGCATGCGCCGTCAGCGTGGCGGCATGCCCCGCCTCGACGGTGCCTGCGCCCTCGACCCAGCCGGCGACGCTCGATTCGACCAGCGAACCGGTGCCGGAATCGACTACCGTCGTGGCGTCGACTTCATAGCTTTTTGCCATAAAGCGAGCGACGTGCACATGGCTGCGCTCCTGGTGGCAGGTGAACTCCGCATCGGCAGACTCAAACGTGCCGTCGGCCGTATACCAACCAGTAAAGACGTAACCGGGATTGGGCGTCGCCTTAAGGGCAACCTCCGCGCCGCGGTCGGCAAGGATTCGGCTCGCCTTGACGGTGCCGCCCTCCGCAGGATCGGCGAGAGGCACGCAGACGGTATCGATCGGCACAAAGGCCGCGGTAATAACGCAGTGTCCGGTTTTACCGCGAGCCTTCGCAACCAACGAGGTCTCGTGCTTAAGGCTCTTCAGGCGACCATTGACGTACCAACCCCAGAACAAAAAGCCTGGATGGGCCTTGGCCGTCAGGGTAAGGGTCTCCCCCAGCTTGAATTTGTCGGTCGTGGGCTTCACCACAGTCCCGTTGCACGTCACGGTACCGCCGAGCCACGAATCGGCCGTCACCATAACCTCGGGTTTTGAGTCGGTAAAGATCGCGGTATAGGTGTCGCACTTGGTAACCTTAACGACCAGCTCAGCGGTGTCGTACTCCTTACCGGAGTCATCCTTCCAATGGTCAAAGCGGTAGCCGTCATTGGCCTTCGCCTTGAGCATCACCGTGTCGCCATATCCGCAGGTAACCGAAGATGCCCCCGGGTGCCCTTCGATCTCGACCGTGCCGCGCTCCACGAAGGTTTTCTTGGCTTTTGCCGTTACGGTATAGGTATTTTCCTCGAACACCGCGCGCACGGTGCATTCCACGTCCTCGGGATAGAACTCAAGGTAGCTGGGGTCGGTGCCTAAAAGCAGGTCCGTCTTGGCGTCGTACCAGCCCTTAAAGGTAAATTGTTTGCTCGCCTCCGCCGTGAGCTCAATGCTCAGCGTGGCAGGCTCGCCCTTCATGCAGTAGCCCTCACCGTGCACCATATATTTGCCCGCCATGGCCGCGGCCGGCTCAACGACAACGTCCACCTTGCAGGCACGCGTAAACTTCGCCTGGACCACGCAGTCGGTAATGGGCTCAAAGGTATACGAACGCTCGCTCGAAACCAGCGTCGACGTAGTATCCGAGCCACCATTGCTCAGATACCAACCGTCAAAGATATAGCCCTCGGATGGCGTAGCCTCCGCGGTCACGCGCTCACCCTCGGGGACCTCGAGAACCATGCCGGCAGTCTCGCCGCGCTTCAGTGCAACGGTGCCGCCCTCGAGCGGGTCGGCCTCGGCACGCACGGTATGCGTATCTCTGCCGTCCATTACGGCCTCAATTCGGGCATTGCCGTTGACGCGGTATTCGCAAACTTCCTGCTTGTTGGCAATCGTGATGCCCTGCGCATCGGTTTCACGCCACTCCACAAACCGGTACGTCTTCTCAGGATTGTCAGGGCGTACCTTGGGCCGCATCGTAAACGTGAGAATGTCCCCATCCTTCGCGCGAACCTTGCCATCCACGACCGGCACGCCATCGCACAGCACCTCGGCGCTGTCGAAGGGATCGGTGTTTACCAGAATGGTCTTATCCGCCTTGCGGAAGCGTGCAACCAGATGGCGATCGACCTCAGCCTTAAAGATATACGTACGCTCGGGCGAAACCTCGACGCCGTCCTCGAACCATCCCACAAAGGCATAGTCGGGGCCCTCGCTCGCGGTGACCATGGCCTGGTCGCCACGCGTAATGCTCTGCTTTACAGGGCTTGCGGTGCAGCCTGTCGAAAAATCGGCCTGGATGCCATCGGCTTCGGCGACAGCCGTGACCTCGACTTTTTTCTCAAAGACGGCTGTCATTTTTACGACCTCGGGCGTCAGGTCCGTGATCGTCATCGTCTTGAGAGGAGATGTCGAGACCTCGACGCCGTTCTCTTTCCAACATACGAAGCGATAGCCAGGATTTGCGACAGCCTCGAGCGTGGCGACCGTCCCCTCATAGTGGATACCGCCTCCGGTAACGACGCCGCCAACCTCGGGCTGCGCGGTGGCAATAATTTCGATCTTGTGGTCGCCATGAGGCTTGGGCTTCTTGTGGTCGTCGATGATGTCTTTAATCTCCTTGAGCACCTTGGTGCCCACAGCGGCAACATCCTCGATGTTGTCGGCCATACCGATCTCGATTACCGCATCGGCCGCGATGGGGTCGACGATCTCGCCCAGCCCATACATGGTAGCGAGGACGGCCGCAGCCGTAATCGCGGCGATGAGCGCGGCCTTAAGCGCCGCGAGTGACTCGTCGGGGTCAGTCGCCTCGCGGAAATGCGCGGTATACTGCACATCCCCCTCGAGCACAAACGTGTAGGACGGACCATCGTCGCCGGTAAAGACAACATTGCCAAGGGCATCGGTCGCGTAGTCAAACACATAGCCAGGCATTGGCACCGCCACGACCGTTACGCGCGACCCAATACCGTAAAGACCGGTAGAGAGAAACTGTCCGAGCGGCTGCCCGTTCTCATCGACCCCGTCCACACTCAGCACAACGCTCGCCTGCGGAGCGCAGTAGCGCGGCGTGATCTCGATCCTAGCATCAGTCTTGTCCTCGGACACAATCGCGTCCGCCTTGTCCACCGTATAGGTAAAGTCGAGCTGATCGCTCACGGCGTACGCATCATCGCCCTCGCCCAGATACCAGCCCAGGAACAACGCGTTATCCGTGGCGGCGGAAAGGTCGACCGTCTCGCCGGCATTGCGATAGCAGTTTTGAGCGGTAACACTCAGATGCGCAAAGTCCTGTGACGAATCGGTCGCCTGTGCATCGTTGATATGCACCGCATAGTCCTTGAGCTTAAAGCGAGCCTCGAGGGACAGGTCCTTATCTGGCGTAAACGTGTAAACCGGCTCCTTGGAGATGTACTTGCCGGACTCGGTGTCATACCAGCCCTTAAACGTGATGTTGTCGTTGAGCATCCCCAAAGCACCGGCATCGAGCGTGACCTCGGCACCTGCATCGATCGTAATCGTGCCGGAAACATCGGGAAGCTCAACGCCGTCCATCAGCTTGCGTTCGCCCTTATCGATTTTTTGGGCATAGGAGATCTGGAACGATGTCGGCGTGGGTTTCTTAAGCTGTAGCGTGCCCTTGGTCTGGGTTTCAAAATGCGAATATCCGTCGTCATACACGAGCTTTACGGGCTGTCCGTCCATCGACCCATCGAAGACGTCGCCGTCGCGGGGGGTGGCCGTAAGGTACTCGCCGAGCTCTTCCTTTATGAGCGCCTCGTAGTTCCAAATCGATACCGAATGCGGGTAATCGAGCTCGACGCTCATGCCCTCGAGCGAAATGGTCTCCCCCGGCTCATAGACCATATTGTTTGGGTCGCATGAGATCTCAACGTTCTCGAGCACCTTGCCCACCGGGACGGGCAGGCAGCCGTTGCACCTCTCCCAAACAGCCTTGGGCTCTCCCTTGCTGTACTTCGGAATCATCTTGGCAGGGACCATGACGGTCATGTTGCGCTTGGGGAACGTGTCGGTATTAATGAGCACCGCA
This sequence comes from uncultured Collinsella sp., assembly GCA_902479135.1. Classification (GTDB taxonomy): domain Bacteria; phylum Actinomycetota; class Coriobacteriia; order Coriobacteriales; family Coriobacteriaceae; genus Collinsella. Next base: position 69,664 of record CABSNU010000005.1, on the reverse strand, counting down.
TGGTTGCACCCAAAGAACACGGTCTCGAGGTTGGTGCTATAAAACGCCTTTTCCGGCAACTCCTCGATCTTGGAGTTATATGGCAGCGTCAGCCCGCCGTTCAAGTCGGTGCCGTAGAAGCAGGTGTGGCCAAGCGTTTCGACCGTTGTGTTGCTCTCGAGCCCGGTGGTAGCAAGGTTCAAGCAGAACCTGAACGCGCAAACGCCAATCGATGTAATGGAGGTATTCTTGTCCAGGCCGGTATCGGTCAGAGCCTTGCAGCCTTCGTAGGCTCTGTCGGGAATCGATGTGAGGCCGACGACCTTGTCGAGCCCCGTGGACACCAGCCCGCTCTTGGCAAAAGCGGCCTCGCCCATCGAGCCAATGGTAGCAGTCTCGTTGATATCCAGGCTCGTAAGCGACTTGCAGCCATAGAACGCCTCTTTCCCGATGGTACCGATGGTCATGCCGGAAAGGCTGATATCGGTGAGATTCGGGCAGTTATAGAAGGCGTGCAGTCCAATTTTAGAAATAGAGCTGCTCTCAAAGCGCACTGAGCGCAGATTGGTCGAGTCGGCACAGAGCTGTGCGTCGACTTCATCCACCCCGGAATCGACAATCAAATTCGTTACCATTCGACCGTCGACAGAGTTCTCGCGCGGTTTGTTCTCATCAATCTCTACGGTAAGATTTCCGTTTGCGTCGCACGGATACAGATAGTAGTTGGGCATGAGCTTGGCATACTCGTAGGCCGCCTGCTGCAGGTTGCCCTTGCTGTACGTGACAAGGCGTGTGTAGCCATCGTCATACACCAGCTGTATGGGTTCTCCGTCCATCGACTTGTCGAAGACATCACCATCGCAGGGGGTCGCCGTAAGGTATTCGCCGAGTTCGTCCTTTATGAGCGCTTCGTAGTCGCTATCCATCGTCGAATGAGGATATTGAAACGTGACGCTCATGCCCTCGAGCGAAATGGTGTCACCCTGCCGATAGGCCATCTTGTCGGGATCACGCGAGACCTTAATCTTTTGAAGCATCTTGCCCACGGGGACGGGCAGGCTGCCATTGCAACTCTCCCAAACCTCTTTGGGGCGACCGCTTGCGTATTGCGAAACCATCTTGGCAGGGACCATGACAGTCATGTTTTGCTTGGGGAACGTGGTGGAATTAATGAGCACCACATGGTCGCATCCAAAGTACACGGTTTCGAGCTTAGAGCCATAGAACGCACGACTCGGCAGTTCCTCGATCTTGGAATAAAGGGGCAACGTCAGCCCGCCGCTCATATTGGTCCCGGAGAAACAACCTTCGCGGAGCGTCTTGATCGTCGTATTGTTCTCGAGTCCCGTCGTCGCAAGGCGAGAGCAGTTTTTGAACGCATTAACGCCGATTGATGTGATGGATGTGTTCCCGCCCAGACCGGTATCGGTCAGAGCGCTGCAGGCATTATAAGCGTTCTCAGGAATCGAACTGAGACCAACGACCTTGTCGAGACCCGTAGACCGCAGCCCGCTCCAGGCAAACGCGGCATCGCCCATAGAGCCGATGGTAGCAACGTCATTAATGTTCAGGCTCGTAAGCGATCCGCACCCAGAAAACGCCTCTGTTCCGATGCCCCCAATTGTCATACCGGAAAAGCTGATATCGGCGAGATTGGAGCACCCAGAAAAGGCGTGTAGTCCAATTGAAGAAATAGAGCTGTTCTCAAAACGCACCGAACGCAAATTGGAGGAATACTCACAAATATATCCGGGGACCCCATCCACTCCGTAATCAACGATCAGATTGGTTACCAATTTACCGTCGACAGAGCTCCCATACGGGTCGTTTCCATCGATCTCTACCGTAACGCTTCCGCTTGCATCGCACGGATACACATAGCCGTTCGGCATAAGCTTGGCATACTCGTAGACCGTTGGGTCCTCATACACGAGGGGATCGACTTCGCTGTCATCGGACGAGGGTTCCGCCGTGGCAACCAAGCTCTTTGCTGCATCAGAATCGGTCGCGGAGCTCGAAAGGTCTTGGGCCAAGCTCGACGTGGAAGTGCTGGTATCCGAGCTGGACGATTCGTCCTGAGCGTTATTCGTTTGGTCGGAAGTTGTGGATGAGCTGCCCTCGCCCGAAGACGACGCGTTATCGACCGCATCGACATCAGCGTCAGAGCTCGAGTCGGCCTCTTGGGCCTCGCTCTCGACGGCGACCGCCCCGGCATCATCGGCATAGGCTGTGCTGGGAGCAAGGGGTATCGAGGTCACGACCATCGCGACCGAAAGATAGACGACTAAAAACCTATAGAGGGCAGCAGTGATCCTGTTCATAGGAACCTTCCCGCAATTCGCAAAGATACAGAGTCCCAGTGTGGGCCATCATTTCACATTACCCTGTATAAGCGACAATGCGGGAAGGTAGCGCAAACGGTTTATCTAAGGGCGCAAAAGGTTGGTCTAATCGCAGCTCAAATCGCGCAGAGCCTCAATCGCCATGTCGACTTCCTCGGCCGTGTTGAAGTAACCAAACGAGAACCGAACCACGCCCTGGCGCTCGGTTCCCAGCGCACAGTGCATGAGCGGGGCACAATGGGCACCGGGGCGCGTAGCAATCCCCCACCCCTGCATGAGCGCGTCCGAAATCTCGGCCGAATCGATATTGCCCACGTTGAGCGAGACGATCGCCGAGCGTGCTGACTGGTCGAAGGCACCGTAGAGCTTGATTTCCGGAATCTCACGAACACCGGCGAGAAAGCGATCGGCCAGGGCGCGTTCGTGAGTCGCAATCGCTTCAACTCCACCCTGTGCCTCGATAAAATCAAGGCCTGCGGAAAGGCCCGCTATGCCGTGACCGTTGAGCGTGCCCGCCTCGAGCCGCGTGGGCCACTCCATGGGCTGCAACGCATCGAAGCTGTGCACGCCCGTGCCGCCCATGGCCCAGGGCGCCACGTCAACGCCCTCCGCCACGGCCAGGCCGCCGGTGCCCTGCGGGCCCATGAGCCCCTTGTGGCCGGTAAAGCACACCACGTCGAGCCCCATGGCCTGCATATCGATATGCGCCGTACCGGCAGATTGCGAGGCATCGACGATCACAAGCGCACCCGCGGCATGTGCCAAGGCCGCCACGCGCGCAATGTCGACCGCGTTGCCGGTCACATTAGAGGCATGCGTCACCACCACGGCACGCGTACCGGGCGTGACCAGCCGCTCGAGCTCGTCATAGTCGGGCACGCCGTTCGCGTCGCAGCCGGCATGCTCAACGGTCACGCCCCGCTCAGCCGCCAGGCGGTTGAGCGGACGCAGCACGGAGTTGTGCTCGAGCACCGTCGTGACCACGCGGTCGCCGGGGCGCACCACGCCGTTAATGGCCGTGTTGAGCGCCGCCGTCGAGTTGGGCGTAAAGCACACATGGTCCGCCCTCGGGCAACCCAAGAGGCGCGCGAGCTTGGCACGGCAGCCGTGAATTGTACGAGCGGCATCGAGGGCACCCGACGTGGCGCCGCGCCCGGCATTGCCGAGCGAGCACATCGCCTGCGTCACGGCATCAATCACCGTCTGTGGCTTGTGCATGGTCGTCGCCGCGTTATCCAAGTAGATCATCGCACGACCTCCCACATATCGATCACGGTATAGCCCTCGGCGGGAATGCCTGCCGAGGCGAGTTCGCCGCGCAGCAGGTCCTCATCCGCAGGCAATGCCTTCCACGCCAGACCGCAGCCGGCAGCAACCTCTCCGGGCACGGGAATCGTACGCCCAGGAAGGCCACGCTCAACGCACAGGCTCTCGCACCCCATGGCGGCCGCCGTGGTGGGAAACGTGATGACAAGCGCCGGGCGCTTTTCCCTCATGGCAACTCCAACCAATACGCTACGGGCGCACGACGCGCACGGCCTGCTCCATCTTCTCCACGATTACGTACATGTTAGTGACCTCGCCCACCGCGAGCTGGTCCTTAATGCCAAAGTGATCGAGGCAGGTACCGCAAGTAAGGATCTCAACACCCTGCTCGGCCAGACCCTTGAGGTCGTCGAGCACCGGCGAGCCCTCGACGGTGAGTTTGGCGCCGCCGTTGTAGAACAGCATGGTCGCGGGCAGCTCCTCCTGCTGCGTCACGGCAAAGATAAACGCCTTCATGAGCTTGTGGCCCAGCTCGTCGTCGCCACGGCCCATGCAGTCGGTGTAGACGGAAATGACGAGTTTGCCCCTACCGGCGCCGGCGTCGCAGAAAGCGGCACCGTCCTGCTCGGGGTCCGCAACGGCCACGGCACCGGCGGTCGCGACGGTCACGTGCCACTCGGCGTCCGAGATCTTCTCGACCGAGGCCGTGCAGCCCTTCTCCTGCGCCATCTTGGAGATGTTCTTGACGGCGGTCTCGTTGTCGACCGAGGTCACAACAGCGCCCTCGCCATCGAGCTGTTTCAGGGCCTTGAGCGTCTTGACGACGGGCAGCGGGCAGGCATCGCCCATGGCATTGACTTCAATCTTGGTAGACATAGTAAATTCCTTTCGAAAGGGGCCGCCCAGAACAACGGACGGTCACATAACGGTTTTCCTTAACGCACAACACGAACGGCAGGACCGCCCGGCACCGCCTCGCACACGCGCCCGACAACGGCGGTAACGCGCCCCTCGGCATGTAAACGACGCGCAAGCTCATCCACATCAGCAGCAGGCGCTGCGATGAGCAGGCCGCCCGAGGTCTGCGGATCGTACAGCGCATCCAGCATTCCCGGCTCCAAGTCATCGTCGGCCGCCACGCGCGGGCCAAAGAAATCCTGGTTGCGGTAGGCGCCGGCAGGGATAATGCCCAGACGCGCCATATCGAGCACCTGGTCAAAGAGCGGCACCGCCCCCGACGCAAGTTCAATCTGCGCGCCCGAGCCTTCGGCCATCTCGCACGCATGCCCGATCAGGCCAAAGCCCGTGATGTCGGTGCAGCCGTGAAGCTCGAGTCCCTCGGCCAGACGAATCGGCGCCTCGTTGAGGGCGCGCATAGAATCAAACATCCGGCTGGCCTCGTCCTGCTCGATGAGCTCGCCCTTAATGGCCGTGGTGATGATGCCCGAGCCGATCGCCTTAGTCAGCAGCAGAACATCGCCCACGCGTGCGCCGCTGTTGGCGAGCATGCGGTCGAGCGCGACAAAACCGCTCACGGACAGGCCGTACTTGGGCTCGTCGTCGTTGATGGTGTGACCGCCCGCGATGGAGCAGCCCGCCTCGACGCACTTGTCGGCACCGCCCGCCAGAATCTGGCCGGCAACCTCAACGCCCAGACAACTGGGTATGCAGAGCAGGTTCATGGCATGACTCGGCCGCCCGCCCATGGCGTAGATATCCGACAGCGAGTTGGCCGCGGCAATCTGACCGAACAGATAGGGATCGTCGACCATCGGCGGGAAGAAGTCGATGGACTGCACGAGGCCCAGGTTCTCGCCAACGCGGAAGACGCTCGCGTCGTCGGAAGTATCGAACCCCACGAGCAGGTTATCGTTATGCACATTGGGTAAGTCGCCCAGGACCTGGGCGAGGGCTCCAGGAGCCAACTTAGCGGCTCAACCGCTCGCGGCGGTCATAGACGTGAGCTTAATCTGATCGTCAGACATCGATACCTCCTCTCATCGGTCAATCATTTTCCCCCAGTATACGCATGAATGCGAGCCTACGGCGGATGCATTAATTGAGCGCCTGTGCGCGAATCGCTGCGCCGATAGCGCCGGCAAAGCGTGCCAGGGGCGCGGTCTCTACCGGCGAGCCCAACAGCGCGGCCAGCAGCTCAACGACATAAGCGTTCTCACACAAACCGCCGGTCAGATAGTACGGGGCACCCGCCGCCTGCCGGCCATAGTGGCCACGCGCGACACGAACTGCACGGTGGGTGGCGAAAACCCAGCCGCGCCTAAACCCGGAATTTTGGGGAACCTGCTTTGCGGTCGATTATTTAGTTGTGCGTCGTCTCTCCCGGAGCCGTGAACATACCTGCTCATATGCGGCTCCGAGCCATATACAGGGCGCGCGCGGCAACGCGGCGAATGTATGTCGTCTGCGGCATGTGCGCACCCTCCTTAACCAGTCAAGATCAACTATATCAGCGGTCATCGTCCAGACGAACACCGTTGACATTCGTACGACAGCGTCGTGTGCCGTCGTTTAATAAATAATTATCTTAATTGATAAAGGTTTGTCATTCCTCATTCGGCGAACGGCAAGACGAAGCCGCCGAGGCTTATATCCCCGACGGCATTAACCGGCGCTATCGACAAACCAAATGGATCCTGCTGGCATCAAAATGCATGCGCAGCGTCTCGTCTGCTTGCGGCAGCTCGTCGACAGGCATGCCCACTTTGTTGACCTTCCACTGCAGACGCGTGGGCGCATCAACGCGCGGCACGTCCAGCAACACCAGCCGCTCAAAGCGCGAATCGCTCACGCGCGCCACGTGCAGGTCGTAACTGTTGCGACCCCGCTCGGCACGGTTGTCCACATGGAAGTAGCTCGCACGAATACCCAGGTAGGCAACATCGTCGGGAACCTCGCGACCCACGTTAAAGGTCATGCCCCAATCGAGCGCCTCAACTTCCTCGGGCCCGATCTTTCGTGCGCGGCTTGTGTTCTTGCAGCCCGTCAGGCGCAGTGCCGCCAGCGTCTGCGGACGGCGGACCACGTCCTCGACGGAGCCGATCTCCTCAACATGCCCGTCGTGCATCACGCAGATACGCTGACACAGGCGGCATGCCTCGTCGATGTCGTGGCTCACGTAGAGCACGGTGCGGTTGCAGACATCGAACAGGTCGAGCATGTTCTGCTCGAGGGCGCTCTTAAGATAGGAATCGAGCGCGCTCATGGGCTCGTCGAACATAAAGATGCCCGGATGCGCCGCCACCATACGGGCAAGTGCCACGCGTTGCTGCTGCCCGCCCGAAAGGCGCGCGGGGTAGCGGTCGGCAAAATCGGCCAGACCGAAAATGCCCAGATAGCGCTCGGCCAGCCTTTTGCGCGCGGCGGCGTCGCCCGCGTCCTTTACACCGGCGCATACGTTATCGGCCACCGTCATGTTGGGAAACAGCTGATAGTTTTGGAACAGCAGGGCGCATTTTCGCTCCTGGGGCGACAGGCTGATGCCCGCCGCCGAGTCAAAAAAGGTCACGCCGTTGACGATGATCTTGCCCTCGTCGGGCGTCTCCACGCCGGCAATGCAGCGCAGTGTGCAGCTCTTGCCGCAACCCGAGGCACCGAGCAGCGCCACGCGCTCCTCGCCGGCCTCAAGCTGCATGTCGAGCACAAACCCGGGATAGTGCTTTTTGATATCCAGAACGAGTGACATGACCTATCGACCTCCCTGCGGCGCCGCATTATCGCGCATAAGCTCGGCCAGCGCCTCGCGATCGATACGCAGGGCATCGCCGCCCGCCGGGTCGAGCGAATCGCCCTGTCCGTTGAAATCTTTGGTCTGCTTGCGCTCCGCGCGGGAAAGGCCCCGCTCGCGGTACTTTTGCGAGTGTGCCGTGTACATGTTGATAAACAGGATGACCAAAAAGCTAAAGACAATCACGACGACGACCCAGAAGAGCGCCACCGACGTATTGCCGCCCATCCATTCAAAGTAAATCGCAATGGGAATGGTCTGCGTAATGCCGGCGTAGTTGCCCGCAAAGAACAGCGTGCAGCCAAACTCGCCCATGGCGCGGGCAAAGGCAAGCACCGTGCCGGCGGCAATCGAGGGCCAGCCAAGCGGCATCATAAGCTTGGTAAAGATGCGACGCTCGGACCACCCCAGAGTTCGCGCGGCGTCGAGCATCTGCGTGTCGAGGCTCTCAAAGGCACCGAGCGCCGTGCGGTAGACCAGCGGAAACGACACAACGACGGCCGAAATGACCGCCGCGGGCCACGTAAAGACGATCGAGACGCCGTGCGCGATGAGCCACTGGCCCACCCCGGTCGAGCGGCCAAACAGCATAAGCAGCAAAAAGCCGCAGACCGTGGGCGGCAGCACCATAGGAATCGTAAAGACCGAGTCGAGCAGGCCCTTGATGCGACTCGAGGTACCCATAGTCTTCCACGCGGCGAACAGGCCCAGCGCAAAGGAGATCAGCAGGGCAAGGCCGCTCGTTTTGATGGAAACCCAAAACGGTCGGTAGTCGATGCCGCCCAAAAAGGAGGCAAGAGAGGTCAAAGGGCCCTGCTCATCCCGCAACACGACAGACGATGCCTCTGCCATTTGAGCGCTATCAAGCCAACGCGCGCCGCCCTTGGCATCACCCGAGGCTGATGCAATCACCACATAGCGGTCCCCATCCGCACCGCGCTCATCAAAGTTATAGGTATACCCGCCGGCATCAAACGTTGTTTCCGCCGTGACATACCAAGGAAGATCCACGTCCCCCAGCTGTGCACCACCCATGCAGTTTGCGCTGTCGAGCTCGCAGACGAGGGCCTTGAGACCCGATACACACTCGCTGTCCTGCGGATCCAATCCATACCTCTCGACCGCCTTGGGCGATATCCACACCACAACGCGATCGGCGGCAGGCGCCACTACAAGATCCACGTCCTCGTCAACGGGAAACCGGTAGCCCTCAGGCTGGCCCTCCATGGCACGAGCGGTCCCCTTGGCCAACCGCTCAAAACCCTCGATCCCATAGGAAAGCCCATGGGCGGTCGCAGCAACCTGAGCTCCATCCTCAGCGTCTCCAGCAAACGCAAATCCCGGCACCCAGCAAAGCGTGAAGGTCAAAGCACAGGCGACAAGGATGCGGAATCTATTAAGCACGAAAAGCTCCAAGCGAATACAAGGACGGAGTGAAACACAAAACGATGGAATTATCGCGCCAAGCCGCACTACGCGGAAAGCTCAAAGCCGTACTTAGCCCAAATCTTCTGAGCCTTCTTGTTGGTCAGGCAAAAGTCGATAAACGCCTTGGCCTCGTCGGCGTGCTCGGAGCTCTCGGCAACGGCACCCGGGTACGCGATGGGCTTGTGCGAATCCTCGGGGCACACGAAGGCCTCCTCGATGCCGTCGTAGCGGAAGATATCGGAGCTGTAGACAAAACCGGCCACGCAGTCGCCTGTGGACACATAGGCGGCGGCGGTACCAACTTTGTCGGCCAGGGCCACCTTGTCGGCGATCTCGGGAGCATACTCGCCATCGTCGCCCTCGGTGCCGGTGTAGAGGCCCACGGAGGCCAGGGCCTGGTTGGCGTACTTGCCGGCGGGAACGGTCTTGGCGTCGCCGATGGCGATCTTGCCGTCCAGATTCGCGACGTCGGCGATGACCTCGACCTTGGTGTCGGAGCCCTCGGCGCGAATGATCACGAGATCGTTGACGAACATATCCTCACGGGTGTCGGCGTCGACGAGCTCGGCGGCCTCGGCGTCGTCCATGGTGCCCTTGGAAGCGGTGATGAGCACGTCGACCGCAGCACCGGCGCGCATCTGCTCGACAAGGTCGCCGGACGCTTTGAACTGCGTGTCGGCAAACGTGGTACCGGTCTGCTCGGTGTAGAGCTCCTGAACCTCGGGCAGAGCCTTCTCGAGCGAGTTGGCGGCAAAGACCTGCAGCTCGACAGCCTTCTTCTTAGAGGAAGACTTGGCGGAGCCGGCATCGGAACCAGCGGGCTCGGACGTCTTGTTGCCCGAGCAGCCAGCAAGGCCAAAGCCGGCGGCAGCGGCAGCAGAAAGCGAGACAAAACCGCGGCGTGAAACCATATCGAACATATTCAACCCTTTCGGACCTTGTGCCCGGGTACCCCACCGCGGGCTTTAAACTGCAATCAGATTATACTTCTACGAGAATAATGATAGTGAGAAATTATTCTCGCCAGAGAATATAGTTTCGAGTTGCCGTGCACCTTGGCGTCGCTTCGGCGGAAAACAAAAGCGGAGCAGCCGTTCTGGTCGCCCCGCCGCAGGTAAACCGCTTAGTTGGTATGTCCGCCGCCCGCCGTCATTTGGGCCGCATGCTCCAGCTGATCGCTCACGGCCTCCCAGCTTTCGCGGGCCGCTTTCGTGGATCCCGGAAAGTTGATGACAAGCGTATGCCCACGCTGCATGCACACGGCGCGCGAGAGCATGGCGCGGCGCGTCTTGGTCATCGAGTAGGCACGGATTGCCTCGGCGACACCCGGCACATCACGGTCACAGACGGCACGCGTCGCCTCGGGTGTCACGTCGCGCATCGAAAGACCCGTGCCGCCGCAGGTGAGCACGACATTGGCGTGGCACGCATCGGCAGCTTCCACAATGGCATCACCAATCTCGCTAACGTCGTCGCGCACGACCACATGTGAGGCAACCGTCCATCCCTGCGCCTCGATGAGCTCCTCGAGCGCGGCTCCAGCCTCGTCCTGCGCAAGATCGCGCGTATCCGAGCACGTCACGATCGAAATTTTCAACTCCATAGCGTTCCTCCTATAGCACCGTTCCCTCAGGCAGGTCGACGCGCACGACGTCCACGACGTCGCCCGGCTTGAGCTCACACGGCCCTTCGTCAATACGCAGCAGGCAGTTGGCCCGCTGCATCGTGCCGAGCAGCGCCGAATTCTGCGTCTTGGCCTCGGTCACCAACAGCTCACCGGTCTCGGGGTCGCGCAAAACCGTGGCGCGATCGAAGAAGCGTCGGTCCTGGCGCTTCTTCACGCAGTGCGTCAATATCGCCTGCTGCACGGGACGCGCACCCTCGGCAAAGCCGCGCATCTTGCGGATCGCCGGACGAGCGAGCATCTCAAAGCCCACATACGCCGCGGCCGGATTGCCTGAAAGCCCCAGGTAGGGCTTACCTCCGAGCAAGCCAAACGTGATGGCCTTGCCGGGACGCATCGAGATGCGGTCAAACAGCACCTCGCCCTCGCGCCGGACGAGCGCCGTCACGAAATCGTAGTCGCCCGCCGAGGCGCCACCGCTCGTAATGACAAAATCGCACTCCTGCACGGCGCGATGCACCAGATCGGCAATCGCCTGCTCATCATCGGGCGCAATGCCGTAGAACACGGGCTCGGCGCCGGCATCGAGCGCCTCGGCCATCAGCGCCGAGGAGTTGGAATCGCGAATCTGACCGCGCGCCGGCACCTTACTCGGTGCGACCAGTTCCGTGCCCAGCGAGATGATGCCCACACGTGGGGCAGCGTGCACCTTCACGCTCGCGTATCCGGCACTTGCCAGCAGACCCGCGCCCGCCGGAGCCACGACCTCGCCGGCGTGCATCACAACATCGCCGGCATGGGCCTCCTCGGCAGCAGAGCGAACGTTCTCCCCCACTTTAGCAGGCGCCGAGAAGCTCACGTGCGAGCCCTCGTTGCCGTCGCCATCGAGCACGTCGACGATCTCGTATTTCACTACGGCATCGGCGCCCTCGGGCACCGGCGCGCCTGTCATGATGCGGACCGTCTCGCCCACTCCGATTGTGCCCTCAAACACATGGCCCGCGGCCTCATGTCCGATAACGTCGAGCGTCACCGGCGCCTCGCCAGACGTCTGCGCCAAGTCCGCCGAGCGCACGGCATATCCGTCCATAGCGCTGTTGGCAAACGGCGAGATGTCGATATCGGCCACCGCGTCCTCGGCCAAGGGAAGACCGGTGGCCTGCCACACGGGACTCTCGACGAGATCGGTCGGAGCAACGTGCGACAGAACAATCGACTGCGCGTCCTCCAGCGGAATGAGCTTCTCTGTCATATGCACCTCTTAATGCCACGGCGCACAACGGGGGCGCCGATTCTTTATGCTTGTCTAAGTATAATCCCCGACGCGCGACCGCGACTTGGCCTGTACCCGCAAATACACCTGTCGGCCGCAAGCCGCGAAACAGAATGGAAACCAACCCATCGGCTCGTCGCGTTTACCGCGTTTTATAATGCTCGTGATGCAACCAAAAAGAGGAACGTATGGCTTTTACCGACAAACCCGAAAGCGCAAACGAGGCGCAGGATCATTCCCAGCCGCTCGACGACGGCGGCTTTTTCTCCCTTAACGACGTCATCATGGCAGGCAGGCATCAGATCACCCGCTCCGAGCATCTCTTAGCTGCCGACACGCGCCGCAACGTCCGCAACCTACTCGCGAGTGCCAAGCTGCTCGTACTCGTCGTCATCGTCTCGCTCGCCATGGGCGTTGCCGCTTGGGCGTTTTTGGCCTCGCTGAATATCGCGACCGATTATCGCGAGCAACATGCGTGGGTGTACGCGCTGCTTCCCGCTGTGGGCGTTGCCACCGCATGGGTCTACAAGAACCACGGTCTTGCCGCCAAGCGTGGTAACAACCTGGTCATTGACTCCGCCCTGGGCACACGCCTCATCCATATGCGCATGGCCGTCCTCACCTTCATCTGCTCAACGCTCACGCACCTAACGGGCGGATCGGCCGGTCGCGAGGGAGCCGCGGTGCAGATTGGCGGCACCATCGCCAGCAACATCTCGAGCCTTGCCCACCTCAAAAAGCATGACCACCACGACCTCATGCTCGCCGGCATCTCGTCGGCCTTTGGCGCCGTGTTCGGCTCGCCACTTGCCGGAGCTTTCTTTGGCATGGAGATGTGCTTTATCGGCAAGATCGACTACACCGCAGGCATCTACTGCCTGGTCGCCTCGTTTACCGGCTACTTCACATCGCTTGCCTTGGGAACCGAGTACGAGGCGAATGTTATCACCAGCGTTCCCGCCATGTCGCCCAAAACGGTCGTCATCGTTGTTATCAGCGCCATTATCTTCGGTCTGACGGCACGTCTCTTTGCCTGGTCGGTTCGAACCGTCAAGAGCCTGTACGGTCGCTTTATCACCAATTACCTTGTTCGCGCACTTATAGGCGCACTCGTGGTTTTGGCCGCCTATGCCCTCCTCGACGCTTGGAACTACGCCGGCCTTGCCACCTGGCTCTCGGGCGCCGGGTTCTCCGGTAACACTACCCTTGCTGACGCATCCATCAAGCTCGTGGTGACGGCGCTCACCTTGGGCGCTGGCTTCCAAGGCGGCGAGGTCACGCCCCTGTTTGGCATCGGTGCGGCACTCGGTGGCTGGATAGGTTGCCTTACCGGGCTCGACCCCAGTTTTCTGGCGGCTCTCGGCATGCTCGGCGTGTTCTGCGCCGGCCTCAACGTGCCCATCACCACCTGCATGATGGCCATCGACCTGTTCCACGGCACGGCCGCCGGGTTCTTTGTCATCGTGGCCTTTATCAGCTACCTAACCGGCGGACACCGCGGCGTGTACCCCGCCCAGCGCATCATCTCACCCAAGCGCCGTTCGCTTATTGTGGATGAGGGCGGTACGGTAGCGGAGGCTATCGAGCGCCACAACGACCTGATAGAGTAGACGTTAGTATTCGCCGTGCAGCCACAATCGGGGGCAATTCAACCCGAGCGCGACCGCACTGTCATGCCATACGCCGGGAGTCGCCCCATGCACGCAACTGATTTTGGTCGCACGCTCATCATCGCCAACCCCGCCGCCCAGTCGGGCGCCGCGCATGAGGTTGCCGAGCGTCTGCAACGCTTTTTGGACATGACCGCGCGCGCATCCCAGTTTGACCTGGTGTTGACCGAACGCACGGGGCACGCCAAGGAGCTTGCCGCGCGGGCCCAGGGCTATCGAACCGTTATCGCCCTTGGCGGCGATGGCGTGATCCACGAGATCGTCAATGGACTCATGACGCAGGATGAATCGGTCCGTCCCGCCCTTGCCGTCCTACCCGTTGGTTCCGGCAACGATTTTGCCCAAACGCTCGGGATCGAAGATTTCTCCGGTAAGAATTTTGGCGCGCTGCTCACCTGTGAGCTGCGGCGTCAAGACATCGGGCGTATTCGCTCATGGAACCCCGCAAGCGGTAGCGGCGAGGCTACCGTTGAGTACTACGACCAGACGCTTTCGGTTGGCATCGATGCCGCCATCGGCCTTGGCACCACCGAGCTACGCAAAAAGACCGGTTTAACGGGCGCTCCGCTCTACACCCTCTCGGGACTTGAGCAGTTTGGCCTGCGCTATCGCAACTACCCCATGACAGCCAGCTTTGATCGCGCGCCAGCCGAGCGCGTGCGGGCGATTATCATGGCGATTCAGCTGGGCCCCACCTATGGCTCGGGCTATCGCATCTGCCCCGATGCCGACCCCTGTGACGGTGTGCTCGACGTTTGCTACGCCTGCGGCCCCGTGCCCCGCGCGGTCGCCCTGCCCATGTTCCTTTCGGCCAAAGACGGCCACCACACCAAGCTGCCACCGGTTCGCATGCGCCGCTGCCGCCATGCCGAACTCACCTTCGAGGAGCCCAACTATCCCATCCAGGCCGACGGCGAAGCCATCGTCGCCTCCCGCATCGAGGTCGACATCCTCGCCGCCGCCCTCCAAGTCTGGCGTCCCACCCGCTAGCCCCACTTAAGTTGCGGTGAAATAGGGACTGTTTTGCGGCTTTAACAGCCCAAACAGTCCCTATTTCACCGCAACTTAGAGGGAGATCATTCGTCGCCGGCGGGCTTGCAGCGGTTGGCCTTTTTGATGGCGTTGAAGTGTTTGTCGTTGAGCCTGCGCTGGCGCGAGCGTTGGGGCACCTTGGTCTTTACGCGACGGCGCGGCGGACGGCCGCGGCGCTCGAGCTCAGCCTTCAGCTTGCGCAGGCAGCTCGCACGATTCTGAAACTGGCTACGCCTCTCGCGCGCCGTCACGACAATCCCCGTAGGCACATGCTTCATACGCACCGCAGAGTCCGTCGTGTTCACACCCTAGCCGCCCGGACCCGTCGCGCGAAACACCTGCACCTCGCAGTCGCGCGCCAGCTCCTCGGCCGACATCTCGCCAAAGCGCGCATACTCGCGCCATCCCATCTTGATCTCGTCCATGCCAACACCTCCTCTCAAACAAAAAAATGTGACAAAGGGACCGTCCCTTTGTCACATCGCATGCAAATTACTTGTGCCGCGCGATTAGGCGAAGGTGATCTCGCCATTCTCGCAGTCCATATCGGCGATACGGGCCAGGCTCTCAACGCGGAAACCGCGCTCGCGGAGCTTGTCGCCGCCGCCCTGGAAGCCCTTCTCCACGGCAATGCCAATGCCCGAGACCTCGGCACCCGCAGCCTCGCAGATCTTAATAAGACCCTCGAGTGCGCAACCGTTGGCCAGGAAGTCGTCGATAATCAGGACCTTGTCGCCCTCGGACAGGAAGCGCTTACCCACGATAACCGGATACTCCTTTTGCTTGGTAAAGGAGTAGATGGTCGTGGCATACTGCTCGCCGTCGAGGTTGATGGACTGGGCCTTCTTGGCAAAGACTACCGGCACGCCGCCAAAATGCTGGGCCGCGATGCAGGCCATGCCAATGCCCGAAGCCTCGATCGTCAGGATCTTGTTGATCTCGACACCCTCGAACAGACGGGCCCACTCGGCACCCATGTGGTCGAACAGCTCAACGTCGCACTGGTGGTTGAGGAAGGCATCAACCTTAAGGACGTTACCGGCCTTTACGATGCCGTCATGGCGAATACGATCCTCAAGCTCCTGCATGGCGCAACCCCTTCTCGCGGCAACGATACCGCGCGATTAATAAACGTTGTTCGATAGTCTACCACGGACCGACCCCCGCCCGCCCCACAAGCCGCATCGCACTATAAAGCTGCAAGACCGGTAGATAGGCCCGATTCGTGGCAGACAGCCTCCCAACACGCTAATGCCGGGTGCGCGTCCTCACCAAACGTACCAATGTGAGCGCAAAGCCCACGGTAGCAACGGCCATCAGCACGTAGAATACCAAACGAAAGCCAAAGAGGAACACGTCCGGACGACCCGCCACATAGCTCGTGACCGTCTTGCCCATCGCCGCGCTCGTCTGTCCATACAGGATGCGCGACGCCGCCGTAATACCCAGCGCTATGCCCGCATAGCGCGCCAAGCTGCTCAAGCTGCCCGCAAAGCCAAGCGCCTCACGCGGAGCCGAACCCATATACAGCGAATTATTGGGGCTCTGGAAGATCGACGTGCCGCACGACATAAACGCGACGCAGCACACAATCATCAAGATGGAAGAGTGCTCGTCAAGCGTGCTCACCGCAAAGAGACCGCACACGTACACGCCCAGGCCAACGGCCGTGGGCGCTTCACAACCAACACGGTCGGACACCGAGCCCGAAAGCGGGCCCACAAAGGCATTCACGACCGGCATCGCCAAAAACAACAGGCCGGAGATATCGGAGCTAAAGCCGTGGGCATCCTGAAAGTAGAACGGCAGCACAAACTCGGAGGCACCGATACCCACGAACACGATAAGCATGCAAGCCAGGTTAATCGTGAAAGCCGAGCTCGCAAAGCAGCGACGCGCCGCCTCTGTCAACGGCATAGGGCGTTCGCCAGCCTCCGGCTTCACATGCGGCAGCGTATAGAGTCCCACGATAAACGAGATTACGCCAATGGGCAGATTGATAAGGAAGATGCTCTCCCAGGGAAAGCTCGCCACCAGCACGCCGCCGAGCACGGGGCCGCACATCATGCCAAGAGCCACAAAGGTCGCCAGAATGCCCATGGCACGGCCGCGCTCACGCGCCGGAAACGACTCGGTGATGATGCCCATATTGTTGGCCATCGCGGCGGCACAGCCAATGCCCTGCACGAAACGCGCCAAGATAAGCACCTCGAGCGAAGCCGAAAGCCCGCAAAGCAACGAGCCGCCCGTAAAGACGATTACACCAAGCTGGAACACATTCACCTTGCCGCGCACATCGCCCAAGCGGCCAAACGGCAGCATGGCGACGCACGTCGCGAGCAGATACACCGAGCTCACGAGCTGAATGCGGTCGAGACCCACCCCCAGCTCCTTTTGCATCACTGGAAGCGCCACCGTCACGATGCTCGCATCCAGACACGCCATAAAGGTCATGACGAGCACGGTGAACAGAATCGCCCATTTATTCTTACCGTGGGTGTCGCCCTCCAAGGCAATGTGTTCGCGGCGCAGCTGCTCGGCAGTTTTCTCCATGTATATCCTTTCTATCGTACAACGCAAAAACGGGACCCCAATCGCCTACAAACGGACACGATCGGGGTCCCGCCTACGGAATCGGAACTATGAGGACGTCGTCAGCCGAAAAGCCGTCCCACGCCTCGCACGCACGCTAGCCTAGCACTGCTCGAGCGCCTGCTCAAGGTCGGCAATCAGGTCGGCCGTGTCCTCGAGGCCGCACGACAGGCGCACCATGTCGGCGGAGATGCCACAGGCGATGAGCTCTTCATCGTTCATCTGGCGGTGCGTGGCATTAGCGGGATGCAGGCAGCACGTGCGGGCGTCGGCAACGTGCGTGGCGATCTGGGCAAGCTTGAGGCTCTTCATAAAGGTCTCGGCCGCCGCGCGACCACCGTTAAAGCCAAAGCTCACAACGCCGCAGGTACCGTTGGGCATGTACTTCTGAGCCATGTCATAGTACTTATCGCCCTCCAGACCCGGATAGCTCACGAAGCGCACCTTGGGATGGCTCTGCAGGAACTTGGCAACGGCCAGGCCGTTCTCACAATGACGCGGCATGCGCACGTGCAGGCTCTCGAGCGAGCTGTTCAGGAAGAATGCCGCCTGCGGGTTCTGCATGGGACCAAGATCGCGCATGAGCTGCGCGGTGGCCTTGGTAATGAAGGCGCCCTCGCGACCGAACTTCTCGGCATACGTCACGCCGTGATAGCTCTCGTCAGGCGTGGTGAGACCCGGGAACTTGTCCGCATGGGCCATCCAGTCAAACTGGCCGTGGTCGACGATCACGCCGCCCAGGTAGGCCGCATGTCCATCCATGTACTTGGTGGTGGAGTGCGTAACGATGTCGGCGCCCCACTCAAAAGGACGGCACATCACGGGCGTCGGGAAGGTGTTGTCGACCATCAGCGGTACGCCGTGGTCGTGCGCGGCCTTGGCAAAGCGCTCAATATCGAGCACGGCAAGGGCGGGATTGGCGATCGTCTCGCCAAAGACGAGCTTGGTGTTGGGTTGGAAGGCTGCCTCGAGCTCTTCGTCGGTGCAGTCGGGGGCAACGAACGTGCAGGTCAAGCCCATACGACCCATGGTATGGGCAAGCAGGTTGTAGGTACCGCCGTAGATGGCAGAGCTTGCGACCACGTGATCGCCGGCACCGGCCACGTTAAAAATCGCGAGGAAGTTCGCAGCCATGCCCGAGCTCGTGAGCATCGCAGCGGTACCGCCCTCCATCTCGCAGATCTTGGCGGCAACCAAATCGCACGTGGGGTTCTGCAGACGGCTGTAGAAATAGCCCGACTCCTCTAGGTCAAACAGCTTGCCCATGTGCTCCGACGTGTCGTACTTCCACGTGGTGGACTGGTAGATGGGCACCTGGCGCGGCTCCGCATCTCCCGGGTGATAGCCGCCCTGAACACATGTGGTACCGATGGTCTGCTCGCTCATATCTTGCTCCCTTGCCTGGGTTTTGATTTATTCGGTTCACGATACCGCTACCCCGCAGCCCTCTCAACCCATCCCCAAGGTAGGTTATGGGACAAATCGATCAGGGGTATTTATCTCAAGCCTTGGGCATGTGCTCGACAGAGAAAAATGAGGCATCCATGAAGCTCTCGATGATTACACGCACCGTCACGGGTACCATAAGCGGGTACACCGTGACCAAGGAGACAACGATGAAGCAAATCGATACGGCCCAGCTCGACATCACCGCCTGTCAGGCTCAAGCTGCCGAATATCACGCCCGTGGCTTTAACTGCGCCCAGGCCGTCGCCTGCACGCTCGCACCCGCCGTCGGGCTCGACCCCCAGGTCGCCTTTACCCTCACCGAGGGCTTTGGCGCCGGCATGGGCGGCATGACCGAAACCTGCGGCGCCATCTCGGGCGCCGTGGCCATCATGGGCTTCGTGATGAGCGACGGCATGGAAAACCCCAAGACCAAGGGCCAGACCTACAAGCTGTCGCGCGAAATCGCCAAGCGCTTTGGCGAGAAGAACACGACGACCGTCTGCGGCACGCTCAAGGGTATCGGATCGGACAAGGGTCCGCTTCGCAGCTGCCCCGGCTGCATCGACGATGCCGTCGAGATCGCCTGCGATGTGCTAAAGCAGCTCGCCGAGTAATCGACAGCAACAGCAAAACGACGGCCGGCGCGCTTTGGATCCATCCAAAAGCACGCCGGCCGTCGCCGTTAGAACTCGGCAAATTCGGGAGCTCCGACCTCGATCTCCTCATGCCCCGCCATAAGCTCGCGCATCTTAGCGCAAAACGGCTCCTGCTCCCCCGCCTTAAACACCAAATGAAGTGTCACGGCATCCGCGTAATCGGTATCCGAAACCTTGGCACCCGAATCCTGCGCCAAACGAAGCACCTGTTCATACTGCGGATAGGCCACATGCACGTCAACCGGCACGACGCTCGTCATCTCGACAATCTGCCCGGCCTCCTGAGCAGCTGCCACCGCCGCCTGCGTCGCGGCGGTATAGGCGCGCACCAAGCCGCCGGGCCCCAGCAGCGTACCGCCAAAATAGCGCGTCACCACGCAGCAAACATTTTTGAGCTCCGCGCCGCGCAACACCTCGAGCGTCGGCATGCCGCTCGTTCGACTCGGCTCACCATCATCGCTCTGGCGTTCGCGTCCATCGACCAAAATCCACGCGGGAACATTGTGTCGAGCGTCGTAATGACGCTTGCGAACCATCTCGATAAAGGCATTCGCCTCATCCTCGGACTCAATATGGACCAGCTGGGCAATAAACCGGCTCTTGCGGTCCACAAACTCGCCCGAAGCCTCAATATTCGATTGCAAAGTAAAATAGCTGTCCAACAAAGCCCCTCAACAAAATAAAGCGCAACAAACAGCCTCAATAATACGGCAAAGGGCACATCGGTTGACCGCCTAAATAGAACGGAAACGCCGATGAACAGGCAAAAACAGCGAGACGGCGTCAGCTGAGTCGATTTGGCCCGAAAGAGGAGGGAGCACGCCTTATGGCGGCGACCGACGAATGAGCGCCAAATCGGCCAGCTGACGCCGTCGCAGCGTCAACAAAAAAGCTGAGTGGGCCTGTAAGCCGGGTTCTGTCGTGAACGGTCATTTATCTTGTCTGCACGTTACCGTGCAGCTCCACGCACGCTACCCGAACGCGGACCGGGCCGGCCCATAACGTTCCTATTCGCGCTTGCTCCGGATGGGGCTTGCCAAGCCGCCGTGTTGCCACGACGCTGGTGGTCTCTTACACCACCGTTTCAGCTTTTCCCTTTACGCCTTGCGGCGCAGGTGGGAGTCTTCTTTTCTGCGGCGCTTTCCGTCGGATCACTCCGCCCGGCCGTTAGCCGGCATCCCGCCCTCTGGAGCCCGGACTTTCCTCACGCGTGCTGCAAGCAGCACATCGCGCGACCGTCTGGCCCACTCAGCAGTGCAAGAGTGTAACACACCGTTGCCGCAGGCAATGGCACAACGCAAACGCTCGACACGATATACCAAGAACCGCCATGCGCTACAATAATCCTGTCGATGGGCAACGTCGTCAGTCGAGACGCGACCGCGCTCCGCACCCCTCCGTCTACTCGGTGCGTTCCCGCCTCCTCCCCGAGGCGGGATGTCGGCATTTTTTCATGCACCGACAACCAAATAGCTTGTGGATAGCATGGGCAGCATCATGCATCTCGGCACCAAATGCAAAAAGGGACCCGTCCATTGCGGACGGATCCCTTAAACAAGTGATCGTCAAACCGATTTACTCGGCGTCGGTCTCCTCGTCCTTCTTCTCGGAAGGCAGCGGGGTAACCTCGATCTCGACGCCCAGAGTCTCAGCAGCAGACTTCATGGACAGGGAGATACGACGACGGTCGAGGTCGATCTCCATGACCTTGACCTGAACCTTGTCGCCCACGTGGGTGACCTGAGAAGGCTGATCGACGTGCTTGTTGGCCATCTCGGAGATGTGCACCAGGCCCTCGATGCCCTCGCCCAGATCGACGAAAGCGCCGAACGGGACAAGCTTGGTCACAGTGCCCTCGACAATAGCGCCGACGGGGTACTTCTTGACCAGTGCGCGCCACGGATCCTCGGTGGTCTGCTTGAGACCCAGGGAGATGCGCTCGCGGTTGAGATCGACGTCGAGAACCTCGACCTCGACCTCCTGGCCGACCTTGACAACCTCGGAAGGATGGTTGACGTGGTTCCAAGAGAGCTCGGAGATGTGGATGAGGCCGTCGATACCGCCGAGGTCGACGAAGGCGCCGAAGTCGACGATGGAGGAAACGGTGCCCTGGAGACGCATGCCAGACTTGAGCTTGGACAGGATCTCGGAGCGCTCGGCCTTACGGGACTCCTCGAGCACGACGCGACGGGAGAGGACAACGTTGTTGCGGTTGCGGTCCATCTCGATGACGCGGGCCTCGATGCGGGTGCCCATGTAAGAGGTGAGGTCCTTGACGCGACGGAGGTCGACGAGGGAAGCAGGCAGGAAGCCACGCAGGCCGATGTCGAGGATCAGGCCGCCCTTGACAACCTCGATAACCTCGCCCTCGACGTTCTCGCCGGAGTTGAACTTCTCCTCGATGCGGTTCCAAGCACGCTCGTACTCGGCACGCTTCTTGGACAGGACCAGACGACCGTCCTTGTCCTCCTTCTGGAGAACCAGAGCCTCGATGGGATCACCGAGTGCAACGATGTCTGCAGGGTTAGCGTCCTTGCGGATGGACAGCTCGCGGACCGGGATAACGCCCTCGGACTTGAATCCGATGTCAACGAGCACCTCGTCATGCTCGATCTTAACGACAGTGCCGTTAACGAGATCGCCCTCATCAAAGTCGGTAATCGTACCGTCGATGAGGTTGTTCATCTCCTCCTCGTTGACATCGTCAAGAGAGAAAATGGACGAGTTCTGAATCTCACTCAAAGGTGGACCCCTTTCGAACTACGGGGCCCCGATTGCTAGGACCTACAGAAGGGTGCGACAAGCACACAACGTTTAGGAACACTCGGGAGCCGACAGATACTAATGTGACGCTTATGCAATCACGTTCGTATAGGTTACGGGGAAATGAGTTCGATTTCAAGCGTGAACTGCGATTTTTTACTCGTGTGGAGACTTTTTCGTAATCTTATGAACACACGTCTCCGCAACTTGACGATAACCGGCTAGGCATTCGGCTTTGGGGTAAAGTATCCGGAGCCAACGATTCTAGATCGATTTTTCGAGAAAGGTGCCCGCGTGCTCAAAGCAGTCGTTTTCGATATGGACGAGACGCTTCTCAGCATCAACCTCAACGCGTTCATCCTTCGCTATTTTAAGGATGTCTCTTCGATGCTCGCGGATATCGGGCGCCGCAGCCGCGGTGGCACGATGGCACGCCTCGGCACCATCCTGGTCGACCTCAACGCCAATCGCCGCAGCGGCACGGACAACCGAACCAATCTTGAGTTTTACCAAGAAGAGGTCGAGCGCCGATGCGGAATCCGCCTCTCCGATCCCCTCATCTACGAGGCGTTTACCTACTATGACCGCGAAGTTCTTCCGTACAAGAACGACGATGTCATTAACGCCCACGCCATGCCGGGCGCACACGCCGCGCTCCAGGCCGTACAGGACGCAGGGCTGCGTTGCGCGCTCTTTACCAACCCCAGCTTTCCCCAGGGGGCCATCGAGTGCCGCATGGGTTGGGGCGACCTGGCCGACGCTCCCTTTGAGCTCGTCACGCACATGGGAAACACCACCCGCTGCAAGCCCGATGCCACCTACTATCTAGAGCAGCTTCAGGTGATGGGGCTCGAACCGCACGAGGTCCTTATGGTGGGCAACGATCCCAAACGCGACTTCCCGTCCCCCGATTGCGGCATCCAAACCGCCTTTGTGGGCCAAGGCAAGCCCAGCCGAGCCACCTGGCGCGGAACCATGGAAGACTTCGCCCGCGACTTTAACGCCGTAATCGAGGCCTTCTACGAGCACCAAATAGCCGACGAACTGTCCTAGCACACTTGGGTTTTGCCGATCATGATGTTGAGGATCTCGATGTCGGTGTCCTTCATGCCTACGCGGCCTACGTAGCCCATACTGGCGATTGTCTGCTCAACGGTATCTTGGATCAGGCCCTCGCCGGCGCGGAAGCCGCGACCCTGCATGGCCATATCATGGCCCAGAATCGCCGCATCGACGGCAGCCGAGATCTTGGCGGCACAGCTCGCTTTGGCGCCGTCGCACACGATGCCGCCCACGTTACCGAGCGTGTTCGAGACCGTCGCGCCAATCTGCTCGCGCGTGCCACCGCACAGCCAGGTAATCGCGGCGCCGGCGCCGCACGCGGCGCAAATAGCACCGCAAAACGCCGAGAGCGCACCAATATAGCTCTTGATATGCACGGCGATAAGATCGGACAGCATCACGGCGCGCACCAGGCGCTCGTGGTCGCAACGCAGGTACTCGGCATACTCCATGACGGGCAATGCGCAGGTAATGCCCTGATTGCCCGAGCCGCACACAATGGCGACCGGCAGCGCGCAGCCGTTCATGCGGGCGTCGGACCCGGCGGCCGCACGGGCACGGGCACGGCAGGCGACGTCATCGGCACGAGCACCCAGCAGCGTACGACCCACCTCGGCGCCCCAAGCGTGCGCAAGGCCCTCGGCACTGATTGCGCCATTCAGCTCGATCTGACGCTCAACGGCAGCACGGGCGTCCTCAATGTCACCGTCCTCGATAAAGTCGATGATGGTCTCGATCGACATGGGCGTGTCGGCGTTATCTGCCGCCCGCTCGGCCACGACGCGCTCGGCGCAGGCGGCACACTCCCCCGCCGACTTGCCGCACACCGGAATACCGTCGAGGGTATGGCACGTGACATTGGTGTGGTGGTCGGTAATCTCGACGACCGCGGTATGGCCCCCGGCCGTGGCAGTCACCTTGATGTAGAGGTTGGGCACACCCTCGACAAGCGATACATCGCAGTAGTCGGCGTCGGCGAGGAGCTCGGCCACGCGAGCACGGTCTTCATCGTTAACGCTCTCGAGCACCTCGAGCGCGCTTTTGGCGTCGCCGCCCACGGCACCCAGCACGGCCGCGGCTTCAATACCGTGCATACCGCCCGAGTTGGGCACGGTCACGCTCTTAACGTTCTTGATGATGTTGCCCGAGCAGGCAACATCCATATGATCGGGCTCGTAACCGAGCGTCTGGCTCGCCAGCGCTGCTGCATAGGCAACGGCAATGGGCTCGGTGCAGCCGAGTGCACAGACAAGCTCGCGGTTCAAAACATCGCAAAACGCGGCATCACGAAGGGAATCGGTAGACATAGGTATCTCCTGCTTGCATAACGGGCTTGGCTCTCAAAAATAGTTAGCTCCTTTATTTGATAACAATGCATCAAAAACTGCAACCATGGTTCCGGCGGACGGCGCTCAAGCACAAACTGACAGCATTCATTCATGAGAAGCCGGTCTTGTTGCATGCTAAAGCGTTTGACCAAAAAACGCCCGAGCGTTTACGCAAAAGTCGCGCTATCATGCAGTCGAACGCGGTAAAACCTTTAGCATTTGCGCCGCACAGACCAGAGAGGAACCACTCATGAAGATTGGTATCGGCAACGACCACGCCGCCGTCGAGCTCAAGAACATCATCTCCGAGCACCTGAAGGAGCGCGGCTGCGAGGTCGTGAACTTTGGCACCGACACCTCCGAGAGCTTTGACTACCCCATCGCCGGCTACAAGGTGGGTAAGGCCGTTGCCAACGGCGACGTCGACCTGGGCATCCTCATCTGTGGCACCGGTGTCGGGATTAGCCTGGCTGCCAACAAGGTCGAGGGCGTACGCGCCGTCGTGTGCTCCGAGCCCTTCAGCGCCAAGCTCTCCCGCATGCACAACAACACCAACGTGCTCGCCTTTGGCGCCCGCGTCGTGGGCTCCGAGCTCGCCAAGATGATTGTCGACGAGTGGCTCGACGCCGAGTTTGAGGGCGGCCGTCACGAGCGTCGCGTTAACCTCCTCAACGAGATCGATCACACGCGCGGCCTCAAGGTCGTCGACGAGGCCTAAACCACTCAGTGCCACAAGCTAACAGCAGGGGCCCGCTCGGAACTCATGACCGAGCGGGCCCCTTCATAGATTTTGGAATAAAAGGGCGCCGCGGATGAAGTTCCGCGGCGCCCAAGCCACACGCTAACAGCTTTAAGGAGTCAAAGCTGGTTTAGCCAAAGAAGCGCTTGATCTCAATCTCGGCGTTCTCCAGGCAGTCGGAGCCGTGGATCACGTTGGCGTTGACATCGACGGCAAAGTCGCCGCGGATGGTACCAGGAGCAGCGTCAAGCGGATTAGTAGCGCCCATGAGGGTGCGCATCTTAGCAACAGCGGAGAGACCGGAAACGACCATCTTGACGACCGGACCGCTCGTCATAAAGTCACAGAGACCGCCAAAGAAGGGCTTGTCGGCCAGATGGGCGTAGTGCTCCTCGACGGTAGCGCGCTCGAGCGTGGTCATCTCCATGCGCTCGATGACAAGGCCGCTGCGCTCAATGCGAGCAACAATCTCGCCGATCTTGCGATCGCGCACGGCGTCGGGCTTAATCATGATGAAGGTCTTCTCGATAGCCATAAGGTAGCCTTTCAAGTAGGTTCGCGCGTGCCCAAGTCCCATTCCGGCACCCGCCTGGACTGCATCGTAACAGAGTTTTAGCTGCAGTAAAATAAAAAGCTGTTTATTGAAACGTTGCAATTTATTAAAGCGCTCCATATGTGTCACTTCTGTTTCGAAGCCCGATTAGAGTACCATCCGACCGCCCATCAACCGCATCGAACCGAGCGGACGGTCGGTTGCCACCCGCGAACGTACCCCCTTCACAACCTGCCCAAAGGTCCTACAGAAGTTCTCGACAAGCCCCTCCCCCATAGCAACAAAATACGGACGCCCACAACAGCAGACGCCCGTAAAGCAAAAACGATTCCTCAATAAATGGCCAAAACGGCTTCAGCCAAACCTCTACTTTGCCCCGTGACCCATCTCGACGACCTTAGTCAGCGATCCAAACACGCCCTCGTCGGCCACGAGCTGCGCCTCGGCACGCTGCAGCTGCACGGCAACGGCGGCAGGGGCGGTACCGCCCTCGGTCGTGCGTGCAGCGACAATCGACGGGATGTCGAGCGCCTCGGTAATATCGCGTTCAAAGAGCGGGCTTGCCTCCTGGAACACCTCAAACGGCAGGTCCTCAAGATTGCAGCTACGCTTCTCGCACATCAGGACCAGATGGCCCACCACGGCATGTGCCTCGCGGAACGGCAGACCACGCTTGGCCAGGTAATCGGCAACATCGGTAGCGGCAAGGTGCCCCACGCCGCACTCGCGCGCCATGGCATCCTCGTTGACGGTCCAAGTCGAAATCATACCGGCCATAACCGACAGGCACTGCATGAGCGTATGGGCGGTATCGAGCGCGCCCTCCTTGTCCTCCTGCAAGTCCTTGTTATAAGCAAGCGGCAGGCCCTTCATGGTCACGAGCAGCTGCACCAGGTTGCCATACACACGGCCGCTCTTGCCGCGGATAAGCTCGGCAAAGTCGGGATTCTTCTTCTGCGGCATGATGGACGAGCCGGTGGAGTACGAGTCGGAAAGCGTGATAAAGCCAAATTCGGAGCTCGACCACAGCACGATCTCCTCGGAAAGACGCGACAGATGCATGGCCATGACGGAGCCGGCGTAATGCAGATCGAGCAGGAAATCGCGGTCGGAAACCGCATCGAGCGAGTTGGGAATCACACCCGCAAAGCCAAGTTCGGCAGCCGTCATCTGACGGTCGAGCGGATAGCTCGTGCCGGCAAGCGCGGCAGCACCCAGCGGGCAGTTGTCGGCGGCATCAAAGGCGGCCTTCAGGCGCGTAAAGTCGCGCGCGAACATCCAAGAATACGCCAGCAGATGATGCGAAAGCAGCACGGGCTGAGCGTGCTGCATGTGCGTATAGCCCGGCAGAATCACCTTGTCGTACTTCTTGGCCGCATCCACCAGCACATGGCGCAGCTCAAGATTGGCCTCCATGAGCTCCTTGGCCAGCGCCTTGACGCCCAGGCGTGTGTCGGTCGCCACCTGGTCGTTGCGCGAACGTCCGGTATGCAAGCGCTTACCGGCCTCGCCGATGCGGCGCGTCAGCTCGCTCTCGATGGACATATGAATGTCTTCGTCGTTGATGTCGAAGGTGAAGTTGCCGGCATCGATATCCTGTTCGATTCCGGTCAGGCCCTTGGCAATCGCCTGCTCGTCCTCGGCACTGATGATGCCCTGGGCCGCCAGCATTTTGGCATGCGCCTTAGAGCCGGCGACATCCTGCTTATAGAGATGTTTGTCGACCGGCAGCGACGCGCCAAACTCCTGCGTGACCTCGGCCACGCCTGCCTCAAAACGACCGCCCCAAAGAGCCATGGAACCGTCCCCTTTCTCCAAATACCAAAACAAGCGCCCAAAGCAATGCGCCATATCGCTAAAGCGATTTTTCAACCGCTAGTTTTACACATTCCCCACCGTGTGCGGAGCCATGTAGCTAATTTGCAAAGAAGTGACGCGCCATGCACTTGGCGCCCAACGTCTCCCTCCGGATGTTGCCCTGCGAACCATCGATCCAGGCCTTCAGGCTCATAGGGACGTCCTCGACCCTTGCAGCATCGAACTCGGGCGCGAGGGCAAGTAAAGCATGCGCAATAGCATTGAACATAATGGATACTCCTCATATATAGGCGCAGAGCCGCCAAATTGATAGAAGGAGCCCCGTCGGACAACCCCGGCGGGGCTCGGACTCAGCCGCAGACGCGACATCATATATGCGGGCGGAACGTAGGGGCCACCGATGTTAAGAAGTGTCAGCAAGCATAACGAAAGGTAGGGACCCCGTGCGCCCGTTATGTATCACGCGGATGGGCCGCGCGGATACCAAGGGAAGGAGGCGCTAGGCCTGGGCGGCAGCAGAGCTGGGGCCCTGGACCTTTGCCCACGTCTTGAGCGACAGCGTATCGATCTCGATAAAGCCGGCGCTGGCCTTCTCGTCAAACGTGGTGTCACGGTCGTAGGTAGCCAGACCGTAGTCGTAGAGGCTGAAGGGGCTCTTGCGGCCGACGACATGGCAGTTGCCCTTAAAGAACTTCAGACGGACAGTGCCGGTCACGAACTTCTGGGTATCGGCCATAAAGGCATCGAGCGCGTTTTTGAGCGGGCTGTACCACTGGCCGTTGTACACGGCGGTGGCCCAATCCTGCTCGAGCTTGATCTTGGTCTTGAGCAGGTCGCCCTCGACGCAGATGTCCTCGAGCGCCTTGTGGGCGGTGATGAGCGTCAGGGCTCCGGGGACCTCATAGCACTCGCGGCTCTTAAGGCCCACCAGGCGATCCTCGACCAGATCGAGACGACCAAAGCCATTGTCGCCGGAGATCTTGTTGAGGGCGATGACGATCTCGGAGAGCTTCATCTTCTTGCCGTCTACGGCGACGGGCTTGCCGGCCTCAAACTCAACCTCGGTGTAGGTCGGGGTGTCCGGCGTGTCCTCGGGGTTCTTGGTCATAACCCAGGCGTCGTCGAGCGGCTCGTTCCAGGGATCCTCCAGGTGGCCGCACTCAATGGCACGACCCCACAGGTTGTCGTCGATGGAGTAGGGGTTGTCGTTGGCACCCTCGGGAACCGGCACGTTGTGGGCGTGGGCATAGGCGACCTCGTCGGGACGGCACTTCAGGTCCCACTCGCGAACCGGGGCGATAACCTTGAGCTCGGGGTCGAGGGCCTTGACGGCGGCCTCAAAACGGACCTGGTCGTTACCCTTGCCGGTGCAGCCGTGGGCGACGTAGGTCGCGCCAAACTCGTGGGCGACCTCAACAAGCTTCTTGGCAAGCAGCGGGCGAGACAGGGCGGAGAGCAGCGGGTACTTGTTCTCGTACATGGAGTTTGCTGCGATGGCTTTGGTCAGGAACTCATCGGAGAACTCGTCGCGCAGGTCGAGCACCTGGCAATCGAGAACGCCCAGGTCGAGCGCCTTCTGCTTCTTGGCATCCAGTCCGGTCTCTTCCTGGCCCACGTTGCCGCAGACACAAACGACATCGAGATTCTTCTCGTCCTGGAGCCACTTGACACATACGGATGTATCAAGACCACCGGAATATGCGAGAACGACTTTTTCCTTGCTCATGGCTGTTTCCTTTCGCCCTTGGTAGCTAGTTAGAACATCGGTCAGTTGCAAGTCACCTTGAGGTCAAAAACCGTGCAATATCAGGTTATTCAGCAGAATGCATCACAGGCATGCCCTAGAAACATGCGCCTATGTCGTGCTTAAACCCAACGACCTCAAAATGACTCTGTTGAGGCATTGCGCCCCATGCGGACAGAGACGATTGTTATCGTCGTCGGGAAATTGCGCGCTGGCGTCGGATGGCATTGTCTGCAGTAGTGATGATCTTTACGAACTGCATCTGCCTCTCCTTTCA
Source organism: uncultured Collinsella sp. (assembly GCA_902479135.1). Classification (GTDB taxonomy): domain Bacteria; phylum Actinomycetota; class Coriobacteriia; order Coriobacteriales; family Coriobacteriaceae; genus Collinsella. The sequence continues at coordinate 40,324 of CABSNU010000005.1, read as the reverse complement.
CCTATCGCCGGGCGCAATTCTAATATCGTAAACGGTACCTTTTCCTCGGTAAGCGGTTGTTTTTCCGTCTCCGTTTTCGATTGTCGCTATATTACGCTAAAGTGCCTGCTGTACAAGCGACAAATTCAAATTTCTGAAAAGTTTTTTCATTAGTTTGTGAATTGCAGTGCAAATACGCACCATTCCTGCGAAAATACGCTCGACTACTAGTTGATGCTTATAACGTCTGAAACAATCTCGAAACGAAAGGCGCTTTTTTATGCAAACTTACGAATCGGACGCCAACATCGGCAACATTAAGATTCTCGCCGTCGATATGGACAAGACGCTGCTGACCGACGAGCGTGTGCTGCCCCAGGGTCTTGATGAGCGCCTGGACAAGCTCGCCGACGCCGGCATCGTATTCTGCCCCGCCAGCGGACGTCCCGCACCCAAGCTCGAGGAGATGTTCGAGGGCATTAAGAACCGCCTCGCTTTTTGTCCCGATAACGGAGCGTGCGTGATTTATCGCGGTAGCTATATTTATAAGAGCAATATTGACGTGGAGCTGTATCAGCAGGTCTTGAGCCGTGCCTCGGAGGATCCTCGCGCTGTCCCCGTCCTGTGCTGCTTCGACGAGTTCTACGTGCTTGCCCGCGACCATCAATACCACGACGAGATCAGCGTCTACTACAACACAATCAACTACGTCGACAGCTTTGAGGGCATTGATTTCGAGTCCAACAAGATTTCGGTCTTCTTCCCCGGCTACGACGCCGAACCCGCTTTCCGCGAGACCTATAGCCCCGAGTTCTCGGACAAACTCTACGTCACCAACGCCGGGCGCGAGTGGATCGACTTTATGAACCTGGGCGTCGACAAGGGCGCCGGCGTCGCTCACCTGTGCGAGCACCTGGGCATCGATATTGCCGATGCTGCCGCCGTGGGCGACACCTACAACGACATCCCCATGCTGGAGCGCGTCGGTCACAGCTTTATCGTGGACAATGCCGAAGAGCACATGAACGCGCACGCCAAGTGGCGCATTCCGAGCAACAACGACGGGGGCGTACTGACGCTCATCGACGCCATCTTGGCGGCTCGTTAACGTGGCTCGTTGGGCCTGGCCGGGCGGCACGGGTTAACTTTTCGCTCGGTCAGGTCCTGCGCAAGACGAAAGCCACATTAAGTGGCTTTCTTTGCGTGCGGAATCTACGAAAAGTTAACCCGTGCCGCCCGGCCAGGCCCTAGGTTTACTTACCTGCCGCCAAGATGGCGTCTTGAGTGTCTAGATACTTAGGCTGAATTTAATTGAACGAAGGACGCTCCTTGTTGATGAGGGGCGTCCTTCTGGTTTTGGTTACTTTGGAATTGTGGTCGTGCCCTTACTTGGCGTCTGCCCAGGTCACTCCAGTCGAAGCTTCGGCGATTAGGGGGACGCGGAGGTCTACTACGTGTTCCATGACGTCGCGGACCATGGTGGTTAGGCGCTCGACTTCGTCGACGGGGCACTCAAAGTCCAGTTCGTCGTGTACCTGCAAGATCATGTGGGCGGCAAAGCCTTCTTCTTCCAGGCGACGACTTACGCGGACCATGGCGATCTTGATGATGTCTGCTGCGGTGCCCTGCATGGGATGGTTCATGGCCGTGCGCTCGCCAAAGCCGCGGAGTTGCGGGTTTTTGGCCTTGAGCTCCGGAATATGACGACGGCGGCCGTACATGGTCTCGGCGTAGCCCGTCTGCTTGGCGCGTGCCACCACGTTGTCGAGGAACGTACGCACGCCCGGGTAGGCCTCGTAGTAGCGGTCGATCATGTCGCGCGCCTCGGCCATCGAGATATGCAGCGACTGCGACAGACCGTAGGCCTGCTGACCGTACACGATGCCAAAGTTCACGGCCTTGGCGCGACTGCGCAGGTCGGGCGTTACCTCGGACACCGGCACACCGAACACGCGCGCCGCCGTCTCGGCATGGAAGTCCTCGCCCTCGTTAAAGGCGCGCACCAAGTGCTCGTCACCTGAGAGATGCGCCAGCAGACGCAGCTCGATCTGCGAGTAGTCCACCGCCAAAAAGACGCTTCCCTCGCCTGCCGAAAACGCCGTCTTGACGGTACGGCCCAGCTCAGAGCGCGTCGGGATGTTCTGCAGGTTCGGGTCGCTCGAGGACAGACGCCCCGTTGCCGTGATGGTCTGGTTGTACGTAGTGTGTACGCGGCCGTCGCCTCGGCGTAGCGGGCCCAGCGTGTCCAGATAGGTGGACTTGATCTTAGACTTCTCACGCCAGTCCAAGATCAGACGCACGATTTCGTGGTCACGCGCAAGGTCGCTCAGCACCTTGGCGTTGGTCGAATAATAGCCGCGCTTGGTCTTCTTGAGGCCCTTGGTCGGAAGCCCCATCACATCAAAGAGCACATGCGACAGCTGCATAGGACTGCCAATATTAAAGGTCTCGTCACCCGCCAGGTCGCGAATACTGCGCTCAACCTCGGCAATCTGGGTCGCCAGGCCCTCGGACAGACTGTGCAGGCGGTCGGGGTCCACGAGCATGCCCGCGCGCTCCATCTTGGCAAGCACCGGCACGAGCGGCATCTCGATCCCATCGAACACGTTGGCGGCGTTCTCGCGGGCCATGCGGTCACGCAGCGGTGCAACCAGCGCCAGCGTCAAGGCCGCCGTGCGAGCGGCGGGCGCAGGAGCGTCCTCGCCAGCACCCTCTGCGCCGCGCGCCGCAGGCAGCGCCATCTGCAGATACGTATCGGCCAGATACACCTCGTCAAACTCGGAGCGGTCGGAATCCAACAGGTAGGCGGCAACAACGGTATCGAAGATGCGCGTGGAATCGACTGCCAGCGGATCCATGAGCTCGAGCTCAGAAGAATCGATGGGCGAAAGCTCATGCAGAAGCGCCTTCATATCCGGGCTCGCCACACGGCCTTCCATAAACAGACGCGCGAGCACGCCGGCAATCACGCCGTGGGCGAAGTTGAAGCCCTCAACCTCAGCCGCCGCACCGCTGTCACCCTCCTCGAGCGCAAACAGGCCCTTGGACGTCGCCAACCACAGCGTGCGCGTCAGCCCAAAGAGCGCGCCCTCTTCCTTGTCATCGTCCACCACGGCGGCGACCCACTCGCCGGCATCAATCACGCGGGAGACCTCAGCCGCAACGGCACCAAGCGCGCCAGCATCGCCGGCGGCTGCGCGCAAAACGGCGGGAATCTCAAACGTGCCGGCAGCTGCCCCGCCCTCGCCGCCGATCAGCGCCAAGAAACGGTTCTGCATGGCGGTGATACCAAGCGTGCCCAGCGCCGCGGAAACCTCATCGGCGGAAAACGCCGGGAAGGACGTCGCCTCAAAATCGAGCTCAACGGGTGCATCGGTGCGGATGGTCGCCACCTTACGGCTCAGCAGCGCGTCGTCGATGTGTGCGCGCAGGTTTTCTCCCATCTTGCCCTTGACCTCGTCAGCATGCGCGATGACCTCGTCAAGGCTGCCGTACTGCGCGATGAGCGCACTCGCCTTTTTGGGGCCGATGCCCGGTACGCCGGGAATGTTGTCCGACGTATCGCCCTTCAGACCGTAAAAATCGGGCACGAGCGCCGGCGTGATGCCGTGATACAGGTCGTCCACGCTCTCGGGCGTCATGATCGCCACGTCGGACAGGCCCTTGCGAGTCGAGACCACGTTGACGTGCTCGGTCACGAGCTGATACATGTCGCGGTCGCCGGTCACCAGCAGCATGTCGCAGCCGGCCTCCTCGCCCAGGCGCGCCATGGTTCCCAGGATATCGTCGCCTTCCCAGCCCTCGGACTGCAAAATGGGCACGTTGAGCGCGGCGAGCAGCTCCTTGATCATGGGGAACTGCGCGTGCAGGTCGGGGTCCATGGGCGGGCGCTGCGCCTTGTACTGCGGCAGCATCTCCATACGCACGCGCGGCTTGCCCTTGTCAAACGCCACGACAACGCCGTCGGGATTAAAGGCATCGATCATCTTGAGGAACATGTTCAGAAAACCAAAGATCGCGTTGGTGGGGCGACCGTCCGGCGCGTTCATGGTCGGCGGCACGGCGTGGAAGGCGCGATGCATGAGCGAGTTGCCGTCGATGACGGCAAAGGTACGGCGCTTTTCAGACATATTGAATACCTCGCTTTGGGCTGGGCACGGTTTGCTCACACCAGTTTACACGCTCCCCGCCCCGCGGCCACCGCACATCAGGCTTCCCTGCCGCCGCGGGCCCGCGCGTGATACGATAGCTCACGGTACATCAACCAGCACGATCGATCCGAAAGGAGCCTGCGTCATGGAGCGTCCCAGCGCATGGAAAAAGTACACGCCACAGCAGATCGAGGAGCTCGAGGAGCTTTGCCGCGGCTATAAGCAGTTTTTGAGTGAGAACAAGACCGAGCGCCTGTGCGTCAAGGCCGGTATCAAGATGGCCGAGGAGGCGGGCTACGTCAATCTGGAGACCGTGATCGCCGAGGGCCGCGCGCTCAAGGCCGGCGACAAGGTGTACGCCGCCAACCACGGCAAGGACCTCATGCTCGTCAACCTGGGCACCGCCCCGCTCGAGCAGGGCTTTAACATCCTGGGCGCCCACGTGGACTCGCCGCGCCTGGACCTCAAGCAGAACCCCGCCTTCGAGGCCGGCGACATGGCTTATCTCGACACGCACTACTATGGCGGCGTCAAGAGCTACCACTGGGTCGCTTCCCCGCTCGCACTCGTGGGCGTCATCTGCAAAAAGGACGGCACCACCGTCGACATCAACATCGGTGACAAGGCCGACGACCCGGTCTTTACCATCTCCGACCTGCTGATCCACCTCTCGAGCGAGCAGATGGCCAAGCCCGCCAAGGACGCCGTCGACGCCGAGATCCTCGACGTGATCGTGGGCGGCCGCCCCGTCAAGTTTGACGAGGACGACAAGGACGCTCCCAAGGAGCCCGTCAAGCAGATGTTCCTGGATATCCTCAAGGAGCAGTACGACGTCGAGGAGGAGGACTTCCTCTCCGCCGAGATCGAGGTCGTGCCCGCCGGCCCCGCCCGTGACATGGGCCTCGACCGCTCCATGATTCTGGGCTATGGCCACGACGACCGTGTCTGCGCCTATCCGTCCATGCTCGCCCAGATCAACGTCGCCAACGTGGAGCGCACGAGCATCACACTCATCGTCGACAAGGAGGAGATCGGTTCCGTGGGTGCCACCGGCATGACGAGCCGCTTCTTCGAGAACACCGTCGCCGAGATCATGACGCTCGCCGGCGAGGATAGCCCGCTGGCCCTGCGCCGCGCGCTCGCCCGCAGCCGCATGCTCTCCTCCGACGTGTCCGCCGGCTTCGACCCGGGCTACGCCGGCAAGTTCGAAACCAAGAACGCAGCCTTTATGGGTCGCGGCCTGTGCTTTAACAAGTACACGGGCAGCCGCGGCAAGGGCGGCTCTAACGACGCCGACGCCGAGTATGTGGCCCTCATCCGCGACATCATGGACGAGGCCGGCGTGGACTTCCAGACCTGCGAGCTCGGTCGCGTCAACGCGGGCGGCGGCGGCACCATCGCATACATCATGGCTAAGTACGGCATGAACGTCATCGACTCTGGCGTTGCCGTCCTGTCCATGCACGCCCTGTGGGAGGTCGCTAACAAGGCCGATATCTACGAGGCCTACCGCGGCTACAAAGCCTTCCTCGAGCGCGCCTAGCAAACCCTCGTAAGGCGCACCAAACCAGCCCTTTATAACTTGCGGTGGAATACGGACTAACCTGGCCTTCAACCGGCCCGCGCAGACCGCATTCCACCGCAACTTCTTTTTGGCAGAGGAGAGTTCATGCTCCAGGTCATCGTTTCACCCGCCAAGCAAATGCGCGCGGCACAAGATGCTTTTGAAGTTCAGGGGATTCCGCCCTTTGCGTGCGAGACCGCCCAGCTGCACCATGCGCTCTTGGAGATCGAACGAACCGAAGGCGACAGCGGCCTACAAGCTCTGTGGAACGTCAGCGACAAGCTACTGGCCCCTTGTCTCGACATTTTGCATGAGTTCGAGCCCATCTTGGGAAACGGCGATCTTGCCGATTCCGGTATCGCCCGTCACCTCTCCCCTGCCGTCATGTCCTATCACGGCATTCAGTACCAGAGCATGGCACCCGAGGTAATGGATGCCGAACAGCTCGCCTGGCTGCAAAGCCACCTGTGGATCCTCTCCGGCCTCTACGGGTGCGTTCGTCCCTTTCATGCCGTTGAACCGTATCGGCTGGAGATGGGCGCGAAGCTTGCCGTCGACGATGCCCGAGACCTCTACGCGTTTTGGGGCGACAAGCTCGCACGGGCCATCGCTCCGGCAGGCTCCAACGCTACGATCGTCAACCTCGCCAGCGTAGAGTATGCCAAAGCCGTTCTGCCCCACCTCGCGGACGACGCCACGGCCGTCACATGCCTCTTTGGCGAGGGTATCCGCAACGGGAAGCCCATCCAACGGTCGACCGCCAGCAAAAAGGCGCGCGGCTCCATGGTGCGGTGGATGGCAGAAAACAAGCTCGAGGATGCAAGCGAACTTACCGCATTCAACATCGGCTATCGGCACATCCCCGAGCTTTCAGACAAAAACACCCTGGTTTTCATGAACGCGCAGACACAATAGGCCCGCCGTTTCCAAACACCCCATTACTCCGCCAAGCCATCGGCCTTTGCAATCTCGCTCGTCGAGCCATCTTGGTAGGTAATCTTAACGTGCTCTACGTCGGACACCGTAACGCCCGACGGAGGTTCCAGACGCCACTCCGTCAGAGCGATATCCATGGTCGTAGGCACATCGCCCTGATCTTTGAGCTTCACCGTGAGTGTTTTGAGTGCCTCATCAAACGTCACGCGTTCGATTTCTTCACCCGGAATAGACCCGCCGCTCAACTGCAGCTGCACAAACTCGTCGCGCGGATACCAGTAGTCGCCCGGTGCGGCAACGGTATAGCCGCCCGCGACCTCACCGTCATTATCGGCAGGGCATCATCAGTCTCGAACTCCCAGGAAGCGCCGCGACCGCCAAACGTCCAAATACAAAAGGCAATCACCAGCACGGCAAGCACCGCAAAGCCAATCGCGACCAACCCATGGTGCGCACGGCCCTCCTCGGCCGATACATCCCATTGCGTCTCTCGATATAGATGCTTGTCTTCCATGTTCGCCTCCCCACAGGCACGCTCGTTGGCCCAATCGTACCCATTCAGGCTATACTTGAGCCCATTACATAAACGGGGAGCTTGCGGGACAAGACGGCAGGCTGAGATTGGGCGCGCCCGCCCTGACCCGCAAACCTGATATGGGTAATGCCAACGAAGGGAGCCGTGCCAATGAGCACACAGACCGAGCCCAAGCTCGTCACGCAAATCGACTTCGCCCGTGCCGGGCAGATCACGCCGCAGATGAAGGAAGTCGCCGAGCGCGAGCATCGCGACCCCGAGTACATCCGCGAGCGCGTGGCCGACGGCCGCATCGCCATTCCCGCCAACATCGTGCACATCAAAAAGGGCATGCGCGCCTTTGGTGTCGGCGAGGGCCTGTCCACCAAGGTCAACGTCAACCTGGGCATCTCGGGCGACAAGGCCGATGCCGCCGAGGAATGGAAGAAGGTCAAGATCGCCGAGGACTTTGGCGCCGATGCCATCATGGACCTCTCCAACTCGGGCAAGACACGTCAGTTCCGCCAGCAGCTCATCGACGAGACGCCGCTCATGGTGGGTACCGTCCCCATGTACGACGCCATCGGCTACATGGAAAAGCCGCTGGTCAAGCTTACCAAGGACGACCTGTTCGAAGTCGTGCGCGCGCATGCCGAGGACGGCGTGGACTTTATGACCATCCACTGCGGCATCAACAAGTCGGTCACCAAGACCTTTAAGGAGACCGGCCGTCTCATGAATATCGTTAGTCGCGGCGGCTCGCTGCTGTTTGGCTGGATGGAGGTCACCGGCAACGAGAACCCGTTCTATGAGTTCTACGACGAGTTGCTCGAGATTTGCCACGAGTACGACGTGACGATCTCGCTCGGCGACTCCTGCCGCCCGGGCTGCCTCTACGACTCCAACGACGCCACCGAGACTGCCGAGATGATCGAGCTGGGCAAGCTGTGTAAGCGCGCTTGGGCTGCCGGCGTCCAGGTCATGGTCGAGGGACCGGGCCATATGGCGCTCGATGAAATCGCAGCCAACATGAAGCTGCAGAAGCGCCTGTGCCACAACGCCCCGTTCTATGTGCTCGGGCCGCTGGTGACCGATATCGGCGTTGGTTACGACCACATCACCGCTGCCATCGGCGGCGCCATCTCCGCCAGCTCCGGTGCCGACTTCCTGTGCTACGTGACACCGGCAGAGCACCTATGCCTGCCCAACGCCCAGGATGTGCTCGACGGCCTCATGGCCACCAAGATCGCCGCACACGCCGCCGACATCGCCAAAAAGGTGCCCCACGCCCGCGACATGGACGACAAGATGGGCCAGGCACGCCGCAAGCTCGACTGGGACGCTATGTGGAAGTGCGCGCTCGACCCGGTTACGGGCAAGAAGCGCTACGAGGAGTCCCCCGCCGCCACCGAGGGCACTTGCACCATGTGTGGCAAGATGTGTGCCGTCCGCACCGTCAACAAGATCTTCGAGGGCACCACGATCGACCTCGGCATGGAGGACTAGCCCTGTCGCCGCGACCGCTTCTGGCGGCGAGCTGGTGCCTGTCAATTGTTGACGTGTGAACATTTGCTTGCATTTGCGTAAAGATTGCATCGCCCGCCCGGGTTCGACATAGAGTCGGCCCGGGCATCTTTATAATGCTGGCTTATTGACCCATTTGATTCCGACCGAACAAGGGAGCGAACATGGATCGCAGTAAGGTACCTGCCGTTCTATCCATCGCAGGATCCGATTCCAGCGGTGGCGCCGGCATTCAGGCCGACATCAAGACCATCACGGCGCACCGCCTGTATGCCGAGACGGCCATCACCGCCATCACCGCACAGAACACCCTGGGCGTCACCGCCGTGCAGGATATCTCGCCAGATATCGTAGCCGCGCAAATTGACGCCGTTTTTGACGATATCCGCCCGAGCGCCGTCAAAATCGGCATGGTTTCTTCTGTCGAGATTATCGAAGTCATCGCAGACCGCCTGAGCGCCTGGAACGCAACGAACGTGGTAGTCGACCCCGTCATGGTCGCCACCTCGGGCGCGCGGCTGATTGCCGAAGATGCCGCCGAGGCGCTCACCCGCCGCCTGTTCCCGCTGGCGACGGTTATCACGCCCAATATTCCCGAGGCCATGGCCCTGCTCGACTACGAGGTCGACTCCGAGCGCACACTGCAAAATGCTGCCATGCTCCTCACCCGCCGCTTTGGTTGCGCATCCCTCGTTAAGGGTGGGCATCTTGTCAACGAGGCCAACGATGTATTGGCCGAACCCGCGCCACTCGATGACGAGGGCAACCATCTGGGCGATCCGCTCACCACGTGGTTCCGCCACAAGCGCATCGAGACCGGCAACACGCATGGCACCGGCTGCACGCTTTCATCCGCCATCGCCTGCGCATTGGCGCAGGGCATGGATCTTGCCGACGCCGTCAACGCCGGCAAGGCCTACCTAACGGGCGCTCTCGCCGCCGGCTTTGACATGGGCAAAGGCTCCGGCCCTGTCAACCACATGTGGCAGTACTAAATAGCCAGTAACCTGCCAAAAAAAGACAGGCTACCTTGCACCAAAAACCGTCGCAACATTCGATGAAAATCGTGCAAACGCGAAAAATCATCGGATGTTGCGACGGTTTGATTTTAGATAGCGGTCGAGCAAAGGACCGGGGCGCCTATTCGTCGGCGAGCTGGATGCCGAGCAGGCCCGAGAGTGCCAACGCCTGCTCGGCATTAACCGTCAGGCCCCGCAGCTCACGGTAGTCGCCCGAGATGACAGGGGCCGCGAACGCGCATCGCGATACATCCACGCCGGAAAGCGGCGTCTTGAACACATCGATTCGCGTCAGGTCGCAGCCGTCCAAGCGCAATTGCCCCAGCTTTGCCCCCTGGAGTGCGGCCTCGGTCAAACGCGTGTCACGCGCAGCCATGGGGCCAATGCTTCCCTCCGAAAGGTTCGCATAGCTCAAATCGCACGATGTAAACGACACGCTCGACAGACGCGCCCTGAGCAAGTTGAGCCCCGGCGCCGAGCAGTCAACGAAGTCGCAGCGGTTGAGCCAGCAACCTTCCATGTTGCAGCGGATAAAGCGGCAACCGCGAAACACCACGTCGCGAAACGTCGAGCCGCTCCAGTCAACGCTATCGAACTCGCAAGATCGGAACACGACGCCATCGAAGGTCGCGCCGTTCGCCACGTCGCAGGCAAGATCCAAATCCTCAAAAGCGGTATTGGAGACGAGCTCATCGCCCTCGGCAAAGAGGTCGATGAGCTCGTCCATGCCCATATGGCAGCCAATCCGTTCGTTTACCCGGGCAAAACCACCACAAAGGTGCCTGTCCCCTTTGCGGCGGCTTGGGATCGCACTACTCACCGAGCATCTCTTGGAGCTTGGCTGCCACGGCGTGACCCAGGCTCTCGTGGCTTTCGGGCATCATATGCAGATAGTCGATATCGCCCGGCTCGGCAAACTCCGCTGCATTCAAAAAGTCGCAGCCAAACTGCTTGGCTACGTGCGCATAGTATTCAGCAAAATGCTCCGAGGCCTCGACGGAACGCTCGTCAAAATCGGTCATATATACATCGGCGATTTGCGGCTTGATCTTGATAGGTGCCATCAGCAGAATACGCGGGCAGGGTGCGGCATTGGTCCAGGGAAATGCACGCACCGCGCGAATCAGTGCCATGGTGCCACGGGCAATATCGGAGGCCGTCACACCAAAGACCGTCTTGCAATCGTTAGTTCCCAGCATAATAACGATCGCATCCAGCGGCTTATGGGCCTCGAGCAGCATCGGCAGCGCGCGGATGCCGTTAAGATTGGTGTCCAAATGGCACATGTCGTCGCGTACCGTCGTGCGGCCGTTGAGGCCTTCTTCAATTACATGCCAGCCCTCGCCTAAGTCACGTTGGGCCACGCCACACCAGCGCACATCCCGCGCATAGCGCACCGCGGTGCCGTCGCGCATGCCCGCCGGATCGTAACCATAGGTGTTGCTATCGCCAAAGCATAGAACGTTTTTCATCGTAAGCCCCTCGCTCGGTAAAAAGCCGACGGGAGCAGCCTCTCCCGCCGGCTCGACCTATCTGTCAGCACGTACCGATTACAGGTACTTGCGCCAATCGTCCTCGTCCTCATCATCCTCGGTAGCAGCCTGGGTCTGCTCGGCGGCGCGAGCTGCCGCAGCGCGAGCGGCAACCTGGGCATAGGACTCCTCGTTGCGCTCGGGGAAGTTTGCCAGCACGTGCTCGAACTTGGCAAAATCCTCATCCCAGCGCGTAGAAGGCACGGCAAAGAAGACCTGCTTGACCTTAAAGTCGCCCGACGCGAGCTCCTTGCGGAAGAGCTCGGCCACGGCCTCTGCGTCAAAGCCGTTGTTATCGCAGCCCCAAGCGCCCAGCACGAGCTTCTCGCGACCTAGCTCGTCGCAGATGGCAAGCACAAAGCGAATGCGGTCGCGCAGGGCATCCAGCAGAGCATCGTCGCTCACGCGATACTCCTGGCGGGCGCGCTTAACGTTGGGCGCGGCGGCCACGATCACGTCGGCGTATGCATGCACGTGGTTGCGGTCGAAGCGCACCGCAGGCACCACCAGCGCACGGTTTCGGTAAAGCTCGCAGTTGATGTTGCGGCGACGGTTCTCGCCGTACCATTTGCGCTGCTTATCGAGAACGTTGTACAGATACGAATCGGCGCACAGCGCGGCCTCCTGGCCCAGATAACCCTGAATATAGCCACCGCCCGGGTTGGTGAACGAGGCAAAGGCGAGCACGGCCATGTCGCAGAACTGCGCATAGCCACGACCGTTGTCCAGGATAGCCTGCGTGGCGGAGGCATCAAGCACGGTGACCTCGGGCAGAACCGGAGCGGGCTCCTCAGCAGGCGCGGACTCAGCTTCGGCGATTTCCTCGGCAGGCTCCTCGACGGGCTCAGGCGCTGCCTCGGTCTCGGGCGCCGCCTCGGTCTCGGCAGCCTCCGCGCCCTCGACGTCCTCGGCAACCTGTTCTTCGGCGGCCACAGCAGTCTGAACCTTGGCCTTCATCGCCGCGACAAAGCCAGCAGGCATACCGTCAAACTCGCGAACACCGGCAAGCGAACGCTCGATATCCTTGGCGCACGCTTCGGACACAGTTGCCACGTGACGCTCGGCGGCCTTGGCACGGGCCTCGCGCTTGGGATTGGGCTGACCCGCTCGGTTGGACCTGCGGTTACGGTTCCTGTTGTCGACGTCTGCCATACGTGGCCACCTTTCCTGTCGCTGCCGCTATCGGCTTTTCCCATCCATGATACCCCGCCGCGTACAAAAAAGACGGCCCCGAAGGACCGCCTTTCGCATCGATTTACACGCACGGCAAACACCGCCGCAATTCGCCACTAGTCGCGACGACCAAGGATGTTCAGGATGCGCAGGAACACGTTGATAATGTCCACGAACAGATTGGACGCCATGAGCACCGCATTGGGCAGCGTAGGCGGCACCGTCGTGGCCACATAGGTGTCGTAGCCAATAAAGCCGGCAAACACCACAATCACGATCAGGTCGGTGATGGTCTGCGAAACGCCCATAAACATCAGCACGATCTCAACCAAAATGGCGGCAAGCAGAATACCAAAGCCGATGCCATATACGCGCTGGAAAAACTTGGGGAACGTCACGCCCAAGGCGCCAAAGACAAAGGTGATGGCGGCCGTGGCGATAAAGGCAGTGTTGATGGTGGGCAGGTCGTAGTTGGCAAGGCCAAACGACGCGGTCAGGCCAAAGGTACTCGCAAAGATTACGTAGCCCACAAGGGACAGGCCCACGGACTGCTTGCCCGCAGCAGCCGACATCATGACCATGCCGACGATGGTTAAAATAAACGAGCCAAAGACCAGCGGTAGGGCGGCGCCGCTCATCATCATGCGCGCAAACGACATGGTGCTCGTAAAGTAGGCGCCAGCGCCCATGGCGCAAAAGCCCAAGAAGATGAGGGCGGACATGGCGAGATTGTACGCGCGCGGCGACATCTCCTTGGCGCGGCTTGCGCCGGTCTCGACGGGGCCGTTCTGATAGCCCTGAATATCGTTCATACTTCGTCCTTTCAAAAAGCGCCACGACAGCGCCGTAGGTGACAAGATCCCTGCCATTGTACCCGAATGCCGTGCGCTCTTACCTGTGGCGCTCGCCCTCAAGCGTGCGGTCAAACGCCCATACCCACCAACGCATCACATGCGTCTGCGAGCCATCCGCCCGCTCACGCGTTTGGTCCTCCAGATACAACTCGGTCGCATGTCCGCCAAAACGTACCTTATAGGTTGCCGTACGAATGCCGTGAACCGTCAGGCCAAACCCGGTGGTCGAGATAATTTCGTCGATCGTAAAGCAACGGCCGTCGACCCAGCAGACGGTGACCGGCACGACTTGTCCGCCCGCAAGGATGCGGGTCACGACGTCCACATACTGCTTGTGCACGCGCCGAGTTTTGCCGTCTGTCTGTCGATATTCCATGCCTCCTATTATCGAACGCATGTTTGCATATTGTAAAGCGAACAGACTGTGGTTTTGGGGTGTTGGGGCGCGCGCACGTGTCCTCATGGTGTGTTAGCAAAAAGAACACCCACGGTCAACAGGGCTAATATTCATTTTTAGTGCCAAAAAATTCACTGCTCCCATCAGAACTCGGTAAAGAAACCCGCAGGAGGTGATACGATTTATCATGTTTCTGTAACGTGCCTGCAAACTTCGAGAAAGCCCATATATGGACGTAACGTTCTCAACCTTCCTCGGCCAACTTGTGTCGAACCCAGTCCTTGCCGTCACCGTGATCCTCGCGCTCGGCGCCATCTTCGTCAACGGATGGACCGACGCGCCCAACGCCATCGCGACCTGCGTCACTACGCGTTGCATGCCCGCCCGCGCCGCCATCCTCATGAGCGCCGCGTTCAACTTCTTGGGCGTGCTCATCATGACGCACTTTAACGCGAGCGTCGCCAACACCATCTCACATATCGTCGACTTTGGCGGAAACAGCACCATGGCGCTCGCCTGCCTGTGCGCGGCGCTGTTCTCCATCGTCGTCTACGGCGCCACAGCGTCGCGTTTTGGCATCCCCACCTCGCAAAGCCACAGCCTTATCGCCGGCCTGACCGGTGCCGCCATCGCCCTCGGCGGTGCGAGCAGCGTCAACGTCCACGAGTGGATGAAGGTCATCTACGGCCTGGCGCTCTCCATCGGCCTGGGCTTTGTCATGGGCTGGGTCCTGTGCAAGCTCGTCTCGATTCTTTTCGCCGCCGCCAACAGGCGACGTGCCAATGTCTTCTTTAAATACGCTCAGATCGCAAGCGCTGCGGCCATGAGCTTTATGCACGGCGCGCAGGATGGACAGAAGTTCATCGGCGTGCTCTTTTTAGGCGTGGCCTTTGCCAGCGGCCAGACGAGCGTCGGCGATGCCGGCATCCCCATCTGGATTATGCTGCTGTGCTCGGCCACCATGGGCATCGGCACCAGCGTAGGCGGCGAGCGCATCATCAAGTCCGTTGGCCAGAGCATGGTCAAGCTCGAAAAGTACCAGGGCTTCTCCGCCGACCTGGCGGGCGCCGCAAACCTGCTGCTTGCCACGCTCACCGGCATCCCCGTGTCCTCCACTCACATCAAGACCTGCGCCATCATGGGCGTCGGCGCCGTCAAGCGCCTCTCGGCCATCAACTTCGGCGTAGTCAAGGACATGATGTTCACCTGGTTCTTCACCTTTCCCGCCTGTGGACTCATCAGCTTTGTCATGGCCAAGCTGTTCATGATGTTCATCTAGTCAAACCGAGCGTCCATCCGGACCGTAATACTTCGCCCACCCGTCTTCGCCTCGAAAGGACCCACCCATGGCAAAGAAACCCGATTCGTTCTACTTTGACAACTACGTCGCCTGCGCCGACCTTGCCGTCCAGGCCGCCGAGCTACTCACCAAGATTTTCGAGAACTTCGATCCTGCAAAGATTCACGATATGCTCGACAAGATGCACACGATCGAGCATGCGGCCGACAAGAAGCACCATGAGCTTGAGGACGCCCTGCTCACGGCCTTTATCACCCCGCTTGAGCGCGAGGACCTGGACCTGATGAGCTGCTCGCTCGACACCGTGCTCGACCGTATCGAGGGCGTCGTGCAGCGCGTCTACTTCACCAACATCCAGAGCATCCATCCCGACGCCATCGTCATCGCCCACAAGGTGACCGACGCCTGCCGCGCCATGAAGGACCTGATGGTCGAGCTGCCTAACTACCGCAAGTCCAAAACGCTGCGCGAGCTCGTCATCCAGATCAACACCATCGAGTCCGAGGCCGACGAGCTCTATATCAACGCCATGCGAAACCTGCACGTTAACGGCAAGGACCCGCTCGAGGTCATCGCTTGGCGTGACGTGTACGCCTTCCTGGAGTACTGCGCCGACTGCTGCGAGAATGTGGCCGATGTCGTGGATTCGATTGTCATGAAGAACAGTTAATTGGGGGTACGTGTCCCGGCGGCGAAGGGCCGGCCACGGTTTGCTTTCTCACTCCGGCTGCTTTGCAGAGTCGTTCGAAAGTAAACCGTGGCCGGCCCTTCGCCTTACGTACCACCATTGGGAACTTTAGCTGATAGATTTAGCGCGATGGGGGTTTGGCTGAAGGGACCTATGGTACCCGTTCGGACACTTTGGCCCTTGATGAGCGTTTGGCTGATTGCTGCTTTGGGTACTGTTTGGGTTACTTTGGGTTTGTTTGATTTTTAATTGTTGGAGGGCTTGTATGTCTTATTTGGATCTGGCTCGGTCTCGGTATTCTTGTCGCGAGTTTGAGAATCGTTCTGTTGAGCAAGCTGTGGCGGATGCCATTGTTGAGGCTGGGCGGATTGCTCCTTCTGCTTGTAATAATCATCCAACCCGTGTGATAGTGTTGGATACGCCCGAGCTTCTGGAGAAGGCTGCTGCTTGTCAGCCTCGGTTTGCTCGTGATGGGTCTATCTTTGGGGCTCCGCTTGTCTTCCTTATTTGCAGCGTTACCGATGATGCTTGGGTACGCCCGTATGACCAGATGAATTCCAGTGAAATCGATACGTCCATCGTGTGTGATCAGATGATGATGGAGGCCACCGAGCAGGGCCTAGGAACGTGCTGGGTATGCCATTTTAAGCCTGAGGTGGCACAGGAGCAGTTCAATCTGCCCAAGGGCGTCTATCCCTATCACATGCTCGTCTGTGGCTATCCCGCCGACCACATCGCCGATCCCGAGCATCGTGAGGCCCGCACTATTCCTCTCTCCAACTTCCTCCTCAAGTAGTTTTTGGACATACCTTAAAATCTACCTTTTACCACGCGCCCTTCGCCGAGTTCTGTCCTATCGCATGCAGAGCTCGGCGTTTTGTTTCCCAACCCGTATACAGCCACAAAAAAGGAGCCCGCAGGTGCGAGCTCCTCTTAAGGACACTAGATTGTAGCTCTGATGCTAGTCCAGGTCGTCGGCAGCAAAGTTGTCGATCGGGGCAAAGGGATCGGCCACGGGGACAACCGGGTCAGCGACGGGCAGCGGCTCGGCGGGAACAGTCACCGCAGGAGAAGCGGCAGAACCGACCGGCGTGGAGGCCATGAGGTCGGCCGGGAAGGAGTTCTGGGCATCGTCCATGAAGTGCTGGATGAGCTTGAGATACTCGGCCTTGAACTCCTCACGGGAAGCCTTGAGACGATCGATTTCCTCGAGCTCGGCCTGCTTTTCGGTCAGAGCCTGGCGGATAACCTCGCGGGCCTTGGCGTCAGCCTCGTTGCGGATACGCTCAGCGTTCTCGTTGGCATCGTTGACGATGGTCTCAGCGGTCTGCTGGGCAGCGATCAGGGCAGCAGAAATCTGGCGCTCCTGAGCGGAGAAGTCAGGGGCGGGAGCAGCCACGGGGGCGGCAGGAACGGCCTGGGCGGTGGCATCCTGAGCCTGGGCAAGCTGAGCCTGTGCATCGGCAAGCTGCTGCTCGGTAGCAGTCAGACGACCCTTAAGGTCGACGATCTTAGCGAGCATAGCGTCAACCTCGGAGGACAGCGTCTCCAAGAAGACGTCGACCTCGGCAGGATCGTAGCCACGCTTGGCCTCAGAGAAAGTCTGAGCCTGAATGTCTGCAGGGGTAATAGCCATAACAAGTCTCCTTTTTCATCGCCTCGGCGCTACACGCCCGACGTAAGTTACAAAGTCAGTTCTATACGAGTATACCTATAAGAAGCTGCAGAACCAGCCTCTGCACCAACTGCAACGCAATAATCGCAACGACCGGCGAAAAATCGATACCGCCCATCGGCGGAATGAAACGACGGAACAGGTTGAGCCACGGACCGCACACGCTATCGAGCACCGCAGCAATATCCTGAAGTAAACCACCCTGCTTCATGGGAATCCACGTCATAAAGCAGTAGACGACAATGAGCGTGGAATAGAAGTTGAACAGCGTGTTGACCAGCTGGACGATAGTGTAGATGTTGATGGGAATCTCCTCGTCTTGTCTTTACTTAAGGTAGCCGTCGGCACGAAGCTTCTTGAGATCGGAATCTTTGACCTCGCAGCCGGCGGGCAGCACCATGAACACGCGGTCGCCTACCTCCTTGACCGTGGCGCCCAGACCGCAGGCAAAGCCGTAAGAGAAGTCCAAGACGCGCTTGGCAACTTCGGTGCGTACGCCCACAAAAATCAGTGCGACAGGCTGCTTGGTGCGAACGCGGCGCACTACGGTCTCCACGTCGTCATAACTCTCGGGGCGCAGGACATAGGCCGGCAGTTGCGGTGTGGCGTTGATGATATTGCTCGCATAGGCCGAGGCATCGCTCGGCGCAGGCGCGGGCGCAGCGGCGGCACGGGCGCGGGTGTTCTCGGCGTAGCTCGACGGCGTGTCATAGGCACCAGGACGATAACCGCTCGCAACGCTGTCCTGCGAGCGCGAAGGCGGGTTATACGTCGTGGCATGGCGGGAGTCATCGCCGACCAGCTGACCGGAGCGCGTATACACGGCAACCGACTCAGCTTCACCACGGCGCGTCTGACCAAGCAGGCCGTTGCTCGGCTCGTCTTGGGTGTAGAAGCCCTCGCCCGAAGCACCGCTGTAGCCGTTGCCCTGATAACCATCGTCATAGCCGTCATCGTAGCCGTAGTCGTCGTCCTGGCCATAACCCTGGTCGTAACCCTGCTGGCCGCCCAGGTGCATCTTATTTTTAATCTCGTCAAGGAAGCCCATGGTTGTGTCCTCTCGCGGTTTAGTGCAGGCGCCCCGATAATCAGTGCGCACTTCAGAGCCTTATTTTACTGCAAACTCCGGGCTAAATACTACCCTGCCCAGGCGAACGAGCGTAGAGCCCTCCTCAAGGGCAGGCTCAAAGTCCTCGCTCATGCCGCAGGAAAGCTCAGGCAGGTTCAAATCGGGATGCGCCGCCTCCAGCTCATCCCTCAGCTCACGAAGCCCCGCAAAGGTGCGGCGTGCCACATCCTTATTCCCCCGGGGCGCCATAGTCATAAGCCCCTGCACGCAAATTCCCTCAAGCTCCGCAAGCTCACCCGCGGCGGCGCGAATCTCATCGGGCGAAAAGCCTCCCTTCGACTCCTCACCACTCACATTGACCTCAATGAGCACACGCTGGAGGCCGGCGAGCTCGCCTGCCTCAATCTTGCGGACAGCACGGCTCGAGATCGCCTGTGCCAGATGCAGCGAACCCACCGAGTGAATCAGCTCGGCTGAGCCCAGCACCGCATTGATCTTATTGGTCTGCAGGTTGCCGATCATATCGAAGCGCACCTCGGGCAGCTCCGGATGCTCCGCCAGACCCGTGAGCTTGCGAACCAGCTCCTGCGGGCGGTTCTCGGCAAAATGGCGATACCCCGCCTGGATGGCAGCAACAGTCTCATCGACACCAACGGTCTTGGACACGGCAATGAGGCGCGCGGCGTCGTGGGGGCGGCCCGCGCGATCGAGCGCCGCATAAAAACGTTCCAGAATCTGCTCGCGGCGAGCGCGCATCAAATCCAAATAGTTATCCATTGCCAATCGCCTCCGCTGACAGCCAAACAAGTAGTCCCATGCTAACGCAAGAGCGCGGCCCCGCATGTGCAAGGCCGCGCTCACTTAGGTATTTACAATCTTTCGACGAACGGGGCTACTTACTCCTCGTCGTCCTCGCCATCGTCCTCGTCCTCAAGATGATCGAGCAGGTAGCGAAGACCCTCGCTGACCTCGTTGGCGGGCACCTTGGCAACGTAGCGCGCGTCGACGGCGGGCCTCATGATAACACCCTCGCCCGAAGGCACGCGCATGCTCTCGAGCTCGTCCTCGTCCACACGGGCGATATCGCCGGCGTTCATACGCTGACCAGTCAACAGGAAGGTCAGACGGCAAGCGGCATCGATGGAAATGGAAGCGATGCGATCGAGGTAGCGCGAAACCATGATGGCGCGGCGCAGGTCGTCATAGTTGCTGTCGTCGTCCATAAAGTCGCCCGTATCCATACGGTTAAAGGTGCGGAAGAACTTCTCGTAGGCAGCGTGCACTGGCTCGTCCTCGACGGCCAGGTTGCAGATGATGGACATATCATTGGTGACGAGCGCAGAAAGCGAAGAGCCCAGCACCTGGTAGACGGCCTCAGCCTCGGCCTCAACCGTGCCGACAAGCTCCTTGGGCAGCGAGATGTCGGCCTTGATCATATGACGCGTGGCACGGCAGATCTGACGGACCTTATCGGTCATGCGCTGCAGGTTAAAGTCGACGTAGATGATCGTCTGAAGCAAGCGGAAGTCGGAGGCGACCGGTGACTGCGTGGCGATCAGGTTGTAGCAGACGGCCTCCAGGTTGGCGCAGCGCGCGTCAATCGAAAGCGTGCGCTTCTTGGTCTTGGTGGCGAGCTTGCGGTCGTCGGTCACATAGGCCTTCACGGCATCGTGGAGGGCCAGATCGACGGCCTCATAGATGCTCAGCATCTCGTGACGGGCCTCGACGAGCTGACGGGAAAACAGTTTGCGCATGGTTCACTCCAATCAGTTGGGTGCGGTCATGCCGCCCGCACAGTGAATACGCACCGGACTAGGTCCGATCGGCTTGGGACTAGTCGCACCGATCAGCCAAAGCGGCCGGTGATATAGTCTTCCGTCCGCGAGTCCACCGGGCTGGTGAAGATCGCGTCGGTTTGACCATACTCGATGAGCGTAGCGGGCTCGCCGGCAACTTCCTGCAAGAAGAATGCGGTGTAGTCGCTGATACGAGCTGCCTGCTGCATTGAATGCGTGACGATGATGATCGTCATCTCGGGCGCCAGCTCGGCCATCAGATCCTCGACCTTAGAGACGGACGTGGGGTCGATGGCGGAGCAGGGCTCGTCCATCAGGAGAACATCGGGTTGCACCGCAAGCACGCGCGCGATGCACAGACGCTGCTGCTGACCGCCCGAGAGCGCCAAACCATCCTTGTTGAGCTGATTGGATACCTCTTTCCAGAGGTTGGCGCGCTTGAGCGATTCTTCCACGATGTCATCGAGGTCGCTTTTGCTAGTCACGCCCTGTACACGAGGGCCAAAGGCGACATTCTCGTAGATGGATTTGGGAAACGGGTTGGGCTGCTGAAAGATCATGCCCACGCGACGACGGAGGTCGACCGGGTCGACGCCCTCGGCATAGATATCATTGCCGTCGAGCGTCATGGTGCCCTCGACGCGCGTACCCTCGATCAGATCATTCATGCGGTTGATGCAGCGCAAAAACGTCGACTTGCCGCAGCCCGAAGGACCAATGAAGGCGGTGATGGCGTTTTTGGCGATGTTGAGGTCAAGCCCCGTCAGCGCATGAAAGTCGCCGTACCAAAAGTTGAAATCCTTGGCCGTAATGGCCGCTTGCTCCAGCGTGGGAGCGGACTGATAAACGGACATGGGACTCCTTAACTAGCGACGTTTACGCGACAGGAAGCGCGCAAACAGGTTGAAGGCAAGAATGATCACCATCAGCAAGAGCGCGGTGCCGTAGGCTGCGTTCATGTTGATGCCGTCGTTGGCAAGCAGGTACAGGTGAACCGTCATGGGGCGGCCGGAATCGAGCGGCGAAATAGGCAGATTGATGGCTTGGCCCATGGTGTAGAGCACCACCGCGGTCTCGCCAATGGCGCGGCCGATGGCGAGGACGATGCCCGTGGCAATACGGCCAAAGGCAGAAGGAAGCACAATCTTGGAGACAACCTGCCACTTGGTGGCGCCCAGGCCGTACGCGCCCCAACGGATATAGCGCGGGACGGCGCGAATGGCCTCTTCGGTGGTGCGCATGACGATGGGAAGCATCAAGAGCGCGAGCGCCAGAGCGGCCGAGACCATCGAAAGGCCCAGGCCCATGGCCTCGACAAACAAGGCGTAGCCAAACAGGCCCATAACGATGGAGGGCACCGAGGCCAAAGCGTCAGCAGCGTAGCGAATGAGCTCGACGACCTTGCCCTGCTTGGCGTACTCGGCCAGATAGACGGCTGCCAGCACAGCAATCGGCGTGCAGATAAGCATGGCGAGCGCCGTCACATAGACGGTCGAGACGATCGTGGGCCAAATTCCGCCCTCGGCGTTGACGCCCTGGGGCCAACCGAAGATAAAGTCGAGCGAGATATGCGGCAGGCCGTTAATGACCACATAGGCAATGATAGCGACAAGCACCAGCGTGGTGATGTATGCCGCGGCACGGAACACGCCAAGCATGATCTTGTTGGACAGGTCCTTGTTGATGCGGCCCTTCTTGCCATGGGAAAGGGCACGCTTGATGCGCTCGCGCGACGAGGTCGTATCGACCGTCGTGTCAACGGAATCGGACATAGCCTACCCCCTCTTCTTCTTGGAAATCAGACGGACGATGCCCACCAGCGTGGCGGAGATGATAAACAGGACCACGCCCATGCCGAACAGCGCCGAGCGGTGCAGACCCGAGGAATAGCTCATGTCGAGCGCGATCTGGCTCGTGAGCGTCGAGATGGGGCTCGCAATGCTGTCGGGAATAACCGGGGCGTTACCCACGACCATGAGCACGGCCATGGTCTCGCCGATGGCACGGCCCATACCCAGCACGATGGCATCCACGATACCCAGCTTAGCGGCAGGTAGCACGACCTTATAGATGGTCTGCCACTTAGTAGCACCCATGGCATACGATGCCTCGCGAATACCCATGGGAATGGAATTGAGGGCATCGATGGTGAGCGTGGTGATGGTAGGGACGATCATGATGGCAAGCACGAACCACGCCGTCAGCGCACCAAAACCAAGACCACCGGTCAGTTGCGCGATAAACGGACGGATGATGATCATGCCAAAGAAGCCATAGATGATAGAAGGGATGCCGGCCAACAGGTCAACGGCAGGGCTGATGAGCTTGCGCACGCGCTTGTTGGCGATCTCGACCAGATACACGGCCGTGCCCACGCCTAGGGGCACACCCATGGCGAGCGCACCGACGGTCACCAGACCTGAGCCAGCAAGCAGCGACAGGATGCCGTAGTGGCCCTCAGAGGGCGCCCACGTAAAGCTAAAGAAGTCCGCCAGACCGATGTCGGTAAAGACGGGCAGCGCCGAGTACGTGGTAAAGACAAAAATCAGGATGACGGTAACAACCGCCAAGAACGCGCAGGCAAAGAAAATCCACTGCAGCGCCTTCTCCTTGATATAGGTGCTGCGCGATACGAGCGCCAGCTCGCGCTTCTTGGGCGCCTGAGCATTCTGCTCAGTCTGGGAGTTTTCCTGTGCTTCCATGCTACTCACTCCCCTTCTCGTCGTTGGTGACGGGAATAAAGCCCGCCTCGCGAATCTGCTTGTCCATCTTTTCGGACGTCACGTAGTCGATGTAATCCTGCGCCTGCTGCGAAGGCGCACCCTTCACAAAGAAGTAAAGGTCGCGCGAGATGGGATAGCCGCCACTCGCGACCGTCTTCTCGGACGCCTCAACATGATTGACCGAGACGGCCCTGACCGAGGTCTTGGCGTTGAGGCTATCGACGAAGCCCAGCGAAATGTAGCCGATAGCCCCGCGCGAACGAGATACCACGTCGCGCACCTGGCCCGTGCCCGAAAGAACGGCCGAGCGGCGATCGAACGGGGTGCCGTCCATCACGATGGTGCGGAAGGCTTCACGCGTGCCAGACGCCTCATCTCGGTTGATAACCTGAATCCTCAGGTCCTCGCCACCGACTTCTTTCCAGTTGGTGATCTTGCCGGCATAGATATCGCGGAGCTGCTCGGTCGAGAGGTTATCGACGGGGTTGTCTTCGTTCACGATGACCGCGATACCGTCGTGGGCAATGACGATGGGAGTCAGGCCCAGATCCTGTTCGTCGGCATTGAGTCCACGGGAGGAGCTGGCGATATCGGCCGTGCCAGCGCTGACGGCTTCGATGCCAGCGGAAGAGCCCAAACCGGAAACGAGCACGTCGATGCCGGTCTCCTCCTTAAAGCCCTCTGCCGCAATTTCGGCGATAGGAAGGCAGGTCGTGGAGCCGGCCACGGTAATGGAAGAGGTAGAAGATCCCGAAGAACAGGCGCACAGCGTAAGCGTAAGCACAGCGGCGCTCAGGACCGATACGATCTTTCTCATAGCATCACGCCGATCGCAGCATGGCGCCCACAGGTGCCGTCCTCGTTACGGTAGGAATAAAAGCGGTCGTTCTGACGCACAGTCGAAAGCTGGGTATCCACGATATTATCCGCGTCCACACCGGCATCTACCAGCGCCTCACAAATGGCAGCGGAAAGATCGAGCATGCGAGAGGCACTCGCATCGATGCAAGAGAACTCGACGGCAAAGCGATCCATGAGTTCCTGGGATACCTCATATTCGTCAGCCAAGATATGGGGGCCGATATAGGCGGAAACGTCGCTCGCATCGCAGCCGGCAGCATCGCAAAGCGCCTGGCACGCCTTGGCAGAAATACGTGCAATCGTGCCCTTCCAACCGGAGTGCACCACGGCAAATCCGCCAGGGGCCACCAGCACCACGGGAACGCAGTCGGCAAAGCAGAGCAGCACGGGCACGTCATGGGCCGTACAGACGATGGCATCGCAGCCCTCGGCAATCTGCTCGCGAACAGCCTCAAGATCGTCGGCGCCGTTCGAAGTCACCGTAACGATATGGTCACCATGTACCTGATTGGGCACGAGCAGATTATGCTCGCACTCAGTGGCGCCCATAGCTTCGAGCGCTCGACGACGATTTTCTTGAACAGCAAAGGGGTCATCGCCTACATGCGAGCCCAGGTTGAGCGAGGAGTACGCATCTTCAGAAACGCCACCGGTGCGCTCGGTAAAGGCAAAGCGGACATCGGATGTCGCGCCCTCCACCAACGTAACTCCATCATGGTCGACACGCGAAACGTTGTCCGCACGTGCTGCCATACTAAAGCCTCCTAATAACACAAGTACCGCGGCGTCGCCGCGCAGTCCGCGTTTATACGGCTGTCATACTTCCTTAAAAGGATACCCGCAGCGGTAGGGACCAAACGTAAAGGGAACGTAAGGAGATTGGAGGCTTTCGTTTACAAACGAGAAACAAAACGGGGTGCATCCAAATGGACACACCCCGTGCAGGTCGTTGAGAAAAACGAACTAGAAGCTACCGCGCTTCAGGAAGTCGGGAAGCTCGAACTGGTCGTTGCCAAAGTTGGGCAGCTCGGTACCACCGACGTTGCGGGTCGGAGCGGCCTGAGCCGGGCTGGCAGCCGGAGCGGTGCGCTGCGGCTCAGCGGAGGCAGCGGCCTTGCTCTGAGACTGCTGAGCAGCAAAGAGCTCATCCTGACGGTTGACGTTGGAGTCGGAGAAGCCCGTAGCGATGACGGTGATACGCACCTGATCGCCCAGGGACTCGTCGACAACGGTACCGAAGATGATGTTGGCCTCGGGGTCGACGGCGTTGGCGACAACGTCGGCGGCGTCGCTGATCTCCTGGATGCCCAGGTCCTTGGAACCGGCGATGGAGAGCAGCACGCGCGTGGCACCATCGATGGAGCTCTCGAGCAGCGGGCTGGAGATGGCCTGCTGGGCAGCGTCGACGGCACGAGTATCCCCAGAAGAGGTACCGATACCCATCATGGCGGTACCGGCCTGCTTCATGATGGTCTTAACATCGGCGAAGTCCAAGTTGATGATACCGGGGACGGTGATGAGGTCGGTGATGCCCTGAGTGCCCTGGGAAAGGACGCCATCGGCAATCGCGAAGGCC
The DNA here is from genome assembly GCA_902479135.1 of uncultured Collinsella sp. Lineage (GTDB taxonomy): Bacteria > Actinomycetota > Coriobacteriia > Coriobacteriales > Coriobacteriaceae > Collinsella. The sequence continues at coordinate 14,993 of CABSNU010000005.1, read as the reverse complement.
TCGAGCATGGTGGTCTTCTTCTCGGCGATGTCGAGCAGCTTATCGTTGGGGATGACGATCATGGTATCGACGCAATCGGAGAGGGTCTTAATGCCCTCCTCGGCGCTCTTCTTGCGCTTGCGGCCCTCGAAGGTGAAGGGCTTGGTCACGACGGCGACGGTCAGCGCACCGACCTCGTTCATCGCGATATCGGCAACGATGGGAGCGGCGCCGGTACCGGTGCCACCGCCCTCGCCGCAGGTGATGAACACCATGTCGGCGCCAGCGAGCGCCTCGGCAATGTCATCGCGGGACTCATCGGCAGCCTTGCGGCCAACCTCGGGGTTGGCGCCGGCGCCCAAGCCGCGGGTAAGGTCGGTGCCGATGTGCACCTTGATATCGGCATCAGAGATCGCGAGTGCCTGAGCATCGGTGTTGATGGCAACAAACTCGACGCCGCGGATGCCCTCTTCGATCATTCGATTGACCGCGTTGGTACCGCCGCCGCCGACGCCGACCACCTTAATGACGGCAAGGTAGTTGTTGATCTCTGTCTCGTGCATGTCGGTCCTCCGAACAAAGGTTATAGCCATAGCATGGGTCGACCCCTGCGCACATTAACCTTCAGGTTGAAAGTAAATGCAAAGGTAAACCGTATTATGGTTGCACATTATGAACGTATCAGTCAAATAATTGACCGTGAAAACCAAACAAACCAGATAAACGGCGTGGTATGGCCACTCAACAAAGCATCAACCAGCGCTACGAGGTCGGAGCATTCCTAAATGTGTAGTTGCCCGGAGAGCGCACATTGATATACGTTACGCCCTCTACCTGCGAAAGCAACTTGGTGACTACGCGTTCCTTCTTGGCAATATCGTCCGAATCGCCCAGCGACACCTCAATGCCGTTATTGAGGTTTGCCGAGATGGCTTCGACCGAAGGCGTGGAAATATCCTTGACTTGTCCCAAGAACTCGCTCGAAAAACCACGCACATAATCCAAGCCGGCCTTAACGGCCTTGGAGCTCACTGCCTGGCCTGAAACCGGAGCAACATCCGCCGAGACATCAGTCAACAACACCGCGCCATAATGCTTAGCGAGCGCCAGCGCGGCATCGATTCCGGTCAAGGTATTTGAACCCTGCCCTGTCGTGATGACGTTGCCCTGGTCGTCCACTTCGACCGACGTCGACAGTGGGGCGATCCAGGTGTCATCATCCCCGATGGCCCAGGCAAGGTCATCGGAGCTGATATAGGCAATTGCGATGACCTTGCGCTCCGTCGGCGTAATGATGAGCGTATGCGGGAACTGACGCTGGACATCCACGCCCGAGACCCACGGGTTCTGCTTGAGGTCCTCGGTAATCTGGTCAGGATCGACGTTAAAAAGCGACGTTCCCTCGGGCAAATCGATCAGCTGGATAGCATCGTGCTTCGTCACATGCTCGCTGCCTTGAATCTGAATATCAGTGGCGGTAAACAATCCAGAGTTAATTACCACGATGGCAACGACGACGAGCGCGGCCAAGACGGCCAGAACGCCGCCCACGATTTTGCCTTTGCCTGTAACGACAGAAGCGGCGTCTGATGCTTTATTTACCATCGCCCCAAGTGAAGACAACGGGTTGACGCCTTTTTTACTCGAAGGCTTCTTAGCGGTAGCCGGCACCGAAGTCAGCGAGCGCGGTTTCGATGTGCCCAGCGTGAGACCGGGACGCGCCGCTTTAGTTCCCGTCGAGGGCTTAGGAGTTGCCATGGGACGGGCAGGCTTGGCGCCCATAACAGGCTTTGACGTCACCGAGGGACGCGAGGACTTTTTTGCGGCCGGACGATTACCGAGCTGCGAGCCGACGACCGGACGACTGGTCTGTCGAGCATGCCCGACAGACTTAGAGTGCGCGACGGTATTGCGTTGAGATTTGGCAGGCGCGCCGGAACGCCCTCCGGCGCGGCGGAAGGTAGGTTTCGATGCTCTAGAAGCCGAGGAATTTAACTTCCGGTCTGAGCTCGATGCCATACGCCTCCCTCACCTTTCCGTGCACATGTCTGATAACCGCGGCAACGTCATCGGCCGAGGCAGTTCCGTTATTAACGATAAAATTAGCGTGAACGGGCGAAACTTCCGCGCCGCCAATCGAAAAACCCTTTAATCCACAATCCTCGATAAGCTTGCCCACGCTCGCATCGGGCGGGTTGCGAAAGACCGACCCGCAGGATGCGCGACCCATGGGCTGCGTACGCTTGCGCCTCGTCAGGTACCGCTCCATGCGCTCGCGAATGTCGGCCTTGGGCGCCGGTTTAAGCTTGAGCACGCACTCGAGGATGATCTCATTGCGGGGAAGGCTACATTCACGGTAGCCCCAAGTGATCTCGGACCCCGCATAATGCTTGATACCGGATGCCGGGTCAAACGTTACGACATCCTCAACCAGCGAGCCAATCCACTCGGTCCGTGTGCCGGCATTCATAGATATCGCACCGCCGACCGAACCAGGGATGCCAACGGCAAACTCAAGGCCCGAGAGGCTACGCGACAGGGCATCGTTGACCAGGCGCGCAAACATCACGCCCGCACCGACCGTCAGCGTACAACCGTCATCGGCAACAACCGTGCGCTGAAACTCACGTCCGAGCGAAATGACGGCACCGCGATAACCGCCATCGGCAACCAGCAGATTGGAGCCCTTGCCGATGATGACCCACGGCACCTGCTCGCGATCGAGCACCGCCACGGCGCGGCGGAGGGCATGATAGCTATGGCACGTCACAAAGAGGTCGGCCTTGCCGCCGATACGATAGCTCGTATGACGCGCAAGGCGCTCGTCCTCGATCACATCCGTGTCGATCATGCCCGAGAGCGCCATGACGGCGTTAAACAGACCCATTAGACTTAAGCGTCTTTCTTGGCAGTCAGATACTCAATGAACTCGGGACCGACGGTCGTAACGTCACCGGCACCCATGGTGAGCAGCAGGTCGCCCTCGCCCACCATCTGCTCGAGCTCCTGATTGAGCTCAAGACGGCTGGAACAGTACACGACCTCCTTGCCAGGATGCTTGGCGCGCACGGTATCGGCGAGCATCTTAGAGGTGACGCCCGGAATGGGCATCTCGCCAGCCGAGAACACATCAATCAGCAGCAGTTTATCGGCATTGGCAAATGCATCGGCAAAGTCGTCGCACAGGGCCTGCAGGCGCGAATAGCGGTGCGGCTGGAACACGACGTCGACGTGCTTGTAGCCCAGCGACGAAGCGGCAGCAAGCGTCGCCTTGATCTCGGTGGGGTGATGGCCGTAATCATCGACCACGGTGATGCCATCGATATCGCCCACGTGGGTAAAGCGACGGCGGACGCCCTCAAAGCTCGAGAGCGCCTTGGCGGCGGCGTCGATGTCAAGGCCCAGGACATGTGCGACGGTGAGCACCGCCGTAGCGTTGAGCATGTTGTGGCGACCGGGATTGCTCTTGATCTCCACAGTATGCTCAGTGCCGTCCTCAAAGCGAACGATAAAGTCACTCTGGATGCCTTTAACATCCGGGTGCATGCAGACGATGTCGTTGCTCTCGGCAAAGCCGTAGGAAAGCACGTGACGGCCCGTCGACTTGGCGAGCTCGACCAGATGCGGGTCCTCGCCGCAGACGATGACGGTGCCGTCCTCGCCCACCAGGCTCATGAATTTGGCGAAAGTCGCCTCGATCTCCTCGATACCCGAGTAGTGATCGAGGTGGTCGGCCTCGACGTTGGTCACAATGACTACGTTGGGGTTCAGGAACAGGAAGGAGCTGTCGGACTCGTCGGCCTCGGCGACAAAGTAGTCGCCCGAGCCGTTCTTGCCGTTCGTGTCATAGCCCTCGACGATGCCGCCGATCAAGAAGCTCGGATCCAGACCCATGCGATCGAGCATGGTGGCGCACATCGAAGACGTGGTGGTCTTGCCATGCGTGCCGGCAACAGCGACAGTGGTGTAGCCGTGGCCCAAAGCAGAGAGCATCTTGGCACGGGGCCACACGGGAATACCAAGCTCGCGAGCGCGCACGAGTTCAGGGTTGGACTCCGGAATAGCGGTGGAGACAACTACCACATCGGGCTTGACCTCGTCGATCGTGGCGGCCTCATGGCCCACATGCACCTTCACACCCGCGCGCGTAAGCTGGCGGATATAACGTGACGTCTTAAGGTCGGAGCCGGTAACGGCATAACCGCGCTCGTGCAGAACGAGGGCGATGCCGCTCATGCCGGCGCCGCCGATACCGATAAAGTGGGCGCTCTTAAACTCGGGCGCGGAGGTTGCAGTCTGGGAATCAGCCATGTGCTCGTGTACTCCTTGCGTAAACACTGCCTGTAACCCGTTAACTGTACCGCACCTACCGCATCAGCGCGAGGGCGACCGACGATATCCCGTCTAACTAACGCAAACCCTCTACCGCATCCGCCAGAAGAGCGGCGGCCCTATCCTGAGCCAGACCACGCGCCGCCTGACGCATGGCCTCGCGCGCCGCCGCATCATCGACCAGGTGCAGCAGCTCATCGGCAAAGGCAGAACCGTCGATATCGGCATCGGCGCAGAGCACGCCGGCCCCGGCGTCGACCAGATAACGGGCATTGGTGGTTTGGTGGTCGGCCGTCGCATGCGGATACGGCACGAGCACCGAGGGTACGGCGAGCGCAGCGATCTCGGCCACGCTCGATGCGCCCGAACGCGAGAGCGCCAAATCGGCAGCAGCCAGCATATCGCCCATGTTGTCGATGTAAGGCTGGACGCGGTAACGCTTCGCCTCCTCGGGCGTCAGCGCCAAAGCGCGCTCGGTCTCCTCAAAGCCGTCGGCACCCGTCGAATGCAACACATAGAGGTTCTTGCGCGAAAGCAGCTCGTTTTTGAGCGAAACCACGCGCTCGTTGAGGTGCTGGGCGCCAAGTGAACCGCCAAAGACGAGCAGCAGCGTAGCGTCCTCGGGAACGCCAAGTGCCTTGCGGCCGCGAGCGCGATCGCCCTCGATTACCGAGCGACGTACGGGGTTGCCGGTCATGAGCACGTGGTCAGGGTCACCTTCGCGCTCAAAGACCGAACGCGCTGCCGGCACCGAGATGCACACGCGGGCGGCGTGGGAGTTCATCATCTTGTTGGCCAGGCCCGGAACAGAGTTCTGCTCATGCAGCAGATACGGAACGCCTGCGCCCTTGCACCACCCCAGCAACGGAACCTCGACATAGGCACCAAAACCGATGGCGGCATCGGGCTTGCCGACCTTTGAGAAATGACTGGCGAGCGCACGCTTGGCCTTGTTGACACGCCACAGCGAGGTCAGCGCCGTCCAAGGACGGGAGCGGTCGAAGCCCGTAACCGTAATGGGCACAAAATCAAACCCAGCCTCGGGGACCAGACGACCCTCGAGCTTGCGCGACTGGCCCACGAACACAACGTGGTGGCCACGGTCATGCAGCTCCTCGGCCAAAGCGAGCGCGGGGTTAATGTGTCCTGCCGTGCCGCCGGCTGCAATAGCAACGGTCATCTTATCGGTCATGGTAGTCCCTTCGTACACGCGGTCCCTGGTCGTCGGTGCGCAAACGCGCCGACAGGTCCGAGTTCAAATCGATTCGATTATATCCGCCGCCCGCGCTGCGAGGGCTGGGGCGCTGCGGACGACCTTGCGGCGCCGTTCGCTGACGCGGACGGGCTGCCGGCTCGGTCGCAGAGCCATCCAGAACGGTAAAGCCGTTACGCGAAGATCGCTCGCCGCGTACGTGGGGCACGCCGGCGGTACTCTCATCCATAACGGCAAAGCTCTCGCGGCGGCGGTCATACTCATCGCGACGGGCGCTCTCGTACGAAACGCGCAGGATCAGACCGGCAAGCATAAGCGACACAATAATCGACGAACCGCCGTAGCTAATAAACGGCAACGGTTTGCCCGTCATGGGAAACACGTTGAGGATGCCCAGCGCATTGATCAAAAACTGCACCGCGAGAATGACCGCGGAGCCAGACGCCATGAGCGCGCCCCGACGATCGGTCGCCTGCTCGGCAATGCGAAACGCCGAGTAGATCAGCATCGCAAACACCAAGAAGAACAGCACGGTTCCGACAAAACCGACTTCCTCGCCAATGATGGCCAGGATGTAGTCATTGTGCGCCTCGGGCAGATACGAGTACTTCATGGTTGAGTTGCCGATGCCACGGCCGAACAGACCGCCCGAGGCAAAGGCCATGATGGCAAGCGTGGCCTGATAGCCGTCACCATACTCGTCGGCCCAAGGGTTCAAGGCAACCTGAATACGCACCATACGGTACGGCTCTGCGACAAGCGCAATCACGATCACGAGAATGCCGAAGATTATCACGCCGATGATAAATTTGGGGTCGAGACCCGCAAACAACGCCATGCACATAAGGGTCAGCAAGATGATCAGAACGGTGCCAAAATCGGGCTGAACAAAGATTAGAAAGAGCGAAATGCCCAAGTAGACGCCCATGTTGCGAAGAAACTCGTTGATGTTGCCGCCGGGCGAAAAGATGCGGTCGAGCATGATGGCCGAATACGCGATGGCGAACGGCTTTAAAAACTCAGACGGCTGGAACTGAATACCGGCGATGTTGAGCCAGCGCGTGGCGCCACGACTGCCGCTACCCATAAAGAACACCAGAACCAGTAGCCCTATCATGCCCATGAGGAAGATCCTGAGCACGTCTTCCCCAAACCAACTGTCCGGCAAGACGCGCACGATGGCAATCAGCGCCAGAACACCGACCACGGCAAACGCGGCCTGTCGACCCAGAAAAAACGTCGCCGAGCCATTCTCGTGCAGCGCCTCGACCGAAGACGCCGAGTATACCATCAGCAGGCCAAAACATACCAAGGTAAACAGGCAGGCCATGAATATCAAACGGGGGCGCATGATACGGGCGGGAACGCCGGCAATATAGCGTTCGCTAAACGACTGCCCGCCGCGGCCGGAACGCGGTGTGATGCGACGTGAGGAAGCACGGTCCGAGTCGGGCCTCCTCATACCTTGTCGGGGGCTCTCCTCTCTCACCGCAACCCCTATTCCATTTGCGATTTCGCCGTAGCGGCAAGCTGAGCCACGTAGTCCTTAAACACGCGGCCGCGCTCCTCATAGCCCGAGAACTCATCGAACGAAGAGCAGGCAGGAGAAAGTAAGATCACGTCACCACGGCTCGACAACGAACGGGCAACGTCCACGGCGTCGCGCAGGTCATCCGCTTGGGCGATATCCACATCGCCATCGACATCGGCCTCGTCCATAGCGACGGTGAAGCGCTCGCGCGCATCGCCAAAGCAGACGACCGAGCGCACGTTATCCATAACAACGCGCGCGAAGTCCGTGAGCGGCGTGCCCTTATCGTGGCCGCCGAGCAGCAAGATCACGTCGTCATCGGGAAATGCCGTCAGTGCCTTCTCGACCGCATCGGTGTTGGTCGCCTTGGAATCGTTGACGTAGCGCACGCCGTCAATCTCGCCACACGGCTCCACGCGGTGCTCGAGCGGCTGGAACGAGGCAAGACCGCGGCAGACACCATCGACATCGGCACCGACCGCCAAGGCAGCCGTGGCAGCGCACAGGGCATTGATAACATTGTGATGGCCCGAGATCTTGAGCTCGGATGTAGCGATGAGCGGGGTCTCGACGCCTTTCAGACGCACGATCATCTTGCCATCGCGCACAAAGGCGGCATCGTCGCCCTCAGGCTCGTCAAAGGCAACCTTGCAGATGCGACGACCCGGCGTGTAGATGTACTCATCGAACTCGTGAATGCCGGCGTCTTCGACGTCGACAACCGCCAGATCGTCATCGACCATATTGTCAAACAGCTTGATCTTGGCAAGCGCATAGTTCTTATGGCTCTTATGCCAGCCCAAGTGGTCGGGAGTGATGTTGAGCAGCACCGCCACGCGGGGGTGGAGCTCGGTTGTCGTAGCAATCTGATAGCTCGAGAGCTCAGCCACAAACCACTCGTTGTGGGCTCGGCCGTCAATCTCGTTGACCGGCGGCTCGCCGATGTTGCCGACAGCAACGCTTGCCTCGCCGGCAGCCTTAAGCAGATAATCAGTCAGCGACGTGGTGGTCGTCTTGCCGTTGGTGCCCGTGATGGCAATCCAGTTATCGGGCGACAGGCGATAGGCAAACTCGGGCTCACCCATAATCTGGGCGGCATGCTCGCGCCCGGCCTTAAAGAAGCCCGAGAACTCCGAGATGCCCGGGCACGTCACGCATACGTCATAGGCGCCCTCGACCTGTTCGGTCCCATAGACAAACGACGCACCAGCAGCCTCGAGCGCACGCGTGGCGTCATTGGGCTCAGAGGTGCCACCGCCATACACGGTAACGGCACTTACGCGCTCGGGATGTGCCAGCGCCCAGCGGGCGACATCGAGACCGGATTTGCCCTGACCCAAAACGAGCAGGCTAAAGACATCAGCAAGAGACATGAAAGACCACTATCCCAACTGGAAGAACAGAGCAAGGCCAACGGCACCAAAGGCAGCAGCGATAATCCAAAAACGGATGACGACCTTGGTCTCGGCCCAGCCCCTCTTTTCGAAATGATGATGGATGGGCGCCATAAGGAAGACGCGCTTGTGCGTAAAGTGGAAGTAGACAACCTGAATCATGACCGACAGGGTCTCAACGATAAACAGGCCGCCGATGATGAGGGAGACGACCTCGGTGTTGGTCATGATGGACGTGCAGGCAAACGCGGCGCCCAGGGCAAGCGAGCCGGTATCGCCCATAAAGATGCTCGCCGGATAGCAGTTGAACCACAGAAAACCCAAGCAGGCACCGGCACACGCGGTGCAGAAGATGGACAGGTTCACGTCTCCGTGCAAAAACGCCATCGCAGCCATGGCGAGCATGGCAATCATGGAGGTGCCGCCAGCAAGACCGTCAAGGCCATCGGTCAGGTTCACGGCATTAGAAAGACCGGCGATCATCAGCCAGCAAAAGACAATGTAGAGCCACGGGAACGAAAGGCCGCAGATGGTGGTCGAAAGAACACCGAGGTCAATCGTCAGGCCGCCGGGAAAACGAATCTCGGGGGCGACGCCGCACCAGTTAACGGCAAGTACCGTAAAGGTGACACAGATAATGGTTAGGCCGATCATCTTGGCATGAGGCGTCAGACCGAGCGAGCGCCCATGCGTAACGGAGGTCAGGTCATCGATCAGGCCCAGCACGCCGGTCGCCAGCGTGGCGAGCAGCACGAGCACGAGCTCGGTGGTGAGCTTGCCCATCAGCAGGCAGGTCAGCGAGATCGCGACGAGGATGACAACACCACCCATGGTGGGCGTTCCCTGCTTAACCAAATGACGCTTGGGACCGTCGGCACGAACCTGCTGGCCGATACCCTCGACCTTGAGCAGCTTGATCCACCACGGCATGAGCAGCAGCGCAATGGCGGCGGCGATGCCAAGCCCCAAAAAAGCCTGATACGTTGGATATGAGGGATTGCCGAACATGGGCTAGCACACACCTTCCACAAAGCGGTCGAGCTCAACAAAGCGGGAACCCTTGACCAGTACAACATCATGTTTTTCAAGCGCGCCGCCCATGCGGTCGAGCACCTGCTGATAATCAGAGAACACCTGGATGCGGTCCTCGTCCATGCCCATCATGCGCGCGGCATCGGCCATAAGCTGGGCCAGCTCACCACCCACGCACGCCAGCATGTCGAGCTTCTTGGCGGCGGCATAGGCGCCAACGAGCTCATGCATGCGAGGAGCCTCATCGCCCATCTCGCCCATCTCGCCCAAGATCGCCATGCGAGACCCCGTGCACGAAAGCGAGCACAGCAGATCGAGACCAGCAGCCATGGATTCGGCGCTGGCGTTGTAGGAATCGTCAATGACGCGGGCACCGCTCTTGGCGCGCTTGATCTCCTGGCGGTGACCGGTGATCGTGAGGCCTCTAAAGGCAGCATCGATCTGCTCGGGCGTCACGCCCAGGCGATAGGCAACCGCGGCGGCCTTAACGGCATTAGGAACGGACTGCACGCCGGGGATGGCAAGCATGGTATCGATCGTCTCACCCCGGCCAAAATCGAGCGTAAAGACCGGACGGCCCTCGTCATCAACACGAATGTCGCGGGCACGGACCTCATCATCGTCCGAAACGCCGGCCAGCATCACGTCGATACCAGCAGGCTGGGCGAACGTATCGCGAATGAACGGCGTAAAGTCGTCCTCGCCGCCCAAAACCAGCAGCGGCAAATAGTCGCCGGCGGCGCACATACCCTGGACAATCTCGGCCTTAGCGCGGGCGATGTTCTCGCGGCTACCCAAAATGCCGATATGAGAGGTGCCGATCTTGCTCACGATGGCAAGGTTGGGATTGGCGGACTGGGACAGGCGCTCGATCTCGTGGAAATGGTTCATGCCCATCTCGAGCACCAGGACCTCGGTATCGGCCGGAGCGGAAAGCACCGTGAGCGGCATACCGATCAGGTTATTGAAATTGCCCTTGGTGGCCCAGACACGATAGCGCTTAGCGAGCACAGCGGCGAGCACGTCCTTGGTCGTCGTCTTGCCGATGGAACCGGTAATGCCAACGACCAGGCAGCCAAGCTCCAGGCGATACGTGTGCGCCAAACGCAGCAGAAACTCCTCGGGATCATCGGTCAGCATGATGGCGCATCCCTTGTCCTGCGCCAGCGAGACCAGCTCGGCCTCGGGCTCACGCGTCATCACGACGGCGCCGGCACCCGACTGGACGGCACGGGAAGCAAAATCATTGCCGTCGACATTTTCACCGGGAAAGGCGACGAAAATCGTCCCTTCCTCGACCTGGCGCGAGTCGATAACGCACCCGCGGCATACCCGATCGGCTTCTCCCGTCACGGTTCGGGCCCCTGTTGCGGCCGCGAGGTTGTTGACGGCGATCTCTATCATTGCAGCTCCCCTGTAAACCTAATAATGCTATCGGCGTATTGTATCCCAGCGCCGCGCATGCGTGGTGCAGGGCATGTGAACACCCCTCATATGGGACAACAAACCACGCCCCAAAGATTGTAACCCCCTACCTCGTGTGCGGAATGCCCAGCACGTCGAGTGCGTTGGCCATAATGGACTGGAACGGCACCGCAGCGGCATCTGAGCCGCTCGGCGTTCCGTCGAGCGTGATATAGCACAGCACCTTAGGCGATTGTGCCGGTGCAAAGCCCATAAAGGACGACATGTAGTTCTCCTTGAGGTAGCCGCCGTTCTCGTCGGCTCGTTCGGCCGTACCGGTCTTACCCGCCACGTCATAGCCATCAACCGCGCCGCCAACGCCCGTTCCCTCGGACACGACCGTCTGCATGCACGATGTCACCTGGGATGCGGCGTCCAACGAAATCGCGCGCTCGCCTTCGCCCCAGTCCTTCTCGTCGCCTTTGCTGGACTTATAGAAGTGCGGGGTCATCATCACGCCGCCGTTGGCGATGCCGCCCACGGCACGTGCGATCTCAATCGGCGAGACGGACAGTGCCTGTCCAAAGCTCATCGAGCCCAGCGTGGCGCCGTCATACTGGTCACGCTCCTTGACGATACCCAGGCTCTCGCCCGGAAAATCTACACCAGAGCTGTGACCGATGCCCCACTTGTCCACATAGGCGGCAAAGTCGTCGGCACCGATCTTGCGCCCCACCAGGACAAAGCCCACGTTGGACGAACGGCGCATCATCTCGCGCACATCCATGGTCATGGCGTAGTCGCGCTTGTCGGCATCGGTGACGGTATCGTCGCCCACCTTGATGCTCGCCGGCACCTCAAACGACGTACTCGACCGCACGACGCCCAAGTCGAAGCCGGCGCCCGCCACGAGTGTCTTAAAGACCGAGCCGGGCTCGTAGGCGTCGGTGACCAGGCGCAGGTTCATATCCTCGGTCTTGGCGTTTTCCAGATCGGTCTGGTCGTAGGTCGGATACGAGCAGGCTGCCAAGATCTCGCCTGTCGTAGGATCGGTGACCAGCGCCGAGCCGTTCTTGGCCTTAGTCTTCTCAACTGCCTCTGCCAGGGCATCCTCGGCCGCACGCTGGATATTGACGTCGAGCGTCGTCACGATATCAACGCCGTCGACCGCAGCCACCTTTTTATAGGCACCGCCCGCGATATAGCTGCCGTCCCTCGCGCGCTCGCGTACGAGAGAACCGTTCGTGCCGGTCAGAAGCTTGTTGTATTGCTTTTCGAGACCCGTCAAGCCGTCGTTGTCTACATTCACTACACCCAGCACCTGCGATGCCAGATTGCCGTATGGATATACGCGCTTCATGGCCTGCTCAAAAAGCACGCCGGGCAGGTTCTTCTTCTCCAGCGCCACAGCGTCGTCTTCGTCCACCTGGCGCTTGATATACACCCAGGTTCCATCGGACTCAACGAGCTTGCGGCAGGTCTTTTTATCGATTCCAGTTGCCTTGACCAGCGCCGACACCGTCTTGTCAACATCCTCGACAAGCTGGGGGTTCACGGCGATGTTGCGACATTCGACCGACGACGCCAGCACGTTACCGTTGCGGTCGTAGATGGTGCCACGTTTGGCATAGAGGGTCTGCGCAAGCAGGCGGCGCGCATCGGCACGCTCGCGCAGTTTATCGGCTTCGACAATTTGATAGTCGGCAAGGCGAAAGACGCCCAAGCCCAAGCCAAGCCCAATGAAGCCCATGACGGCTTTGCGGCGAGGCAGAGGCGTGCCCGTGAGCCATTCGGTCGACGAACTCTTGCGCGACCTGGTGTTATGCACTTGAGGGCCGCCCGAGCCGCGAAGTCGCGACGCCGGGTCGTTGCCACGGGACTGCCCGGCGTTGTAAGATTGCCGACCCGTTCCTTGATAACCAGAACGTCCCCGCGACGAGGGACGTCCAGAACCGCGGCCCCCATCGGAACCGCGGCGATAGTCATTTGTCATACTCAGCTACCGTCTTGCTACTGAGCGGTCGCGGTCGCGTTGGCGCCCGCGGCTGCATCCTGCGAAAAGTCAAGTGTAACGCTCTCGCTGGGCTCCACCATGCCATAAGCGCCCGCAAGGTCGCGAATACGCGTGTCGGCGCCATAGACCGAATGCATGACCTCCAGGTCGGAGCTCTCATCGGTCGCCTTTTCGAGCGTGTTGGTAAGCTCGGCGTTGCTGTTGAGCACCTGGGCCGTAACGCCGGCGAGCGCCACGCGGGCGACGCCGATCGTCATGAAGATGGCCGCAATGATGCAAAACGTTTTAAGAACGCTCATGAAAACCGGGCTTACCGCCTGGTTTGCCTGACGGCCCGCGCCCGTGTAGACATCAAAGCGCGGCGTGCGCTGCTCACGGGGAGCAACGGGGGCCTGCGGCGTCTCACGATAGGCGGGCATGGCGTTCATATCATAGGCGAGTGCTGCGCTTGAAGTGTTGTAGCCCATGATATGCCGCCTCCCATCCCGAGTACGTTGGTAGTGTGTTTAAGCTTCGTTTATGGTGCGAGCGGGAGGTCCAATATCGCGCGGTCGTGCCTACAGACGCTGCGCCACGCGGATTTTGGCTGATCTCGCCCGAGGGTTGCGCTCAACCTCATCAGGCTGGGCAACCAAGGGTTTGCGGGTGATGACCTTGAGTATCGGCACGTTGCCGCACACGCACACCGGAATCTCCGGCGGACACGTGCACCCCTGGCTCATCTCCTTAAAGTGGTTCTTTACGATACGGTCCTCGAGCGAGTGATACGAGATGACGCAGATACGTCCGCCCGGGTTGAGCCACCTGGTGGCGGCATCAAGCCCTCGTTCGAGCACATCGAGCTCGTGATTGACCTCGATGCGAATGGCCTGGAAACTTTTCTTGGCCGGGTGTCCGCCATGCCGACGAGCGGCAGCCGGGATACCCGCCTTGATGATCTCGACAAATTGGCCGGTGGTTTCGATCGGTTCTTGCTCGCGGCGGCGCACGATCTCGCGCGCGATCTGCGAGGCGAACTTCTCTTCGCCGTAGACGCGTAGAATCCGGGCGAGGTCGTGTTCGTTATAGGTGTTGATGACCTCAGCTGCGTTTAAGGTGTTATTACCCGGATCCATCCGCATGTCCAATGGGGCGTCCTCGTTATACGAAAAGCCCCTGCCAGGGATATCGAGTTGCGGCGACGAAACGCCCAAATCGAACAGGAAGCCATCGACCCCGGGCACCTCGGCCGAGCAAAGCAGCTCGTCCAAGTCGCCGAAGTTGCCCTTCAGCAGCTGGTGCGGAACGCCGGGAACCTCGCGGTCCAGACGGGCGCCAGCGGCCTCGAGGGCCATGTCGTCCTGGTCGACGCCGAGCAAAAGGCCCGTCTCCCCCACCTGCGCGGCCATCTTTACCGAATGGCCGGCACCGCCAAGGGTGCAATCGCAGACAACGGAGCCGCTCTTTAGCCGCAGCGACTCAAGCACTTCGCCGAGCATGACAGGTTCATGCCGATATTCTTGTGTCAAGATCCCACGCTCCATCCGTTACCCGTGCCTTGCCCTTACGAGAAGAAGAGGTCCAGCAGGGCCTCATCGTCATCGTCCTCATCGGCCGCGGCGCGATCCCAAACCTCAAGGTGGTCGTAGTTGCCCACAACCGTGACCTCGCGGTCGAGGTTCGCCTGCTTGCGGAGAGACTCGGAAAGACCGATACGACCGGCGCTGTCCACGTCCATCGACGTGGTGCGCTTGTTGATCGCCCTCATGAGCTTCTGGTCATTAATGTCACGCGGGTTAAAACCCTCGTGGCCCTCACGACCCGCGAAGAGTCCTTCGACCCACTTATCGAAGGCCTCGGCAGAGAACACGTACAGAGCATCGACATCCAGGGCTTTGAACACGCGAACGTGCTCTCCAAGCTCCTCGCGAAGGGGTGCAGGCAAGGACAGACGACCTTTTGCATCGAGATTGCGCTCGTATGCACCAGTCATTCCCATGTGCGCCCTCCCCTCGGTTACTCAGATGGCACGTACGCGGGGAACCACCCCGCCTGTCGACGTCATTAATCTGTCTCTTATACACATCTGACGCTGCCGACGAACTCTAGGGTGTA